>NZ_KB661119.1:0-37582 GCF_000347995.1 Serratia sp. S4
ACGGGCAGGCCTCACCAGGTTATGCCCGGCGAGGCTGCAAGAAGGAACAGGTAACATCCGCTGATTTAGCGAAAGACGTATTAACGACTAAAGAGGTAATCACCACCGGTCACGCTTGAGGGTTGCGATGGTGGAGGTGAAGTTACAGGGGCCTGTTGGTAAGAGGTTGGTGCGTAATTCTTGGGCGCATTGACCGAACGGGAAGATGTGCCAACCAGGCCACCGCTGCGAGAAGACAAATCCCCCCAGGGGTCAATTTGACTCGGAATATACTCTTGGATCTTGTCGTGTGCGGCCCGGCAAATCTTGTCTTTGATGCCGTTGAGAATACCGCTCAGGTCGGGAAAGGTTGGCACGGTGATCGCTGTACTGATATCGCCTAAACACTGCTGTAACCCACTGGACACCTGATGTTCGCGCTGAGACCAGGCTTCTGCTGCTTTGCGATCCCGTTCATAGCCGTTTTGGGCACCGATTTGAGCCGCTGAGGCTGCGCGACACGTCGCGGCATGCGTCGGCAACGTAAACGTACTGGCCAGCAACGCGGCCAGCAAAATTGAGCGTAATTGCATAATGACTCCTTACACCCCTGGGCGGGGTGACTGCGGGGTAGGCCGGGAGGTGTTCTCCACAATATCGATGTCCCGGCGCTGCGGGGTTTGCGACGGTGGAATGTAGTCGTGCGTAAACCCAAGTTGTTTATGCAGGGCCGGGGGACACTTTGCCGGTTCAACCAAGGGGGCGTAGAGGCGATCCTTTTCCCCTTTCAGCCGGAAAACGAAGGCATTATTGGCTCCCGACTCATGATTGACTGCATTACCGTAGCCAATCGCTGTTACACCTTCGGTAGTCACAGCATTGAGTGCCAGATAACGATGGCCCTTGTCATTGGTGCAGAGTTTGCCCAGCACCGGATGATATTCGTCCTGATATTGCACAACGCCCTGAACATACTCACCCAGGCCTTTAACCAGTAGTAGCTTGAGCTGATTTTCACTGTCCATAGCTTTCATCAATACCGTGCCGGCATCCTGAGTTTGTACCGGCAGGTTTGGTTGTGCCGGACGTGTTGCCGGGGCGGCAGTTCCTTCTCCGTTGGGTTTAAGCCACACCAGATCGCTGGTAGGTTCAGGAAGCGGTGGCAACGAGATACCGGCATCTTTGGCCAGTTGGATCACTTGTTGCTGCAACGCGGTAAAGTGGGTCATGTCGTAAGCAACCAATGTCGCCGGTGGCGTGGCCTGTTGTTCGTGACTGACCAGTAATTGTGGGTCGATAGCCGATTTAATCTCCCACTGGTTGCGATGGGTAGTGATTTCCTTGGTTTTCTCAGTGCCGTCGGCATCAACAATGACCTTTCCCTCTTCATCCCGAATTTTAGCGGTAACCGTCACTTCTTTATTACCTAACCAGCTCAGCGTAACAACGTCATCCTTCTTGAGGCCACTGGCGGGTACGATTTGGGCAAGCTCTTTCCCCCAAATGTACCGTTCGCCCCCGGCTGTGCGTAAATGCACGTAGTAGCTGTTGTTCTCCGACTCGTCGAAGTTATAACGGGCCTGACCGTGCCCCAGTAAGGTACCGGTCAGTCCGGCTTCGCTCTCTTTGCGGCTGGCGTTACGGGGTTCATCGGGTGGCAATACCGTCGGTCTGAGTTCCGGCGGGAGACTGTTTTTTTCTGAGGGGGCAACAGAGGATGATGTTGACTCGCGTTCTGGCACAATCGCTGCCGTCGGCGTTCCGACTGGCGTAGGGGTGTCTCCCGGTGCGGGTTCATTGCTCAATGCCTTGCGCGCTTCATCCAGCATCAACTGTTGTTGTGGGTTCTTCATTTTGACATCGAGGTTGTACTCGGCGATCAACGTTACAGCACGCTGTTTAAACTCATCGCTGCCGGTCAATTCAATACGTCCCCGATATTGCTCACGGGCAACCAGCAGGGCAGTCAAGATCATGGCATCGTTTTGGCTCGCCGTGGCATTGGCCATCGTGAGTCGGTCACCGTGGTCAACAAAAGCCGGCTCACCGGAGAACAAATATTTTACAGAACGGCCATCCGCTGCAATTTCATGAGTGATCTGTTGCATTAATGCATCCAGATCAAGAGGGGTGACCTGGCGAGTTTGTTTGCCGTCTGGCATTTCTATCCGTATACCGTCAACTTCGGGCTCAATGTCGGAAGCCCGCGGTTCCGTTGGAGACGTATTGGTTGCTTTCTTTACGGGGTTTGGATTCGGTGCGGGTGTTAGCCGGCTGGCAAATGAAACAGGCTCATTAACGTCTTCGACATGATCCGCAGCCGCATTGAGAGACGTTAATTCTGTGGGTGCAATTTTTGCCTGTTTATCTATTAATTTAACTTCATCAGTTTTCTGATCATCCTTAATGGATGCTGGGGCAGGGACTGTCGGTGAATACTCCAGGGTCTCCTGTTCATCCAATTCTGCAATAATATGGCTGTAGTCGGCATAGTCTTCTTGGACGGGAAACGAAGGTTCAGCAGATGTTGCTACAGTGATAACCGACGCGAGATCGGATGACGCTGGCATCTTAGTGTCGCTGGCACTGATGTTCGGTTCGGTTGGCTCCGGTATCGACGGAGGGGGCATATCGTCTACCGGTGCCTGTGCCGGTTCAGCGACGGGGATATTTTCCACGGTGTGCTCCACTTGAGTGACATTCAATGCGGCAAATGTTGGTGCCAGGAATTGCGTTAATGCTTCTAACCCCCGGGCCTGGTGAAAATCGTTAAAATCGGTAAGGCCTCGTTGGCGTTCTGACTGCGTAAACGTCGGCAGTATTACCGTGCCGCCCGTGGCGTCGGCGGCTTCTTCTGCTTTCTCTTTACCCGGGTTACCTGGGCGTTTAGGTTTTGGCAGGTCGTCATCCCCCAAAAACAGCTTAGGACTGTCGGGATAGTGTTCATGCAGGGCTTTCGCCACTTTTACCAGATTGCCGGAGTCAACGGTCATGACGACGGGATGCTGAAGGGCCATTGCAGCGCTGGATGCGGTCGCGTACCCCTCGGCAAAGACGATGGGACTGCCATTTTTCAATGAACCACCGACGACAAAAAAACTGCCCTCCTTTTGGCCACCCTTGCTGAGGCGTTTACTGCCATCGGGTGCGATGGTTTGCAGTGTACGGATATCCCCGGCTGCATTGCTGAGCGGAATGACCAGGTTTTCTCGTTCTGAGCGGAGACCTTTTGCGGCTTTGACCCCTTTTTTGTTCAGGTAAGCATGATTATGGCCAGCCTGATTGAGGGGGGCGTAACGAGAAGCGGATGCCTGTGCGACCTGATTGTGTTCCTTAATCTTGCGTTGTTCACGCCGATGTTGCTCCTGAGCGGCTATCGCCTTTTGGTGAGCAATAACAGTAGGATCTGGCCGGGCAGAGGCTGATGACCAAACGTTACGATGATCTCCCGCGCGATGGTCGATGAACCAGCCGTTGGCAAAGCCATCCTTATGGCCTACATAAACCCCTGACTGTTTCCCGGGTGTATCGTCATCCATTGCGATACGGTGAGCTTTGCCATCCATTTCTGGGGGCCCGCTGAGTTTTCCCCCAAGGACGCGGATAAAGTCGCCAAATTCTTGTTGCGGATCGCCCAGTGCAGACATCACCAGGGCAGTGTCTGTCCGCCATCGCGATAGTTTGCTGAGATCCGCCCCAGGTCTGGCGAACCACAGTTTTTTATCAGCATCGAATTCAAGAGCATTTTGGCCATTCTCAAGTTTTCCAGCCTGGCGCTTGGCTTCTTTAAGTTGCTCAAACGGGATCACCAGGTAAGTCGGTTCGGTGACTTTCATTCCCCCTCCCAGCCCAGTTCGTCGACATTACCCGAATAGATGCCAATCCAAATGCGAGTAGGGCGGTATATCAGGGATTGGAGTAAATAGCCGGCCAGAAATGGCGTGTCAGATTTTGCATATTGTTCTTTCATCACAGCTCCTATTCAAAAAACTTTCGATACCACCAAGGTCGCCCGGTAATGATGTTTCCCCGCATCCGGTGCAGCAGTCGTTGCAACAGCACTGTTAGCGTGTAACCGAAGATGGCCAGCACCTTGTAAAAAATCAGCAAGGCGATGCAAAACATGAGCACGGGCAGACTTGGCCAAATGACCCAGATAAGCAGCACCAGATAAACCAATACGGGAATGCCCCAGAAGGTGGCGGGCCGCCCACTGTCGAGCCAGGGGGAATAGTCGTTATCCATCAATGCCTCCGTTGTTTATCGGTGAACTCCCGCCAACCGATCACTCGCTCAGCGACACGGCTATCGATGCGACCTTCAACAAACAGCGTCCAGGCTTGGTCTGCGATCCGGCTTTGTTTTTCCCGTAGCGTTGCGTTAATCATGTCTGGCCAGCGTGAGTAGTGTTCGAGTCCAAGCCGGTGGCGCCAGTCGTCATCAAACAGCACATATTCCCGGACAGCCTGGCGTTTACCATCGATCGTCGGCAACAGGTGTTGCACAACGACAAAGCGCATGGCGTCCAGAAGGTCGAAGGCGATTTGTTCACGTGAGTCGTTGGGTGCCATCAAGACACAGCGTGAAAAGGCATGCCCGGGTGAGAAGGCGTGAAGTGTACCTAACGTTAAGTGTCCGGACTGGGCGCAAGCGACTGCAGCCTGAAGCGTCTCAAGGTCACGGATTTCACCGATGCCGATAATATGGGGAGCCCGACGTAAAGCCAGGCGCAAACCATGGGCAAAACTGGGTACATCACGTCCTATTTCAGACTGCTGCGGTCGCAGCAATAATCGAGGGCTGTTTAACAAATACTCGACAGGATCCTCATAGGTCACCAGTTTGCCGTTAGGGTTTGTTTCACCGTAATGCTGGTATACGGAGGCCAGAAGCGTGGACTTTCCCGAACCCGTCGGGCCGCAGACCAACCCCATGCCATCCATCGGTAAAAAGCTGCGGAACAAATCCTCTTCTATCCCCATATCCTCAAGGATGGGGATGTTCGACGGGATGATACGCAGAGTCATGGCAATGGCGGTATTGAGTGCACCGATCGTCGCCTGGATGAAGTTGGTCCGAAATCTGACACGCTCACCGCGTTCGAGCCCAAAACGGCCATTATTGTCACCTTCTAACTGCAGGGGGCGATCGGCCCCTTGCCCTCCCTGAACGAGGGATTTGATATCCGGGGTATACACCTCATCAATCAGGCGAACCAAATTGGCATGTTCCAGAGGGAACTGACTGGCGACCACTTTACGGCCATGATGATCGACAACGATGGGACTGCCACTTTGTAGATGAATATCCGATACGTTATGGCGGTAACAGTGAACGAAGAACTCTCGGAGTTTGTCAGCGGTAAGACCGCCCCTGAAATCAAAACTGTCTAAATCCGTCATGTCGACACTCCTTGCTGAGTGTGATGTTGATTACTGTTGGGTGTTTATCGTGGGTTTCCAGCGTTTTTTATCCAGTTCGAAGCCGGCACGTTGTTTCAGGTCACGGACTTTGTCGCCCAGCATCAGCTTGTCTTTCGAACCGGTGACAGACTGCAGCTGTTCACTGACCACTGGTGGTGTGATCATGCCCTGTTGTACAAGGGTGGAATAACGCACCATGCCGGTGTAATCCCGGGTCAGCCGTCCAAAATTACTTTCCAGGGTTCGGTCGGCACTTTCTCGCCCTTCCTGCCACCCTTTCTCTATAGCTGCCCTCCAGACTTTTTCCTCATCTCCATTTTTAGGGCGGATTTCCGTTGGAATGTCTGTGTTGATGCCCAGGCCAGCCAGCAAATATTGGCGCCAGGTCGGCGGGTTACTGACAAATCGCTCGGGAACGAGAATGTTGTAGACCTTGTTAGCTGTGCGGATTTGACTATCGGTAATGTGGGCCAGAGATTCTGATGCCACGATCACCGGAGGTAACCAACCTTGTCTGCTGATGAGGGGGGCGAACGTATATAAGCGATTAAGCGCATCGTTCTGACCATTCAGAGCCTGTTGAAGCTCCCAGGCGCGTTGAGCCTTTCCCCCACGAAAGCCCACGGTTTGGCCAGCATCATTAAGTAGCTGCCAGAGCGTGTCGTTAAGGCCATGTTTGTCTATGGTCTTGGGTGACAAATAGGCATCAATACTTGGTGGCGGGGATGATTCAGTTGTAGCCCCGATAGCCGGCACCGTGACCAGTGCCAGGCACAGGGCCAGGGCTTTTCGTGTCATGCCAGTTTTCCTTTTTTCAGGGGTAACATGAAATAGAGCCGTAGCTCAGTTGGCTGCTGATCCAACTGAGCTCGCCAATCGATCTGGGTGCGAACCAAACGCAGAACCTGTTCAAAGGTTGCGTCCTGTACATGGATTGTCAGGGGCAGGGGCAGGCGAACGCCCGTATAAGCAAAGGACAAACCGCGTTGATGCGCTAACTGACTGAGCAGTTCGATAGCGTCGCCGTCCCAATCCACTGCGATCCTCTGAGAGTTAGCGGTGATTCGTGGGATGAACAACGATGAACGTGTCTGGTTAATGGCGTCAGCTTGGTTGAGTAGGGTCGTGGTGTTTTGTATGTCCTGTGCTGAGTGGATGATGTGAGTCTGAGGGGTAACCAGTGAATGAGTAGATATGTCACGCGAACATGCACTGAGCATTAGCACAGTGCATGCGACCATAAAGGTTTTCATTGATGAGTGTCCTACGGAAAGGTGGGGTAATGCGATTTATTGGTAACTCAATACGTTGAACGACCCGGGGCTACATCCACGGTCAGGTAACGGATCGGAAACAATGTTGAATGTAGCGCCCGCCGGTACGGTGAAGTTGATCGTGGTGCTTTTGGCCCATTGCGGATTGTTATTTATACTCGTCGCGACATTTAAACCGTTTACGAATGCGGTCAAAGCGTAAGTGTTATCACAAGAACCATCATTAACGCCCCAGTTCTTGGTGGATTGTCCCCCGAGGGCACTCACCGACATTGTTGAAGTCCCAGGATTAGACCCTGAATAATTTCCTATGTGGTACCCCAGTTGTTGATAGGCACCGTTGCCTTTTCCTGTACTTCGCCATAACCCATTCTGACAATACAGCAGAGCGCCATCGCCAGTGCGACCCACTAATCCGTTGGGGCTACAGCCCCATCCTTCATTAGCTGTGCCATCCAGCTGTAGATATTCGCCCACGGATGCGCGCCCATCGGCACGAACACTCCCCCCTTTCAGTTGGCCGCCGGTATAAATGCCTTTATTGTTAATCGACTTAATCCAGTCGTTATCATCCATGTAAAGCCCACCGCCGTGGTCTTCGTTGAGCCAGCCTTTTCCATGCTTGGTGATGAGCCAACCTGTGTCACTTTTGATATCGCCCTTTGCGGAAATCCAGCCATTTGAGTAAACGTATTCATTTGCAACAACGCGTTTACCCGTCACGTCTTCACTGAAGTTGCCTGTTTTCGCGTTGATAGCATTTGCGTTGTTCAGATCGTTGGCGCCCATATCAATCGCAGTATGCATCTTATTGAGATCAGGACGACCGTTAACCTGAAAACGATACAGGCGATCGCTTTCTTCCGCCCCGCCGGCCAATACCTCTGACGTTAAATAAACCGCCAGATGGCCGCTTTGTCCGCTAAGTCCCATGCTGGCCAGATTGACTTCCCAGCCCCCGCCGGCACCGTTGGCAATATTGGCGGGATAGAGATACCCACCAAGACCAGACGTGTTCTGCGCAATATACCGCTGCCCTTTGAACGCAATATCCTGGCCACCTGCAGTCAAAACAAACGCAACCAGTTTGTCGGTTTGCGCAGGATTGCGTGTCACCGCGAGGATATAGTTCTGAGTATTATTGTTGGTCAGGGAGAAACCTGTCGGCAGATACCCTTTATCACGCAGGATTTGTCCGGTTACCGTGACATTACCGCCGCCCTTAACCTGATTCAGTAGGGTGTCGTAGTTATCTTTGACGTATCGGCGTGCGCCCTGGCTCACGGTGCTCAGGTGTGTCGCTGTTATGACCCAGGTTTGTTCCTCCACATAGTTGGAATATCTTTCCAGTCCGATCGGCGCAGCAATCAACACGATCCCCAGCACGATGGCCATTGAGATCAACGATACCCCCCGGTTGATACGAGGGTTGGCAACTTCAGCAGTCATAAAGCACCTGATAGGGTCAGTTGAGGAGAGCTTCCGGCCAAGGTCGCCAGTAAGGCGAACAGCCAGGGAGCATAAGGTTGAGCCATTTTTTTCGTCAGCAACGCCCCAACGATAAACAACAAGAATGCACATCCACTCAGCACGCTGGCCAACTGCCAGGGAAACCAGGCACACAGCGCGGCGATCAAATGCACATCGCCCAGGCCAAACCCTTCTTCACCCCGCAGGCTTTTGGCACTGTAGTGAAAGGTATAGAGGAACATAAACATGCCGATACTGCCTGTGAGCGCCTCCGTCAGGGTGAGCGTGCTCCCAGGCAGACAGGTAAACAGCAGACCTGTCAGCCAAAATCCATTGGTATACCGTAGTGGCAGCCAGTAGTTCCGCATGTCGAGTAACACCATTGGGATGCCCCATGCGAGTAATCCAATGATTTTGACGGCCCCTAACCACGGGAAGCCAGCTAATGCTGTTGTTGCGATCAGGACAGTGCCGGTGCCGACGAAAGTTATCGTGACGCTACGTATCTGCAATTGAGTGAGCGGTGGCCCATGATGTTCGAGTAGAAATTGCTTGGCCTGATTAACGAGCGGTTGTGTGAGGATAACGAGAAAAACACTGGCGAAGCCGATCAGCAGAGTGATCTTCAAAAGGTACATGGCCATCAGGCCGCACCTCCCTTGAGCTTCATGTACATGGCATAGATCTTCCGGGCGTAAATCATGCGACGCGGGCCATTATTGTCAGCGAACCCGGCATTGTAGGAGCCGAGGCATTGCCAATTTACGCCGCATTGCTTTAGGTGTTTCGCCAGTATCCATGCTCCGATTTGTACATTGAGGCACGTATTGTTCAGCAGGTCTTGTTCACTCGTAATAAGCCCAAGAGCACGCAATTGAGGAATGTGTCGATCATTGATTTGCATCAGCCCGAAATCGCGACTGGTGACGTGCCCCTTCTTATCGCGATTCATGCCGACTGCTCGGGGGTTTAGGCTGCTTTCGACGGTAGCCATCGAACGCAGTAATAGGGGGTCGACTTTATAGCGTGCCCCGGCTTCATTAAAACAGAACGCCTGTGCCGGCAGCGATAATAATAACGCCCCGCCCAACACCAGACAGGACAAGGCACGTTGAAAAGAAAACAACATAAGAATGCACTCCAGAAGGAGGCCGGCAACAGGACGTTACCGGCGGGATGGGCATCAGGTGTTGCTTGTGAAAGTGAGGGTGTTTTGACCCACCGAGCCTTTATCTGCAGTGCACTGTGCGCCAACGGCGCTCGCCGCGATTGCACCATTAGTCGACGTGCCGTTAACCATGGTGGTCACAACACTCGGCGCCGCACTCAGCTTGGTCGCCAGAGTAATGCACGCTTCCTGTGGAACCGCCGCGTAGGTCAGTGAGAAGGAGGACTTCTGACCGCCAGCGGTAGCAACGGGTTGCACGGTGACAGCCCCACCCCACAAGTTTTGAAGCTTGGCGGTTCCGGAAGACTTTGTACCCACAACAGTCATGTTTGCCGGCGCACCACCAAACTGGATCAGTGCCCCCGTCATGGCATCCGCTGCTGCGAAGTTATAGATGCCAGAGGTTTTCAGCATACTGCGACTGTTAGTCAGCAACTCTGCGGCATTGTTGTACTCAGTGCTGGCATCGTTTTTGTTAAACAACCCCCCTCCCTGGGTAATGGCAACCGTCAGTATTACCAAAGCAATAACGATATAAATAGCTGCTTCAAGCAGGGTAATTGCACCACGGTTGATCACTGAACGAAGTGGTGTTTGTGTCTGTTCCATACTATTTCCTTTAGGTTTTTAGAAAGATGGGCACATTAATGTGCGCCCACGAGGTCGTTGAGGTTTTGTGTAGCAAGGACGATCAGGATCATGTATCCAGCGTTGGTGCCCAATGCGAGGTTGGAAAGTAAGGACGCCGTCCGCTTGATCCGGACTACAGTTTGCACAAGCCAGGCTCGAGCAAAGTTTTCAATAATGATTTCAGCGTTATCGCCATCGGTCAGCAGGACCAACTTGTCGATAGCACGTGGGGAAGGGAAACCGTAGCCGGCATTGCGTAATGCCAGACCGAGGTGGTTACCTTGTCTGACCTGGTGCTGAGTGGCAGCTAAGCGCTCATACAACCAGGGCGGCGCATAGCGACTCAGCATTTCGATTGCGTCTTCGGTTTTCACCTGTGCCCGCATCAATGCACTGAAATTCAGAAGGAACCCCACACCGAGAACGTCGCGATATACGCTCCAGGGCAATAAACGGTCTAAAACATGCTGCCGTGTTTTCCCTATGAGGTTCGGCATCGACCAGATCACGAAAACAACGAACAGAATGATGAACACACACAGGATAATGGCGTGATTGACAAAGAATTCGGAGATGGCGCTAAGCCACCACAAGGCGCCAACCCAATGATCTCGAGCTGATAATGACTCCAGCCGAGGCAAAAAATAGACAGTCACCATTTTCATCATGGCGAATGTCGTTGCCAGTAGCATTAACGGGTAAGTCAGCGTGGAAACCAACGCTGATTTCATATCAGACATTCCCTGAACAACAGTAATGGCTCGATATAAAGCAGCAGCCAGGTTACCGTCCTGGACACCGCCGCTGAGAATTGCAGCTTCCTGCTGGGGTATCCAGGATGAGAGCCCTTGGTCGACTGATTTTCCCTGGCGCAGGGCGTTGAGCATTTCCTCCAGGCAATAAACAACCGGGGGACGTTTTCCTCCGTAGCTTCCTATCATTGCCTGGAGGGCCTTTTCCACCTTGAGGTTATTGTCGAGCAGGAAAGCCAAATCCTCGTAGAGGGTCAGCCGGTCGGCGGTGGAGAAGGTTTTTTGAGCCAGCCAACGGCCTAACCCTTCATTCATGTTTTTCGATGAGGGCAGTTTACTGCGGAGTGCTGCCAGACGTTCGCGCAAGCGTAAAATCATGATTTTATCTCCGGCGGCAGCAAGGTCAGACTGTCCTCGTCCAGCGGACTGATGTAATCCGCATCAATCGGGTCGACCATCCCTGCATTGAGATAACGCAGCAAATGTTGTCCGCGGGTAATACCCCCCAATTCGTTAACCCAATAACTGCGTGCGGTCAGCTTGCCCTCATGGCGAAAGAGTTCCATAAACCGGGCATCAGGGCGGATAACTTCGGCAATAACACGCCGACCGGTAACGCCCTTGTAACAGTGCTCACATCCCTCCGGATGACGAAAGGCCAGTTTCTCCACCTCGCAAAACCGCTCAAGTAGCCCTTTCTTCTCTTCTTCCAGCTTGTCACAGACCTCACTCCAGCTTTTTTTGCAGTGAGGGCACAGCAATTGCACCAGTCGTTGGGCAATTAGCCCGATCATGACTTGAGGATCGGCCACCTGGCCCATGGGGATACCCAATGTGTCGGTCAGGCGGTCAAGAATGCCGACAGCGTCATTCGCATGCAGCGTCGTTTCCACCAGGTGGCCGGACTTGGCCGCCGTCAGTGCAGATTTAACCGAGTTGGCATCACGAATTTCGCCGACGACCATGGCATCAGGATCTAAGCGCAACGCGGCAGAAATAGACCTAACCCAGGCACGACTAACGGCATCCGGATCGTTTTTATCGGCAATGATGGGGGTCTGAACTGCTCCCAGAATCAACCCCTCTGGCGGATCTTCCAGCGTCATCAAGCGTTTACGGTGACCTGTAAAAGACAGGTACATCTCGCTGAATGTACGCAGGGAGGTACTTTTCCCGGAGCCGGTCGGGCCTGACAGGATAATCACGCCTTCGGGGCGTGCCAGCATGCGGCGAATGAGTATTTGTTGTTCCGGTAAAAAACCCAATTCGTCCAGTGTGGGAGGGGCTTTGCCTTCATCAGGTAAAATGCGCATTACGACATACAAACCAAACTCTGCTGGCGTATGGGCATAGCGTGCGCCGAATAACTTAAGCCCCTGCAGAAACTCTTTGCGCACCCGCCCATCTTGCGCACGATTGGGGTTAAAACTCTTTTCGGCCACGTCACACATAGACATCACGATAGTTGATGCTAGCGTTACCCCTTCGGCATGATCCAATTGGGTCACCGTTTCGAGATCACCGTGCACGCGAAATTGCACCACTGTCACATTATTCATCCCGATCAGCAGATGAATATCACTGGCACCTTTTTTCTTGGCTTCCCGAAAAAAACCGATGATTTTCGCCTGTTGCGCGGAGTAATCGTTAGCCTCGGGGTTGTCTGTTACCTGGCTTTGCTGCAATTCTCTTAATTTATCGAGCTGTACGCGCTCGATGTGCAGCCTGGGGTGTTTCTTGTGCGCGTTGGCAATTTCAGACTGAACGGCCAAGTGACCGATGTGAGCATCAGAGATGTACAGGGTGGGGGCTTCAGACTTTGTCAGGTCCAAATAGATGTATGTTGAACCGCGTTTTTCGAACATGTTCGCTACCCCGCAAAGGAAAGTGACACCATTGTTTGGTTTTTCCCGGTGACGACCACTTCATTGAGGTTGATACGTTTAACAACGTATTCCGTACCTGGAATGCGGTTCCCTGCTTGTACAGTGACCTGGTTGCCATTACTGAGGGCTAACACAGCGGTAAAGCCCTTACCGGTACCGGTGATCTCAACGATTTGTGGTGGGGTGGCATCTTGAGTTGCACCCTTGACTTCGTTCTTGTTGTCCTGAGCAGGGGGCGCTGGATTGAAAGGTTGATCCAATCCTCGGTCATAACCGTTTTTTTGCAGCTCATTCAAAGCTTTGGCCCTGGCAAGCTGAGCCTCATACAGCACCGTCTCAGCCTGTATGGCTTCCAGTTGCCCCAGATTTAATGCCCGTCCAGCCTCGGTGCGGGAGAAAGTGGTTGGCAGGGGAATATCTGCTGATGTTGGCGGCTTCACCGACTGTTCAGCCGACGGTGTAGCAAGTGGGGCCGCCGGTATGTCAGCGACAGGCGCGGCGAATGCACCGGGTGCGGTCAACACCAGGCACAACGCCCAGGGTGTTACCCAGGATTTAACGGTTGGCATACAGAAGTCCCTCAATGGTGTATTCCAGACGGTTGTTTTTGAGCGTGGTCGTGATGCTGGAAGCCCTTATTCCACGGCTATTGAAGCGCGTAGGGGCAAACAACCGATCAGGCGGTATGTCGGTAATGAACGTAAAGCTATAGGTACGCCAGGGCAGGTTTTGTATGTCCCCCTGTGTTAACTGGGTGGCAGCATCTGTTTCACTGAGGCGCAGACGGGCATTGATGCGCTGGGCATAGCTGGTCAGATGTTGAATCTGTTGGTTGCCCGGGAGTAAAACTTCAGGGGTTTCCGGCAGTGATAGCGGAACGGTTAAGGCAAAGGACGCATCATCCGCGCTGCCGGGAATATTAAACACCGGTTGAATATCTGACCCATAGAGAACGGGCAACCGCAAGGCAAAGTCCCCCACGGTGCCCCCATTCGGCAAGGTGTAGTGCAGCGTGATCTTACCGTGTGCATCGCATGTGGCCGTGTTGAACACCCATCCCGCAATGGAAATCTGCGCGTCTTTCCACACGCTACTGCAGGCACTGAGCATCGAGGGGAATTTCGGTTGCATTGCCCAGGGTTTCAGGTTGTCTGCCGGAGCCTGTTGCTCCAATTGTTGCCTGGCCATCAATGCGGCCTGAGCGGCGGCAATACGCGCATCTTCCAGATGTGTTTGCCACGCCGTATAACCGGCATATCCCGTGCCCAAGGCCACTACTGCAATGCCCCATAACCACAGTAACTGAGGGTTATGCGTTTTACTTAGGCGGGCGCGTCGTAAACCGATTTTGTTGTCGATCAGTGCTGAGAGCGCCTTATCTTCGGTTTCCTTATCCGGGAAAAAACCGCGTGGGGCGTACACCGTCCAACCTGCTGTTGGTGCCGAGGTTATCTGTAGAAAATTTGAAACTGCGGTTCGTATGGCTGCATCGTCGCCTACGATGTCGCCGAACGGGGAGAGCATGCCGTCGCTGATAGCGACAAACCAATATTGGCCATCAGCGAGGGGGAAAACACCGTAACAGGCTTCTGGTAGCACCGGCATAACAGCTAACGCCATCGATGCCAACGAATGTTGCCCCTTTGTCCGGGGGGATTTATCAGAGATAGTGACAGTGCCCAGTAACGTGCCTTGAGCTTGTCCGTCGCCGATAGACAACGCCGCCCAGTGACTGGCATTTGCCTCTTTAGCGCGCATTCGCATGCTACGGCGCCCACGTAACGGAAGATATTGCCAGTGCAATCCTGCCACAAGCCAAACCTTCCCATTCTGCAACGTGTATGTCGTCTGTTGTTTCATGGCTTATCCCAAGATGACAGGGGTGATAAGAATGACAAGCATGGTTTTGTTGTTCTCACCGTTGGCTCCACCGCCAAGCCCGAAGAAGCGGAAACTCCCAACTCCCTGACGGTTAGCGGTGTTATTGAGAGACTGATAGCCACTCAGCACCAGCGTTTGTCCGGACTGCATGATCACGCGTTGGGTAAACGTCTTGAGGCGAGTTTTCATCAGTTCGACAGACGTTTTTTCGCTGGTAAACGTGCGCATGGTCGGGTCATCCGACATATTAATCGCGAACTGCAGCTGCATTTTTGGCGACTTGGGCATCAGGAATGGCAATACCGTCATATTGAAGCCGGTAGTGATCGTCGATTTGGTGATGCTGCTCGATGAGCCGACGTTGGCCGTGTTTTCGGTGGTGACGTTGGAGGCATAGTCCTGTTGCAGAGCAACCTGAATGGGTACTGCGGACAGGTTAGTGGTCATGCTGGATGCTTCGGTCATCACGCTAACATTCGCTTGCTCGGACAAGGCTTTGATAAAGGCCTTTGTGCCGGCACCTTTGCCATCAAGGATAGAAACACCCCCGTTCAGGGCATCGGAAGCAGCACCACTGAATGCATTGGTCAATGACAATCCGATGCTGCCGCTGTTGAATACGGCGTTCCAATCAATTCCGTACTGATCCTGAGTGCGTTTTTCCACGCTGTAGACCTGTACGTTGAGCACCACTTGTCGATTGAGCTCATTGTTGCGGTCATCCAGATAACGACCGATCTGTTCAAGTACACGCGGCGTATCGGTGACAGTTAGCACACCGGCGGACAGATTCATGCGGCCGGTACCCGGCGTCAGCATCGACTTGATGGTATTGGTGACGTCCTCATAAAGGCTGGACTTGATTTCCATCTCGGTCGCCTGGGAGGTATTTGAGTCTCCACTGAGTCCACCGCCGCTGCTGTCGCCCGTAGCGCCCATTGACGATGTGGTACCGCTCACTGTCTTGGAGCCAAAGCTCGCTTTACTGTCCATAAACATGACCGGGAAGGTGCGGGTGTCGAGGTAGAAAATAGCGATCCGGCCCTGTTCATAACGCCATGACAATCCCAGGCGTGTGGTGACATTGTCGAGCAACCCGCCCAGTTCCCCCTGCCAAAACACGCCCCTCAGTGCAGTACCACCGGTTACCGCCGGTGCAGGGCGTACGGGTGAGCCGCCCAACGCGGCCAAAGGCACCATCCCATTAGGGTCTGGTGCGGGAACGGGGCCACTGAGTTGTTCCGTCCTCCCGCCTCCTGTTGGGGCGGGCATGGCTTGTGCATCCGGGGTGACGACGACAGGCAGGCGGCATCGTTTACTGATGAAGGCGCTGACCTCTGCCAACGTAATGCTACCGGGGCGGTTGATGGCGACGGCACAGGGCGGTAGTAAGCCATTACCCCCGGCCTGCGCATTTAATGGATAGGGGTTGATCCATTGTGATGTCAGATCACGAACGACAGCGCCGTTTTTTATCGCATGCAGGTGTTTATCGGCTTGTTTTTCATTCTGTGAGACGGTGTGGTCGATTTTGTCGATACGTTCAAGTGGTGCACATCCGGAAAGCAGCAAACACAATGTCGCCGCCAACCCGGTTAAGGGGAGGTGTTTTTTCATTTTTAACCTTGGGGGAGAGGGATTAGTTGAGGTACACCAGGCTACCGTCAGTAATGCTATCCGGCACATTGACCTGCATGTCGTTGCCAAAACTGTCTAACAGGCGTCTTGCAACAACTTTTCCAACTAAGGCTGAGTGCCGGCTTTGTGCTAACAGCGCAGACATCAGCCCAGGTTGGTCAGGTTGGTAGACATAGACACGGTCAGCCTGCAGTACATTGTGTAACGCAGGAAGGGATGACCAGCCGAAGGCGCTGTCCGGGATTACACCGTCTTTTTGCGAAGGATTGTTATAGCGCCAGTCATTGATATCATTGATATAACGGACGGTTTGAATAGCGCGCTGGCTCAGCGTGCTATCCTGCAACTGTGTACCCGTTTGGTCATGGGGTGATATGTTTGACCAGACGAGGAAACCTATAAACACCGATAACAGCCAATAGACCATCAGTGGATCTCCTTATCGTCCACCGATATGACGCATTGTTCGTTACGCACACCTGCATACAGTGGCACTTTTGCCGTACCGTATAGCGTGAACAACCCGTTCAGCGCATCTCTGAAACTGCCCTCAAACTGCAACGGAGCATCGATACGATAGTTAGCTTGTGTCAGCCACGCCACAGTCCAATTAGCGACTCCCGGAGTAGAGCACGTTTCACTTGCAGCCCAATTAAACAGGGTGTCTTTCAGCGTGCTACCGGCTTCTATCCGCCAGACCTTTGGCTTAATAACTGTTTTAGGCAAGGTCACAAATGCAGTGGTTTTAACCGCTGCAGCAGGACGTGGCACTGGTAATTTTCCACCGAATGGATTGCGCCCAGAAGCAACCGCACCTTGTTTACTGGTGCTCGTTGGGGCTGTAGGCGTAGGTCCTGACGTTTTGATTTGTGGTGATGTTACTGCCATTCCTGGTGTAAACGCGGCCGATTTGGACGCGACGGAAACGCGCTGGGCTTGCCAATCGAGCAAGGCCACCTTGCTTTGTCGTTGCAAGACGTCGTCCAAAACAAATGGCCATTGATCATTACCGGCCCACTGTAGTGTTTCGCGAGTATCCGGCTTAAGTTCTTGCGAGAAAGCAACTTGCCACCCTGCCGGCACTATCTGGCGCAAAGCCTGACGAAGTGTCTGGGATTTACCTGCACCCGCCAGCGCAGGTGTTCCAACGCGTTTCCCGAGATAACGAATAGCATGCAATGTGGGAACAGCCTGACCCGCCAGTGCAGGTGTCTCAGTTGCATTTCTTGCCGGCAGGACTTTTGATGAAGCAGGTAAAGGTAATGGCGTGCCCGGTGAGAGATTTACACGGCTGGCTTTAGCGAGTTCTGCCTGTGCCTGTTGGATAATGGGGAGCTGTTCCTGGATCAGCGTAGTGACAAACTGCTGTGCCGGTACTGTCGGCGGTGTGTGGGTATTAAGGGCACACCCAGTCAACACCACCGGAAGAGCGACGGGGAGGAATGATTTCATAGGCGGTTTTTCCTCGGGCCGGGGCGTCGACCACGCTTTGGTTCATTGGCACGATCAAGAACTCGCTGTGCCAGGGCGTTATTATCCAGCGTTGAGGTCAGGTCCAAAATGGCCTCAAGCACATCACGACAGGCTACTGGACGACTGAGGATCCCCGTCAAATTTACCGCTTGCTCATTAAGCATCTGATTATGTTTGGCATTCAATGAGTAGTTTTTCCGTTGTGTCATAAATATCACCTCGGTTACGTAGAGACGTAAGCACGTAATCAATAAAAAAGACCGACCGGGGTACCGGGCAGCCAAGGGGGGTGTTAATTAGGGATGTCTTTGCTGCTGGCGTGATGTTTGGCGCAGTGAGCGGCAACGGCTCAGCAGGGATAAATATTGAGGGAGGAAATTTTCACCGCTGTCAATTTCAGCTCGGCAAGTGCTCCGGGCATCGTCTTCAAGGGCGAATGTTTGCAAGACAAAATCTTCGGGTTGCCAGTCAACGGCAATGGTTTTACTCAGGGCTTGCTTCGACATCTATCCTCCGGTTGTACAGAGAAATGCTGAAATCAAATAAAGCGGGGATAGCGGTTAGCGTAGTGCTTCTATGAAGGCAAAGAATAGGGCGCTGCGGGTGTCGCCATCATTTGTATCAACCAACGCCTGTATTTGTTGGCGCTGTTGCTGATTAAGAGGTGTTGCCCCTTTATCCCAGCGTCGTTTGCCTGGGTTCTTACGGGAAAAGGCTTGCACGCAAACAGGTAACTGCATTACGTCATCCACAACAGCATCTCGAATTGGAGTGATTTCACCGGCAAAACGTACCAGGTGACTTATCCCAGGGCAGAGTTCGATTTTTGATGAATGGTGGATTTCGGTATCAAAGAAGATGAAGAGGTACCCAGGAAACATTTGCTCCATCACCGGCCGCAGCTGGCCTGGACGATCGGAACGGGGACGGTATGTACGCATGACAGGGCTGAACGCCATGATATTCATGCGTTCTAACGTCATTTGGGCTTTAAAGACATTGTCTTTACCTGCTTTATGGCAGGCGAGATACCAGCGTTCCATGACATTCCCCGTTGATGAGCGGCAGAAAAATGATAAAGCGCAGCGAGACAGGCAGGCTCCGCCAAAATCAATCCCATGTTGGATGATTGGCAGAGGCTGTTGTAAGAGGAAACGGACATCGCGGTTTCTCCTGACTGCGCTTTAGCCTGGACTGCACCCGACACCCGGGGCAGGGAGGTGCCAGATTAGGTGTAATCAGGCACAGTCCAGGCTAAAGCAAAATTACAAGGTTCAACGGGGGTGCTAGTTGGCGGACTGGCGATCCTTTGAAGCCTGTGCTTAAGTATGCCGCGAAGTGTATTTGCAAACGTAAATTGTGTAAATGCTTTTTTATACGATCTTAAATGCTGTAAATGATGCCATTGGCAGATCTAAAATCCCGACAAACCCAACTTTTCGGATCAATGATCTGCAAAAAATCCTTTTTACAGATCATTAGATCGACATAAGCAGCAAAACAGAATAATTAACTATATTAATCAATTGTCCGTTTGCTTATTTATTGAACGATTTGGCGCGGTGTTTCGGTTTTTTGGCAGTTATTTAAGTGGATTCTTATTGAATTTGATTTTTTTTCTTTATCGATTTGGTAATTGTTCACATTATCAATGTACAAGGTTGGAAGTCTTCATGATGTTGAGGGCTAAGATGGAATCCAATCATCAGAAATTAAGGTGACATAGAATATTTTATTATTAATCAGTATCATATATTAAAAAATATAAGGTTCACTTTGGGCCGAAACTAGTGGTTTTGGATGTTATTAACGGAATTATTGAGTAACATTATACGTTTAGTGATGATACACAGACTGATAGGCGTTTATGGCAACGTTGTTTATTGATTTACTTATCAAACCGCGTAAAAGATTCAGAATCAAAACAACCACTCAGGATGCTTTGACACAGCAATTAGTGCTGTATGTACAGCATCACTACATTCGTCGGTCTGGTTGGAGCCTTTATAAGTACGGGCGTAGTTGGGGAAATTTATGTCATGTTGTTCCGGAACCATTTATCACTTGGCTTGCGACATGCAAAGAAAATCCTCAAGCAATTGAGATAGTTAATAGTTGTAAGGTACATCTTCGTTCTGAGGGCGAAGGAACCGTTGCCCCTTCTATCGCTGTGTACATCCCCCTAAGTTGGTTATGCATCACTATCCCACCAATGATTGAGAGACTGCGTGAGCACTGGCAAACCCAGATTAGCACTGTTCTATCTGAACATATTCCTGCCACTGTTCCAGAGCTTATACCATCTAATTATTATCTGTTGTGTGAAGGCAGAGCAGTTCCTAATGTATGGCAACGTCATTTTGAGTTATGCATGCGGAATAGCATGCCGTTTATCGTCCTGTGGCACTTTCCTCCTAAGCAAGCCCGTTTTGTCAGTCGATATGACATACTGTTTTCTTGGGAGCCCTTGGTAAAAAATTATATACATGTCTTTGGTAATCCAGCATACCCAGATATGGCAAAGATAATAACCAAGAGAATTACTCATTTATTGAAGGAAAGGCGCCAGCAGGATGGGTTCAAACGCGTCACATTGCAAAACGTGCTGGGTGAAGGACAAATCAACATCCTTAAACTCAGTTTTGAAGCTGCGGAACAGTTGACGTTAGATTTGGTCAGGGTGGTTCATCAATTGATTGAGGAAATAGAGCTAAAGCTTCAGAAGAAATCACTTAGAACTCCATGAATTATTCGCTCAGATGCTTTTATTTGTATTAAAAACACTCAGAACGATGGGTTGACATTTTATTTGTAATTATCTGAAATTTCTTTTTTTTCAGTTAGTTATGATATCCGCGTGAAAAAGATCCTTCTCTTGGCTGTTAAGTGGCTGATTTTGTAGTAATCTCAACAATATTGTCGCACTGATCGTAGTGAGATCGTTTTTTGAAATGGGGGGATGAGATGTCCCAAGCCATCATAACTAACATCGACAATTCTTTTGCTACAGGTAAACGTAGATATCGCAAAGGAACCCCGCTCAGTGGGGCTGAGAAGCAGCGCGTTTCGATAGCACGTAAGAAGATGACGCATAAGGAAATTAAAATTTTTGTGCGCAATTCTTTGAAAGAAGGCTTGGTGGGATTGTGCAATGAAGATGGCTTAACACAAGCTGAGCTAATTGAAAGATTAATTGAGTGTGAAATAGAGCGCAGAGCCAAAAGGTAACGGGGTTACTTTCTTGAGTCTTTAGCTTGTGGATGCTAGATTACCGACTGTTTAAGTATGATTTATGTGGCTAGTCACACCCGTAAAGTGGCCAGGGCAGCACTGTTGAGAGTTCTCTCCAGTTCTGAAAAGCAAAAACCCCGATAATCTTCTCATTTCTTGGCGGAGACGAAAGATTAACGGGGCTCACTAAAAACTGCATAGAAGCGTTGCTCTATGCAGGGAGTATAGAATTGTGCAAAAAAAAATTCAACTCCTTCTGTGCAACATAAGCACAGGGTGCTTTGACTAGCACCAATTTAATCACTGTTGAAAGCCCAACACTCATTAAACCACGCCAAACACGTCGCGGAGAGGCTAACGCTCTTCGCAAAGGATTGGCGAAGGTTCACCGTCGTTATCAACCGGGTTTAAGCTGTGCTGTTCCTCGAGGAATGGCATCGAAGGTTGTCGCACGCGTCAGCAGGCATAACTGGCACCGCAACACTGATTTGGTCGAGTTGCGTCGTAGCGGCTATGTTCCCTATACCAAACGCAATGATCGCCATTACGTACCGAAACCGATGCGCGTACACGCTCGCTCAGAAGCCTGTGAAGCCTTGACGGCCCTAAGCCAGGTTATGGCCGCCAACTGCGACTACAATCCGGACAGCGACTACCCGTTTGAGATCATGGCGCCAATGGAGCAGCTCGCTCACTATATGGGCGTGTTGCATGTGTACCATAATGGACGAAAAGCCTACGACGTCGCGCTGAACGCGCTGTCGGTCATGGAGCAGTTGCAGTACGCCATTGTGCTGCATGATAAAGACACCGATTCTGGACAGAACAAACCACTACGCATCTGGCTCAGCGAAAAATTCTTCACGTCGCGCGGGATCGCCGTCGACGAAATTCGCCAGTGGCTCGGTCAGTTTCGCACCTGGGCCATCAAAAATGGCCTGACAGAAACGCTGCGTACCAAATACGAACGACACCTCCTACGCATTGAGCACATCGGCATTGACCTCAAAAACAGGCATTCGCTGCGCAACCGGCTAAAACAAATCAAGCGGTGGGTTGTCAGTCCGGATCTTGCACGCGAAAAAGAACGTGCCGTTGGCCAACTGGAAGACGCACTGGATACTATCGAGAACTCTGAGCGTCTTGATGCTGTCCTGGACGGCTTGCAGGGGCGGATCAACGCCTCCGCGAAGGGAAAGAGAAAAGCCAATCCGTTCTATCAGGCATTTGTCAGCTGGTCCGGTAAAGCTATGCCGCACCAGGTTGTGCAACTGGAAGCGGCGCTGAAAAAAGACCAGTCAGGTTTACTGCAGCGAGATCCGGAAAGTTATTACCGGCAGCTGCTTGAGCGCGCTGGCCAGCTCTGATCCATTCCTAAACCTCCTCCTCGATACCGAGTCTTGCCAGACGCGGGGTTTCTGCTGCCTGGCGTTCTGAAATACTCTTCTTTTCGCCGCAACTACCGCTGCCGGCGACCAATAAAATTCACGACGTCCTACACAGTGGCCACATTTTAAACCGGTTATGCATTCCGAAGAGCATTAGTTTCGAACTGATATAAAGTAGTTTCGAAGGGGAGAATTAGTTTCGAATACTAACCCATTGATATCGTTAATTTCGAACGTTAATCCATTACAAAATAAGCCTTTTAAAAAAGGGGATGTCATCGCGCGATAGCGCTCGATGGCACCTCCCTCGCTTTGCTCGGGCAGATACAGAGAGAACAGCAAGATCGAGGAACAAGCAGATCTTAAACATAACATCCGCCGGCTACGCCGGAAAAGCACCTCCTGGCTACGCCAGGCCTCGTCGCTTCCGCATTACCTAAATTCAGCAAAGATTGCGCTTCAGCAACGTCAATAACAGCAATCAGTCGGGAACTTCAGATGCCAACTCACCACCGCAAAGCCACTCTGTTCCGGGCCAAAGGCCCGGAACAGAGTGGCTTTATGATCGATGCTGTAACTAAGATTTGAGCTGCTGTTGGAATATTGCGGTTAGTCCAGCTGTACACGCTCGTAAGCGCCCTTACAGGCCGCTAACGCGGAGCTACGCCCCGGCAGCGACTACGCCTTGCCGTGACCACTCCGACCGCGCAAAAAAGGTTCTGATTTGCTGTAACTGGGTTTGGCTTAGCAGGGCAAGGGGGAAGATAGGGGATACCTATCAGAGCTGAGCGGCTACGCCGCGTTACCGGCGACACTCACCAACTATGTACTCTTTGAAAACGGCAGTCGCCTTCATGCGCTAACGCGCATTGAGAAACCGGTTCTTAGTTGACAGTCCGCCCGTCGTGACAAACCTAAAGAAGAACCAATGCCAGACGAAATCATATCCTTTTGCAGAAATTTTCCAGCAGCCAGCGTCGTGACGCAAAGCTGAACTGGAGATCAGGTAAAAGAAACTATTCAATGAAAATGAAAAAAATAAAGCGCTGGGACACACTATTAACTGGCTGGATAACCTCGCCAGGTTGTGGCGGATTGGTAAATGGTTGTATGACATGTGGCAGCAACTGCCGTTACAGAATGAGCGGGGTGGGAAAATTAAGCGAAGTAACAAACGAACGTCCTGCTCGTCTGGATTAGCATTATGTTCAGTCTATCTTATTATCTGGCCCGGAAAGATGGAATGCAGGAGTCTTCTGGATACTCCTATCAGGGGCCAATTCGATCTTATTATTTTTATCAATTCGCTTAACAAGCGTGTGGCCGGGCTAGATAACCCTACAGTTAATTGGTTATTATTTTTAAGTATTAACAATCGACTTTTAGTGTCTAAAATCACGGTGAAATTCAATATGTACTTCATATAGATACTCGTTCGTTTGTGGTTCGGAATAATAATTAATTAACACCCCTCCCCCCTCTCCAGTTTTCCGTGATTGAATGGGATTTAATTCTAATTAATTGGTTAATGTTGGTTCTTTAGTCTGATTTAGTTTAACTAAATGGGTTATTTGGTTTTTTTTGTTTTTTAGACTTATCATAATGTTTTTCAGTCACCGATGATCACCTTTAGCCTGGAATATGAATAAAGTGACAGTGGCATAAAATATAGAGACCAAATGCATGAAGTATATCGCTCTAGTGCTGATTGCCTTCCTCCCCATAGGGGCATCAGCCGCACTGACAATCGGTGTGACGAAGGTCCCGACCGACACGAACGGAGCTTTCTCTGCGACGGTGGTTGGGGGTAGCACAAACGACCGCACCCGCAATCCGTGTTATCAGTTGAAAGACTGCGAATTAAAATTTTTTACCATAGACGAGTCGTGGCTCCCATCGGGAAGAAAGTCCTATTTAACAACAGACCGTACAGGCTGGCAAACTCCACAGAAATCTTGGCTGTATGAAACCGTCGGGGAATGGTGGGCCGCAGTTGAGAATAAAAGCAGAGAGGGGAGCGACCATCTCCCTGCTTACCTGGGCTCTAATCCATGTGTCGTCGTTGCTGCGGAGTATGGGGGTATGCGTACCGACTCTATTATTTCCAATTGCGCCAGGGGGCTAGTTCAGGCACGGACCTGTTTCATAAAGCCCGATAGTATAAACATCGCGACTACGTTAAGGGTGGGGGAAGTACCGCCAGAAATAGTGGTTCCGGGTGTGACCATGATATGTACTCAGGACGCTTCGGTTAGCATCGAAACGAACACAGGGGAGGTCATTCCACTCGGTTGGAACAGCAACACATATGCCATCCTCAATTGGGGGGCGGGCTATGGGAAAAAACATCGGATATATGCACCCGCACTCACTACTATGAATATCGACCTACGCGCTAAAATCATGGGGGTCGAAAGTAATTCCGCTGGGGTGTTATCAGGAAGTGCGGTGGTTAACATCACGTACAATTAAACAGTCTAAATTAGATACACTTAGTGCAGCAGCAGAGACACATGGGTGACAGGTATGCATTTAACGGACAGAACAGTCTGTCCGTTAAGCCAATACGTACGGGCAACCCCGCTGCCTACGCCGTTAGACGGTGACCAGCTCCGCGAGTTTTTCCGCAATATGGGTCATCGTATCTTCTGCCGTACTTAACCCACTGCGTGAGCCGAGCAAGGGGCTGACTTCACGCAGCGTTTCATACGTCGTGTCGTGCACGATAGGCACGAGCAGGTCACGTGCCAGCAGTGCAGAAAGCTCTTTGTCTGCGATGCCTTCTCCGGCGAGACGCTTCAACAGCGACGGGGTGACAAGCACGATCCCGACGCGGGACTTAGCCAGTCCCTTGTCTATTTCACGCAGTAATGTCGCCCCGAGGAGCACATCCTTTTCACTGAACCACACCGACACACCGTGTGACTCGAGCAGATCATGAAGTTCCCGGGCGGCCCCGTTTCGGTCGTCCCAGGCGTGGCAAAGAAAAACGTCCCGAAGGTCGGGCACAGAGGCACGCTTTTCGACGTTTTCACGCACGGGGGTGAGTGTCCGAACGTCTGCCGGGGTGTACACAACGGATGAGCCGGTGCGTGACCAGCGTGGCCGTCCGCTACTGCTGTACCCACCACTGCGGGTTCCATAGCCTGCGGATGAATAAGACGGGGACGAATATGAGGATGAGCGATAGCCGCTGTAACGGCTACTGCATGCGGGACACGCCGCCGCTCCACTCGCGGTACGGTGCCCATTTCTTGGTGCGGTGCATTTTGCCATGTGGTACTCCTTCTGTTTTCAATACGCTACAACGAACGGGATAAACCGGTTTATCTGCTCTCATTGAGAGACTTCCCTTTGGATGACAGGTTTCCATACTGGGTGATTGTGGGTTGCGTGTTCCTGAACACCACGGATCAGCCCTGAGCCGGCACCATGTCTGCGATACGAAGTTGATACACGACCGTGGCATTCGGTGGGATTTTAGGGGGGTAGCCTTTTTCCCCGTACGCCAGCGCAGGCGGCACCACCAGGGTCATTGACCCGTGATTCTTCAGCAGCCCAATGGCCTCTTTAAATAACGCCGGGAAATTGGCCACCGGCTGTGACAGCATGACACCGCCGGCCTCCATGTCCTGGATCACCGTGCCATCCGTCAGCATCTCCTTCACAACCACATCCACACTGGCCCCCTCGGGAATGGCCGTGTCCCCGGTATAATCAACCTGGTACCAGAACCCGCTCTGCGCCTGTTTTACCTGCGCCTGCTGCCTGAATTTTTCCAGATAGGCGTTGCCGGTCCGGGTTTCCCGGGCCAGGGTTTTCTCCCGGGCTGTCGTGACCGCCTTTTCCGCCTCGACCAGGGCCGTGTTGAGCACCTTGTCATCCAGTCGGCGCTCGCCGGCAAATGTGTCGCTGATGCCCGCCAGGATAAGCTGCGTGTCCGCATTGACGCCCCAGCGAGCCCGTTCGTCCCGCATGAGCCGTATTTCCTCGCCCAGTGACACGCCAGCGGCATAGTCCTGCCGGTGTTTGGCGGTGTTCAGGGGGAGCGTACTGACCCCTTGCGCGGCGCGGCTTTGCGAGGCGGCGAGGGCCGTTTTCAACTGGGTAATTTGCGTGTCCGTGCTATTGCGCAACGTGTTCAGGGCGGTATCGCGCTCGCGCATCCGGCGTTCAGTCTCGGCCCGGACCAGCAACAGCTGATGCTGGAGTTCGCGGTGTTGCGCTGTGAGCGTGACGATCTCGGCACCTTGCTGCACGGCGTGCCTGACCTGCGCGGCGGCCTGCTTTTCGGTGGGGGTGATGGCCAGAGCCTGACGCAGGTTTTTGGCCAGTTGCTGCAAACCGCTCATGTCGACGGGGGGCATTTTTACGACGTTTGTCTGGGCGGCCTCCAGTTGCGTGCGCAGCGCAGCAAGCTGCTGCCGGAGTTCAGCGAGGGTGGCCAGCTGGCGTTGCAGGCCGGCGTCGCGGGTCTGCCAGGCACCGGGGCGCGTGACCGGCCCCGGTGGGACCGTCTTTTGCGGCGACGGTTTTTGGGCGGGCGCCGTGGCGCGGGTGTCACCCGTTGTGGGCGGTGCTGTTTTTGCCGGTGCCTGCGGCTGGTATTGCTCGGCAAACTGCAACAAAACCGGGATGTTATTCTGCGCGGGGGGCTCGGCGTGCCCCATCATCGGAGGAAACAAACTGCCCAGCAGGCTAAAGCAGGTTAAACGCAGTGCGGTGGTTTTCATTGCGCAACTTCACCCCGCTCAGCCAGACCCAACAGCACCGCCTGGTCAATCTGTGCGCACAACTTATTGACGCGGTACCGGTATAGGGCATCCACCGTGTCCTGGGTATCGGCATTCACCCGGGTACGCAGACCGGAATACTGGACGGCGCCGCTCATCAGGCGGTCAAATTCCTGTTTGTAAACGCTGAACTGTTTGGGCTGCAACGTACGCAGTGCTTCCAGCTCTTTCTGACACTGTTGCAGGCGCGCCACTTCGCGTTCGGCCTGGGTGGGGCCGTACTCCTGGGGCACTGACGCTTTTTTTAACGGTTTTGATGGGGTCTGACACCCCGCAAGCACCAATGCAAAAACCATCGCACTGGTGTGTAATACTGCCCGAATGTATTTCATGACTGTCCTTAATCGCTAAGCGTAAATGGTTGTGTGACGGTTATTTATTCAACAAAATCTGAACGACTTGAGCAAACCCGTTCACATAGTCGCCAGCCGTGGGGGCGGCAATGCCGGCATTGTGGATGTGGTATTTTCCGTTGACGTAAAAGCTTGGCGTCCCTTTGACGCCGAAGGCGGCTATCGCGGCATTTTGTCGCGCAATCGCCTCTTTTACCGCTACGCTGTGCCGCGCGTTGTCATAGGTCGCGGTGTCAATCCCCACCGTGGCAAAGACCACCTGAATATCAGCCATGCTCGTCAGCGCTCCGTTGCGCATGGCGTCGAACAGCGGCATTTCAACCGCGCCCGTTTTCCCCATGACCATGGCGATGGCCCAGGCCTCGGTGAGTTCATTTCCCAAGGAGCCCATGGCGCTGACGTGGTATTGGGTGACGGTTTCCCCCTGGGGCAGCGTTTTATTGATGGCGTCCGTCACCGGGTAGTTCTCCACAAACTGGTAGCAGGGCCCACAGTAAAACGAGAAAAACTCGACCACCCTGGGGGCCGACGCCACGGGCGGCACCAGTCGGGTGTATTCCTTACCCTCCTCGGGTAGGGGGCGAGAAGCAGACATGTCGGCGTGTGCTGCGCTCTGAAAGCTCAGGGTGAACAGCATCAGCGCGGTGAGTTTTCGATAAAGGGTCATGTTAAATTTCCGACATTAGGTTAATTTTCATCAGGGTGTCCATGAGGTGTGGGGATGTCGCTCGCCCACCCACCTCAAAAGTCTGTTCCAGGATGGGGTTGCAGCGCAGCCAGTGATACAGGTCGTGAATGCGGGAAAGCCCTAACTTGCGCATGGCGGCGCACTTATGTGAGCTGACCGTTTTGATGTTCAGGCCATATCTTCGGGCTATCTGGTTCGACGTCAGTCCGTGGGCTATAGCGGATAAAATCTCGTTTTCCCGGGCGGTCAGTTTTTGCCTGCCAGGCAAGGCTTTTTTGACGGGAGCCTCATGGTGACGTGCTAACGTCAGTTCAATCAGTGCCTGCACTGTACTGATGCTATCGCGACGCTTGATGACACCGATGTTGGGCTGCACCCGCGAAGCGGTTTGGTAATTGATGTGGTTTTCGATAAGGAGCAGGCTCTGCCGGGCTTGACCGTCAGGCGAAGAGTTGGCTCTGATGAGCGAGTAGCCATTATTCGTAAAAATAACAATGTCGGCCCGGTGGCGGTATCTGGGCATTAAAAACGTCACACAGATGTGTCTGCGTTGACATTCAGCGTGCAATAGGGCAGTGAGGCCCTGAGAAAAATACCGGTTGGAGTCCTGAATAAGGATGTTGATATGATTTTTTATCATCGCTTGTCCTTGCTATTGCGCGTGGTCATCATGTTGGTTGGGGTGCGAAAAACGCCCGTCCATGGGGAAAAATATGGCCGCTTCCTGGCGATAATGTATGGCCAGTGCAGTGTGTCTCTGGTGTTGCAATACGGTTATCAGGCTGGCGTACACGTTCTTGTCGATACGGTTCATCAGGTAGGTTTGTGCCCAGTGACGGTATCCTGCTAGCAGACGTTCATCCCGGGTTTGGTTGTAGGTCATCAGGGCACCTACTTGCTCATCAAAGGTGACACGCTCCAAAAGCAGGTGACGCGAAAGCGGGGGCAAGGTGGTTAAGGGCATCACATCCTCCATGCCGAAGCGCTCCACTTGCGTGAGCGATACCTCCCCCCGAAGGGTAAAGCCGGCCAGCACAGCAACGCTCAGCGCCAGTCCGGCCAGGGCCAGACTTAGCCTTGTGCTCGTGGCAATCGATAACGTGCGTCGCGTCGGCAGCACTGTGCCAAGGCGGTCGGCCTGGGCGAGCAACAGCAGGAACGTGACAAAATGCAACGTCGAAATGTAGAACGGAAACTCCAGCAGGGTATGGATAGCCATGGGCAGTACGATGATGCACAACGCTGTTGGCACCCCGGCCAGGCGATGGCCGGCACGGAGGGCACTGCGGTCCCGCTGAATGGCCTGGCGAACAATCATGCCAATGCCGGCCAGTATCAGGCCTACACCGGCTAGTCCAACCCCGCCGCCTTCCACGACCCACAGCAGGATCTCGTTATGGGGATGGCGGGCGATTTCGGTCACCAGGGTGGGGGGCACCTGATTGACGCGAAAGTGCTGGAAATCGTACTCGAACCCGCCATAACCCCAGCCCAGCAACGGCTTTTCAATAATCATGGCGAGCGTATCACTCAACATGCTCCAGCGAGCCAGATTGCTGCCGGTATGGTCTGTCAGCGGCAGGGGAGAGTTGCCGGAGATCAACCAGGCACTCCCCAGGACGACCCCGCCGGTCAGTGCGATGACGGCACCCAAGGTGTTCGGGGTATTGAAGCGACCGAAACGAAAAAGCAGCAACACTGCAGCAATACCGCCTAACCATCCTGCCCGGGACTGAATGCACACCAACAGAGTTGCGAGCCCGGCCAGCAAAACGAACAGGATTGAACGGCGTGTACCATCAAAGCGAGCAGGTCTGGCGGCTAGTCCGGGCAACAACAAAAGTGTGAGGGTTAGTGCGATACCTGTGGCTATCAGGCTGGCGAGGACATTGGGCTGAAAGAAGGTGCCATATATCCGGTTGCCATACAGTGGAACCCAGGCACTGTGGGGCATCAGCCACTGCTGGCCTGCAATGATAGTCTCGGCCGAGACAAGGAAAAGCACTCCATAGAGGGCAGTCATCAGTGTGTGTCGGTACCAGCGAGGTTGCATGCAGGAAAAAAATACAAAGACCCCGAGTGTCACCCCTGCGACCCGCCATGCTGCTCTCGCAAACCTCATATCAGGGGTGTACAACAAGGGGAGAGCTAGTACAACCACCCCGGCGGTGAAACAGGCTAGGGCAGGTGAAACGACGATGGTACGGCGACACCGAGCGTGCCACAGCCAGCACCCAAACAGTACCAAAGACAAGCCGAGGGTTATTAGCACATTGATATGAAAAGCCACGGTGAATTCCTTTTTTATTATTTTGTTTATAAATACGGGCCTTGGTCGACAACTACTTGGTATAGTTCCGACTGGAAATTATCATCTTAGGTAAAAGTAGTTGTCAGTCAAACGTATTGCGATACCCATCGTTGGAATTATTTTGTGTGTGGAAGGTATAAATTTAATTACCCAATGCCATGATAAGTTTAAATCCTCTATTCACCCATCTCATTTTAGGTTTGAATGAATAAAAGTATAATTATTAAAATCCTTCGTATATCATGTCAAAAATAGGCATGTAAAATCAATTTAATGTTTATAATTTTAAATTAAATTAAATTAAATTAAATTCATGTGGTTCGCTAATAATGCTATTTATCTCAGGAGTGGGAATTGCTTGGTAGCCTTCACGGTGGTTCTATCGTATTTTCCGAACGGAGTCGGTAAAGTAGCGCGACCTGTTTTTAAATGACCAATATTTTTATGCACAGTTTTCAAACCAGTCATGGTAAGAGCCGTCAATTTGAATGAGTTCACCGAGATAGCCGCGACGATACCGTGGCTGGCATACCCAGAGTTTACGCCGGGTATGCGGAACTCAGAGATCATCAGTCATCAGTCATCATCCAGTGACGAATTGTTTCTGTGGAGACCACTATCTGATGACGCTATCTGAGCTTTTCTGTGGCTAATCTGGGGCCAGAAGTCGCTGTTTTGCAGGTTGGCGCGACAATCACAAACGGATCTACCGTCTCTACTGTGATCAGGGGCTGTCGCTACGACTCAATAATCTGCCCAACCGCCGCAGCCGCAGCCTCAGGGTTTATATCCAAACCACGTCTGGGGCATGGATTTTGTTTCTGATGCGTTGTTTGACGGGCGACAACTACGCTTGCTGACGGTTATCGACCTTTACACCCGTGAATGCCTGGGGATCTGCGTGGGACAGAAGTGGCCGGGATGCTGAGCAGTATAGCGTTCAGGCGTCCTTTGCCGCAGTTGCTGAAAACCGATAATGGTTCTGAATTTGCAGGGAAAATACTGGACAAGTGATCCTACCCACGTAATGTGGACACGGCCCTAAGCGAGGTTCTGGTTTTCAAACTGTTGCGGGCTGAGGCCACCACAGGCACTGTGACGACGCCACCGATTGTAATCACACTCGATATAATTAAACACCGTCGTCCGCATTATTTCCCTGCTGATAAAGCGTTCCCCGTGGATACATTCCACTTTCAGCGAATGGAAGAAGCTTTCCGCGCAGGCATTGTCGTAACAACATCCTTTGGCACTCATGCTACCGTGCAGATTATGCCGCTCCAGCAGCGCCTGATAGTCCACCGAACAGTATTGCCCGCCGCGATCTGTATGGACAATGACATTTCCCGGTCGCTTACGTCGCCAGAGTGCCATCTGCAGCGCATCGCAGGCCAGCTGCGCTGTCATCCGCGACGACATCGACCAACCGATGACAGCCCGCGACCATAGGTCAATCACCACCGCGAGGTACAGCCAGCCCTCATCGGTGCGAAGATACGTGATGTCTCCTGCCCACTTCTGATTCGGACCACTCGCGTAAAAATCCTGTTTCAGCAGATTTTCAGACACCGGCAGGCCATGTTCTCTGTAGCTGACCGGGCTGAACTTCCGAGCAGCCTTTGCACGAAGTCCCTGACGTCGCAGGCTGTCGGCAATGGTTTTGACGTTGTACTCAGGCAGTTCGCCAGCGAGACGAGGCGCACCATAACGCTGTTTTGCCTCAGTGAATGCCTTACGGACAGCAGTATCACAGACGAGCCGGAACTGCTGACGTGGTGTTATCTGCTGACGACGCAGACGCCAGGCATACCAGCCGCTGCGGGCGACCTGCAGTACCCGGCACAGGTTTTTGACGCTGAACTCAGCCCGATGATTTTCGATAAAGACATACTTCATTTCAGGCGCTTGGCGAAGTATGTCGCGGCCTTTTGGAGAATGGCCAGTTCCTCATCCCGCTCAGCCAGTAGTCGCTTAAGGCGGGCATTTTCAGTAGCCAGTTCGCTTTCACGTTCAGACGATGTCAGTTGCTGTTGTTGCTTACTGCGCCACGCGTAGAGCTGAGATTCATACAGGCTGAGTTCGCGGGCAGCGGCAGCAACACCGATACGCTCAGCAAGCTTCAGGGCTTCGTTGCGGAATTCAGGCGTATGTTGCTTGCGGGGCTTTTTGCTGGTTGATGCTGATTTTGTCATGAGTCACCTCTGGTTGAGAGTTTACTCACTTAGTCGCGTGTCCACTATTCGCGGGTAGGATCAAAGTGGGTGTATGAAAGAGGGATAAGGATCGACTTATCACGCCCGGGAAAACCGACGGACAACGCTACGGTGGAATCCTTCAACGGCAGATTAAGGCAGGAATGCCTGAACGAAAATTGGTTCATGTCTCTGGAGGATGCACGGTGCAAAATCGAGACCTGGCGCATACACTATAACCAGAGTCGTCCCCATTCTGCACTGGGCTGGATGACCCCCTCAGAATTTGCTGAAAAATCTGCCGGTTGCCAGAATATGCAGCTAGAATGAGCCGGTTATTCCTGATTATGGCTGGATCACATACAGGGAGCGGGTCAACTAATCATCGAGTTGATGGAATAGTGGTACCATCTTGGGGCCCAGATGCTTATATTGATGCGGTAAAACCCAATAACTCGTCAAACCTTCCGTTAATGTGTGAGGCCGAGTAAGGCTACTCAGCTTGATGGTTTTTATGTTTTCTATAAGGTTATTGTTTTAGCTTGAAGGCATAATTTCTTGCAAAATTTTCAATTATGCCTTTGAGCTTAATTCTCTATAATAGTGCATAAAAAATAGGGGTTATCTAGCCCTTTAAAAAGAACACGGTTCTTATTCAAGCGTTTCTGTTCTAGATAGAATTCGACACCGGGCCTTTCCGGCAAGATGTACTGCTGCCAAACTTCATCCGGAGTATTATCGAGAGGATGACGCTCTTCCCGAGTAATTATTGAGTTAGTAAACCCTATAAAGTCAGTATTATTATTTGAAATGAACATTTTCCTGTAAATAGCATAGTTTTTATTCATCACCTTAAGGGAACCAAGTACGAGCCACTCACTTTTATTTTCTTGTGCATTAAGAACGTTGACATCAATGTTAAGCTCAATTTTATTACCATCAATGGAAACAATGTGTGAATTCACGTGGGCGTTACAGCGATACGGCTTCCAACTCGAGTGATTAAGGTAAAGTACAACACCACTCAGGATGACGATAATGAAAACTGAAGAACAAAAAATAATTCTATACATTTCAATCTACTCAACTAATTTATAGCTATTGCAATGTTTATAATTCACACTGTCACTTTTGAAGCAGCTGGCCAAAAAATGAATTTTGAACAGCTCGTTGGTGGGGCGAGCTTCTATATAGAATATGTCAATACTTACCTTTGTGCAATCTATCTTCTCATTGGAGACCATTTTTCTAGCTTTATCTAATAGTTCAATGTTTTTTTTATTATCATCTAATGTAAAAATATTACACTTATCCTGAGTGCCGATAAACGTCGGTTCGTCATCCTTGGTCATGACAATTAATGTTGTACCAATTGTAATAGCCACTAAGATAAACGGAAAGAAAAATACTGACCTTATCATTTCGTTACACTTATTTTTTAATAAGGCCGGCGTGATAATTCCATTCCGTATCTTTTCGTATAGTGAATAGGTGTTTTCTGTGTTTTCTGTGTTTTCTGTGTTTTCTGTGTTTTCAACAGTGACTGACTCTTTCTCTAGATTAGTCTCAGGATGGATCTCTGCTTCCATCTTGAATCCTATTCTCGGTATAGTGATCAGAATATCCTTACTAATTCCAAGTGTTTCAAATGCCTTTCTTAATTCGCTAATATGATTACTCAAAGTAGCACTTGAGGGGGAAAATCCATAGTCCTCCCAAACGCTTTTGATTAGCGTATCACGGGCCAATTCGATCTTATTATTTTTTATCAATTCGCTTAACAAGCGTGTGGCCGGGCTAGATAACCCTACAGTTAGTTGGTCATTATTTTTAAGTATTAATAATCGACTTTTAGTGTCGAAAATCACGGTGAAATTCAATATGTACTTCATATAGATACTCGTTCTTTTGTGGTTCGGACGTTTGTGGTACGGAAGAGTAAAAAATCAACGATAAGAATATTCTTATTTTCGATTATTGAAATTTAAAGGGGTTTCACCCTGTCAGTCAATACTTTTTAGTGGAATAACCAACCACACTGGACTGTGCGGGGATTTAAAAAAAAATTAACATTTAATTTTATCCGATAACTTGTGATTAAATAGCATTTAATTCTGTTTAATTAATTAATATTGGATTTTTAATCTAATTTAATGCAATTAAATAGATTATTTCGCTTTTTTTGTTTTTGAGATTTATTATGTTTGTCAGTCGCCGATGGCCATAACGCAACGAATGACAGGGCGTAAAATCCTGCTCCTATGCGTTGGCAGTGTGGCGCTGAAAAATGACGACTTCGCGAAAATTTATGGGATAAGACCTAATTAAGGATAAAGTAGAAATGAAACTGAATAAAATTATGCTGGCTGCAGTAATGACTCTGGGTACCATCTCTATGGCTAACGCTGCTAACCAAGGTTCCGGCAGCGTGACCTTTAGCGGTTCAATCATTGATGCGCCATGCTCTATTGAACCAGGTAGCCTGGATCAGACTGTTAAATTGGGTGAGATTGCTTCCGTGCAGCTTAAGAATGGTGGCAAGTCTACACCGCAGGATATTCTGATCAAGCTGGTAGGTTGTGATATTGAAACCGCTAAAAACGTAACCACCACCTTTAGCGGTACTGAGTCTGAAGCGGTTCCTGGCCTGTTGGCTATGAAAGGTTCTGCACGTGGCGCCAGCATCGCCATCAACGACATCGACGGTAAACTGCTGCCGTTGACCAAAGCCAGCAAGGCACAAAAAATTGAAGACGGCCAGGCGACCCTGCGCTTCACCGCACACCTGCAGGGCGACGGTGCTTCTGCTGCCATCACCCCGGGCGAATTCAAATCTGTTGCTGACTTTACCCTGGCGTACCAATAAGCCCACGGCGATTAATTCGCACAGTTAATTGCATGCGGGGCAACCCGCATGCTGCTTATTAACTTGTTATGTGGGGAGATGGTATGTATTCACAGCGTGGGAAAAGGATATTACTGAGCGCGGTGTTACTTAATCTGTTGTTGTTTTCCTCTATGGTTCAATCTGCCAATCAGGGGCGTGGCGAAGTTACCGTGAATGGCAGAATTATTGCCTCAGCCTGTGCCATTGATATCGAAAGTGTTGACCAAACCATTACCATGGCGACATTGCCCATCAGCCAGGTTATTCGTGACGGTCAGGGAGAATTACACGAGTTTACTATTAAGCTGGTGAATTGCACGTTGGAGAAGTTCAACCCCGCGCTGGACGATTGGCGATATTTTGAAGTGACCTTTGATGGCAGAGAAGATGCCGGGTTATTTGGTATTGACGGAAACGCCAAGGGCATTGCCCTGCAAATATCCGATAAGCGGGGGAATGTCGCCGCACCGGGTATGCCTATGGAAAAAAATGAATTACAACCCGGCACCATGGAATTTAATTATGGCCTGCGGTTGATTGGCAATAATCAGGTAATGAAGGCCGGGAGTTATTACTCCACCGTGCGATTTAAAATGGATTACTACTAAACCTGCCTGAACGCGGTAACTGCGAATTAAATAATTATTGATAAGGGTCTGCGGATGTTAACTACTCCGTCATATGGCTGTATAGGGAAAATACGACCGCGAATCCTGGGGCTGTTGATCGCCTTTATTCTGGCGGGGAATGCTGCCTGCGCCGTAGCTGCTGATATTGAATTCAATACCGACGTACTGGATGTGACGGATCGCGCCAATATTGACCTGGAGCAGTTTTCTCGCGGCAACTTTATTATGCCCGGCGATTATCTGTTTGCCGTGCATATTAATAAACAGACATTAACCGATCAGCCGGTAGCGTTTTATCCGCCGGATGACGATGCCAAAGGCAGTGAAGCTTGTATTACGCCGCAGTTGGCTGAACAACTGGGGTTAAAAGAATCTGCATTACTGAAATTGACCTGGTGGCACCAAAACCAGTGTCTGGATCCCCATAGCCTGGAGGGGATGGAGGTCCGCGGCGATTTGGGCGCCGCGGCGCTGTACCTGAATATTCCGCAGGCGTACCTGGAATACACCGCAGAAAACTGGGACCCCCCTTCGCGCTGGGACCAGGGCATTCCCGGCCTGCTGTTTGATTACAACCTGAATGCGCAAAGCCAACGTCAGCAAAAGCAGGGCACGCAGAGCTATAACCTCAGCGGCAACGGCACCCTGGGCGGCAATCTGGGGGCCTGGCGACTGCGGGCCGACTGGCAATCGCGGCTGGATCGCCAGGGCGGCTCCGGTGAACCAACCCGCACCAGCTGGGACTGGAGCCGTTACTACGCCTACCGCGCACTGCCGAAGCTGGGCGCCAGGCTGACGATGGGCGAAGACTATTTAAACTCCGACATTTTCGACAGCGTGCGCTTTGCCGGTGCCAGCCTGGTGACCGACGACAACATGCTGCCGCCCAACCTGCGCGGCTATGCACCGGAGGTGACGGGGATAGCGCGCAGCAATGCAAAAGTGATTATTCGCCAGCAAGGGCGCGTGCTGTATGAAACCCAGGTGGCGGCGGGGCCGTTTCGTATTCAGGACATCAACGACGCGGTCAGCGGCCAGCTGGACGTGCGGGTGGAAGAGCAGGACGGCAGCGTGCAGGAGTTCCAGATGGACACCGCCAGCATCCCGTACCTGACCCGGCCCGGATCGGTGCGTTATAAGGTGGCGGCCGGTCGGCCGGCAGACTGGGAACACCACATCGACGGGCCGATGTTCGGCACCGGCGAGTTTTCCTGGGGGGTGAGCAACGGCTGGTCGCTGTACGGCGGCGGCGTGGCGGGCGGCGATTACAACGCACTGGCGCTGGGGCTGGGGCGCGACCTGATGATGTTCGGCGCGCTGTCGTTCGACGCCACCCAGTCACGTGCCAACCTGCCGCAACAGGGCACGCTGAGCGGCGGTTCATACCGCCTGAGCTATTCCAAGCGCTTTGACGACTACGACAGCCAGGTAACCTTTGCCGGCTACCGCTTCTCGGAGCGCAACTATATGTCGATGGGTGAATACCTGGATGCCCGCCGCGACGGCACGCGAACCAACAGCAGCAAGGAGATGTAC
>NZ_KB661119.1:37682-129797 GCF_000347995.1 Serratia sp. S4
ACAGCAGCAAGGAGATGTACACCATCACCTTTAACCAGCAGTTCCGTGACCTGGGGTTGAGTGCGTATCTCAACTACAACCACCAGACCTACTGGGACCGGCCGGCGAATGACCGTTATAACCTGACGCTGTCGCGCTATTTCGACCTGGGGCGTTTCAGGAATATCAGCCTGTCGCTGACCGGCTACCGCAACAAATATAACGGCACCAACGACGACGGCATGTACCTGTCGCTGTCGCTGCCGTGGGGCAGCAATGGCTCGCTGAGCTACAGCGGCAGTTACAACCGTAATGATAACTCCCATCAGGTGGGGTATTACGACCGGCTCAATGAGCGTGACACCTACCAGATTAGTGCGGGGAGCGCGCGCAGTGGCGCAACCGCCAGTGGTTATTATAGCCACAGTGGGGATATCAGCATGGTGAACGCCAGCGCCAGCTACCAGGCCGGGCAGTACAGTTCGCTAGGGGGATCGATACAGGGCGGCGCGACCGCCACCCTGAAAGGAGTAGCACTGCACCGCAACAGCATAAGCGGGGGCACCCGCATGTTGCTGGATACCGACGGCGTACCAAATATTCCGATCCATGGTTACAGCTCACCGACCCTGAGCAACGCCTTCGGCAAAGCGGTAGTGGTGGACGTCGGCAGTTACTACCGCAACCAGTTCAGTATCGATCTGAACGCGTTGCCGGAAAATGCCGACGTCAGCCAGAGCGTGGCGCAGGCCACCCTGACCGAAGGGGCCATCGGCTACCGGCACTTCGAGGTGATCGCTGGTGAGAAGGCGATGGCGGTCGTGCGGCTGGCGGATGGCTCAGCCCCGCCGTTTGGTGCCACGGTGCGCAACGACAAGCGGCAGGAGGTGGGCATTATCAATGACAACGGCGAAGTGTACCTGAGCGGTATTAATGCCGGGGAAGCGATGAGCGTGAGCTGGGGCGGCACGGAGCGGTGCGTCTTTACCCTGCCGCAGACGCTGTCGCCGAGCGAATTAACCAATCTGTTACTGCCTTGCGGCCCGGTGGCCAACGGCAAGGCGTTAAACACTGTTAAAGAGTAGAGATCAATGAAAACCAATAATCTAGTGACACTAATTGCCGGCGGCCTGGCGGGCCTGCTGTGCGCCCAACAGGCGACGGCCGCCATCGCGCTGGATCGCACCCGGGTGATCTTCAGCGGCGGTGACAAGTCGGTGAGCATGAGCATCAGCAACGAGAACAAGCAGCTGCCGTACCTGGCGCAGGGTTGGATCGAAGACGCCAACGGCAAAAAAATCACCAGCCCGCTGACGGTATTGCCGCCGGTGCAGCGCCTGGAGCCGGGGGCCAAAAGCCAGGTGAAGGTGCAGGGGCTGCCGGCCGCCAATACGCTGCCGCAGGACCGCGAAACGCTGTTCTATTTCAACCTGCGCGAGATCCCGCCGAAGAGCGACAAGCCCAACACGCTGCAACTGGCGCTGCAAACCCGCATCAAGCTGTTCTACCGGCCGAAGGCGATTGCGATAGCCAACCCGGAAACCAGCGCGCCGTGGCAGGAAAAACTGACCCTGACCAAACAGGGCGACAGCTACCAGGTGAATAACCCGACGCCGTATTACGTGACGCTGGTTGATGCCAGCAGCAAAAAAGGCGGTGCCAGCGCCCCGGGCTTCGAACCCTTGATGGTGGCACCCAAGGGCAGTGCGCCGCTGAAGGTCGCCTCATCTGCGCTGGGCAATACGCCGGTGCTGACTTACGTCAATGACTACGGCGGCCGACCGAAGCTGAGTTTTAACTGTAACGGCGCGAGCTGCCAGGTGGTGGCGGGCAGTAAGTAAGGCTCAGTGAACAGGTGGATTAGCGATGCGAACAACATCCCGGCGATGGAACGGCGGTGGTTATCACCGCCATGAATGGTTGTATGCCCTGGTGATTACCGCGGCGGCATTGATGGTGCCATTGTGCGTCTGCGCAATGTTATGGCTGCTACCGTCTGCGATGGCGGCGGACAATTGGCAGGTTCAAGGCGCGCACGGCGTGCTGCATGTGCGCGGCGAACTGACCGAAAGCGCCTGCCGGTTGGAGATGGCGAGCGCGTATCAGACGGTGTGGCTGGGCAATACCGCGACGGCACAACTGGCGAAGACGGGCGATCGCGGTGTACCGGTAAATGTGCAGCTGCACCTGCGCGACTGCCTGCGCGGCCCGGCCGCCAACCGGGACGAACGCAGTGGCAACGTGCTGTGGAGCGCCCAGCAGCCGGCGGTGTCGGTCCGCTTTATGGCCCCGGCGGACGCTGATAATCCGGAGCTGATGAAGGTGCATGGCGCTTCCGGGCTGGCATTGCGCATTAGTGATGAGCGCGGCAGGGATATCCGCCTCGGTAGCCGGGGCGTGCCGTTGGCGCTGGCCGTGGGGCAAAACGCGCTGAACTACCGCATTATGCTGGAGCGCACCCGTGCGCCGTTATTGCCCGGAGCCTATGCGGCGGTGGTGGATTTCCAGCTCAGTTATGACTAAGGAAATGGCATGAAGGCAAGGTTTAGACAGTGTTTGCCCGGCTGTGGACTGGCGGTGGTGGTGTTGTACGGTCCGCAGGTACAGGCAGTCTCTACGATAAGAGTGACGGTAACCATCGTAGCGCCACCGCCCTGCGTGATTAACAACAATAGCCTGATCGAAGTAAATTTCGGTGACGACGTGATAACCACCCGCATCGACGGTAGCTATAAGAAACAGCCGGTGGTCTACTCGGTTGAGTGCAAAAATGCACCAAATTATGCGATGAAAATGCAAATTGAAGGTACCGGCGCATGGTTTGACACAGGCGTGCTGAGCACCAACAAGGATGGTTTGGGGGTTGCGCTGTTGCGCAACGGTAACCCTCAGTCGATCAACACGTGGATGAATTTTTTTTACCCCAATATGCCGACGTTTGAGGCGGTGCCAGTCAAGCAGGCTGGGGCGACGCTGAGCGGCGGCGCCTTCTCCGCCGGGGCGACCATGAAGGTGGAATACCAGTGAAAGGGGCTGAGGTAATGGCGCGATACGGCAGGATTCTTCTGTTAATGGTCCTGGGTGGCCCGGCTGTGGCGGCGGACAACATGCGCTTTTCTGGCACCCTGATCGAACCGCCGCCATGCACCATCAACGACGGTGGCGAAGTGGATGTTGATTTCGGTAACCGTGTCGGGGTGACCAAAGTGGACGGCACTAACTACCTGCAACCGGTTAACTACCGGATCACTTGCGGCCCCAGTGCGGAGGCATGGAGTATGACGCTGGAGGTGGTAGGAACCCCGGCGGATTACGACGAGGCGGCGATCGAGAGTAATGTATCCGATCTGGCTGTCCGCCTGCTGCAAAACGGCAAGCGGTTTACTTTGAATCAACCGATCCCTGTCAAGTTGAACGCGCCGCCAACACTACAGGCGGTGCCAGTGAAACGGCCGGGTGCAGCCCTGAAAGAAGGGCCGTTTGAAGCGACCGCCACCCTGCTGGCGGTGTACCAATGAGACGGGGAGTCACCATGGTTAACAAGGTGGTATGGTGTGCAACTGCAGCGATGTTGCTGTGTAGCCAGTTGAGCCTGGCGGCGGACAATATGCGCCTGCACGGCGCGCTGGTGGCCGAGCCCTGCGTGATCCCGCCGGGCGATGAAACGGTGGTGCTGGATTTTGACACGGTAATCGACAAGTACCTGTATATGAACACCCGCACCCACGGCCAAGCGTTCAAGCTGCATCTGGCGCAGTGCGATCTCAGTTTGGGCAAAACGGTCAGGGTGACCTTCAGCGGTAATGAAAGCACCGCGCTGCCGGGGTTGCTGGCGCTAAACGGTGCCAGCCAGGCCAGCGGCATCGCCATCGGTATGGAAACCCCACAGGGTGATCCATTGCCCATTAACCAGCAAGGCAAAGCACAGGCGCTGGTGAGCGGGGCCAACATCCTCACGGCGCACGCCTATGTGCAGGGTGAACCGGACGCGCTGAAGCATAAAGCCATTGAACGCGGGCCGTTCAGCGCGGTGGCGACCTTTAGCCTGGAATATGAATAACCGCGCGGCGGCATGGCAAGCCGCCTGGCGCTGGCTGTGCCAACGTCGTCGCCATGCGCCACCCAATGCCGACATTTGGCATTTGCGCTTTCACTGGGCGCAGCAGGACGACCGGCTGTATCAGCAACTGCAAAGTGGGGATTACCGGCTGGCACCGATGCAGGTATTGCGGCGTGGTAGCCGCAGTTGGGTGCAGTGGTGCGCGCAGGATGCGCTGATATTGAAGTGGGCTGCGCTGCTGGCGGAGCCGCTGCTGCCAAAACCTGCCCGTTGCATGCACTTGCGCGGGCATGCCGGTAGCGTGGTTTCGGTGGCGGAAGTACGGGGTGCCTTGACCGGCGGAGAATATGCCTTTGTCTACCGAACGGACATTCGCGGTTACTACCGGCATATCCGTAAGCATCAGGTGACCAATCAGCTGAAATGGCATGTGGCCGACCCGGTGTTGTTTGATGTGATTCAGCAATACGTGCATTACAGCGTAGAAGACGGCGGTGAGTTTTATACCCCACCCAGCGGCATCTGCCGGGGTTGTGCGCTGAGCCCGCTGATTGGCGGCAGCCTGTTGCATCATGTTGACAGTTTTTTTAACGCCCAGGAGGGCCTGTGGTATGCGCGATATATGGATGACTTTTTGCTGTTTACCCGCACCCGCTGGCAACTGCGGCGCAGCGTTAAGCGGCTGCATGAATTTTTTGACCTGGGCGGGTTTGAAACCCACCCGGACAAAACCCAACTGGGCAGGATTGCACAGGGTTTTGACTGGCTGGGGGTATGGTTTACCCCCACGGGGTCCACCATAGCGCCCAGAGCGCTGGAAAACCATCGTGCACGACGCGCGCGGCTTTACGAGCAGGCTCGCCGACAGGGGCTGTCATCGACAGAAACTGCGGAACGAGTGCGAACGTACGAGGCACGGTGGGCAATATGGGCAGAAGGAATACTGGGTCATTCATTGGATGATATTTAGCGGTATCTGCCGGATAGAGAAAATACAGAGACGTACCTATGAAGAACCATTTGATCCTGACCCTTCTATTTTTATCCCCCCTACACGTCGAAGCTGGGCTGACCCTCGGCGTAACGGAAGTGCCGACTTCGCCGAATGGATACTTTGCTGCAATCGTGAAGGGTGGTCCGCCGATCGGGGAGCTGAACCCGTGTTGGAAAGGGGACGGTCGGTGCACACTGAGCTTCTATACGATCGATGAAGACTGGCTACCCGCGGGCATGCAAGGCTACGGGACGGCGGATAAGGCAGGTTTCTCAACACCACTACGGCCCAACAATTACTTGACAGTCAATGAGTGGTGGGCAGCAGTGACCAACAAAGACCGTGTGGGCCGGGACTACCTCCCGGTATCGCGTGGGGATCAGCCGTGTGTCGTGGTAGCCGCGGGACTGGGGGGCATCATGATATCGGGGTCAATCATATCAAATTGCGCAAAGGGGATCGTACAGGCTGCGTCTTGTGACGTGAAGCCAAACAGCATCAACGTGGACCTTCGTGCATCGCTCGGTGGGGCCGCGCCTACTGTGGATGTGAACAACGTCACGCTGACCTGCACCAGCGACGCCTCCGTGTTGATCGAGACGAATAACGGGGAAAGGATCCCCCTGGGTGGGTCATCGGACTCGTATGCGCTCCTCGACTGGGGCGCCGGATTTGGGGAACCCAGAACTGTCAAGGCGCGCCGCAATGTCGCTGAGAAACTCCCGCTGCGTGTACGGGGGGTGGCTCTCGACTTGCTTGGTGCCGGTCAATTTACGGGCAGCGCGATAGTCAACGTGTCGTACAACTGATCATTTAGTGACGGGTCCACCCCAATATTGTGCGGATGCGGATGTCACCAACCCACCCGATCCATGACACCCCGGCGGCGGCCGTCGGGCACCGGTATACTGCCCGTCATGATGGGCACATACCGCCGATAAACCGGGGCTGGCAGAAATAGACACGGGGGAATCAAGCTCAAATCCGAATTACGCATGCTATGTTTTCGCCAATTTTTAATACGGTAGTGCCAATGAACTTCGATCGTAATTTTTTCCTATTTGTCTTTTTACTTTTTATACCACTGGCGATCTATATCCCCAATCCCGGTGGCGCGGGGCTGGCACTGCCGTTTAATCTGCTGGTCTACGGCGGTGCGGCTCTATTAATGGGTGTTTGCTGGCGGGCAACACCGCTGTGCCGAATTGTGATGACGCCGACCTGTCGCGCAATAATAGCCGCCTGTTTACTGCTGGTGCTGCCGGTATTTTTTACCCGGCCTGAATGGCTAAGTGCCGCCGTTTGGCGGCTGGCTGGTTTATTTGCCGGAGCGGCGTTCTATTTCACCTGGCTGCAGGTGCGCATGACCGCACGCCAGCGCCATGCGGTATTGTATGTGATTTTATCGGCGGCGGTGGTTCAGGCGTTAATTGTGCTGTTGCAGCTGTTTGCGCCAGCAATTGCACAATCCTGGATCCCCTCCGGCAGCTCGCGCGCCTTCGGCATATTCCAGCAGCCTAACGTGCTGGCGAGTTTTATCGCCACCGGGTTGGCGCTGGCGTTGGCGGTGTATGTGCTGCCTGGCTTCCAGCGACTGGATCCGCGAGTAGAACGCTGGCGTCGCCGCGCCCTGGCCGTGGTGCTGGTGCTGGTGCCGATGGTGTTAGTGTGGGTGCAATCCCGCACCGGCTGGCTGGCGGGTGCCCTGGTGCTGGGGCTGTTTGTCCTATCTTTTTGCCGCCGTCATCCGCAGGCTGTCGCCATTGCGTCATTGCTGGTTGCCGGCGGCAGCGTGGCGGCTGCGCTGGTGCTGTGGTGGGGGAGTGAGCTGGGCGGTGCGTTGCGCTATGCCAGCCATACTGGTTCCAACCATGCGCGCTACACCATGCTGCGCGATACGCTGGCGATGATCGCCGAAAAGCCGCTGCTTGGCTGGGGCTACGGCGGTTTTGAGTACAGTTTTCAGCATTTTCGTATAAACCAAACGCCGCCCACGGTGGTGACTGAAATCGCCCGTCATCCGCATAACGAATTGCTGCTGTGGTGGGTGGAAGGGGGCGTGGTCGCGCTGCTGGGTATGCTGCTCTTGGTGCGGGCGGGCATCAAACTGCTGGCCCATGCCCACTGGCGCGACAAGCGTGCTTTTGCCTGCGGTAAATCATCGGCGGGTGAGGCGTTGGCTCTATGTGTGGCGTTGCTGCCGATTGCATTGCATAGCCAAACTGAATACCCGTTTTACCTGTCGGCACTGCACTGGCTGGTGTTCCTGTTGTTGCTGGCAATGCTCGATCGACTGGCCAGTCCGCGCCCTGGCACCGGCTGTGGGTTAAAACGCTGGCGACTGCCGATGTTGACTCTGTCACTGGCGGCGATTTTCGTGATGGCGACCGGGTTTTACAGCGGGCGGGTATTGACCCAGGCGGAGCGCGGCGGGTTGCAGGATATGCGGCAGGTGGAGGTATTGCCGGGCTGGGCCAGTTGGATGCATGACGATCGTCTGCAGTTTGATCGCCAGTTGGCGGGGTTGCTTGCCTTTAACCGAACGCGTGACGAGCAGCGGCTGGAAACCTATGCCCAATGGGCGCAGCGTTATCTGAATCACCGCATTGATAAAAACGTTTACGCCAACCTGTTGGTTATCTTGCGTCAACAGCAGCAGTGGGTGTTGGCAGAGCAGTACCGGCGTGACGCCGCGCGTTTATTTCCCTTGGATATCCGATTTATTGATGCAATGAATGGATATTCTTAGGGGGCATGAAGGCACAACTTGATGTCGTTATCGTATTCATCGTTATGAGATGTTATGTACACTTTATTACTTGGAGAAAATTATTATGCTGAAACAACAAATGGATGCGCATCAGGCGCGAGAGCTGGCACGAGATTACCTTGCGGCCATCGGCATGTCAGGTACCCCCGAAGAATACATTGCGCGCGTCAAAACGCTGGAAAGGCTTTATCAACAATAGCAAAACGGCATTACCGACTGGTGCCGAAATGGGCAGTGTTGTTGACAAAACCCGCTCATTCAGTGCTGTTAGATGTGATATGAACAGTAAGCTTATTGTCATGTATAGGGGGCTACAAAATTAATGAGGATGATGAAATGATAACTTCATATTTATGGAGGTGAACAGTTATTTGGATGCTGGAACGTAGGTTCATCACTTAACCCTCTATTGGTTTGGCGAGATGCAAGAATTAACGTGAAGGTGAAAAAACAGAGCATTCAACCAGGTAGATATTCTATTCCTGTTGATTATCATTACGCGTTTGAGGAAAATAAATATACAGCTGGTATCCCCGCCAACGCAGAAGATACACCTAGTTGGATTCTCAGTAACTCACGTTCTATTGGGCGGTTTTATATAAATATAAATGCAGTGTCAGTTTGTAAGGTTATTGGCGATGATAATAAATCAATTAACTTATCGCATGGTACGATGACGACGATAGAAGCCGATGGGAATAAGACACAGCCTCATAATATAAAATTTGAATGTGATCCAAGTACTTCAGTTAGTATTAAATTATCAGGAGGGTTTCCAGTCCCAGGTAAAACAAAAAACTTTACAGAATGTGGTTCTGGATATTGCGAGCTAAATTTTAATGGCAATAAATATGACGAGAAGCTTAAGGTTGGCGATGATGGAAATTTGGATATTTCTATTACATCAACGTTTCACCTCGACCAGAGTAATATAACAGGAGGGGCGTTTAGAGGGAGTGCTGTTCTAACCTACTTGATAGATTGATATCGGATAATAATGACTATGCATAAAGTAAGGTTAGTATGTTGATGAAATATAGTGCCGAATAATTTATTTTTAACACTATACTATGTTTGTAAATTAAAGGAAACATTAACAGCGGTGAAGAAGATCCAAATTTGGTGAGGCCTGTTTTGTAGTAATGCGGAAAAATGCCAGTTTAGATGTGTTTTTAATCTAAATACCATTTTTCAGGCGCACTGATCCAGAATGGGATCTGAAACCATCGTTTTTTGGCCATCCGGTTCAGTCTGTCTTACAGCAGTTTGGTGGCTTGCTCGTCCGCCATGGCGCCGGGAAAACGCAACCGGCCTTTGCAAAGGATGCATTGGTATGGGGGCGATGCCAAAAAAGCCTTTCATCGGCACCGCGAACCCAGGTCGTTTTGGCTTATCCCGTACAGTCATCGACAGCGCTTCGTAGACCTTCGGCAACAGTTGGCCCTATTTGCGATTGGCCAAAAAGCCGTAGTACCGCACCATTTTAAAAGGGGTCAGTTTGGATATAAATAATTATTGTGCGGTAATCCTGTTATAGTAATAGAATGCACTCCCACGCGATATGCCGCCCGTCAGATATCTTTAACGTCTTGAACGCTGCAATGATTTCAACCATGGCAGTTTTTATTCACCCTATACACCGTAAAACCGCTAATACATTAAGCAATGTCATCACCGAGTATGCTGAGGCTCCATGGATAGTCATTTGTGGCGACATCCCAGTGGTGAACTGTCAACTTGCCATGAACACCTTGTTGATACAGTGTCCCTAACCGGATGACTAAAGAAGCTTGGGCAGCGATGAATAAATGGACTTCTTGTGCGTTCTTATTGAGCTGAGCGATTATGTTGCTGAGTTCAGAAACGATCCGGGCTTGCTCATCTTCGTTAGGAAGGTTGTCGAACCTATAGCCGTCGTTTAGCGTTATATGAAGAGTATGTTCCCTGAATTCTTTTGGCAGATCTACCTCATTAATCTGTAAGCTAAATGATATGGCAAGACCGATTTTCTGCTGTGGATTCGCGGGAATTTTAGAAAAATCGCAGATGGCGTTATCTTTATAAGAGAGCGCTAATGCCCTGCCTGTCGGAAAATTATTTAACCTATGAAATTTATTCTTGGTTCTGTCGTGCTCAAATAACGTAATCGGGAGATGACCATCGCGAAAAAATGCACCTATCATAAAAAGATAAGGCACGGTGCCGATGGCACATATATAAGCATACTGAGTGTCCTTATGAAGGATCCTGTCATGAATCGTTCGTTGATAATAAGCAATATCTTTTAAAATAAGATTTTTCTTCCGCGAGTCAATAAGCGGGAGCGAAACCAAAATTGCCTTGTTTTTCTCCTGAAGAGGTAAAGAATCCAGGGCGGCAGACGGGTTGAAGTTGGGGAAACCACTGGCACTGATAAGTGCAATATTTTTCTTTTTACCTTCTTTCACTATGTTGTATGCAGTATAAAGCCCCAGGAAGAAACCGCCTGCAATGAGAACAATGCCCAAGCCAAAGATAACTGTTGAAAGTGCTTGATAACCAAAAGATAAGGTATCTATAAATGGCAGGTATTCTTCGAGAAATGACTTTGAGACGTCTGCTTTAAACGTAACGCCACCAAGCGTCAGCATGGTCCCAAAACTAATGAATTTTATCGCAAGCATCGCCAGCCAGTTTCTAGGGCGTACTAAATAATCAAATATTATTTTTATAATAAAGAGGAGTTTATTCATCGCTGTCATTTCCAATGATTAAGGTCGTCGATGTTATTTGTTGATTTTGAAATGTGAAAAGCTTGGTTTGTTTTATCCCAACAATAATAAAGAACATTTTTCTGTCCTGATTACGCGCAGAACATGCTCGCCAATCATGGAGATCAATGGTTGAGGGGACGGGGTAATTTTCTGGATGAGTGTGCCACGTTCCCATATAACCCAGCCGATTGGCAGACTTTCGGTAGGCGTGGTTGACTTTTTCCTGATGGCCTTTATCCATCAGGATGAAGCTGAAACGGGTATGCGTATCATCTGGTAAGGGTGTGGTTATCTCGTCGAGCCAATAAATACTGGCGTCTGAACTCTTACTTCCAACAAGAACCCCGAATGATTCATGCAAATGGCGTGTGATCTGCCGATGGGACTGCCATGTCTCGATAACAGGCCCAGAGACATTGAGCTTAAAATTTTCAGTTGAAAAAAAACCAGGGTACTCAGTCATTGCATCTGTCACAGCATTCGTTATACAGAGGGATCACCTGGAGTGACCGCGTAAATGCATGGAACCTTTCGGTCATTTCAAATCCTTCTGAAACCGCGTCAGCCGCATCCCCTTTCCAACATATCCTCGACGAGACCTGCAAGTCACCTTGAAGATAGCGTGTGGCCAGCATCGCGGCTACAAGCGCAGTTTGCGTTGAGGTAATGAAGTTGTAGGGCAAAAATGCGGTACCGCAACCGGCGTGGTTACGCGTTATGTTTTGATTATCTTTCAGGAAGTTCAGGTTGGAAGATAATCCCCGGGACATGTTTTCAATGTCAACGTATGCACAACTCATGCACCCAGGACTTGAAGGAATGTCGATTACGGCATGACCGCCCACGCCAAAACCTTCAACCCAGGAGTTGATTACGGGTGTCTTGATACCTTCTCGATGCAGGTACTCATGAAAAAGACGTTCATGTGTTGGCGCACCAATAGCAATGATGATGAGGTCGTATTTCTCGAGGATCTGTTTATCCCGAAATTTCAGTAAAGTCGAGTTATAGAGACCTTGTGTCTTTAGCCAAGGGTATTTGCGACTGAGTTGGCAGGCCAACCCCGTCGTTTTGCTAAAGCCTACAAAGTCCAGAGATAATGAGTGCCTAAACATATTGTCCAGCGAAAACGTGTCAGGATCACTCATATCCAGAGTACCAATCCCCGTCGCCGCCATTTTATCGGCAATTTCACAACCCACAGAACCACATCCTATGAGCAGCACTTTTTTATCTCTCAGCGCGTAATTCGCACCGCTTCTTGGCATTAAACGTTCTTTATTGAAAAGTGAGACCTCAAGAGCGGACAGATCCCAAATGGTGAGATCTTCATTGGTCAGAGGGAGTCTTTTCTTTCCGGATTGCCCGTTTTTCAATGAGAGATAGAGGCAAAACCATGTCTTGCCTGAAGGCGTGTCTGCGTTGAAAACAAGCCAAAATTCGTGTGCACGCCATTGACCATTTTTATCAATCAGGGTGTTTTTGGTATGCATGGGCAGATTATCGATACACCGGGCATACCACGCTTGTAACGCTTCCTTGCACCAGGGAGCTGGTTCTAAAGTCGTTAAAGGGATAACGTACCCCCGCCCTGGGGAACGCTCTCTTTTAGCCACTTGTGTACCGACAAACGAATAACTTTCCATGTCTGCAGTGCTCCCCTCCGGGAGCCCAAAGTACATTGTGCTTATACCTGCGGATCCCTTTTTCACCGGTTTATGGATCTGCAGTATTTCCAGTGTACCGTCGTTGGACAGGCATAACAGTTTTTTTTCGTCATCGTCTGCGATGCGCGCCCAGCCTGCTTGAAATTCACGAAGCAACTCCGAACGATTCCAGTCTGGATCCTCTACAGCATGGTGAATTAATGCTTCGGTGCGTTTGAGCGCTTCCAGGAAAGCGAGCTCCGGACGTTCAAAGTTGACTGAGACCGAATCAGCAACATTGACGCAAATATAGCCAAGGTTAAGAAACGCGTCATCGACCATCACGTGGGCCAGGCGACCGTACTTAAGAGGGTCTTCCAGGAAAAAGGCCGGCATCATATTCAATTCAGTGACCATGATATGAACCAGCACGAATTCCTGCCCTGCAATAGTGAGAGGGATCCGGAGCGAACGGTATTTTTCTACCTCAACCGCGGATACGCTGTATCCGTGTGACGCTAGGTGGTGGGTGATCTCGGTGTAATTCATGCGCCTTGTGATGTCCCTACTGCACCCGCGGTTGCATAAAGCGCCTTGCCAGCATTTTGGGACGCGTTACTGGCGCGAGAACTTGTCGGGAAATCCTCTCCAAACAGTGTGATCAGCATGTCACATTGTTTCGATTCACTTTCCTCATTCTGAACCTTGCGCAGCTTATCCCTCAAGCTAACTAGTTTGTTATACAGTTGAGCTCCCGTATTCACACTACTTCCGTCAAAGATGTCACGGTAGGACGAAACGGGCAGGTTGACAGAGACAGTGTAGTGCCCTTGGCCATCGTGGGTAAAATATGTCGAGTTGAGCACCGCAGACAGCGTTGCTTCGAGCGCATTCAGGTCGTTCGGTATGCCTTCATCGCTGATACAATTGGAAAATTGTTCTTTGAACATGATACACAGGCCGATTGAGTAAATTTTACGGCCCACTTCATCACTAAAGGTGAAGTTTCTCCAACGCTTGATGTAGCGCACAAGGCGACGGAACTGAGAGAGTTTTTTGTCGCTATATACCCCATACTGGGAAGACTTGTTGACCCAGTCGATCAATTCTTTTGGGGCACAAGGGTTCCAGATTTTATGCTGTTCACTTGAGCTATTTTTACCCACCGCCAGCTCATAATCGCCATAGAGAGAGCGACGATAAACAGGAATGTCGATGTGAAGGTCTTCGCTTGTGTAATCCGCAGTTACGCAAGGGCTTTTAATTTTTGCATTTTTAAACCCTCGTTTTTCAAGTAGTTGCAGTACCACTCGTTTGGGGATCAGTGGATCGTCAGGCGCTTCAGCGTTGCTGATCACAATAGCTCTATCAATATCGAAGTCTTTACCTTTTTCTTTGATAGCAGTATAGGTGGCTAAAGACCCTTGGATAAAATCATCGATAACGGGATAACCATTTTCTTTGAATTGCCGGTAAATGGCCTCCGTGATGCTGTCATCTTTAGCTCTGGCTGCTCCATAGGCTTCGTCTTTTCTTCCTAATCGGATCTTGTTATCAAAATCGTTAAATTTTTGCTGAATGCTCATTCTTTCCTCTGAATGTTGGCGCCTTTTCCCAGTACTTATGTCTGGGCAATAAAAATACTTTCAATAGATATCTATTGAAAGTATTTGGCTTGCGGATAAACAGATGTGTTAGTGCTCTCGATTTTGAGTCGATGAGTATCGATTATAGTATTGGATGTGAGGCAAAAACAATAAGTTATTTAGATGTTGTGTGAGGGGTGTTGATATGAATAAAATTATTTTGAGGTTCTTCTCTAGCTACATGGAGTGATTTTATCATAAGAGCCATTTTTATGGGAAACTACCCCATACTAATATCAGATAATACTATCATTGACTATCTTTTTGATCAGAAAATCCAATTATCTACTAACGAGAAACGAGGCTTCCGCAAACATAACGCGAATTATTTCTACTGTTGATAATAAGTATTGCGCCGAAGAAAGGTTGCGATGGTATCACGATCATCAGAATGCGAGGGCGTAGATAATATAGACTGACTCTTTGGCTTGATAATCAGCGTAGGGGTCGGAGGGATGAACGTTGTGGGGGCTGCATATTTGTGCCAGCCTAATTTTCATTGTGATATGAACAAAGCATCCAGGTGAGTGAGGCGGCTGATGGGATCAGTTGTTGTTGCAAAAAAATATCGTCTGAGAGCGTATGCACCCTAGGCATATCAAAGGGGGGCAGTTGTATTCCTCGCTAAAATACCGCGATAAATTCGTCCGGTATTGTTGTTGTCATTGGGCCCTTCCTTCTATGTCCGCCAGCGGTTTCGACGCGGGCGTTGATGAGGGCCGGTTTTCCCTGAGCGCTCCACCATGCTGGCGCATACCCCCAGTCAATCGACGCCAGCTGCAGCTGATCATCATGATGATGGAACAGCGGTACCGGCGTGCCGGGTGCGACGTTATACCGGTCGCGTCAGTCGCCGGTGATGATCATCGGCGTTTCGGATCCCAGGGCGGTGAGAAATTCGCCTCGGCTATGGAACTGGGCAAAACGGCCACACATAGGCAGGTGATCCTTTTGTGTCGACATGACCAAAGTATAGCTTCAGCGGCGTGGTGGGATTTAGAGCCAGGAGGTAATCATGTAACTAATTGAAAATATTAAAAATATTTACGCGAAGTTGAAATATCACCCTCCATTCCAAAGTTCAAATGTCGTAATTCAACTCCAAAGTGAGTCAGTATGTGATACGTTCTGATTTCCGCTGTATAACCGTACATACCGCTAAAATGGCCTTGCTGGCTCAAAAATCGCTTTAACGATTGCCAATAGGGTATCTAATGAATACAACTAAAGTTGTTTAGGATGGCTCTGAGAGCACTTAACGGGTATTTTCACCATTTTGAGTGAAAAATAATTAGGTGTACGAGTATGGTGTTGGATAGAATGGGAGTTCTGATGATCGTGTAGGTTATCAGGAAAGTAGGGCAGCTATCAGATCTCGGCCTGAGAAACTAAGAATTCTGATAGCTGCCACTGACCCAGTTCCTCGGAACTGAATACAACCTGTACTATAAACGGCATAACTGCAGTTATGTCAAGTCGCGCGGCATTATGTAGTAATCCGTTTAAGGTCGCTAGGTTTTTTTCAGATTTCCGTGCGGTATGACATCATTTCGAACTGGGTCTTAAATCATTTAACTCCTGCTGGTTAGCCTGATTTTTTCTACAATTGGGCTCAGCAATAATGAATTAAGGCCATAAAATGCATAAAATTACGGATGTATACACGCCTGATTTGGCGAAAAGTCGTCTCATTGAGCGTTTTGAAGATAATGATGCCGTCTTGGAGGTTGTTCGCAAACTCCATAAAACGCCATTGTGCTCTTTTGCCGCCATGTGTGATGGGTATTTTTTGTCCACAACTGGGAATACGGCCCAAGCTGATTTTTGTGTAAATCGCGCTTCTGCAGTGATTCACACACTTAAACAATTCCATATCCCGGTATCAACCCACATTCAAAATGTTCAGTCAGATGTAGGGGGCGTAGCTCCCCAGGCCGTATTTTTCATTTCTGAAAATGACTTAGACAAACTAGAAAATGACTCCGTAAAAATCATGCACGACTGCAAAAGTCGATTACAGGCTCTTAAGCAGGTTCATGTTCAAAAAGAAATTAATCGACTCGTCAAAGAATATGGTGAGGAGGAACTCGTGAAGCTGATCAACAACGCCAGTGCTAATGATAACCCGCCTGACAGTGATGAAGGGGTTGGTTGATTAGCTGGAGTTGCACCTAATACGGTTCGGTTAGGGATTTATTGAATGTTCCTAACGACATGTGAAAACTGTAGCCCATCAGAGGTTACGGTTTTTTTATAAGACTTGAAGGGAGAGAAAAGGGCGTTAGCGTTTGAGGCTGGCTCTGAACTCTTCGGGGTTGGCCAGGACCGGATTGATGGCCCTGAGTTGTTCCTGAAGCCTGGCCTGAGCTCGTCGTTTTGGCATGCTCTTGCTGCGCTCTCTTTGACCATCCCGATCCCGTTCATCCTGCTGGACCTGCGCCAACTTTAACACCGCACCGAGCCGTTTGTTGTCCACAATGGCACCCTGGTCAACGATGGCCAACTTGTCGAAGACCTGATAAGCCAGCGTTCGGTGGCCATATTTGAACGCCAACGTGCCGTCGGGGTAGTCATAAACCATGATTTTTTCGCTGGCGATACGCGTGTTTTCCTCTGTGGGTTCAACGAGATAAAGCATCTTATCGTATTGGAATGTCAGCGATTTTGAGAGCGTCCTAAGCTCCTGCCAGGCAAAGATATCATCCAGCGCTGCCGGCTGTTCGTTGACCGGCCGATGGAGATTTTTTGGGTATTTGGGGGCTTTGGCAAAGCGGCGGTTGAAGTCCAGGATGAAGCTGTCCAGCCAGACATTGGCTTCCTCGATACTGCTGATGTTCTCGAGTCGCATCTCTTTGATTAATCGGTCCTGGAGCGTCAGGTTGGCACGCTCGACGCGGCCTTTAGCCTGCGAACTATTGGCACAGATGAGCTCGATGTTCAGGTCATGCAGAACTCGTCCAAACTGCGTGGTGCCAGTACGGCGAGTTTCAGCCTGGCTGACGCGAAAAACAGCATGTTTATCACTGTAAAACGCCACAGGTTTACCATGTTTATCAATATATTCCCGCGTCGCCAGCATGTAATCGAACGCCGATTCTGTTTCACAGAACCGCAGGTGCATCAGCCGCCCGGTAGCGTCATCAATGTAAACCAACAGGCAGCATTTTGATGCGCGACCTTCAAACCAGTCATGGTGAGAGCCGTCGATTTGAATGAGCTCGCCAAGACAGTCGCGGCGATAACGTGGTTGATAGACCCGGGGTTTGCGTCGAGCATGGGGAACCCAGAGGCCATCGGCAATCATCCAATGACGAACAGTTTCTACAGAGATCGATATTTGGTGGCGTTCGCTGAGCTTTTCTGTGGCTAATGTAGGTCCGAAGTCACCATATTTTTCGCGTAGCAACGTCAGAACGTGCAGCTTGATATCATCCGGAGCGCGATTGTTCGCAGGTTTGCCACGTTTGCGAGAAGTAAGGCCGGCGGCACCGTGAGCCAGATACCTGACAAGAATACGCTGTAATTGTCGTACGCTGAGGTCCAACAGTTTTGCTGCTGCAGCCTGAGTCAGGAGTTTGTCGCAGACTTGCTGCAGCACGGGAATACGATTCAGTTCTTTCTGGCTCATGGTCACCAACATAGACGCTCCGGATTGTCTGCCTGTGAAGAAACAGACTAACCGAAAGGCGACATTTTAACTTTGGTAAAATACGACATTATCGCTTTGGACTGACAATATTGGTGCGCATAATACTGATTATGTTAAATAAAACAATCACTTAGTGATTTTAATGTTTTGGGTGAACACTACCCAGCATTTTGCTCCAGCGTAGTCATCTCCCCCTTCTACGGGTCAGTTTGCTTACTCCGTGGATGCTTGGTGAACCTGGCTACCGGGGTGAAGGTCTGAGGGCAGAACGCAAATTTATCGGCGCCCACATCGACGGCACCTGGTTGACTGACCGGAGATCATGCGCGACATCACAGTTTTTCCTGCCCCGCGTTCAACCCATTAATTCTTTTTAAATCAAGCCTTGTCTGGCCAGATTATTTCTCTATCCTCATCGTGTCTTGCCAGTTCCATCGGCGGATACAGCGTCCTGCGGCCACACGGTCGGGGGCAAAAAACCAAAATCACGGAGGTTAGGCCTATGGCTTACATCATTCGAACTAGTATAGGGGATAGATATGACATCAAAATTCGAGGTAAACCAAAACGACGAAGTTAACCAACTAACTGAAACTTCTGGAAATATGTGCGCGAATAAGCAAGATGAAGCGGCCTTGGCCATCATCAGGCCGCTGCAAGATGCGACACTGCTTGATAACAGTGGATATGTTGACGCGGGTAAGTTGACATACCGACTTCAACGTGGCGCTCACGGCGGTAATAGCGTCTTTTTCAATCGTAATGGGGCGGATTTCCGCTACAGCCTGACCGATGGGGTCACTGGATCGATGTACCTAGCCTTTGATCCGCTAACACCGATGAAGGAAGTTTTTCAGGGCAAAAAAAGTCTCGGCGAATCTGACCTCGATATCCACTATATCGGCCAAGTGGTTATCGAAAAAGACGTTAGGGTTTTGCTGGTCAAACATCTCGTGCGTAGCACCCCTCTGACGATTAATCATGTCACGACGGGTACGCGCGCCGTAACGCAACTGCTGGCAGAAAAAGCCAGGGCGGCGGGACTGGACGGCATATTATTTACCTCTAACGTCACCGGTGAAGATTGTCTTGTACTGTGGCACGACGACGTTGCCGGTACCGGGATGGCTGTGACCCGCAGCCAAACGCGGCTGACTGACTTCGAATACAATGGTCAGGAAGCAGCGGATATTTTAGTGTATAGCCTGGGTATTCCGGTAGACGAATAATAAAAGGGGGGCAAGCCCCCCCTTTCATTAACTGGCGTCCTGTAAACCATAGACACGGGCCAGGCGATGCAGCTCATCCATCAGGGCCGGGCCGGGATTGCTTTTCAAGATACCGGCGACGGTATACGGGTATCCTGTCGTGGACAACCCATTCAGTACGGTATTTCTCTCCTCCATGAAGAAGGAATACTGCATGCGGTCACTGAACCCCTGCCCCTTCAACAGGCCCTGCAGCTCGGCCACGCCACGGAGTACGCCTTTATCGGAGATCGACTCATCATCCGTGAACTGGAATGCGGGATAGTAAAACTCACCATCAATCTCCAGCGCGAGTAGCTGCCCGGCATCCTTCCAGTTTTTCACCGTTGTTTTGGTTTTGCCGAGGATCTCCGCGGCCTTGGCTGATGCGTATATCCCGCCATCTTTCTCCAGGGTGTCCAGGAACATCGCCTTGCTGAGCAAACGGCGACGTTGGCGTTTCTTCTCTTTCGTCTCACTGTTAACTGCACGGTTCATCAAAAACTGCAAAATGGCATCGACGGTAAACACTGCATCTGTCTCAGCCATGCTCTCCGGGGCGATCGGCGTATTGCCGGCACGCACGTCCTCTGCGACCTCGCGGACAAAGTTTTGCAGGCGCGCAGCGAAGATCCCGCTGTCAGAAAAACTGTTCGTTGCGGAGGAACGAGTGTTACCTATTCGTTTTTGGGTTGTGGTGGTCATAAGCCCCCCTTTTCGATTTCATGAATAAAATGATACTGTAAATCGAAAAGTTGTGCAAGTTTTATGCGTGTTGTTTTTCGACAGACTGACGCGACAGGAAGCTTACCCCTGCCAGCCTAGCTGGAACCTATCAGTGGAGAATGGGAAACGTGCTGCTCATAGTTCGAACGGGAATTCTCCGTTGCGAGGATCAATGTCTTCATCGAGGAGCTAGTTGCTGGCCAGATCGCAGCTGCCGTGCGGGAATGCGTTTAGTTCCTGCCAGCGGCCCATCTCAAAACATTCGTGTGACCGGGTGTCAGCGGCAAGCACAAGAGCGTTGCGGAAGGCGTGGATACGTCGTTTTATCTCATCTGTCATTTGTTCATCTTCCATTTTCTTCATTCACCTGTATTCTCACCGGCAGACCAGCGTCATAGGCCGTTTGATACCCGTCGGCGACCTGCAGGGCGTCTCCCTCCAGCCGCGTGACCGTGCCGTCCGCGCGGCACAGCTGCAGGCAGGTGGTGCCGTCGAGCCGCACCACAAACACTCCGCGACTGGCGGTATAGATGATGCCTGCGATCTCCAGTTCCTGGTCGGCCAGGGTGTCGGCCGGGCGTACCGGCAGTACGCGCACGTCGTCCCGGCGCTGCTGTTCGCGCACGGCCGCCAGTTCGTCGGCCAGCAGCGGCGTAGCCACTGCCCGGCCCGCGTCCGTCAGCTCCACCGCCAGCTGCAGCGAGCTTCTGTTGCGCAGGGTGCGCAGCCAGCCCACGGCTTCCATCCGGTGGCAGGAGCCGCGCAGGTTGTTGCCGTACACCGGGGCCTCCCCGCCCTGCGCCAGCAGCCGCTCAATATCTTTCGTCGCCACCGGCCCAGGCCGCTGCACATCGAGGGCGGCCAGCACAATCAGCACCCGCCGCTGCAGCGGCGACGGCCGGCGGACGTTAACCGTTGTCACGATGTCAGTCCTCTCTCTTATAGATAAGGGCATGCAGGCGCAGCCGGTCGGCATCAACACGTTCATCCATTGTTGTGCCCGGATAACCCTGCAGCGCCAAACCGTACCAGAAATTCAGAATGGCGGAGGCTTTGGCCAGCGCCTCGATGTAACCCATCCCGTCCTGGTTCAGATTGCATTTTTTAATCGCATCTTCTGCTTCCCGGGTCAGCTGCTCATAGCTGAGTGAAAAATTCAATTCCTGATCCATCCTGCACGCTCCATCTGATAATGTCCGGTTTAATGAAAAACCATACTGAGAATTGTTTTATTCTAATCTTGTAAACACCATATCAGATCTGATTTTATGAAATATGATAAATATTATACTTAATATGATTTTATTAAAATACTCAGATAATCATATCATTTGCCGGTTTTCCGTCGCGCAGATCCGTTTTCTGGCAGACTCAGAAGTTCGCTTTCAGGCTGCCTTTCGTCTGATAATATTGGGACAATGAATCCTTTGGGGAGATGCCCTGAATGTGCAGTGCAAACTCACACAAAACCTGGATATGTTCAGAATGTATCACTGAGCCTTTTCTCAGCGCGAACATTGAGGCGTCCGGTAGACTGCATGACTGCAATTACTGCGGCATGAATCAAGCCTGTTTCAGCCTTAGAGCCATCTGCAACTTGACCGAACAAGCTATAGCAGAACATTACGTTCGCACGTCGAACGAACCATCAGAATTTGAATATGCCATGCTCAGGCACGGAGACAGCGATTATGACTGGGAGCGAGAAGGTACTGACATTGCGTATGTTATTGAAGAGCTGCTTGCGACCAGTTCGGCCGTGGCAACTGATGTTCAACAACAGCTAGAGGAAAGAAATTACAGCTTTGAAGCCGGCACAATGGGTGAGGAATGCGAGTTTGCATCTGATTCCCGCTATGAGGAACGGGGAAAAGTCGATACGGTGTCTCTTGATTCCATGTGGGAAAGGTTCGTCACTTCCCTGAAAACCGAGTCTCGCTACGTTAACCACGCCGTAAGCGAAACATTGAATGGCATATTCCATGATGTGGAAAGCCTGCAATCACATGGAAATAAAGCGGTGATCGCACAGGCCGGTCCAGGTACTGAAATCCCTTTCCTTTATCGCGCTCGGTGGTGCCGTAACCATGACGAACTTGAGAATTTACTGGTTACTCCAGATCGGGAATTAGGTCCCCCGCCGCATCGCCTCAGCGGCTCGAACCGAATGAGTGCCAGAGGCATCTCGGTGTTTTATGGTGCCAGTTCTTTGGAGATATCAATTTCAGAGATCCGCCCTCCGGTGGGTTGCTCTGTGGTTACCGCGAGATTCAGGATTATCCGCCCGCTCAGGCTGCTAAATCTGCCCGCTTTGGAGGGCATTCTGGCACGTGGAAGTAAGTTTGATCCGGGTTTTATCCGAAGGCGCGAGCAGGCTGCCTTCTTACGCACGTTGACCAGACGCATTGTGGATCCAGTGCTGCCGGGAGAGGAAGACTTCAGTTATATCCCGACCCAGGTTATTGCGGAATACCTGGCAGATCCCGAGCAATTCGACCTGGACGGGATCCTTTATCCGTCGGTGCAATTGTCGGGTACCGCGCCGTTGTCGACCATCTCATCGGAAGAAGGCTACAATGTCGTTCTGTTTCACAAAGCCTCCCGGGTCCGCTTGCTTACGCTGCCAGCACGGAAAGACTGCATGATCCGATACGGGCGTCATGTCAGTGAAGACGACGAGTGGGAGCCAGATATTTGCGTGACAGAAAGAATGGAAGACGATGCAGCTCCATGCCTGCCAGATACGGATTCTTTTTCACATCGAAAAGATTACCGGGAGCCGTCACTGGAGATTGATCTAACTTCGGTCAGCGTTCACGATATCAGGGCTGCTCGCTTTGAGTATTCCACCGACACCGTCAGACGGGACAAGTACAGCTATACCCCTCCATCTAAATCTCACTTGTGGAAAACCGGTCCTGGCGAGGACGATGCACCTTACTGATACAGGATTTTCGGACACCCATCTGGCCTTTATGATTTTCCGTTCTAGTTATGAAATGAGTCGCTTTCCCAGCCCATCTTGCTGGAGGCTGATTAACTGAGAGGTACACAAATAAGAAAGGCCGCCGCAGCGGCCTGGAGCCTGGAGTTTACTGAGTGGTGACAGGAAGGGGGTGACGCATAGGCGCGGCACCTGCAGTACCGAGTCCCTGTTGTCCTCTGTCCTGACTATCGCTTTCCTTGGCCGCACACAGCATGGTGCAGGGTCGGGCGGCAGCCGTCATACAGGGAAAACGCCCAGTGGTGCTTATCTGTCCCTCTAATTTCCATTGAAGGTTATGAATAATATGGATTTATTTAGTTATCTGACGCTGGCCCTGCCTGACTTGAGCCCTGAGCGTTGTCACGTCCATTTCGCGTCGATAAACGACTACGACGAAGTTCCTTTGACCGAGTTTGAACACGGCACTTTCGATGAATGGCAGTGCTGGCAAAAGAAAAAGGTATTCAGGCGCCCGTATGTGGTTTCGTTGATCCAGACGGAGAACAAGCTGCGCTGGATGTACGCCGGAACCTATGAGACCGGTGAGCTGCCGTGCATTACGGAGCCTGTCAGTGGTCGTGATGAGGCCTATTACCGCTATACGCTGGCGCCTGTCACCGCCCTCAGCGAGTATGCCGGCCGGCTTCATGTGTCACGGGCGCTGGCGGCCAATGCCCGCGCGTTTGTCCGGCGGGGAGAGGCTGTGGCCCCGTATCTGGCGATCACCGACATCACCCCCGCCCGCCGCACTCTGGGCCGCTTTCCGGGCTACCGGGAGGTGTGCATTGACATGCGGACACTCGGGTTGATCCTCCGGGAAGATAACAGGTCGTGGATCCGCGCGCTTTCTGATGTCAAGGGGGTATACCTGCTGACCGATGAGGAGGGCGGAAAGCTGTATGTGGGTAAGGCGGATGGCGGCGATGGCTTATGGGGACGTTGGATGAGCTACCTCCGAACCGGGCATGGCGGCAATGCCGGTTTGAAGGAGGCGTTCGGCGATCTCGCGGGCCCGCGGTTAGATCAGGTCAAATTTTCCGTGCTTGAAGTCATGGGTTTGAACTGCGAAAAGGGGGAGATTGACCGGCGTGAGGCGCACTGGAAACGGGTGTTGCTGACGCGCCGCTTTGGTCATAACCGGAACTGACCGCACATCGGGCGTCAGCGCTTTTTCATTTGCGTCCGGTCGTTCATTGTGTCCTTGGCATGGCTGCCATTCGGCGCACCCTGTCCGCTGCCTCTGAAACAGGCTGGGCGCTGTTGCCCAACAAGATGCACCACCAATGAATTCCACGCTCAGAAACGGTTTCTCCTGATAGACTGCTCCACCTGATCAACCCGTTCTGGGAAATGGCCGGTCTCCTTGATGCAGGCAATACGGCCTGTCACTGTCTCAACATCGCCCAGAAATTCGGTCATCTCTGCCAGATGCAGTGCGCGGTATCGCCCATCTGCCGAACTGGTGCCATGATACCGGAGCTGCAGCAGCAGGTTCAGAAAAGCCTTATCCTCCTGAACTTGGCGATCGACCCATTTCCGTACTGCCTGGATCCCGCTGATATCACGCCATGCCCAGATATACCTATTCAACAGGGCAAAGGCCGGTAATTGTTCGGTGATGGCCAGGCTGTTCAGTCTCTTTGCAACGGCTTTCTGTAAAGTAACGACGTTACTCCGACCCATCGACTCTTCCAGCTGATGACCGGTTCTGTCTCCGACTATGCCGTGCTGCCACAGCAGGTGACGGACATATTCCGCGCTCCAGTACCAGGCTTTGCCGCGCTGGAGTTGCGCAGTCAGGAACTTCATGGTGGACGCAACATCCTCCTGTAGCATCTGCCTGATAAGCCGATCAGCGACGCTGTAGGTATCCAGGTCTTGCAGCATAAACCACTCGTTGTGTGCCCGATAGCGTTCCAGCATGTCATCCCCGTTGTCGAAGAAGAACTGCAGCAGACCCCGGCACTCTGCCGGTGTTCTGGCCTCAATCAGGGGGGACGTCAGCTGGGCCAGGATGTGTTCAAACCAGGTCCGGGAGGATAAGTTCTTGCTCTGGATATAACCGAGCAGACGTTCCGCGAGTTCCTGCTGCTTTTCAGGCTGGTCGGCGAGCGCGAAGAGTTGCTCAAAAACCTGCGGTGACAGGACATTTTGTGGGGCGGAAAAGGCGAAGTAGTAACGCCAGTACGCCTGGCTGCTCAGCCGCTTCCCTGCGGTCTGCCTGGAACTTTCGTGCGGTCCGGTGCGTTCAAAGAGCGTAACGGGGAGTTTCGCCAGTCCACCTGAGATCCCCTGAACCCATTCACTCAGCTCCAACACGGAATGCGCTCTGGCCGGGAAATACCGCATCAGGTGGCGCTCAAGGCTGTCTGCTAGGTGTTTTTGCTCCGCGTCACTGACATGGCCATCTCCGGCCTCCACCACGTTCCGTTCTGAGAGGTATGATCCTACCCACGTAATGTGGACACGGCCCTAAGCGAGGTTCTGGTTTTCAAACTGTTGCGGGCTGAGGCCACCACAGGCACTGTGACGACGCCACCGATTGTAATCACACTCGATATAATTAAACACCGTCGTCCGCATTATTTCCCTGCTGATAAAGCGTTCCCCGTGGATACATTCCACTTTCAGCGAATGGAAGAAGCTTTCCGCGCAGGCATTGTCGTAACAACATCCTTTGGCACTCATGCTACCGTGCAGATTATGCCGCTCCAGCAGCGCCTGATAGTCCACCGAACAGTATTGCCCGCCGCGATCTGTATGGACAATGACATTTCCCGGTCGCTTACGTCGCCAGAGTGCCATCTGCAGCGCATCGCAGGCCAGCTGCGCTGTCATCCGCGACGACATCGACCAACCGATGACAGCCCGCGACCATAGGTCAATCACCACCGCGAGGTACAGCCAGCCCTCATCGGTGCGAAGATACGTGATGTCTCCTGCCCACTTCTGATTCGGACCACTCGCGTAAAAATCCTGTTTCAGCAGATTTTCAGACACCGGCAGGCCATGTTCTCTGTAGCTGACCGGGCTGAACTTCCGAGCAGCCTTTGCACGAAGTCCCTGACGTCGCAGGCTGTCGGCAATGGTTTTGACGTTGTACTCAGGCAGTTCGCCAGCGAGACGAGGCGCACCATAACGCTGTTTTGCCTCAGTGAATGCCTTACGGACAGCAGTATCACAGACGAGCCGGAACTGCTGACGTGGTGTTATCTGCTGACGACGCAGACGCCAGGCATACCAGCCGCTGCGGGCGACCTGCAGTACCCGGCACAGGTTTTTGACGCTGAACTCAGCCCGATGATTTTCGATAAAGACATACTTCATTTCAGGCGCTTGGCGAAGTATGTCGCGGCCTTTTGGAGAATGGCCAGTTCCTCATCCCGCTCAGCCAGTAGTCGCTTAAGGCGGGCATTTTCAGTAGCCAGTTCGCTTTCACGTTCAGACGATGTCAGTTGCTGTTGTTGCTTACTGCGCCACGCGTAGAGCTGAGATTCATACAGGCTGAGTTCGCGGGCAGCGGCAGCAACACCGATACGCTCAGCAAGCTTCAGGGCTTCGTTGCGGAATTCAGGCGTATGTTGCTTGCGGGGCTTTTTGCTGGTTGATGCTGATTTTGTCATGAGTCACCTCTGGTTGAGAGTTTACTCACTTAGTCGCGTGTCCACTATTCGCGGGTAGGATCAGCCCTCGGTGAACTGCCCGATGTGGAAATTTCCGACAGGGGCGTAAAAGTCTCTCCGCTGGATAACTGCGTTCCGGCGCAGGTTTCACCGCTGGCGGAGCTGGTTTACAGCATGCTACCGCGACCTAAAATCACGGAAATTCTCGATGAGGTGAACAGCTGGACGACGTTTACCCGACATTTTTCGCATATAAAAAATGACATTACCCGTCCCGATACCCGCCTGCTCCTCACCACCATTCTTGCGGATGGCATCAATCTTGGCCTGACCAAAATGGCAGAAGCCTGCCCCGGGAGCACCAAATCATCACTCGAAGATATTCAGGCATGGTACATCCGCGACGAAACCTATTCAGCCGCCCTTGCAGAGCTGGTAAACGCGCAGGGAAAAAGGCCGCTGGCGGCATACTGGGGAGACAGGACAACGTCATCATCAGATGGACAGAATTTCAGAACCGGCAGTTCAGGCCGCTACGCAGGGCAGGTTAACCCGAAATACGGGCAGGAGCCCGGGCGTCAGTTTTATACCCATATTTCGGATCAATACAGCCCGTTTTACACCTGCATAATCAGCAGGGTCAGGGATTCAACCCATGTTCTCGATGGTTTGCTGTACCACGAAAGCGACCTGGAAATCAGGGAGCATTACACCGATACCGCAGGTTTCACCGATCATGTCTTTGCCCTGATGCATCTGTTGGGATTTGCGTTCTGTCCGCGAATCAGGGATCTCCACGACAAGAAGCTGTTTATCAATGGGAAAGCAGACCCATACCCGGCGCTTCAGTCACTAATATCAACGACCCGCCTGAATCTGAAAGAGATCGAAATTCACTGGCGTGAAGTGCTGCGTCTGGCAACCTCGATAAAGCAGGGGACAGTGACGGCATCCCTGATGCTGAAAAAGCTTGCCAGCTACCCCAGGCAAAACGGACTTGCCAAAGCACTGAGAGAAATTGGCCGTATTGAACGAACGCTGTTTATGCTCGACTGGTTCCGCGATCCTGCACTGCGTCGGCGGGTACAGGCGGGACTGAATAAAGGAGAAGCCCGTAACGCGCTTGCGCGTGCGGTATTTATGCACCGACTGGGAGAAATCAGGGACAGAAAACCGGAAAATCAGAGCTACCGCGCCAGTGGACTGACGCTGCTGACGGCTGCTATCTCGTTGTGGAATACCGTCTATATGGAAAGAGCGGTCGATGCCCTGAAGCGTAAAGGGGTAAAGATCAACGAGCAACTGCTGTCGCATTTGTCGCCGTTAGGCTGGGAGCATATCAATCTGACCGGCGATTATATCTGGAAAAGCAACCAGATACCGGCTTCCGGTAAGTTTCGTCGGCTAAGACCAGCTAAAGTCGAAAGGTCAAAAAACAACCTTAACGTACAATAATTTTCGATATCCAAACTGACCCCAATAAGGTCATAACATACAATGTTTTCGGTTTCCCCAACCAGAATCACGGTCAATCTTGTAGCGACCGTTAGTCATGTTGGCCAGTTGCAGGGCGACCTTTTGGGCACTGTATTCTGGTTGATAGTACTTTGCCTAGCTATAGGTGTATTAAAGGTTATAATTGGTTTGGTTATAAATGAAGGGTTGTGTAAGTCTGATTAGACGAAGATTCAATTTTTTTAGTAAAAATAGAAAACATTAAAATACACTTTTGATATATAAGTTATCAGCTTGATAAAATTAATTATTTAAATGGAGATTGTTGGTTGTGAAAAATTCAAAAACCTTTCAAACAAAAATTGAATATCCAGATACTAATGATTTAGATAAAGATTGCCAATGGTTATTACCTGAATTTCTTCCTTACGATGGTATTGTTGAAGGTGAAATTTGGGCATTGAATGGACTAATTGTTGCTATAGGAATTATAAACTCAGAAGAACAGAAAATTTTAGGTAGCGGGGTAATGATTGCTCCTGGAATTTGCTTAACTGCTACTCATGTCGTTGAGGAAACGTTTAGTAATCAAGCGATAATTTATACATTTCCATGTGAGTCGTCGATGAGAATGTGGTGTCCACAAGAATTCGATGCATTGAAGACGGAGAAAGTGGAAATATTGTTTCAACAACCGCAAGAAAAATTCTCAGATGTTTCTATCATGTCATGCAGTCCACTCTCAAAATTTAATGATAATGAGCCATATGTATATGTACCGATTGAGGTTGCATTACCAAAAATTGGTGAGCGTTTATGGGCAGCAGGTTATAGAGAGGTCAACAATGATGGCACTCCAACAATCAGTTTTTACTCTACTTCCGGTCTAGTGACTGAGCAGTATTCACAAGGTAGAGGTTCTTATATACAAGGAGCATGTGTAGAAGTTGCAATGAAAGCACTCGGTGGCATGAGTGGTGGTCCCGTATTTAATAAAGATGGACGCGTTGTTGGAGTAATATCATCTTGTCTTGAAGGTCACGATGACGATAAAGGTCCGACATATGTAACACTTATTTGGCCATCACTTGTATCAGTAGTCAGCTGTACGTGGCCAAATGGTATGTGGCCGGATAATATTGCTGGACTGCAGGTTGAAACCAAAAGTAATGGCGCACGAGTTTTAGGGGGAGCTGTACGAGGAGATGATGGTTCAATTCGTGTTAAGTTCCCAACTGCAAGCTCGGAAGAAATCCATGAGATTTTTAAAAAAGCCGGTGACATTTCAGCTATTAATAATGCTGAGTTACAGGATTATATTTACAGTATATTCAGCACGGTACTCGAAGATGAAGGGTTGAGTTACTTAGGTAATCTTAGTCAAGAAATGTTAAACAAAATAGATATAAATCATAGGTTTGCAGAGAAAGTTAAGTTATTTGAATCTATCAGTGCTGAGACATTCGATGGGATCGAAGATATTAGTATTTACTCAGCAGTTTTATTAGAGTCAGGATCAATAGGTTTGGATGTTTTATATGATATCAGAGGTGCATATTTAACTTTGAAAATGGATAAGAATCAATATTTGTATTTAAATAAAGAACACGAATTCTCTGAAGGGTTCCATAATTATATGGATCATAATGAGTTTATCACTTATCAGCACTATGTTCGTCCATATTTTCGGGTGACATTAACGTATAATCCGAAATCAGAAGATTTCTCAGATGTTAGGTTCCATCTGGTTGTATTAAAGTGATGTTGGTTAGGTTTTAATTTTGTAGTTTTATCAAGAGAGTTTAAATAAAAGGATATTGATATGGCAATGCTTGGATTTCTATTTAGTTGCCAGCTTTGGGAAGCTACTTCTTCAATTCCGGTTATGAAGATGCTTGCCGAACAGGCAGAAAATAATGTGGAACGCGCAGTCACAGAAGCTTGTAAGCCAGGAGCTATAATTGAAGGAGTGTACGATGATTATAACGAGGATGAGTATGGAGAACCTTACTATATTGAGCGTACCTATTACTCATGCGGCTCATGTCTTGGTACTGACCATGACGAAGTAAAATTAGAATATATACACCTAATCAGCCAACTTACTCGGCGCTCTGCATTCCTTACCATATTCGGTTTATTCGAGCATCACATGAATGAGTGTTTGAAATTAATGCTCAACCTGTCTGGTTACACTGGTAAGCTCAAGGGTGGCGCGATTGAAAAGACTCATACCATGCTAACGAAAGTCATCGGAGAAAAAGGCATTGTTGATGTCGATCACTTAACAATAATCAGAAATATTATGGCGCACAGCGATGGTATTGCATCTGGCTACCATGAGAGTTTAGTCCGAAAAAGCAAGAAGACTGAAGCAGAGAATAGGCTTCTACAAGCGATACGCCGGGTGGAAATTGCGGGGATCTCAGTTAATGACTTCGATGGTGTCCTTATGGATGACACATTTTTGATGTACGCCATAGGGGAAATTAAGCGGTATGTCGAGAGCTTGGAAGCTGCCGTTCAGACTTATCACAAAAAAAAGGCCTAATCGATTGATAACTTAGTTGTAGAACTCGCAATTGCTACTGGTATGTGCTCGGTGAAATAACACAACGATTTAGTTGATAACCCGAAAGTCGTGACAAGCCCCAAGAAGATTTTTTGTCAGGCGAACTCGTATCCTTTTTAAGAAATTCCCCAGCAGCCAGCGTCGTGATGCCAGGCTAAGCGGAAGATCAGACAAAAGGAGTCTCACATAATGAGCAAGAAAAAACCGACATTGCTGGAAACCGTTCTCAATTGGTTGGATAACCTCGCCAGGTTGTGGCGGATCGGTAAGTGGCTTCACGAAATGTGGAAAATGCTGCCGTGATCTAGCGGCTAGCCGGTTTCAACATAGTGTATGATTAGGGAAAACCCCTATTAATAGGAAGATTAACGACATGGCAGGCTCCTCCTTATATACCTCTTTTGTAGAAGATAATATTCCCCACTGGCGTTGTCCGCGTTGTCTTAATGAAACACTTGAGATTGTTCCCGGTAGTTTTCACAAAGAAGAAACCAGTGATACCTGTCAGTATAAAAACGAGGATGGGTTTGAGCCTGACGATCATTACCGCATGGTATTCAGCTGCCTGCTTCGGTGCAGCCGCAAAGTTTGTCTGGAAGCTGTAGCTATCAACGGGGAAGGCTGGCTTGAACTTGATATTGACGAAGAGAGTCGACAGCAAGAGTACTATAGCGTTTATAGAGCCAGATCATTCTATCCACCATTACCCATCTTTACGCCTCCTGAGAACTGTCCTGATGATATTTGTGTCCAGTTAAAGGAGATTTCAGCGCTTTTGGCCGCTCATCCTTCAGCTGCAGTTAACACCATGCGTACTGTCTTGGAAATGCTGCTTGATGGTCTGGGCGTTCCGCGAGAAATGCCGCGGGATGGTAAAAGTCCGCTGAGTTTGACACTCCACAAAAGGATAGATGACTACCCTGCAATTCTTGGTGGCTACAGTGATGCATTTATGGCGTTAAAGTGGCTGGGAAACAGAGGTAGCCACACGGATGAGCCGATTAAACAGTCTCATATTGAGGGAGCCTGTACCGTTCTCGATGAACTTATTCAGCAACTCTACCCTCAGCAATCGAACGTGCCGACCATCGTTGCAGAACTCAACAATGCTTATGCACCTCGAACAAGGTTAAGTGGCCAACCATAACGCCCTGTCATTCATGCTAGCCTGGCTATGGGAATATCTTTCCAACGCGTCGTGTAGGCGGGGGACAGGAGTTCCCTGCGCATTGCCCAGGTCTTGTTGGTCCCTTGGCCAGCGAACCAAACTTTTCCCAATCCGGATTGGTTAATGCCATCGATTGTGGCCATTAACTGTTCACTACCGGCACGGGGTGGGCAGTCATCGAATAAATCAATCTGCCCAGGTTTCTCGCTAAAGTCGTTCAACATGATCCCCGCTTTCTGATAGCGGTAGCCGTCTCGCCAAATAGCCTTTAGAGCTTTCACTGCTGCGGTTACGATATCTCGGGTGTCTTGTGATGCCAGCATAAGCTGGACACTGTTACTGTTCGCGTAGTAGGGATCGTGAGGCGCGAATGGGCTGGTCCGTACAAATACGGTGATATGCCGGCAATATTGTCGTTCGCGGCGTAATTTCTCGGCAGCACGCTCGGCGTACTGACAAACGGCCTGGTGCATATCCTGCAGCTGCGTGATGCGCTGGCCAAAAGAACGGCTAACAATGATTTGTTGTTTCGCAGGCAGCGCATCTATTGAAATACAGGACTCGCCGTTCAATTCACGAACGGTACGCTCCAACACGACGCCGAAGGTTCGCCGTATCAGTGCCCGGTTACTGTCAGCGAGCTGCAGTATTGTTTTGATGCCCATTGTGGCCAGTTTCTTTGTCAATTGGCGCCCACACCCCAGACTTCATCGACAGGGAGTAAAGCCATCAATTTTCTCTGACGATCGCGATCTGTTAAATCGACAACACCTCCGGTCGCCGGCCAGGTTTTTGCCGCGTGATTGGCCAGCTTGGCTAACGTCAGAGTTTGCGCAGCCCCAATACCACAGGTTAATCCGGTCTGCTGCAGTACCGTATCCCGAACGCGTTGACCAAAATGCGCGAACGTCTCTACAGTCTCGATGCCGGCGACGTGTAAAAATGCCTCATCGATACTGTAAATAGTTAGCGTCGGGGCCATCGATTCTAAAATGGCCATAACGCGGGCAGAGAGATCACCATATAACGAATAATTGCTACTGAATATATGTACTTTATTGGTTTTAATTATGTTTTTAGCCATGAAAAATGGCATGCCTCGCTTGAGACCTAGTGCTTTCCCTTCCCTGTTGATTGCGACTAACGCGCCATCGTTGTTTGATAAAACTGCGACTGGTTTTCCTTTTAAATCCGGTCTGAAAGCTTGTTCGCACGCGCAATACATCGAATTTACATCAGCCAGTAAATACATGATCACCTCCCGAACGAGTGCAACGCATGGATCACTACGCCAAAAATTTCCAGGGTTTCTGGATAAATAGGACTGTAGGCCGGATTCATCGGTGCCAGGCAGACTCGGGGGCTAAGTAGTAGGCGTTTTACGGTGAACTCCCCATCGACTGCCGCAATCACTATGCTGCCATGTTCTGGTTTTTCTGCTCGATCAACGATCAGCAGATCACCCGACAATATCCCGCCATCAGCCATAGACTCCCCTGTTGCTCGGATAAAGTATGTCGCTGCCGGGTGACGAATAAAATCATTTAAATCAAGAGATTGTTCAATGTAGTCGTCAGCGGGACTCGGAAAGCCAGCAGGGCATTGTGCCCCGAACAGTGGCAGAGTAAGCGAGATTCCTGGTGAGAATTTAAGCAAATCGGTAATGGCCATCATTTTAATATCTTTACTGTATGCATATACAGTAATAATAAACGAAACAGATAGACCTGCAAGCCCTGTAGACGCGATGCTGACAGGGCAAGAAGTAACTCAATAATTTTCCGAATGATTTAGCATATTGGAAAAACCGATTTTTACCGACGCTTGCACACACGTTATCCACCAAAATTGTGGATAACGCATATATTCAGATTTTCGGGCTATCGATCGGTGCTATCAGTGCTGCAGTGTCATTACGAACTGCACCAATCGCTGATGACACCGGATGCCAGGCAAACTCATCCGCCTGAAAACTGTACACGTCAGCCAACATTTCCTCCGTTGGTGGCGTGATCGTGTTATCCAGCCATTCACGAGCAGCTTGGAGTGTTAAAGCCAGTGGCCTCCGATCATGTATATCCTTTAACCCTGCACGACTGGCGGCGGTGAGGACCACTACTCCCCCTTCTTCACCTTCTTTGTCTCTCGCTTTAAATGCTGCGAAAAACAGTGGCATTTTGTCTCGGGCGTAAATGAAATATGGTTGTTTGATTCGTGGGTTGTCAGGGGATTTCTTCCACTCATACCAGCCTGACGCGGGGACTAGAGCGCGTTCGTGATTCCAAAGTGGGGAAAACATCTTGCTGCTTGAGGCTGTTTCAGCTCGGGCATTGATGAGTGGTTGTTTCCCCTGTTCCCTCCACCATTTGGGGGCATATCCCCAATATGCCAGACTCAGTTCAATTTTCCGTTCCTGCTGTTGAATAATCACCACGTTTGTCCCTGGTGATATGTTGTAACACCACTTAGGCGTATCTACCGTTTTATTGACTATCACAGGCAATTGGAGTGCCGTGAGATATTCTTCACGGGAGTGAAAGAGCGCAAATCGGCCGCACATATCTACCTCACATTGTTGTCCATCATTGAACTATAGGATAACGGGCTGAAAACCCTTATTGATGTGAGGAATCAATAAGATTATCTTTGTAGTGCGGTATTTTAACGATGTGTCACATCAATAATTTGGAGGGAAGTATGCGGTTATCGGCAGTGCAAAAAGACGTGATCTTTGTGTTGTTTGATCTTGTTGAAAGGAAAGGGATAACCGGTGCTGTATCAGCCATGCGGCTATTAAGTATGATTAATTATGGGCGGTGTCAACTTGTTGCCGACACCAACTTCCGACGTTCTTGCCATACCTTGGTACAGCATGGTTTTCTGGAGAAATATCGTGACCGGCAATCGCTGAAGTTAGCATTCAGGCTATCACCGATGGGGAAAGAAAACGCAGCAATTCACTACGCATCACGCCTGGAAAAGCTTAAATCCAATAAAATTGACGAACAAGAAGGAAATTAGAAATGGGATTGGTGAAGACACAGATGATGGAAGATGAAGCAAATGAAGAGATGTATGAGTGGATCAGGGAGAACGCATCACCCGATGTTGAAGAAGACGACGAAGAGTGGAACACGTTAAAAGAGCAATATTTACATGGTTCACATGTTGCTGACGATTATTGGGATGGTCTGGATTACGAAGATGAAATACAGTGGTATTCGAAAGAAGAACTGGCATTCTCATTATTTAATCAACAGATGAGTGAAATTAGAGGATCCCTATCAGAAAATAACTCCCCTATTGTTTTGAAGATGAAGTTTGCCTACATAGTGACTCTGATGGAATCCTGCCTTGGGGATATACTCATCGGTACGGTACTGAGTGACGAGTATTATCTGGTTAATGCCATGAAAAAAGTTACAGAATTGAGTTCGACGAGGTTGACCCTCCTGGAGATACATAATTCCAGCGATGTGGTCAACAAGACGGTGTTAATGAACCTGGCTAGGATTGTTTATCACAAGATAGATAAGGTGATTGATCTTTACAAAAACGTCTTGGGGGAGGATACGCCTAAAGCTATACAAGAGAAAAAAGAAAACATCAAAAATATCGTTATTTTACGCCACGATATCGTGCATAGAAACGGTTACGACCACGCAGGAAAGGAACATGAGATTACAGTGGCTATGTATACAAAAGCGGTTGACGATGTGGTCGACTTTGTTCAATCAATGCATGAGTATGCTCAACGGGCCAAGGCAAATTATTTATTTAAAGATTCACCGTTTTAGGATTGGACATACGGAATGAGACTCGTGACAGATAAATGGGGAATTTCCTTAAAACAAAAAAGCCGTCCCGAAGGACGGCCAAAAAAACTCAAGAGCTTTTTATGTCCCCGATTACAGGAACTTGTTGATTAGTTCCAGCACTGCTGTCACCAAGTTAACAATCGCTATTACTAGTTCGATCATTCCCCGCTCCTTACATCTCTGATGGAGCTAGGCTACTTAGCAGTCCCCCTTACCTCTAATCCGCCCATCCAGGATATGCCCTTCGCTTTTGCTAAGAAGGAAGTTCACCACGCTACCGTCCAGGCTGTCGGCACCACCCGTTACAGAGGGCTTGCATCTCTCATTCGGCTTTTTGTCGATGAGAAAACGCTATTTTTAAACAAAAAATCAGCTCATCAAAAGGATAATAATAATGGATACTGATATGCCAGATAGGTCACTGGCTCTACTTAAAATGGCGGTTTCACGGGTCTTATCTTCCTAGCACGGCGCTGATTATATTCGTTATTCTTCCTTTACGATACGAGTAATTGATCATTTTTGAGTAAGGGCCTATACTGGAATTGCTAAGAAGGAAGTTCACCACACTGCTGAAACCGTTTACCAGACGGTGTAACCAGAGCATCAAACCCCGCCACCAAGCGGGGTTTTTGCTTTTTTACATTCCAATGTTTCCACATGACTGGCCCGTGAAAGGTCGGCTCCTCCTTCATGTTTGTCAGATAAAATTGATGTTATGAGGGCGCTACGGACCAAACCCCAGGAGACTGCGATTCGTGGATCGTCACAATACGAATTTTTTCAGGGGCAAGTACAACGGTTGTCGCCCCATGTTGATAATTGTCTTGCCCCCCGCGCTCATAATCATAGATTGCATCGATACCGGCAGAGCGAAGGAGATCTAACTCTCGTTGTTTTTTGAACCGGTCACCCGCCACGGTATTTTCCACGCCCAAATAGTTGAAATAGTCGCAGAACAGCTCGTCATAGAACCCATGCACTGAAATACTTACGGGTAATACAGTCCGCAATCTTTCCATGACGACAGGTTGCTGCGTCAACGGGGTATCCGCCAGGAGCACAAGAGTTTCTGGATGCAGTTCGCATTCATAAACTCGCCGGTGTCCCGGTTGCTTCGTGCGTGCGCTGTGATTTTGTGCGCCGGATAACTGTTCCGTAAACCACACTGCTCTAATTTCACCGGCTTCACCGGTACCTGGATACTCGATACTAAATGCAGTGAAAGCCGCGCGGGTGCCATGAAATAACCTCAACTTTATTCCTTCCCTTATCATCGAGCAATAGTCGGCTTGTTCAGCAGGTTAACAACTGCACGGTAGTTGGCAACGCTTATTATTGGGCCCCACTGCTGCAGATCGTGATACCCACGGGTACAGGTGCGGCAGCTGCATAGTAAGGGAAAGTGCGTCATTGCTTACGATCAGGGGCCACTCACAGGAGCTGACTGTGCATGACGATGACTTACCTTAATTCAACCTGCAGTACATACACTGGTATAGTTTTAGAAACCGTATATCCTAATTTGTCGGCTTTGCAGGTGTTGAATTTGGTACTGACAAGTTGCGCGTCAATAAGGGTGAGTTGAACACCGTCTTCAAAAAGGACTTCCAGCTCGTGACCGTTAGGATCAGCGTCCATATCAAAAATAAACGCCTTTTTGGCTGATTTTTTCACAGTGATGACCATCAAATCGAGTCGACCAGCATCATAGGCTTTGCCACGCCAATCACCGTTATTTAACGCAACTTTTGGACAAAGTGAGGTGGACAAAACACGGTTTGTTGTGTGCGTATCGAGCAAAGATCCATCTTCATTCACTGGCCAGAATCCCCCGTGAAATAGGGTTTGTCCTTCTGGTAGTGCAATGCCGTAATTAACAACCAGCTGATTTATCGGACTGAAGTCATCAGGAGGGTAATTTTCTTGATAGTCGGCTAGTGCGTCAGGGGTCTCCGACGGCATATAACTGCGCCACTGGCTGTATCCTGGATTCTCTCTAATATATGCAGTAACGCGATGGTCAAGCCGGCTATCATTTTTGTTTGAGGCGATAAACCGCGCAGCGTCGAACGGAGTACTGATCGTTGTCTCTAGTTTAACCTTGACGGTTAAGAACGGTTTCCATTGTCCTTTTTCGATCAATTTATCCGTCTCTTCAGACGTTAATTCTCTGGTCTCCCACAGTTCGTAAGGAGAGGAAAATGGGCAAATAAGATTAAGTTTTTGGTGAGTATTCATTTCCAGACCTTGAACAACGTTATACTGTAACAGTGATTAAAAGTTAACAAAGTGCAATGCATGCTTCTGAAGCACGTATTAACGTTCGTCTAGAGTTTTTATGTCTTTTAAACTAAATTCATTTCTCATTATCATAATGGACGATTTTTCTTTGTCTAGTTTATTGATTGCTTCATGTGTTCTCGGGTCGTTTTTTTTCCAGAAGGTGCTGTACGTATTTCGTGAATTGTAAATAACCTTTAATAGGCTTCTGAGTTGACCCTGCAGGTGTTCAGCGGTTTGGGTGATATGCATTTCGACCAGGTCGCCTTCCCAATCCTTATAGGATTGCTTATGGTAATCCTTAAGGCCGTATATTCTTCCGTTTAAACCAAAAAATGCAAATGCAGAAATAAGTGATTGTCTTATTTCCTCAAGTTTGTTTATGCGTGAATCGTCAGAATCAATAACCATAAAGCAATCCTTTCCTGAGTTTTCCAATAGGTATTTATAGGTACTCTTATGGTTTTTAAGGGTTTGGGATAGTTCATTTTTAAAATCGACAAAATCTCTTACTTTTTGATAAGCGAATTTAAGTCTGTTGGGGTTTGTGCTGTCGAATGTGTTCGATTTGTTTATCTGGATTGTGATGGTTTTTTGATCATCCAGTTTTTCCATGTTCATTATTAGGCGTGACCGTACCTCTTGGTAATAGATGACTCTTCTCATTACATCGACAAGTATTAGAAATACTGGTTGTTGCTTATTTAGCCAGTAATTAGCAGTGCGGGTATTTATCGGTGGAGATGTGATGAACCCATTTTTTCCGAACGTAATTTCATTTGTTCCTTTGAGCTGCACGAGGATCTCATCGCCTGTTATCTCACACGTATCGTTGATAAATTCAATCACCCCGTCTGTTCCGTAATCATTTCCTGTTAATTCCCGGAATATGGCCTTGCCATTTAATGCATATTCTAGTTCTATTTTTGAGCGTGTTTCGATTTCATGTGACGGAGATCGGATTGGTAGTGACATGTTTTCTTCCTGATAACATTAAAATTAAGCGTTATACACGCCAAGTCGTACTTCGCTATTCGTCCTGCTTCCTGACTAGGAAAATTATACCTCAAAGAAGAAGAAACCGTACCTGATAACAGAGCAAAGAATACCGCAGGACATAATTTAGACTGTATTGACGAGGTGAATGCACGCCGGGCGGTGGAATAGCTCGACGCCACGGGGATCGTTTCGTTAGCGATACAACTGATAACGCCACCCTAAAAAGGGAGCAGGGACAGCAGCATGAAGCCAACCTTGCGAGAGCTCTGAATCGAGCGGGGTAGCACTAAAAGCCGCATATTTGTTTTGTCATCGAGGTGTTTATAAAATGACGATGTTGGTATAAAATCATATTTTATGGTTGATTACTACATATACACATAAAACAATGTTATTATTAGATTGTTATTTCATACTCAATGGGAGCTGAGAAAAAAATGAATAACTGGTCAATAAAATCATCTTACAAAGTGACGGGGTAATGTGGTCGGTTGCTGATTACTTCTGTAAGGAGGGTGGTGTTAGATTGTTTATTTTATTTTATCGTTGGAGTGGTTTTTTTATAATCTCTGCTCAGTGGTCTTAAGGGTGAATAAATATGTATACATGTGGCATTATTTATATTAACATTATTCGATTGGAGAGATAAATGACTTTAATTTTTGCCATCTTTTTATTGTTAATCTTGTGCTATTTCTGTGCTGCGATAGTTCAGATGTATTTTCTAGGATTTACTGTCTATAATTATTTTCTGTTAGGGCTTTTAGTGTTGTCTGGTGTGTTTACCTTTACGGCTATAGGTAATTATCTTTCTGAGGGCTCTAATAGTGGCGGTCAATTATTAAATATATTGCCTGCCACCGAATCTAACTTGCCTTATTTTATCTCTGGGTTAATTCTTTATGTTATTGTTGCTGGTTTGACTATAAAGCGATATGTGGACGTAAGAAAGGGTAGGATTTAAAACCAACGCTGACTTGCTGAGACAAAAGAATAGGGAGAAGTGTATGAGACTGGTTTTTAAAATAGATGATTTAGTTTCTCTTAAAAACCAATTCATAATGACAGATATAGGCGAGCCGGGTGTGGGGGTTATGGCACACCATTAAAATGTAAACCCCATGAGTCATGAAGGGAATTTTATGAACGGGGTGACAAGCGCTTTTCTCATCCCTGGATGAGGATGGCGGCGAGAGGGCCGGATTTTTTGGCTGGGCGATCTGCTTTCCTCGAGATGGGATCGGGGTTTCCGCTTTCTGTTAAACCCGGAAATGTCATGTTCGATTGTCTGCGAGGGTACTGAAGTGCGGGAAGTAGTGACGGTTTTCATGAAGCGCTGTGATACACGAGTGGGCGCATAGCCGTCAAGTCACGGACAGGCCTGAATCACTGCTTTTCCCTTTTTCTTGTGTGGAAATGATTTACCTTTGACCGGAACGGTGTATATAATCCGTTGTCGTCACCTCGGGTGTTCCCCTCTGCGCTTTTTACCGCCTGTAAATGGTTACAGGGACTTCTGGCAGTAGCCGGACTGTAAAAGGAAACCCGCCATGAAACCGAAAATTGTGCCCGTTGTACGGTATACACGTTTTCGTTTCGGGCGCGTAGAGTATGTGCGTAAGCACATGCGCTCGCTCCCGACGCGTTAAGTGAACGGTACCCGCAGGTGACGATACTGCCCGTTTATTCCACAGTTTCCGGCAGCCCTGCTGATTCCCCCATCATGGCCAAGTAGTGATCATCGTCATTTGTCTGAATAAACACTTTTCTGAACATTCTCAGATAACGTTCCTTATCGATGACGCCTGTAGCGAAGATATTTCTGCCGTCCGAATGAGAGTGCCGGTTGATAGCCCGATAAAATGAATCATATTCTCCGGCATCGCTGTGTTCGCTTGCCAGAGACTCCAGAGCCTCTTTAAGTTTTTCAGTTTTGCAGGCAAAACTGAAATAATATTCGAGAATATTCCTCATCGTATTAAAAAGCACAATGGGCTGGTTTTTTCCATCCCTGACATCTTTTAGGGTCTGCCATAACGCCTGATATTCATTGAGCATTTCGTGCATGGATAGCTTCTCGCAGGAGCTGTAGTCAGACTTAATGATTCGAAGCAGAGACCAGTTCACCGGTGCCTCTCTGTTATCCTGCAGGCGACCGCTGTTTAACAACACTTCCTGGAAGAAAAACATATTGTGAGTCAGTATCACCACATGTCTTGCTGCGTCTGACTTAATTATTTTCCGTTTAATGAGTGCTGCGACTTCATAGATATAGTTGTGTGACAGGCTGGAAATTGGATCGTCAATAACAATAAGTTTATTCTCCGGATGAATGGTATCGGGGGTGAGACTGCCGGAGCATGATTCTATGAAGTAAAGGAAAGAAACCATGGTTTTCTCGCCCTCACTTAGAGATTTGAATACTTCCGCCTTTTCAGGCTCGCTTCCCCGGCGCAGACGGTATAGTTTCATTTCAGCATCATGGCAGATAATTTCAAAGCCGGTGATCCCCAGCAGCCTGAGATTCGCGTTGATACTGTCAATGGTGGGTTGTATGTCGGAGAGTTGTCCGGTCAGCGCATTCGTCTCGTCATCCAGCTGCTTCTTTTTTGCTTTGATGATCCCGCCGTCGCGCAACCTGCTGTTAATTTCATTCTGAAGCTCGCCAAGCTGCCTGTCACGTTCGGTAAAGAACTCTTCGCAAATCCCTCTGAGGTGCGCAATGACATCAGCGTACAGGGACTGTTTTTCCTGGGTGAAGTTTTCAGCCAGTCGGTTATTTTCCCGGACCCGAGTATTGAACGCGTCCACTTCATTCTGGAGTAAGAACAGGGATTCCTCAAGGTTCTCAGGTTGTACCTTCAGAGACGGTTCTTTAATTTTATTAAGGAGTTGCTGTAACAAAATCTGAAAGCCTTTATTTAGCGCTTTCACCAGAGACAAAATCTGACTTCCTTCATCAACGAAAGAATGGGTTGCAACGCGGCGTTCAAATTCGGCCAGGCTATCACAGTCCCGAGCCAGTCGTTCTGCTGCATGGTTCAGCGTCCCAAGAGAAGTCTGATATGACTCATCGAACATCTGAGTGAGTTCGTGCGAAAACGCCGTGACATCAAAGGACTGCTGGCAGAACGGGCAAATATCGTCATGTATATAATGCTTTCCCTGGCTCACCCAGTCTGCATTACCGATTTTCTGAATGAGGGCAGAGAATTGCGTGCTGGTTGCAGGCATAACCGGTTCCTGCATCAGCTTTTTCGCGTCTTCCGTTAAGGGGCTGATCGTGGGAAGATGAATTTCGGCGACGAGCTTTCCTTCGCTTTGGCTTAATGTCCGCCATTTATCCGCCAGTTCCTCAGATGTGGTACGAACGTCTGAAAGAGGTGTTGCCACCATACGTTCGTAGAATGATCTCTTAATTTTAGCGCCATCAAGGAAAGCACTGAGAATTTTTCTGTCATTGACTGTCCTGTTGAAAATATCCCTGGCACAGCCGTCGATGACCGTTTCTTTCATCCCTTCTTTATGTGCAACCTCTTCATTGAGCTTATCTATGCTAACACTCAGTTTTGCTCTTTCTTTATTATTACTGTTTATTTTATCCTGGCTTTCCTGATTGGCCTCGCTAAGAGTGAATATCCCGGGTTGATAGTCCGAACGGGCGAATTTACTGTCAATATATTCCTGATTAAATACCTGAAAGTGGCTTATGTGTGGACTCTCAAATGCGCAGTGCCGGTATTTATCGGCCTGACTGTCATAAAAATAGCCAGATATCGTGGATTTTCCTGAGCCGTTCTGGCCATAGATAAGCGTCACTTTGCTGCTGAGATCAAAGCAGATATCCCTGTCGGGCGCGTAGCTTCTTACGCCCCGGATCCTGAGTTGCGCCATTCTTTTTTTCCTTATCCATGCGTTTTATAAGTCTTTACATCGTAGCGCATTTTTGTATTCAGGTTTGGCCATTCTGATAAGATTTTCTGAGTCATACTGACATGAGGAGACGGGCTCTACGGGAAGTGATGGTGACCGGATTATTATTGCAATAATCGGATCCTATTTATGCTATAGGTGCATCAGTGTTTTTCATTCTGCATTGAGATCCGATTTCTGTGAGTCCCGGATCTTCACCGAACCGCACGGCTTTCGCCCGTCGGAATTCCTGATGTTATTCTTTCAATGAGCTGAATTTAATAGCTTATTTATCGTTACCGCTAGACCCGCGCTGTTCAGCGCGGGTGAGGTTGACGACGGCAGTAAACCCCTCTTTGCTTCTTCCCTGACCGTAGTACACTTCCGGAAAGTCTTATATTCCAATACATCGGATCACCCGGAAGCGGTCGTCAGATAATTTAATGCCGTGGTTATATTCATAATTATTATCATTAGAGTGATGTTTGCAGCAGAAAACAACAAGGGTGATCATCGTTAGCCGCATGAGGAACTGGGATGGTTTTGTTATGTGATAATTTCAATTATTACTAAATGGGGAGTGAGCGTTATAACGAAAATTGACATTTCGATGATGTACAACGGATTGACGTGCCTGGGAAACACTCGTCTTTGGCTGAGTGAGATTAGCTCCGGCGACCAATTCCTGATCACCTGGAATGGTCGTATTGTTGCCGTCGATGACTCGTCCTTGGAAGGTTGGTGTTTGCGTCAAAATGCTGACGTGGTGGATGGCATGCTTATATTGGTAAAAATGGTAAACTGCTTACGTACAACAGGAATAAAAATCCGCTAATGTTAAGGAATTGGAATGACAATATTGTGCAGGCTGAAAAAATTTTTTATAAAAACGGATACTCCATCACATCCCCAGAATGAAAACGTTTATGACACATTAACACCGAAAGTCATTACGGATGCTAGCGTCAGCGAATACTTTGAGGCGCTTGATTTTGCTTTTACTAAAAAAGATGTAAAAAATATCGCAATCACCGGCCCTTACGGGGCAGGTAAAAGTACAGTTATACTTTCTTACCTGAGCGCCCGGTTAAAAAAAGACTTTATTAATGTATCTCTGGCTGATTTCTCCATGTCACGAAAAGATAACGAAAATCCTCCCGAGAACGCGGAGATTGAACTCAGTATTCTTCAACAGATATTGTACAAAGAAAACAAAGATAATCTCCCTGATTCACGCATCGATCGTATCCAGAACAGAAATGGCAAGCATGTCCTTTGGCTTTTTTTTAATTCGCTAAGTGTCTTGGCACCTTCATTATTGTTGTTATTTTCAATCATACCAAAAAAGATACTTCCTTTCTTCGGCGTTAGCGAGAGTGTCGTTTCTTTGATTAATAATGCCTATCCTGAACGGTTGTTGTTCAGTATGATTCTTGTCGTGATAACACTATTCTTTATCGTTCGTGTAGCGTCTAAATCCGGATTGTTTGATAAGAAATTAAAACTGAGTAAGATAGCTTTTCTCCAGGGAAGCGCCGATATGACTCCCCAGGAATCATCCTCATTGCTTAACAATTGTCTGGATGAAATTGTCTATTTCTTTTCAAGAACAGGACATAAAATAGTCATTTTCGAAGATCTGGATAGACTTGGTAATACGGCAGTTTTTGTAAAGCTGAGGGAGATAAATCAGATTATCAATAATAACATGCAGGATGACCCTGTACGATTTGTTTATGCCTGCAAGGATGACATTTTTCTCGGTGCAGACATACGTACAAAATTTTTTGATTTTATCCTGCCGATTATTCCGGTCATGGATGCACGAAATGCATACACTCACTTAAAAAATAAAATAACAGATTTCCCTGAGGATAACAGGGTTCTTCTTAAACAAACATCATTGTATATTAGTGATATGCGAACATTGCAAAATATAGCTAATGAATATAATTTATTCAGACGTGTCGTTGATGAAAGGGAAAACGAGGCAAAGATATTTTCTCTTATTTTTTATAAAAATATCTATGCTCAGGATTACCATTTGACGGACAGGAAATCAGGTGTTCTCTATTCATTTATCAATGATTATCGATTAAAGCGGCTGCATGAAAACCATTTCAAATCGCTGGATAGAAAAGAGAAAGATCTCTCTTTGGCAATTATTAAATTGAGAAAAGAAACGGTTTCATCGGACATTGATATCAGAATGGATATTATTTGTAGGTATATTCCCCATGAAATATGGCCAATAATAAAATTTTCAAAACAATATAATGGCCGTGGTGTTAATGCGAGCGAACTGTATGATGATGAGTCTAAATTTTTGGAATTCTTCGGTGGTAGCGAACCTATTTATATTGGCCAACACGACAGGTATAATAACCAATATAACTATTACAAAATACAAGCTTCAAACGTTGTTGATGAGTATAAGAAAAGAGCAAGGCTAGTTGCTGCTGACCGGAAAATCGAACTCAAAAAAGCTATCATTGAACTTCAGGAGGTAAAGGAAAACATTCGTACCAGAAATGCAATTACATTGGCTGAGTTGCTAATACTTTTAGGCGAAAGCAGGTTTAAAGATATAGCTGAGGGGTATATTGAAAAATGTAATGATCCGGATATTATTGATAAGGAACAACTTGAGACTATCCGTTCTGGTTTTCGTTTTGGTGGGTTCGAGGTTCTCTACTATTTTTTGACGAATGGGTTCATTATGCAAGATTACATGATGTTCCGTTCTATCTTTCATGAAGGCACCATTTCAGTTAATGATAATGACTATATCAAAGCGGTAGGGAGACAGATGGGATGCGCAGAAGTTAATGACAACTACGCACTGGATAACGAAAAAGATGTTTTATCAGACCTGATAGAACATAATTATATATACCGTTCTGGGGCGTTACACCATCAAATAATGTCTTGTCTGTTAAATAATCAGAATCTGGAAAATAAAAACACTCTTTCGGCTATCGTTTCAGAAGTCTTCAATAAAGACTCTGAACATATCATTTTAGTTTTTCGTGTATTAGAGGAAAAATTTAATTCCCCTGATTTGTTTGTGAAGTTCATTATCAATTCTCTGGAGAAAAACCGGTATCTAGATAAGATGCTTTCCGTTCTTGAGGAAAGTGGCTCAAACACGATGAAAACAAAAATTGCGGTCAATATAATAGCTTTTGTTAGCCCTGATGCGACGAATGATAATGAGCGCTATAGACGATTTATCGAAGATGAGGGGTATCAATTGGTTTCTCATCTGAGCCACGACACGCTGCAACCGTTTATGAATAACGTAAAAAAACTGGGGGTGATATTTGATGGTATCACTTTGCCAGTGACAGATATTGAGAGCCAGGCTCTAAAATTTGTGGCAGATAATCATATGTATTCCTTTGACAGGGAGAACTACAGGGCAGTGGTCGCGGGAATATTGCAGCATGTTAATGTTACCTGTGAACAGGTTGATGATATGCCATTGTCATTGGTTAATAGTTATGAGTTATCTAACGTAAGAGTGTGTATTGATAATAATATGGATGTATTTGTACGTGATATCTTTATTTCGTCAGAAGAAAACAGTAATACAATAGTCAGCGTACTTAAGCACCCTTCTCTCAGTGATGAAGTCAGAATTGAAATTCTAAAAAAAATGCAGTTTACAATTGACGATCTCCACTTGTTCACTGAAGACGTGGAGATGGACGAGGAGGCTCTTTCTTACCACGACTTGTTTTATCTTTATGACCATGTGGTGCCTGGATGGGAGGCTTTGATAGCCTATATTTGTGAGAACTGTAACGCCGATGTTCTTACGAATTATATTGAAAAACATGCCAAGGTACTGGGGGAACAGCGTCTTGATCTTGTTGATGGTGACAAATATGACCTTCTTTATATGAAGATCATTTGTAATGAGCAGATCAATGATGCTTCTTACGTCGCGTTGATGAGACCTGTAGCGATTAACGTCCATTACTGGGACCAACGTTTCAGTATTAATAACTTTCGTCGTCTTATTTCTGGTAATAAAGTCATTCTTGATTCTGAATCTTTTGAGAAGGCGACTGAGCTATTCATTCCTTTGACTGATGAGACAGACGTTATGATTTTTGTAAGCTGGTTCGAGCAGGATAAAGATGCCTTCCTCCGTAACGCGGATTACTACCTCAAAGCCGATGAAGATGATGCATTCCTTGAGGCGTCTCTCACAGAGATAAATTCTTCACCGGCCTTTAATACAAAAGAGAAGGCAGACCTGCTGTTGAAATACTACGGCAAGTATAACGATAATTACCTTTCTGATTTAAGTCTTTCCCGTGAGGTTATGCTCTCACTGATAGCCTTATCCGATGATGATAATTTAAAAATACGTTTAATCATCAGGTTAATTAAAACCGGCCATGTTCATAGAAGGGATATTCCTGTTCTTATCGATAAGTTACAGGAAAAAGAATTTTCAAAATTGTTTATCCAGAAAAGTGCCACGTTGACGTTAAATAATCCTACGGAGGTTGAGTCTCTCCTGTTGGCCCTGCAGAATGTAGAACTCATTAAAAAATGGACAGTTCGCGAAGACGGTAAATACCATATCGTTTGTCGAACGTCTTTCAGTCAGGACGATGAGTCTGAATGAGTTTGGTTGGGTTGGGGATTTCCTCTGGAGTTCCCAACAGCCCTACCCGGCTAGTGCCATGCACGATGGGGGATGTTCGTGTACGATCCCCCCTGCCCCGCGTTGCGGGCCGGCGTCGATTATTTGCTTCCGAGTTTGGGGATATTTCCAGAAGTCGGAAACAAAACGGACAGACTGACCGATCACCGGCACGAATTACTTCCCTTTTGGATTTCTCATGTTGGGCCTCTTCTATCTTTTGTATCTGATTCGGCTTAACGCGAGGAAAGCCGATCCCCCACAGACGTATCCCCCGTTTCTGTGGATAACCCATATAGGGTATATTGGGTGCGGTTTTTAACACTGCATAGGGTGTTTTTAACCTCTGGCGGCGGTTTGACGGGCGTCAGCCGCCGCCAGTATTAGGATCCCCGCCCCTCGGTATTTATCCGTTATACTCCAGTTTTACCGATTTGCAGATCCACGGCAGCAGATTTATTGCGAACGATCACCGTGGCGTTCTCAGGCACAATAGTGGCTGAGTTTTCTGCCAGCCCCCGGTCTTCTCTGCCGAAACTGGGCAAGTCTTCAGCAGATTGCGCTACGTGAAAAATAAATTTTTATCAGGGTCATAGTACTGCAGATTTTATGTAGCGCGATCGGGAGAGATCCCTGCCTCCCCGCTTCCCTGGGACCAGTTGATCGGGATTGGTGGAGGAATTTTCTGATAGAGCAATGCTGAATTTACGAGGTGAACTGTGTCACTGATAGCCTATGAACCTGCCGCCTCCGCTACGGAAGCGCTCCCCAGCCCCTACTTTGATTTTGCTCAGGCCGTGGCCATGCGTCGAATGGCGCTGAATCTGTCGGATCAACCGGCCTATCTGCTGGCCCCGGAGATAATCTTATTGCTCGACAACATTGCCGATCTGCGCCGGCGAATGCTGTTTGATTTTTTATGGAACACCGGCGCGCGCATCAACGAAGCCCTGGCCGTCACACCGAAAGACATTGTGCTCGATGCCGTCAAACCCTTTGTAGTGCTGCGAACCTTAAAACAGCGCAACCAAACAGCAGGCCGTCGCGGCCGCCCCGGGAAAGATACGCCGGTGAAACGCACCGTGCCGCTGCTTGACCCCGGTTTTGCGCGCCGGCTGCGCGATCATCTGGCCACCTTTACTCGCTATATCACCAAACCGGTCTGGGAGATCTCCGATGACACCGCCCGCAATTGGTTGAAAGACGCCCTGGGTCATGCGCAACGAAACGGAATACACTTCTCCATTGAGAGCATCACCCCTCATACGTTTCGGCACAGTTTTGCCATGCATCTGCTCTATAACCGGGTACACCCGAAGATCCTGCAATCGTTCATGGGACACCGGGACTATAAAAGCACCGAGATCTACACCCGGGTCTTCGCGCTGGACGTTGCCGGGCAACTGGGCGTGCGATTTGAGATGACCCCTGAACAGGCTATGCAGCTGCTCAGTCCGAACAGATAATGTCTCCACCTTTGATTGCATGAGTGACTGTTGAGGGAGTTTTCAGGTGACGTTGTCACTAGTTAGTGAATGGTGTTAGAACTCACCACAGGATGGCAGTGATGACGGCGCACATCCGCCGGCTAACGCTCTAGCGTTAGTCTTTTGCTGCAGGCCGAACGAGGGAAACAGTATGAGAATTGTGACGCTCCGTTATCTGAAACAAAATGCGGCCACACTCTGATGTCAGCGAACCCCTGATCGTGACGCAAAACGGCCAGCCTGCGTATGTGATCGAGTCTTATGACGATCGCATTCGCCGGGATGAGAGCATTGCGCTGCTTACACTGATGGCTTTGTCTGAACAGGTTCTCGAGCGGGGACGTACGTTCAACCGCAAGGCGCTCCTGGACAGTCTGTGATCCGGCGGAGAAACCACGTTTAAGTATTCCGCAATGGCAAAAAATGACGTGGCAGACAGATAGAGGTGTTGTACGACAATATAAGAAACGTTGAATTCAATGTACCACTCACGTATATTTGTATTACTGAGTAATACAATGGAGAATTCAAATGGCACGAGTAACCAGCGTAACACTGGGTGAACATTTTACGGGCTTTGTGGGAGAAATGGTCCAATCTGGCCGCTATGGTAATACATCTGAAGTGCTTCGCGATGCGTTAAGGCTGATGGAAGCGCGTGAACAACGTATTCAAAGCGTACGGGAAATGGTTCTGGCAGGCGTAAATGCCCCGGTTAGCAACCGCACTATGGATGACATTTTTTCAGCAGCAGTGAAAGATGCCAATATATAAACTCTCCGTGTTGGCTGACGAAGATATCTACCATATTGTTCGTTATACACTCCAGCATTTTGGCCTTACTCAGGCTAAACGTTATCATGAAGAGCTTATAAAGGTCTTTGAATTACTGGCTCAGAATGCCGGGTTAGGTGCTGAATGTCACTGGATCTGTCAGGACATGCGACGCTTTCAATACAAGAAGCATGGGATATATATTATAAAACAAGGCGATGAAGTGCTGATTTCCCGAGTCCTCCATCAATCTATGGATATCGAAGCGCTGGATTTTCCCACGTAATCGTGCTCGATATGCCGGACCGACCGCCCCCACCGCAATCCTGATTGTGGTGGATGAGAATCGATGCAGGCCCGCGACGATACGTCAGGCAAGACGCCGCTCAAACGGTAAACATTCAATCTCGGCAGCCCGTTTTTATGCACGGTTAAGTCAAGTACTTTAAGTTATCGATGTATCTGGTACGCTGTTGCGGTTGATGGCCTTCATTGACGTTGTAAAGTGCGACTCATGCTGGATACAACAGGTTGACCCAGTATGATAGGGAACAAAAAGAATGACTTCTATAACGCATATTGATGCCGCCGGGACCAGTCATGCTGTCAGTCACATGACTCGGCGTAAAATATGACGATCTGCGGTATACTTGGCAGCTTGACGAAATAAGCTCAGTTGAATATCTATATTCATCGAGCAACCGACCACCCTGCCCTCTTCCAAAATGCGCATCACTTGGCTGTTTTTCGACGTTGAGCCCGATGTTTGATGGCGTCCAGTGTTTCTCTTTCCTGGTCACGATGTCCCACTTTCTTGTACCAACCGGCCAGTTTTCGTAAGTCAGGCACAGTCACCTTCTCGTTAGGATCATAGGCAGCCAGCTGCGCCATATACTGAGTCAGCAGTGCGATGCATTTTCTGGCCCACTCCCCTTCAGCAGCGGATCCTGCCGTCACATGAGGGCGACGTGGCAGACGTGGACGCATCGGTTTCACCGCTTCTGGAGCGGACTCGTCAACGTAGGTAAATTTGATGGCGTGTACAGAGCGGCCAATCTTCACCGGCTCCCAAATCACCGAAATATCGGTCGAGGCATTGATGCGATCGAGAGAAGGTTGCAGCAGTTTTTGCCTGAAGTCCCGGTAATCCTGGTATTTTCCCTGCAGGTTAGCCTTCTCTCGCATCCATTCGATCTCGAGGGTCACTTCTATGGTCCCGTGGTTCCGATACCGGGTCAGGTTACGTGCCTTGACCAGCCAGCTGTAAAGACGGATCGAGAAAGGGGTATCCAGCCTGGCCAGGTTTATAAAGTCCAGTTTGGTAAAGCTTTCTTTCAGCTCAAAAAGATAAGGGGCAACGTCCTGGCCAAAACGCAGCACGACCGCACTGTGGTCGTCATTGCTCACATACTCTAGACGAGAAAACCAGGAAAGCTGAACCGTTCTGACTTTCCCATTACGGTCTTCCTTGTAGATCGTCACTGGTTTTTTCATAAGGCTATCAGCGGCATCACGTAGTTGCCGGTGACTGCTGGTCGGGTTGACACCGTAAATACGCTGGTAATCACGAGGATAAAGCGTGTACAACATGTCTGGTTGTGGCTTTCTGCTATCAATTTGCGCAAGGGCCAGGTTCAGGAGGCGCATCTCGTCTAGAGTGACACCATAGGCGCCTTCAAGAAGATCGTTCCCCTGCACCACAGTCAATGTGTCATGATTCATTCGCTCTATCCATAATGTGGAAACACCACAACATTATTCCACATTAAGAAGGGGCGCGTAAATCGTAATCTCCACCTTGAACCATGATATTCCTCACAACAAATTTACCCGCATCAGGAAATGATTCCACCTGTATTCCCAACGACCCTATCAGGGCTCGCAATGACATCGCGCCGTACAGATAATAACTCCACCTTTACTGCACACGAACAGGAAATATTTCCACTCATAGAAATGCTCTGAATACTCTCCCTCCCCTTTCTCCAGGCAAGCCACTGAATAAAAGCCGATATCAGAAGAAACTGTATACAGAATAAGATCTCAATGCGCCGCAGACATATACAGGAAATCATTCCACCCTTTTCGGCACCCTTTAACAGGAAATTTGTCCACCCTTCCTGACAACCTTACAGGTAATCTCTCCACCTTTGTTTGTTACATGAACAGGACCGTCCTCCTCCCAATACCGTCAATTCATACAGAAAATCCATCCACATACACTCTATAGGTACAGAAAATCCTTCCACCATTATTTGCCCCTCCCACACATCAGGTCAAACAGCACTCGAGCCAAACCACAGGAAATGTCTCCACAGTTACTTATCATCCTTGACATAAAATCCTTCCACCTGTAACTAACCTTCAAAGGAAATACCCCCACCTTTACTCACGCACCAACAGGAAAAATCTCCACCGATGAGAGTAACCCGTTGTTCAGTAAAGAGAGACTGAACAGAAAATTGCTCCACCTTTGCGTCTGACCTCTGCAAGGTAAATAATGATGATTCAGACCGATCCTGTAGCAATAAAATTACCGTTTAGTGTCCAACATCTTAATTTATCAACAGAAATTTCTTCTTCATAAGGCATGAAAAGGATCCACGTAGATCATGAAATAGATCCACCGGAGACAGAAAAACACTCCACATATATGAAGTTATGTTGTTGATATTATTTGATTATTTAGCTCATAAAGAGAAAGTTAAAAAGAATAAAATAACAAATATCCTTCGGATGTTTGTTTATGATCTTTGCTCATTTAATCCCTTCTTTATACATCCTCAAGATCGCGTTAGCTCCGTCTTCTGCTGAAATACGTCATGTTTATGCCTTATTTGTCTCCTTATGCGTTATAACTGTTGTTTTGCGTTTTTGTTGATGATTTACTATAAAGATGCAAAAAACTGAATAAGGGATAACATGGACCTCAAGTCAACGCTGGATCGTTGTATAGAACGTGGTCAATTTATGACGCAGGAAATCGCTAAAGCGCAATTTGGTAACGACAGCCCGGAAGCTCGAGCAATTACCCGGCGTTGGCGGATCACTGAGGCTTCAGATCTTGTGGGTGTCACGGCGCAAACGATCCGAAACTATGAAGAGTCAGGAAAGTTGCCCCCCCCGGAAACTGCAATGATTGGACGGGTTGAGCAACGCACCGGATACTCAATACAACAAATCAATGCAATGAGAGATGTGTTTGGTACTCGCCCAACAAGGCCGGCCGGACAGGATCCTGTTGTCCTTGCGGTAGCTGCTCATAAAGGTGGGGCTTATAAAACATCCACATCGGTACATATTGCTCAATGGATGGCATTACAAGGGTTACGTGTCTTATTAATTGACGCCACAGATCCTCAGGCAACCGCGTCGCTTTATCATGGCTATGTTCCGGATTTGCATATTCATCCGGAAGATACCCTTCTCCCTTATTATATGGGTCAGCGTGACGATGCCGCTTATGCCATTAAACCCACGTGCTGGCCCAATCTGGACATCATTCCATCCTGCTTGGCTGTACACCGTATAGAATCCGAAATTTATCCGTTGCATGATGCCGGGAAACTCCCTGTGGCGCCGCACCTTCTTCTTCGGGCTGCCATTGAATCTGTTTGGGACAGCTATGATGTGATCGTGCTGGACAGTGCTCCCAATCTTGGGATAGGGACAATTAATGTCGCCTGTGCCGCAGATGTCATTGTCGTTCCTACGCCGGCGGAGCTTTATGACTATGTCTCTACCCTGCAGTTTTTTACCATGTTGCGCGATCTGATGCTCAATATTGACTTGAACGGTTTTGAACCCGATGTTCGCGTCCTGATCACGAAATTCAGCAATGCGGTCGGTAGCCAATCTCAATGGATGGATGACCAAATCCGTAACGCCTGGGGTGGGATGGTTCTGAAGGAAGTGGTGCGTGTGACAGATGAAGTCGGAAAAGGCCAGGTGAGGATGCGTACCGTTTTCGAGCAGGCGGCGAATCAGCGTTCTACGCCGGCTGCCTGGCGTAACGCTGTGGCCATTTGGGAACCGGTTTGTGCTGAGATCTATAATCGTTTAATCAAAACGCGTTGGGAGAATGCGTAATGAAAAGAGCCCCTGTATTACGTCATGCGCCGACGATCAATTTTGATGAAGCTAATGCGGTTCCGGTAAAAGGGAGTGAACCCTCACCTTCGGCACCCGCAGTAAGCCAACTTTCTTCACGTGTTAGCACGATGAAAGGTAACTCTATCACCCTGCCGGTATGTGGGGAGGATATGACCTTTGTTCTGAAAACCATCGCTTCGGATCAAATAGAAGTCAAAACGACCATCTTTACTGGCAACGAACGTCTTCAGGACCTATTGACCGAATCCTCCCTTGATGATTTGTTGCCCTCGTTTCTAACGTCAGGTCAACAGTCCCCCGCTTTTGGACGTAGTCAGAATGGCCTTGTCGAAATTGCGGACGGCAGTCGACGCCGTAAGGCCGCCATTCTGACTGGCAGTGAGTACAAAGTTCTCGTCGGTGAGTTGAACGATGCACAGATGCGTTGGCTATCTCAAATCGGAAATGATTATCGGCCAACCAGTGCATATGAGCGTGGGTTACGCTATGCCCGTCGGCTCTTTTCTGAATTTAATGGGAACGTCAGTCATCTCGCGGAGGCTGAGAACATCTCACGCAAGATTATTCAGCGCTGTATAAAAACCGCGGAACTGCCAATTGAAACCTTACAGTTGTTTACGAATCCCAATGAACTAAGCGCTCGTAGTGGTGAAATGATCTATAAGTTTCATGAGTCTGATTTTGCCGCGCTAAAACTGCTGACTCAAGTGTTACGCGAACAGCAATCTGAAGGTGGCACATTCAGTACTGAAGAACTGCTAAAACGCCTGATGCCGGTCACTCGAACGAAACCAGATGTCACCGTGCGTAAGTTTGCCATTGGTATTGAGGCGAAATACTCAGAAAATGCAGTGTCCTTTAGTCTGACGGATGCGCCTGCTTCTCTGATTGAACGTATTGAAACTCTGCTCGCTGATCATGCAAAAACGCAAGAATAATCGCTTTTGAAGTGGGACCGTGGTCCCACTTCAATGTTTGTGTCTACTTATGATTATCTTAAGCTGCTTTTTTCAACTGATGGGACCGTGGTCCCACTTTAATGTTTGCGTCTACTTATGATTATCCTAAGTTGCTTTTTTCAACTGATGGGACCGTGGTCCCACTTCGTGATTTAGTAAATCAACTCGATGATAAGAGGATTGAGATCGCACTAAACTTTTCAGAGATTTCTTTATTATGTATTTCCATAATTAACTCATTGTTTCACCGCGCTTAATCTAGCCCCGCCCTGGTCTGTGGCAAGTATTCGCTGGCGCCGCCGGCATCACCCGTTCGCACTCCTTTCACGTTGTTCCACTCGTTTGCGCATGCGGCTTCGGCCGTCGTACCTGCCACATCCCTGACTGGCGAGCCTTGTTTTTTGCGCCATGGCGAGAAAATGAGTTCTTGCCTCCCAAGGGAGACACACCATGAGCAACCAACTTTCCTTCGATGCACTGTTAGCCCCCGAAACCCCGGTTCAACGTGCGCCGCGTTTGACGCCACGCGAAGCCAGAAAACAATTCATCAAAACGTTCTCTGTTATCGCGACCTATCACCGTCGTCTCGATGTTTTCCGCGACTTCATTCGCCTGGCTGCTAACGAACTCGATTTGGCGCGAGTACGGTCAGAAGAGGGCAGGGAAGAAGCGGTTCAGATTTGTAAGCGATACGAGGCTGTTGATCTGCAGAGGATGCAGCAACTGTTTTGTTTCTTAATCGACGCGATGGAAGGGGGAATGGATGACCTGCTGGGCGGGATATTTATGGAGCTTGAATTTGGCTCGTCGTCGATGGGGCAATTCTTCACACCATGCGAAGTCTCACGACTTATTGCCGCCCTGACACTCGGGGACCATGTTAATGAGCTGGAACATCGCCCGTTTATCACGTTGGATGAACCTGCCAGTGGTTCGGGCGGCATGGTGATCGCCGCTGCTGAACACCTGCTCTCTAAAGGGTATAACCCGCAACAAGTGCTCTATATCCGTTGTACTGATATCGATCCTTTGGCTGCGGATATGTGTTTTATCCAGCTTGCGCTATTGGGATTACCGGCCTCGGTCTATACCGGAAATACGTTGACGATGAAAATGTTTAAAGTCAGGCATACCCCGATGTATTACGCCAACGGCTGGAGCGAAAGACTTCGCCTGGTTGATATGATCACGAAATTCAAGGCGGTGTTACACGCAGTTTAAGGGGAAGGGGGCATGGCCCCCTTTTTCTCTTTTTTTGCCGCCCTGTTGGTTCCAACCGGCATTGAGCCGGCAGGAACCAATGCACCCATCGCTTGCAGCAGGCTGTCGCCTGCGCCGCTTTCACTGCCCGACCGCTTGTGCGGTCGTTCGCTGATGCCGCCAGGCAAAAGCCTGGCCCTTTCTGGTGTATCCCCTTAGCCCTGGCTACGCGCAAGGCGTCCGCCCCCGTGACTGACCCTGGGCCGGGGCGCCGCCGTCACAAGAGTTCGCTTCGCCGGTATCCTCACCCGTTCGCACTCCCTCCCGTTGGTCGTTCGCTTGCGCGTGCGGCTTGCGGTCCCGCCCTTGCGCCGTCAGCTGATACCCCGTCCCGGTCATGTTGTCACGGCGCCAGTCACCCCGCGCCGGCAAAAAGCCAAAAGGGGTATACACCAGAAAGAAGTCGAAACGGGAGGGTTTATGACGAAATTATTGGAAGAAGTTCTGGCCGAACTGGCCACCAACCCTACGAGCAGTACGCTGCAGGATGAGGCGACGGAGGCCACTTTGGTCCGCGTCTCCGGGGCGGCGGAAGCCGTATTGGCGTTCCTGGAACGATGCCCGGGCGATGATCGCGATGTCACCTCGGTTTTCAGCGATTTGATGGCCGATCTCTTCCACCTTGGACAACACCTGCACACCGCCGGTGTTTATGCCGATTTTCCGCTATGGCGACAGACCGTATTACTGACAGCAATGGGGCACTTTGACGCTGAAACCACCGGGTTTACCGCGATGGAGGCAAGTCACCCGGATGCTGCATTCGCCCTGCTGAGCTACATCAATAGTCGAAAACAGCATGATCAACACTTCAGCGTTTCCGCCCGATTACTGGCGACAGAACTGGTCCTGCTGAGTGCCCGTCTGGAGCCGTTGTCGAACCCGAATGCACTGACCACCGTCATCGCCGAAGTCTACAAATAATCATCAGGGCGATGAATGTCGCCCATTAAAAAATTGGATATCGTTATGAATAACAAGATTTGTTTCAAAGGTAAAAAGACATTTGAGGTGATCACGCAAGCACGTCAACAGGGGTGTGATGTGCTGCTGGTCAAGGATGAAGGCGTGTATTTGATGGCGGCAGCGCGTACCAAAGGAAAGCGGTTATTCGCCTACGCGGAAGGGTTGGATCCGACGATCCGTGACAGTGGCGACGTGTTTGATGACGCCTGTCGGTTATGTGGTGGGGACGACTTTATGGAACGCCTCCCGTCGAACGATCCGACCTTTGACCATCTGCTCGAGAAACAAGGTCATCTTGAGTTTCTCATTACACAAACCGAGTTCTGTATGACGTCGGTGGGTTAAGAGTGTTGCCCGGTTCGCGTTAATGACAGCACCGCGGCGCGATAAAGCTCCATTGATACTCATGCTGAGTTTCAATGGAGACAGTAGGGGGTTCTTCAATCATAAAGTGACTCAGTTTGATGCGTAACGACGCGGGTGAATACGTAACAAACTCATACTGAGTGTTTTAATTTACTCAAAATGAGTAACTATATCTTGATGTGGTCTATGTTTTTCTTATAATGATACTCAAATTGAGTAACTAAAAGGGGTGTGAAATGCATATTTGCTGTGATGATGGCTCTACCAATGTGAAACTGGCCTGGTATGTGGAGGGGGACTTACGCACGACCTTGTCACCCAATTCTTTCCGTCAGGGATGGAAAATCGATGGTATCGGCAGCCGTCGCACGTTCAACTATCTCGTTGATGGCGTGAAGTACACCTTTGACGATGTCAGCCAACAGGCGATCAGCACGACCCACATTGAGTATCAGTACGGTGATACCAATCTTCTGGCGGTGCATCATGCCTTGCTAAACAGTGGCGTGGAGCCACAAGCGGTTAAGCTGACCGTCACATTGCCGATCAGTGAGTTTTATACCGAAGACTGTCAGAAAAACACGGTTAATATTCAGCGAAAAATCGACAACCTGCTTCGACCTGTGACGTTGAACAAGGGGGAGGCCTTTACCGTGGAGGCTGTTGAAGTGATGCCTGAATCCCTGCCTGCAGTGTTTTCTCCCCTGGTGCGGGATAATGTCGGGCCGCTGGAAACGTCTCTGGTTATCGATTTGGGCGGTACGACGCTCGATGCCGGAGTCATTGTCGGGCAGTTCGACGATGTGACGGCAATCCACGGCAATCCAACGATTGGTGTTTCGATGGTGACGCAAGCCGCTCTGACGGCGCTGCGTATGGCGGACAGCGATACGAGCGCCTATGTTGCTGATACGGTGATCCAACGCCGCCATGATCGCGCCTTTTTGTCACAGCTGATTAATGATGCTTCCCGGGTTGATGACGTTATCGCCGCGATAGAGCACGGTATCACCCAGCTTGGCGATCGTGTGGTGAACGAACTGGCGCGATTCCGCCACGTTAACCGGGTTTGGCTGGTCGGTGGGGGCGCTCCGCTGATAGAATCCGCGGTAAGAAAAGCCTGGAAACTGCCGGCAGAGCGTATAACGCTGGTCGAAAGCCCGCAAATGGCGCTGGCGAGTGAAATGGCATTGTATAAACAAGAGGGATAACCGTGAGCGATAACAGCAGTGATACCCGCCGTAAATTTACCAGCTATTTGCAGCTGGACTGCGAAGCCGATCGCCATGCCCTGGATGTGGTTGAATCCATTTCGCAGCGAGTACGCGGGGATTTCCTGCGTAATGCCATCATCACAACGGCGGCATTACATCAGCTCGACCCACGATTACCGGTGTTGCTGGCCACGATGTATAACGGCCAGTTGACCAGCGAGCAGCTGGTCAACCTGGTCAGCCAGACAACCGGCTGGAAACCCGATATGGCGGCGATCCGCGACGTGATTACGGCGTTGTCCGGTGAGGATTGTCGATCGGTGGTTCCGGTCGAACCTGTTCAACAGCCGAGCGAATTGGCTTCCCTGGGAGAGGCGCGCCAGAAACTGGGTAAATTGCTCTAAGGGGGCAATTATTGCCGGATTATGTGTTTGTTATCGCGTTTCAGGGTGCATAAATTGCCTGTTTTTTAGAAAGGATGGCAATGCATGGATGTTTTTGAATTGAGATTATGGCGTGCCGGTCAGTATTTTACGCTGTCTGAGGCGCGTTCGCTACGTCCTGGTAGCCATTGGCGGCAAGAGGATGCAGCCCATGCTCTGGGGGTGTCAGAACGGACTTACCGAACCTATGAGAATAGTGGCGTGTCCCGATCGGCTCGTCTGGGGATCCAGACACTGATGTTGATCCGCCTGCTCCCCGATTTGCTCCGGATGGACCCACCGCAAATCGTCTTGCAACTGCAGGCGCTGACGCGCCATGACCAGACAACACCCCAGTCCAGGGGGGTGATATCGCTTGTTATGCCTTCTGCAGGTATGAAGGCCTGGCGGGGTTCACTGGGTTGGACGCAAAAACAGACCGCGGATTATCTGGGGGTTTCGCTGCGGACCGTCAAGCACTATGAGCAGGGGCCTTTGCCGCGTCGGCTGATGCTGGCCGCCCAGGCCGTTACGCTGGCCACGTTGTTGCCGGTCTGGTCAACCTATCCGTGCGCCAGGCTGCTGCAGGTGCTGGGTCAGCTGGTCAATATCGATGTGAACTAGCACAGGGTTTATGGTGGCCAGGACTGGCCACGAAAAGGATCCCCGGCAGGGCCGGGGCCCCGAAACATCGCGCTCCGGTCTGTCTTGTCATTTTTCTTTTCCTCCCAACGGTCACTGCCGGCCTCGAACCGGCCACGACCGATCCCCTGATATTAACCTCCGCGCTTTCTTCCCTTTTTCCGCCCTGCGGGCGGGGATCAAAATGGTATGGCGTCGCCTGGGCTTACGCCGTAGCCCGAACGTAGCCGTGCCGCTACGCCTGCAAGGGTTCGCGTTGCCCGTATCCTCTCCCGTTCGCACTCCCTCCCTGCGGTCAGTCATTTGCGCTGCGGCCTGCGGTACGGCCCCTGCATTCTCCGCTTTGCGCACGTCTGTGTTTTGGCTACGGCGTAAGCCGATATCCGACAACCTGACTGGAGAAGAATGATGCTTAACTGGTGTGCAAACCGAATTATCGTGACTGGAAACCCAGATCAACTGACCGCCGTGACCGATTTTGCCCGGGACGAAGGGGAAGTGAGTTTTTTCAACGATGCTGATGTCGATGTGACAGCCTTTGAAGGGACTGTGCAGATTGATTTTGATACACGGTGGGCTCCTCCGGAATGTGCCGATATCAGGGCGCTGAGTAAACAGTTTTCCTGTCATGTCATTCATACGTTCAGTGAGGCAGGCGAGGGGTTCTGCGGTTATCACGTCTATGCGTGTGGTGAATATATCGACAGTGCCAGTGACGATCTGGAATGGTCAGAAGAGCGGGACGAGTACGGTTATGCCAGCGTTGTCGGCCCGGAATACGTATTGGGTAACGTCCCAAATTACGGCGGTTAAGGCGGTGGGCGCCCGTGGGGCGCCTTACCATGACGTGTGGAGAATAATGATGATGCTGTCTAACTGGTCGCCGCGTTGCCTAATCTCGTTAACCGTGTAACCCGCGTGCAGCTGGCCGTCAGCCAGCGCCGCTTTCACTGGCCGCCTATTGCGGCCGCTAAGGCAAGCCGTTGCCAACCGCTTCTGTTGGAGCTCGTCTCTGCGTGTTGTCAGCGGTGATCACTTTTGCTGTGACAGACATTGCCCCGTTCCGGTTCATCAACAAGGGTAAAGGCTAAAGCCCGCTTCCTCACCCGTTCGCGCCCCCTCCCGATGGTCAGGTGCTTGCGCTGCGGCTTCGGTATCGCCCTTGTTTCTGCCCCTGATGGAACAGGGCGGTCTGGTGTCACAGCATCGCGTACCCCGCACTCAAACATCGCGGAATGAAGCGCCCTAGCACCATAAAGAAGCCGGAGAGTAAAATATGAATACCCCAGTCAATATCGCCCAGTCCGACGTTGAAGACGTGACTAAAATCGAAATTACCGATGCCCGTCGCCGCTTGGCATTTGTTCCAGAGCTGTTTGCAACGCCGTTGGGTGAGAGCATGGCGATGAATTTTTTGCATAGACACAGTAATTACGATGGGGGGATGTGGAGTTTTTACGAGGTTCCGCGCGGGATAAACGGCCATGTTGCGCCGTGGACGGATATCATCACAACCCGGCCAACGGGGTATATTGCTCCGGCGGAAGGCACGTACAGATTGACTATTCCGGGCAACTACTTTGACGCTGATGTATCAGCTGATGCTGCCGGGATCATCGCGACGCTGTTTGTTTTAAATCAGCATCATAAAACATCCTGAAAGAGAGCTTATTTTCCGCGCTATTGATTAAAAATGGCTCCGGGTGCTCAGCCCGGATCTTCTCCTTGACACCCAAATCTTGCCCTCGCGACGGTGCTCCTGGTGCCGCGGTTGTTTCGATTAAATACGCTATTATTTTCATAGGATAGGGGCATTGGCCCCCTTCGGCTCCCCGGCGTTGCCCCACTCCGTCGATTCCGCCGGCTCACCGACGTCTCAGACTCCGCCGAACCCCTTTGGGTTTCGGGCTCTCGCTAGGGTCTGATGGCGAAAGGGTAGAGGCAGGCGCTTGCAACCGGCCGTTCGCCGGTGCCGCTCTCACTGACAGGCCGCTCTCACTGACAGGCCGCTTGTGCGGCCAGTCGCTAAGGCTACCAGGCTAAAGACCTGGCGCTTTCCGTTGTCTCCCCCTGTATGTGGCTGTAGCGCAAGGTGACTGTCTCCGTGACAGACGCTGGGCCGGGGCGCAGACAGCACAAGGGGTCGCTTCGCCGGTGTCCTCACCCGTTCGCACTCTCTCATTCCCTCCGGTCGTTCACTCGCTTGCGCTGCGGCCTGCGGCACCGCCCTTGTGCCGTCAGCTGATACCCCGTCCCGGTCTTTGTGTCACGGCGCCAGACTCCCCGCGCCGGCAAAAAGCCAAAAGGGGAATACACCAGAAAGAAGCCCTGTTATGGCGGATTCTGGGCACGTTTTATCACTGATGGAGGAATTACCCATGTCCAAGACCACGACCAAGCCTAGTGCCAAAAAAACCGTGAAGACTGATGCAGCTCAGTTTGTTGAAGCGACGCTGGCCAAGGCCGAGTTTAAACATGTCATGCTCAAAGAGCTGGCTGCGACGCCTCTCAATGCGCGCATAACGCCCCGCACGAAGGCTGATATTGAAGGGCGAGCGGCCAGTATCGAGGGTGCTGGGCTGTTGCAGAATCTCGTCGTGTACCGCATGGCTGATGGGTTATACGGGGTTGCTGCCGGTGAAACCCGCCGTTTGGGCCTCAACGTGCTGATGGAACAGGGACGATTTGCGGCAGGCGTTCCGGTGACGCCAGAATTCAGCGTTGCCGTGTTGGAGGTGAGTGAAGACGATGCTTATGCGATCTCTATCGCGGAAAACGTACAGCGCTCTAATCTGGAGCCTGCTGACCAACTGGAAAGCTTCCGCGTCATGGCGGAAAAGGGAATGTCTGTAGAGCGGATCGGTGCCATCCTTGGTTACAGCACGGCTCATGTCAAAAAATGCCTCAAGTTAACAACAGTCGCGCCAGCCCTGCTGGAACTGCTGAAAACCAACAAAATCAATTTCGACCAATTAGCCGCATTGGGTGCCAGTGACGATCGTCAGCGTCAGATGCAGGCATGGGAAAAGGGGGATTATTACGAGCAATACCGTACACCAAAAGCGCTCCGGGAAAGCGTGCTGAGCGATGAAGTGTCAGCGGTAGACAGTGATTTGGTCGATTTCGTTGGGCTGGACGCCTACCAAGCGGCAGGCGGTGAAACCCGTGAAGACCTGTTCGCCGAAAGCGTCATCCTGACAAATCGGCTGCAACTGGAAACGATGGCGCTTGCCAAGCTGCAGGACGCGGCGGACATTGTCGCGAAAGAAGAAGGTTGGGCTTGGGCACAAGGCCGGTGCAAGGAAGTGAAGAGCTGGGGTGAGGATGCAAAGGTTTACGATGTGCTCTATGCCTATGCCAAGTTGAGCGACGAGCAGAATGCAGAAGTTGAGCAACTGGAGTCTGAGAAAAAATGGCTCGAAAGCCTGCTCGAGGGTGCTGATGCCGACGACGAGTGGGAGCATACCCCGCGTATCGGGCAAATTAACGCACGTATTGCCGAGATCAATGAACACGCTGAAATCAACAAATGGTCGCTGGATGTACGCGACACGGCTGGTGTGGTTGCCTATCTGCAAGACGGAAAAATTCATCTCCAACGCGGTTTGATGAAGATGGAGGACATCAAGCTGGTCGAGAAGGCCGGGCGTGAAAAAGCCAATAAAGAAACCCCACCCTCAGAGAAAGGGCTGTCGCAGGTGTTGGTCGCCAGTCTGTCAGCCGAGCGCACACTGGCGGTAGCCGCTTCACTGGCTCAAAATTCCACGGTTGCTCTTGCCCTGCACACCTTCACATTGACGCGTAGGATCTTTGGAAAGGCATATTTCAGCGAGCTTCATACCTCCGTGGATAGCCAGCGCAGTAACTGCCTGAACCAGTCGTCGGACGCAGGCAGTGAAAACGGACTCGCTAATCAGAAACTGAACGCATTGCATGAGGGCTGGCTGAGCCGTTTCCCGCAGGACTGGCTTGACGGGTTCGACTGGTTGCTGGAATGGCCGCAGGAAGACGTGTTGGCGCTGCTGGCTTACTGTGTCTCCCACGGTCTTGATGGCAGAGAGTGCCAATTGCATGACAACCGCGTGGGTACCAAGCTGGCGCGTGTTGAGAAAGCGCTGAACTTCCAGATCAGCGACTGGTGGAAACCCACCTCTGCCAACTATTTCTCACGCATTGCCAAAGACCAGATTGTTGATGCGCTCAACAGCGCCGGTCGTGCCGGTAATGCCAGCGACGCCGAGGGCATGAAGCGCAAGGAAGCGGCGGAATTCGCTGAGGCCGTACTGAAAGAGACCCACTGGTTGCCTGTCTGTATGTCACCCGCAGAGCCGCCGCAGACCGAGCTGGAGAGCACCGGTGATGTGGATACCTGCACGACCAGCCACACCGATACTGCCGCTGACCTCCGCGACGCCGCCTAACTGACAGGGATCTGCCGCCGAGAAGGCGGCAGAACAAGACCATGAAAAATCAAAGATTGAGCCTTGAGCAGTTAACCGGGATGAGCGCTACCGAACTGGAGGAGTACCGCGATCGTGGCAGGGAGTGGCGGCGGAAGTTGAACAATGCGGTGCTGGGTAGTTTGGCGCTGCCCCCGGGTTGGATAGCGAACGCGGAGGAGGTGTCCGAGTTTTGTGGACAGGTGCCGGTTGTCTGCCGGATAAGCCCGAAGGGTGATGATTTGACCGCGATTTATCTGTGCAGTGCCGGGGCGGGTGTTCCGGGCTGGTCAGCGGTGTTACCGTACCAAGGAGCACCGTCAGCTGCGAACCAGGGCAACGACGTCGCCTGGTTACATACCGCCGACAATTTTGATCCGGAGAGTATTAACCGGCTACTGCGAAACGTCGGCGAATATTACCGGCACGGTTTCACCTTGCCCGAGAAACTGGCGGTTGCGCTGCGAATGGGAGGGTTTTGCGTATGATCCCGAACAATCGCGCACTGGTACCGGTTAACGAGTATCAGCAAGCTGCCATTCATGCGGTGGTGCTGGTCGAACGTAAGAAAGAACAGGGGAAGCGGATCGCAGAATATCCGTATGCCAAGGCATTTTTCAAAGTGTTGAACAACGGGCGGGGGCAGATTTTAGCGAACGACATCCGTCTGTTATCGTCAAATTACTCCCCGGATGAGCGGGGCGGGGCGTCCATTGCGCAATACATTAAGGCACTGGACAGGCTGATCGAAAGCGGGGGCCAATATAGCCCGCTGCCGCTGTCTGGTGACGTTGTAGCAACACTGTTCCCGGCCTATGTCGAACTTTGCCATGAGCGGCGCGAGCGCAAGTGGGATATGCAGTACGAGCGCAGAGAGCGGAAGCGGTCACGGGAAGAACAGCAAAAGCGGCGGCGCTATCAGACCCTGCTGGCGCAGGCCGAAGTTGAGCTGGCATTTGCCACCCCGTCGACGGTTGGGGCGTGGTACGCGTACTGGAGTAAACAAGATATTTACGAAGACGATCTTAGCGAGGGATTTTTTGCTTGGTTCGAGCGGTTTCCGTGCATTGCAGCCAGTCAACTTTCGCACTACAAGAACGACGCTCTTTGGACTGTGATGGAAAGGCTGCGGGGGGTTGAAGGGGATTTGACCGAGGCCGAGCGGATGTTCAACGCCTTGCTTATCCCGAATAAACTGGCACGAAAACTATGAGGGAAGCGGCTTGAAATGCGTGCTCAATGAGGCAAAATGATAGTTTACAACTTGAAAACAATACGGTTGGAGAGTACAATGTTTTCAAGATGAAAACAGGGTAGAGGGATCTGCAGTGCATGTAATTAGCAGACAGCCGTTTAACGAGGCTGCCGGAAAATACCCTAATAGCGCATTGGCGCTTCTGGATTTGATGCGGGTTCTGGAAAAAAAGACCTTCAACAGTCCGGATGAAATGAAAAGAGCGATCCCGTCACTGGATAACTTCAAGTACCGTAAAAAGTGGTGGGTTATCGATGTGTCCGGCAATACGTTGCGGCTTATGGCCTTCATTGACTTTGAAAAGCAAAAGGTTTTTGTTAAGCACATTGCGACTCATGCCGAATACGACAAGTTAACCAAGTATTATAGGGAGCATAAAGAATGACTGTTGCCACTCATCTCGACGCCGCCAGTGCCGAAGGCATGATCGCGACATTTGCCAACGCGGTGAAATGCATTCCTCTGATGACGGGCGATAAAAGCGAGGCTGAATACAAAAAAGCGCTTGAGCTGATTGAGTATCTTGTCGATCGCGACGAGCTGAGCAACCCGCTTTTTGAACCGCTTGCGGCCAAAATTACAGAGTATGAAAACAGCGCCCCGGAATTTGAGGCGTTTAACCGCCGCTTTGCGGAGATCCCTACCGGGGTCGCCGCGTTGCGTACCCTGATGGATCAGCAGGGTTTGAAAGCGGCCGATCTGGAAGATGAATTGGGGTCTAAAAGCAATGTCAGCAACATTCTCAGTGGTCGCCGTGCGTTGACTGTGCAGCACATTAAGGCTCTGGCGACGCGTTTTGATGTCCCTGCTGATTTGTTTATCTGATGGGGAGGACGGGTTTCTGGTGACCTGTCTGACCAACCCCTAACGACTGACATCGTGAGACGGCGCCAGTGGCGCCGTTTCTTTTAGCCGTCGTCCTGCCGGGCGTTTTCTTTTTTCGCTGCCCTTATTTCTTACCTGGCTTGTTGCCGGGCTATCGTTTCTGACTCTCTGTGTTAAGGCAAACAAGAACCCGGGCACTGGCCCCCTCCGGCTCCCCGGCGTTGCCGGGTCGTCAGCCCCACTCCGTCAGTTCCGCCGGCTTACCGGCGTCTCAGACTCCGCCGAACCCCTACGGGTTTCGGGCTACCGCTAGGGTCTGATGGCTAAAGGGCAAGACAAGACGCTTGCAGCAGGCTGTCGCCTGCGCCGCTTTCACTGCCCGACCGCTTGTGCGGTCGTTCGCTGATGCCGCCAGGCAAAAGCCTGGCCCTTTCTGGTGTATCCCCTTAGCCCTGGCTACGCGCAAGGCGTCCGCCCCCGTGACTGACCCTGGGCCGGGGCGCCGCCGTCACAAGGGTTCGCTTCGCCGGTATCCTCACCCGTTCGCACTCCCTCCCGTTGGTCGTTCGCTTGCGCGTGCGGCTTGCGGTCCCGCCCTTGTGCCGTCAGCTGATACCCCGTCCCGGTCATGTTGTCACGGCGCCAGTCACCCCGCGCCGGCAAAAAGCCAAAAGGGGTATACACCAGAAAGAAGTCGCAGCGGCTTCTGATTCACTGACTAACGGGAGTGGTTATGTCAACGATCGAACAACAACAGCAAATGGTTTTTTATGTGCCTGAGACAATGTGGCCGGTTGGTGTGGCTATCTGGCTGGATGGGGAGTATGTCACCTCCTGCGGTCAGACCTTGGCACAGTTACAGCAGATCAAGCCAGCTTGTGAACTGGTGGCGTTAGAAGCAGCACTACGTGCAATGAATGATGCGGCAAAATGGCCGGTTCAGCGCATCAGCAAAGACGAATACGTGGAAAAGCTGGAAATGTTGCCGCCGTTGGATTGGCAATTTAGTGCGGGTTATTCGTCCTTCAAAATGATGGAAATGTACAGCGGTAACATAACTGACATTTATGTTCAGTTCGGGGAGGCGTATTTCAAACTGCGCGACCATGTCACGCTGCCGCACAGTCAGATCATGACGCGCGTGAGTGCGTTTCGTGAAACGGAATCGGCGCAGGTTGCTGCCTAAAGTCCATCGTTTCCCGCTGCTATACCGCAGCGGGATATCATTTATCTCGGAGAGCAAAAAATGATTATTGATGATTATATCGAGACGATCGGGCGCTACATCTTGCAACAACGTAATGCGCGTAAAGCGGTGCGTATACCCGCCTTGAAAGTGTTTGAGTGGGCGCAGTTACTACGCTATCTGGAAATTCAGCGCGGTTATACCTGTTAGCTTTATTGTGCCGCCTCTCGGGGCGGCTATCGGGCGCTGCCGGCATTGAGCCGGCGCCTCCCGAATCACCCCGCGCTTGCAGCCGGCTATTCGCCGACGCCGCTTTCACTGTTGCCACAGATTGCGGCAACAATAAGGCGACCTGGCTTTGCCAGGTGAATTATTTCGGTGCCACTCCTTGCCAACAGGCATGGCTCAGAATGTCTTTTGCCGTGACAGACGCTGAGCCGGGGCGTCGATCCCACAAGGGTTCGCTTGCGCCTCCATCCTCACCCGTTCGCACTCATTCCTTTCAGTCATTCGCTTGCGCATGCGGCTTGCGGTGGTGCCCTTGTGGTTTCGTCTTGTACCCCGGCCCGGTCTCAATGTCACAGCACAAGACGCTCCGCGCCCGGCAACGCCGGAAAGGGGAGTAACACCAGAAACAGGGTTTGGGAGAATTAAAATGCAAAGATTATATTCAGGTTTCCGCAGCGCCAATGTCATCCGTAAAGATCGCCCGCTGACCAACGACGAGTTGGCAACATTTGTACCCAGTGTTTTTTCTGAGGAGAAACATGCCTCCCGTAGTGAGCGTTATACCTACATTCCAACGATCAGCCTGTTGGATAAACTCCGGGAAGAAGGGTTCCAACCGTTTTACGCCTGTCAGACTAAAGTTCGTGATGAAGGCAAGAGAGGGCATACACGCCATATGCTGCGCCTGCGCCGTAATGGCTTCGGTCAACATGATGAAGTTCCGGAAATTATTTTGCTAAACAGTCATGACGGCAGCAGCAGTTACCAGATGATCCCAGGTGTTTTCCGTTTCGTGTGCAATAACGGTTTGGTGTGCGGTGATACGTTCGGTGAGGTTCGTGTACCTCACAAGGGGGACGTGGTTGGGCAAGTTATTGACGGGGCTTATGAGGTGCTTGGCTTGTTCGATAAAGTGACGGAATCACGTGAAGAGATGAAATCCATAACGTTAAATCGTGATGAGCAAATGCTCTACGCAGATGCTGCATTGGGTTACAAATATTTCGACACACATCAACCCATTTCCTCAGAGCAAGTGTTGCAGGCAAGGCGCAGAGAGGACAATAACCCGGACTTATGGACAACCTATCAACGTGTCCAGGAGAACATGATCAAGGGGGGGATTGATGGTCGAACTGCGAAAGGGCAACGTAGCAGAACGCGTGCCGTGAATGGAATTACAGGTGATATTAAGCTCAATAATGCATTGTGGAAAATGGCCGAAGCGATGAAAGCATTGAAATAATAATTATAAACAGGCGGCAGTAGTCTGCCGCCCATAAGGATTTTTGTATGAGAAAAACAGTCGAGATAAAGTGGTGTTTAGTGTGCAGCACAATACACATGACGCTTGAAGACAACGCGACTCTGGGGTTGATAGCAAATTGCACGTCTGAAAAATACAACTGGATCATGGAATATGAGTATGGGTTTGTTATTGACCTGTGGGGATACCGATACATAATTTTGAGATTGAAAGCGTTAGGATTGTCAAAGGTATTTAGAAAATTTGTCTATTCGATGATACTCAAGCACGATTTGAACATGATTCAGTTTGATGCTGATGGGGATACAATAGACGAGATACCTACGTATTACTGGTGAAAATCTCTTATTCTCCTTAAGTACATCGAGTGCTAAAGGAGAATGCTGTACACATCTCAGCTAAATCCATCTTTGTGCATACATTTTACCTTTCATCTGGTCACGATATTGAATCGTAACCAGATGATTTTTAGTTTTGTGCCGCCGAGTTACCACTCTGAACTGAATCAGGTTGTGCATTATTTATCGTTTTCAACTTACGTGGTGTTACTGTTTTTCTCTTCGAGGAAACTGTGCTTTTTATAATGTCCTGAATGGAACGTTCACTGACTGTGATCTCGCATGCTTCCAGGGCGGATTTAATGTCCTTGGCGGTGTATCCTTTTTGCGTAGCCAATACAATGATTTTGTCTTTCAATCCTTCCAGAATTTCTTTTCCAGTGAGTCTTTCTTTGCTCAAATCTGGAAGCTCATCAAGCTGAACTTTAGCCAATTCTAATTGCTCTGAGCTGTACTGATTTTTTGCTGCCATGTTCAAGGTCTCCATTCTCATTAATATCAATAACGACAATAGTATACGAATGCCTTCAACGAGCACAACTCCAGAAAAAGTTCTCCCATGGTGTAATGACAAAACAGGCGACATCAGCCATAATACAGATATCCGGTTTTAAAAACGGGACCAGATGTGTTTTGTAGCACCGCCTGCACGCAGTCGGTTCAACAAAACGCTGGGTCAGGGCAGAGCCCCGACACCCCACGAGACTGTTTTCTGACGAGACTAGAAGGGAAAACTCACCATGAGTAAAAGCGAAAGCCGGAACAGAACAGCCCTGCTTCCCAGCATTCGTTGTTTTCCCGAAGACAAAGATGCCGTCATGAAGAAGGCTGACGCTGCAGGCCTCAGCATAGGTGCATTCATGCTTCGTAGCGCGCTAGGTCGTCGTATAGAGGCCAAGTGTGATACAGAGCTGATTATGGAACTCCGGCGTCTTGGTGGCTTGCAAAAGCACTTGTTTAAAGAGGGCGGCGGGGTGATGAGTAAAGAGTATTCTGATGTGTTGATGGCGATCCAGAAGGCAATATTAAAAGTGGGTATGGAGTGAGTTTTACAGCATGATTATTCGAATCCCGGAAAAACGGCGTGATGGCAAGAGCAGCTTCTTACAGCTGGTCGCCTATACCGTTGTCCGCGACGAAGATAAACCCGATACTCCACTGGAACTCGAGCACCCAGGCTGGCGACGCCCGCGTTCGAAAGATGCTATCTTTAACCACCTTATTGATTATATCAGTCGTAATGGCGATGCGGACTTGCAGAAAATCATGCATGCTGATCCTCATGGTCATACCCAGGTGATGTTTGATGGCGTCATGTGTGAGACGAACTGCTTCAACATCACGACTGCATCGGTCGAGATGAATGCAGTCGCACTGCAGAACACGCGTTGCAAGGATCCCGTGCTGCATTATTTCCTGTCATGGCCAGAAACAGATAACCCGTCAACGGAGCACATCTTTGATAGCGTTCGTCACAGTTTATCGGCACTGGGTATGTCGGAACATCAGTACGTCGCGGCGATCCATACCGACACGAACAACATCCATTGCCACGTTGCAGCCAACCGTATTCATCCAGAAACCTATAAAGCTGCCGATGATTCTTTCACTCGCATACGTCTGCAGCAAGCGGCACGTGAACTAGAACTCAAGTACAACTGGACACCGACGAACGGGTTCTTTGCAGTTAACGAGCAGGGCGAAATTGTTCGCTCCAAACGCGAGAAAAGCCTGACTCCCTCTGGTGCCAAGGCATTGGAGTATTACGCCGATGTTGAAAGCCTCCATACCTACGCCGTCACTGAGTGTGGGTTTAAAATTGATGAGGCTATGGCCGATCCTAACTTGGCGTGGAAGGATGTTCACCGCATTTTAGTGAATGCCGGGTTAGCGTTGAAACCGAAAGGGAAAGGGCTGGCCATCTATTCTATCGACAATCCCGAGCTTCCTCCGGTGAAGGCAAGTAGCGTTCATCCTGACCTTACGCTGGGTTGTCTGGAGAAAGATCTGGGTCAGTTCCAGCCCCTGGAAAATGTGGGTAACTATACTAAAAATCACACTACGACAGCGACTGATGCCATTGTGCATGAGTTCCGGTATGAGCCAACATTGCATGCGCGTGATTTGACTGCCCGGCTCGAGCGTCGCCTGGCGAGAGCAGATGCACGTGCAGATTTGAAAGCGCGTTACCAGGCGTATAAACACGCCTGGAAACGACCAAAGTTAGATGCAAGTGTCGTCAAACGACGCTACCAGAATGAGTCAAAACGCTTTGCCTGGCAGAAGGCGCGAGCAAGAGTCGCCATTGGCGATCCGTTGTTGCGGAAATTGACGTACCACATTATTGAAGTCGAACGCATGAAAGCCATGGCAGCATTGCGTCTCGCGGTTAAGGGCGAACGTGCGGCCTTCAAAGCCGATCCCGCTAACCGTCGACTGTCTTACCGTGCATGGGTTGAGCAGCAGGCCTTGAGTCATGATCAAGCCGCCATCGCTCAGCTGCGTGCATTTGCGTATCGCATGAAACGGACACAACGTACCGCACCGATATCAACCAACAGCATTGTGTGCGCCGTGGCTGACGATACACCGGCCTTTGCATTAGACGGTTATGCCACGCAGGTTACACGTGATGGGACGGTGCAGTATGTGCGTGATGGTGGTGTCGAGCTTCAGGACAAAGGTGAGCGGATCGAAGTGGGTGATCATCGCGTGAATGAAGGTGAGCATATCGCCGGCGGGATGGCATTGGCAGAGAATAAAAGTGGGGAGCATCTTAAGTTTGAGGGTGAATCTGATTTTGTTCAGCAGGCGTGTTCCCTGGTTCGCTGGTTCAATGAAGGAGGGGATACACCTCTGCCATTGAGTGATCCGCAACAACGAATGATGGCAGGTTATGACGCGTATTCTCAGGCTATTTCAACGGGGGACGGGCAACATACACCTTCTGCCGCTGAACAACCCGATGTCGAACAGAGCAAACCCCGCTCGGGATATTGTCCTCAACAGTGATCGTTACGACAAAAAAAGCCGGCTGCAGTTTTCACTGCGCCGGCTTTTTATTGGGTCTTCAGTTGTACTAGCTCAGACCTGAACTGACAGTTTCCGCGGATAGAACACAATCTTATCTGACAGTCGGCTTCGAGCTGTGAGTTCAACGGGGCGATGCAACGCTATCCTTAATCAAGGGGGACGTTGCCATGAAACAAAGTTCATGCGCGCGGCGATGAAGAGCCAGCGCTCGATTGATGTAATCTCCGGGACGGATTGGTCTTCTATTGAACTTTATTGTTCTATCCGATGGACAATTGAATCTTGGGAGGATCTGTTCTTTACCCGCAGACTAGCTACCGTTTCCCCTGCGATTTGGTTCTAGATATAGAATGGTTGACCTGCTCCCCATAGATTATCTCATCGTTACGTTAGCAACGTCCGCTCCTGGCACAGAGCTGCCTGTAAGATTGAGTCTGGCTCTGTGCCATACTTTGTCAGGTCAAGTCTGAGCTAATACAGTTCAGTTGAGGTGTTTGTGCAGCTGTTGCAGCGCCGGTTGGTAAGTTAGCCAGGCGTTACTGTCGTTGCCATTTATCTCAGTGAATATGGCCATCATACGGTGCATAATCGCATCGTGTTTATCGGCATCGAATTGTTCCTGGGCGACAAAGAGATTAAGCAATCTGGTGCACTCATCACGCAGGTTCTCCGCCCGCTCAGTTGTCAACACCGGTCTGGTGTCATCTTCCCTGGACTCTGTTTCCGTCAGAGCCATCAACATCATTGCACACAGTCTTACCAGTTCAGTATAGCCGCGCCGATAGTCCAGGCTTTTGTCACTCATACCGGTGCCTCAGTAGTTAGGGGGAAGTGGTTGGCTTTCCAGCCATAGTCGTTCGAATTCTTGTTGATAGACTGTCACCAACTGGGGTTGGTTGCGTACTACCAGTACATTCTCCGCATTGCGCTTATCCGCACTTGAGGAGTAGTTGTAACTGCCGGTTTGCAAGGTATGACCGTCAGCCAGAATTATCTTGTTGTGAAATATAGCATATTTGTCGTTGAGGCGGACGTTGAGGCCACTGTTGGCCATAAACGTTACTGCAGTATAGTTATCGCTGTTGGCTTTGCGGTCCGCGATAATTCTAACGGTGACACCTCTTTTTTTTGCGGCAAGTAGTGCCCTGGCGATACCCTTGTCGGTAAACGAATAGGCTTCGACATTCAACGTCTGTTGTGCCTGGTTAATCACATCCAATACGGAGGCTTTGGCTGAGTGAGAAGGGGAAAAGGCTACGCTGAATGTTGGTGAGGCCTTTACGGGAAGCGAGACGAATGGCACCGCCAGCAGACATGCTAGTGTGAGCGGTCGAATAAAAGAGCGTTGCATGTGGTTCTCTCTAGCGGAAAGTGATTTCGTTTGTGCCGGCGTTCGCCAATGACTGTGCGACTTCTTTTGATACGCGGATGGGTTTAGGAGGTGCTGGCAGCTGACGCCAATTGCGTTTGTTCTGATGCAGAGCTTCTCTGGCCGCTTCAAACAGCAACACACCACGTTGGGTTGGTGAATAACTGACGTCGGCGCGGTTGTCCAGGTCGAGTGCCACTGCAGCAACGCGTTTGAGTACGGGATCCATCATGCCAGCAGATGTTGTTGTATCCATTGCCTGCTCGAGGCGTTGAAGGATGCCATCGATCTCCTGTGCGGCAGGCGGTAATTTGCGCTTTAATGACGGGGTCAGGGTAAATAGCTCAGCTACGGTGGGTGTTTCCACGTCGATGAAACGGTTGATACGCATCGGTAGTGAGGACGTCATTTTCTGGTCATCCGGGATATAAATGGCATTACTCGGTACCAGCGCGCTTTTAAAGGAAATCATGCCTTCACCGGGGCTCATATCTTTCAAGTCACCAAGATCTAGCCGGTCTTTTTCACGAATATAGTTATTGGCTGCATCTTCGTAGTTAGGCGTAATAAACCCGCCAGCCTGTTCTACTGAGCCCAGTTCTGCATAATACCCTTTACCTCCGGTGATCCTGGCCAGTTCGAACGTGTCCTTTTCATCCTGCAGCGTCATGAACCACTTGGTTAGCAGGTTGGCGTTTACCGTCATGTATTCGCCTTTGTGTTCGGCGATAAACCTCTGAATATCCTGGGCAGAAACAATGAGCATATATCCCAGACTTCGCATCTGGCTTGCCAGGTTGTCCATACCCGGGCCAAAGTAGGCACCCAACTCATCCATGGCGATCGGGTAGGGGAACTTACCACTGTATTTTTTGACGATCAGTACATCGTTCATCATCCCTTCGAGCTCGCAGCCCAGGTCTCTGGCCATGGTCATTCGGATGGCTGAAATGTACAACTTACCGATATTGGATGCTTCACCCTTGGAGAGTTCCAGCGCGGGTATGGTCGTGCAGAGAATGCGATCGTTGTGCAGTACGTCTTCGATATCAATATCACCGGCATCGGTTGAGAAGATGTGGCCGTAGAGGTCGTTAAACATGGTCAACATACGGTTGAACTGCTGGATCAGGTACCCGTGTTGATCGTATACCCCTTGTTCCCACTCCGATGGTTTGTTAATCAACTCGATGCGGAAACCAGCCAACGTGTTGAAGTAATTCTCCAATGGATTGTATGCCTCACGATGCCAACCGTCTCGCTTGGCTTCTTGATAGAGATCAGCAAGTTTTCGCAGGGGTAAATACTCCTGGATGACCTTTTGGGATATGCGACGTTTTTCCCGTTTGCATTTGTAATAGATGGCATAAACCAAGGCAGATAGCATTGATTTTGCTTTGTCCTGCCAGCCCTGATCTCCACTGCCGGCGGGCGGCAACATGGATTCCATCAGCTGGATGATAAACGTGGTGTTCGCGGTTCCGAACAGATTGATAGTGTTTGAGGGTTGCCGCTTTTTATCATTGAGCAACAGCTGCAGTAGTTTGTCCCTTCCCCCAGTCATGAAATTGAGCACATAGAAATCATCTTCGCGGCCAAAGCGACGAGCCAGAGACCACATGGCGAAGGCCAGTGTGTTCTGGCCCTTACCGTCCGAATAGCAGATCCCACGTCCCCAGCATATTGAATTCAGGAAGACCGACAAGAGAGCCTCCGTTTTACCCGAGCCCGTGGTAGCCAATAGCAGCATATGCCGCAAAGCGTCGTCCAACGTCAGCCATATCTCTCGTGCCAAGCCTTTGCCGCGGGCATACCCAAGGCACATTACACCGGCTGCCGGCAGGTATTTGCGGGTGCGAACCACATACCGGAAAAATCCGCCGAGACCTTTGCGGTACTTGGGCATTTCACGTTCTGTGGTTAGATCCATGCCGCCAATGTCCGTTGGCATGCGTAATGGCATACGAAACGGACGATCGGCAAACAGCATGATCAGAAGTAGCAGCCCGGGGACGGTAAGTAACAGTGTGGCTGGCATAATGAAGCCCACAATTAAGCCAGCGAGCAGACTGAGTTGAACCCCCATCGGAGAAAGTAACGCATCATTTATAAAGGTATAACCTAGCGGCCTGCGCACCCGGCGCGGGTCGACTTCTACAGGGCGTGTCATGAGTAACCTCAATCAGGGAAAGATCGGATGGCTGGTATTACTGGACGGTCGATGAGTTCAGGAAGGCTTCCAACGCATCGTCACTTTTCAGTGACTGCAGGGGGATGTAGCGACCATCATCTGCCAATAAAGAAGGCGTGCCCGGGAGTGTGTAGTAATCAAAGGCAACGTCATTTTTGGCGATTGCTGCTTCCCCTGCTTCACATGATGCAGGTTGTGGGGCGCTTTCACCTGGCGCTAAACCGGCGTCTGTGCGGAACAGTGATTTCCATAATGCCAGACGTGTCGAAGGGGCCTGGCACAAGATAGGACTCACCAGATTCAGGGTCTGTTGCTTACCAACAAGGGTCACCGGGAAAATCTCAACATTGTATTTTTCTGACAGGGCTTCTAATGCCGGTTCAATGATCTGGCAGTTGTGACACAACGGGTCGGCAAATACATACAGCGTGCGTGGATGGCCTGATGACAGTGCGATCGTATATTGGCCGCTTTGGGCTGTTTTACGCAAAATCTCTGCCGTTTTTTGATAATCAGCGGCTTTGGGGAGGGCGCCTGCTGGTTCAACCTGGCGGATAGTTGGCGTCGAATCAGCTGATAATTCTACTGCTGGGGCTGGTTGGATCGGAACCACCGGAGAATTAGGTACAGAGATCACCGGCGTTTGAAATACGGGTTGTTGGTTCGCCGGAATAAGGAGGGGTCTGGTTCCAGATGCACCAAGGTTCCAGGCTGTGACAATAGCCATGGTAACGGCGGCACCGAGAATGACACCTGCGGTCAGTTTCCCACACTGAACCCTCCTATCGCGCCGACGAAGTACGGCTGCGTTTATCGCACGTAATATTGTCTGGGCGTCCTCAGGGGATGTTCCGTGATGGATGATAGCTTGGTGCAGATCACGGCTATCGTGGTAGATGTCGTTATCTTTAATATAAAAACGGGAGTATGTACCCAGTTCAAGTATGGCGATTGCCTGATCGCTGCCGGATTTTCGTGAGTAAACAGACAGGGTTTTACCCTGCAGGGATGCAGTAAAATGAGTATTCTGATCCTACCCACGTAATGTGGACACGGCCCTAAGCGAGGTTCTGGTTTTCAAACTGTTGCGGGCTGAGGCCACCACAGGCACTGTGACGACGCCACCGATTGTAATCACACTCGATATAATTAAACACCGTCGTCCGCATTATTTCCCTGCTGATAAAGCGTTCCCCGTGGATACATTCCACTTTCAGCGAATGGAAGAAGCTTTCCGCGCAGGCATTGTCGTAACAACATCCTTTGGCACTCATGCTACCGTGCAGATTATGCCGCTCCAGCAGCGCCTGATAGTCCACCGAACAGTATTGCCCGCCGCGATCTGTATGGACAATGACATTTCCCGGTCGCTTACGTCGCCAGAGTGCCATCTGCAGCGCATCGCAGGCCAGCTGCGCTGTCATCCGCGACGACATCGACCAACCGATGACAGCCCGCGACCATAGGTCAATCACCACCGCGAGGTACAGCCAGCCCTCATCGGTGCGAAGATACGTGATGTCTCCTGCCCACTTCTGATTCGGACCACTCGCGTAAAAATCCTGTTTCAGCAGATTTTCAGACACCGGCAGGCCATGTTCTCTGTAGCTGACCGGGCTGAACTTCCGAGCAGCCTTTGCACGAAGTCCCTGACGTCGCAGGCTGTCGGCAATGGTTTTGACGTTGTACTCAGGCAGTTCGCCAGCGAGACGAGGCGCACCATAACGCTGTTTTGCCTCAGTGAATGCCTTACGGACAGCAGTATCACAGACGAGCCGGAACTGCTGACGTGGTGTTATCTGCTGACGACGCAGACGCCAGGCATACCAGCCGCTGCGGGCGACCTGCAGTACCCGGCACAGGTTTTTGACGCTGAACTCAGCCCGATGATTTTCGATAAAGACATACTTCATTTCAGGCGCTTGGCGAAGTATGTCGCGGCCTTTTGGAGAATGGCCAGTTCCTCATCCCGCTCAGCCAGTAGTCGCTTAAGGCGGGCATTTTCAGTAGCCAGTTCGCTTTCACGTTCAGACGATGTCAGTTGCTGTTGTTGCTTACTGCGCCACGCGTAGAGCTGAGATTCATACAGGCTGAGTTCGCGGGCAGCGGCAGCAACACCGATACGCTCAGCAAGCTTCAGGGCTTCGTTGCGGAATTCAGGCGTATGTTGCTTGCGGGGCTTTTTGCTGGTTGATGCTGATTTTGTCATGAGTCACCTCTGGTTGAGAGTTTACTCACTTAGTCGCGTGTCCACTATTCGCGGGTAGGATCATTCATCTATTGTTTCCTGTTAAGACGGGCGTTGTGTTCTGGGGCGAGTGAATGTGCGAGTTTTGACGGGGTGTTGCTCAGGCGAACGTGTTGTTGCAATGGTGGCCTCGGGTATAGCGGTTTCTTGATTGCGCAAAATCACCACATCTCCCACTTCGTCTTCCATATCAGCATCTGGTACGCATTCAATAGGCTCGGTAGCTGATTTTTCTTCTATGGTTAACCCCAGGTTCCGCAAATCAATTTCCAAGCCATGGATAGCCTTGTCCATTCGACTTTCTGGCATAGGCACTGACACTCTGAGTCGTTCTGATACTTCCCCAACCAGGGTTTCCCATTTTGAAACGGCAATCACGCCGGCACCTTCAACAAAGACTTTCGGTCGGCCGGTCGAGGTCAGGGCATACCACAATGTGCGATCGAGACCTTTTAGCCAGCGAAAGCGCGGACCGGGCAGGCGTAAGTCTTGGTCATGTAAAGCGAACATTGCGGTACGGGTAGTGCTATGTCGACCTAGCCAGGCTTTTGCCTCGGGGGTGCTGATCACGCGTTCGAAGGCTTTGGTCGCCAGTCCTAAAACTGGATACCCCTTTTTTCCTCTATCACGACGGCTTTTGATGAGGCAGGAGCGGTTCAAGCCATCCAGCAATTTCTCAGCCCCCTTGCGGTCCTTTAAGAATGCCTGAAGCCCGAAAGCAGCGACTAAGGCACGCTCATGGGAGCTAAAACTGGATGCATCTTTGAGTGGGGCACCCAACTGCTGTTCGAAGACGATGCGAGCTCTTTCATGATCAAGGCGTTCACCGATCACCAACTGGTGTTGTTTGGCAAATTCTTCCGGTGACTGCGCACTTCGATGCTCTGGTGGGTCACAGTTCAGCAGTTGTGTTTCTTTATCGCCGTAGCACAGGGCAGGTACAATATTGGGGGAGAACTGCGACATAATTTTAGGTAGGGAATATACGTTAATATCTCTTCGTGTTCGGTTACTCGCATGATTGCGGACTGCAATCATGCTCCCTACTACAATCACTGATAATGGTGCTAACAAAATGCCGGCTGTTCTGTTCATCACGTTAATAAACTCACTCCAACTGAGGTCGTTAACGCGATTTGCCGCCCAAGCTAATAAATTCAATCGTTCAGCAACATAACTGTGGTTTCGCGGGAAGTCGCAAAGAGACCAGAGTTGATAAATTATCCAACAACTTCCATACATGATGGGGGGCTGGTATATCCACATTAAAAAGCAGATCATGAAAAAGATAAGAAATATCATGAGTCCGCGCTCCTGGCCTTGAGGTGGCGGAGTGGCTGTTCTTGTTGCCATATACTTTCCTGATAAAAGGATGCCCGCAAGGAAGCCATACGGGTTATAAGGGGGATTACACCAAGTAGGATTTTTTCTTCAACAAAGAAAAAGCGCCGGTTAGGGCGCTTGAAATGGAGGGTGGTATTATTAAAGTGCTAGTGATTTTTTTTGTACAAATTCGCTAAAATTATTTCCAGCATCTCGCTCTGGTCGATAAGTAGATGAAAGTAAGACATCAAGATTATGGCCTAACTCCATACACTTTCTTTCATTATCGACGCCGACGGTGAAATTTGATAAAAGAACATCATTGAATTTCAATGTGAGCATATTCCCTCTGCACTCATATCCAGTCAGGTCAGCAATGCTCATGCCTTTATAAATGGACTTGGTGGTTGAAACCAAGAGCATGGTTCCATTTTTTGTATCCACACCAAAATAATTACCGTCATAGAGAGATTTAACTTCATATCCATCTGTTGGGGTGAAGTTTTTGCAAAAATAACCGCTTATAATCAGGGCTGCTTTTGTATCTGACTTTTTATTTATACGATAAAATGAATAAATACAACTAAGCCCAAGAGCCAAGAAAGCATAGGGCCATAGAGGGTTGGTTCGAGAATCAGAGACGATGAAGAGCGCAATGGAGGAGAATATTAAATACGCTCCGGCGCAGAGTAAAGAAATTAAAAGTAAGGTTTTTAAAAACACTCTCGATTTTATCATTTTATGCCATCTCCATTTTCGCTGTTAGATCCCCTATGGTTGAATTTTACACCAGGCGATCTCTGTAGTCCATGTGAAAAACCAGCGAATATGCTTTTTGTTGACTCAACCATACCACCAAGAATGCTGGCTGCTTCTCGTCCGCCTAGCCAAGAGATAATGTAATCTGGCATGGTTACTTGCAAACTAAAAACACGCGTCACCGTCGTTGTACAAATACGAGCGTAAAGCATAAGGATTCCAAGAAGGGAAAATATTCCAGTAATTGAATTAGCTTGAACATTGGCAATTGTTGGGCCGAACATCATGTTTAATAATGAACCTAAACCTACTATCATGATGCTGGCGAATACGAAGCCAAAGACCATTAACATTGGCCTAACCATCACATCAATTAGAAATATGTAACCATAAGCTGACCTGTGTCCTCGATCTCCCTCGGAACCAATGTGAGTTGCTGCCCATAGTGTTCCTCCTGTCGCACCAACTAATACACTAACAAGCCAGTTCGCTGCTGCAGCAAGCCAAAAGATAAAAGGAATGAATGGCAAGTAAATTGATAAATTGAAACCGATCCCAAATAGCAAAAATAATATAAAGTAAACAAAAGGAGACAATGCGTCCAAAACGGCAGCAAGTCCTTCAGTTGCATTCATCGAGAATGCGCCAATTACTTTCCCCCAAAATCCGTTTGTAGAGACCGCCGCTGCCACTTTGGCAACTGTAAACACCCCTAAGGTGGCCTCGGCAGTTCCTAGCGTAATGTCCCCAATGAATTTCATTTTTAACAAAGGGTTCATTTGATCACTATCAATACCAGAAGTACCAAGGTTAGAGGTGGCAATGGTATTTGTTAGCTTTTGCATATATGAACCTGTTATACCAACGAATACTGCTGATGGTTCAGATGCATCAATGGCTTGTTGAGTATCTTTAGCCCCTTGTGTCCCCAGTGGGGGTGTGTAGGGGGAGTTCTGCAGTTGAGCTTTGTAGGCTGTTTTTATATTGGAATAGTTGTCGCTAGCTCCCAAATCACCCAGGCCAGACATACCTGAAATTACAGGCTTTAACTGGACTGCGTCATTGAACTTGTTATTGGCCGTGGCAAACGTTTGGTACCAAGATCCGAGTGCCAGCCAACCATTTTTCTTCAACTGGGCCGAGAGAACGGAAGCCAGTTCGTCGGAGTGCCCTTGTGCTTTCAATGCCTGATTTATTCTGTCTTCATAGGCTCGCGCCGCTTTCTGGATGTCAGTTTCAGCATCTGGTAATGATCCACTGCCATTCACCTGTTTGTTGGCCAGAGCAGAAACAAATTGTGATGCGTCCTGTGATAATGTGTTTTGCATCTCGTTCATGGCACTGCGCTGAGCATTGATTATGCTGTCTGTGTTCACGGGAACGGGGAATAGCCAGCTGGTCGTCTGGTCTGCCAGGCTTTCCGGTAGCCGGGCTGAACCACACAAAGCGCTCCCGTTGCCGATCTCAAAGCCGTCAGGTAGTGACTTGATACTCATCAGTGGAGTACCACCCTGGCCATACTGTTGGTACATGTTGCTGAGTTCCGAATTAACCCCATACATGCATAAATTCATTTCGTAAATCGCCCGGGCAGCACTCACTGTCTGTGGTGCAACGGGTTGTACCACCAGGGAGTAACCCTCTTCCAATAAATCCACAATTCGATCAGTTACTACATTGGCGCTGCCTATCCCCATGATAGAAGCTGCCCAAAGGAAGATGAGCTGCGCCAAGGACCAACCAGAGACCGTAGGTACCAGGGTTAGGAACCCCGCGGTCGTTGTGACTGGGCCGACCATTGAGCTGCCCTGGTTGAATATTTTCCCGTGCTGTCCGGCTTGCACCAGATGTTTGACAGTGACCAACAAGAACCAGACGACAGCAATGGCCATGACTATCCCGTTAAATACAAAGAATAGCTGACCGATCATGCTTGATTCAGTTGATAATGGGTTGGTGACAACGTCACCAAATATCATAACCAGAATTTGGCGAGACAGGTCACTCGACCGTTTAGCTGCTTGTTCTATGGTGTCAAAACTGACCGCAGTATCGGCCCAGGCACTGGCCGTAAACAGGCACAGCAAAGCGCCGGCCATCAATTTTCGTATGGCTTTCATAGGATGCTCGTTTTTGGAGGCAATTGCCTGGCGGGCGCCAGGAAGGAAAGGTGTTACCTGCAGATTACTGCCGAAGTGAAAGCGTTGTTTTAAGCCAGTGGTTTTCTGTCAAGAAGTCCATAAATCCCCCGCGTTCTTGCTGAGATGCCCGGCGTTCCCGGAGTTGCCACAAACGCCATGAGCAAACGAGAGCCTGAACGAAGGGGATTGCGGCTAAAGACAAGAGGGCTAACACCAGGGCTAACGTTTTGGCCAGTAACAACGGCGTGTAGATATTACTAGTCAGGACGACCAGCATGACACTGATGATGAGAAATGCCGGTACCGCCGACAGTGCCAGGCAAAGTTGTTTGCGCCGGTGAAAGCGTTTTATCAATACCGTCGTCGACACTCCGCTGGCTGCAACGGCATCGTCAAAGTCCAGCACGGGCTCCCTCAGTTTTTGCTCCAGTTGATAAGACGGTGAGAGGTGCCGTGCTCGTTTAAGGTGGTTAATCAGCGAGGGGCCGATTTTCGTGGCGGTATATCGCAATTCTGAGAGTGGCAAAAAAATGTTGGCGGTGTAATACGCCCCCTTACCAACACGACGGCCCCAATGTGGAGCTGTTTTCTCATTTTTTTCAGTCATGACGGGCTGCTCCTGCACTGACTTCACGCATTTTTGCTTGCAACTGCGGACGATAGTTTTCTGTTGCTGAGATAGATAGCTGTTGGCCCTGCAAAATATTGTTTTTCTGCAGTTGCTGCTTTATCCCCAGTAATAACCAATTCTGCAGTGATTGGATCCGTATAGATTCACGCGCTAAATTATCTCCATCCATTGCCTGCAGGTCAGTTTGGTAGTCCGTATTAGCATAGCGTCTCCCTACTTCGAACTGTTCAAACTCACGTTCGGACATCATGCCGCTACGTTGCGCTTCCTCCGATGCCGTGCGCCCAAAATACGCCGCTGCAGACGGGGTCTGCAGCGTTTCTTTCAACACATCTCGGGTAGCTTCGTTAGGCTGACTGGCGGCGACCATGGCCAACATGGGTTCGCGTGCTGCAGAATTCACCGATTCATATTGTGTCATTATCCCTACGTACTGCTGACCTGATGTCGTTTTGACTTCACCTTTCCCCAACTGCTTACCTGCAGTCGCAGGCGCACTGTTGAGGGTATAGGCCATCGCTGCATCGGTTTGCTGTTGGTTGAAGGTCAAGTCCGGGGCTTTCCCTTCCTGACCAGCACCATCCAACAAGGCTGTCAGTCTCTTGTCCCCACCCGGTAAATCGGAGATGCCTTTGCATAAGGCTGTTCCACCGTATGCCGCAAAATCCGTGGCATCACAGTAGTCGGCATGTATTGCGGCCGTTCGGAATTGTGTCTGCTCCGGTGGAGGGGTCGGTGAGGTAACACCCTGACGAATGGCACTGTTACTGATCCCACTGCCGCTGGACAAGGCTCCCTGGCGAGCCCGGGCACCGCTTTGCACCTGAGCGGCCATGCCTGAACCGGATTCGGTGCAGATGCTGTCAGGAACGCTGTAGGTACGACGGGCTTGTTCCAATCGTTCGGTCTGCCGGGCGAATATGTCCTGATCCCGCTGTGCCTGGGCTGCCTGTTCAATCTGTGCGGCAACTTTGCCACCGTTCTGGTTGATAGCGGCACCGACCTGGTGCTGGGTACCGGCGATTTCTGACAGTGTACCGTTTATGGTCCCAAGTGCCGGCGCCACCTGCGTTTCGACTGGCAGGCTGCTCATGACTTCAACGGGATAGGCTACTGCTTTGCCTGGCAGATATGCAGCTAGCACCAGTACGGTCAGCAGGCTGAGTTGACAGGGATGTTGACGAGTCCAAAACATGACTAGCTCCAAATGTGTAGGGCGACTGAGGCGGCAAGGGTCCAGAACAGCGCGGTATAAATAGTGATGTGGGTGATGGGATAGTGAAAAAATGATTGTTTAAAACGAGGCCAAAACGTTGTCACATACATATTTTCTCCTTAAGCCGCAGTTCCCTGGATATAGCCGGCTTGGGCGATGAGTTCATTTGCCAGCTGACGAATGGCGCCACCTTCATCGTCGTTGCCGGCACGTTTTTTCAACATCTTGATATGGTTTTCTGCAGAGCCACCGGGAAAAGCATTAGCCAGCAGCCGCCGTGCGGTTTTGCCATCCAGCGCGTCATACAACATATTGCGTAATGCTCTGTTTGCCGGTGTGGAGTTCAAAGCCCAGAGACGCAGAGGGCCGACGGTATTTTTCAACAGCTGTGCAACGTTGCCATTGGTGGTTTGGAACACGGCAAGGAAGGTGACACCACTGCCATCTGGTGCCGGGCCTTTGGTTGTGTTCAGGAGTTTCAATAATGTGGCACGCGGGACTTTGAAGGTGTTTTGCAGGATGTCGAAGTCCCGAGTACGTACCCGAAGTAAATAGAGCGAGTTCGCCGAGTCCAGTATGGTTTGAGGGTAATCGTCCAGGTACTGCGATGCGAAGACAGTACGGACACCAAACTTGCGTTTCTCCCTATCCTCCGTTTGTAAGGCGGACCAGAGTGCATCAATACCTTTGATGTTATGCAGCTCATCAATGAAGATGAGTTTGATCTCCTGATCCAACTGCTCGATGCGCTTACGGTGCAGTTGGACGTAGCGTGGATCCAATTTGGCATACAGTTCTGTCTGTATCTGCGGCAGATAGAAGTCAGTGCCACCTGCTAAATGGCGAGCAAATTGGTACATGATACCGGTGCGAATTTTTCCTTCAGGCGAATCATTACCGGCCACGTTATTGACATCGACTATCCTGATGCGAGTGTTAGGGCTGACGGTAAATCGTGTGCGACCGGAAATCAGTGGATAATCAAACAGCGCCTGAGTCAGGCAACGCGATACGTAACTGAGTAATGTTTCATCCGATCCCGGGCGGTTGACCATGCCGAACGCCGTTCGCAACTCTTCACTGTTGAGGGCGCCCTGGAGATCATTCAGCTCGGGAACCGCCTGTGCCTGAGCAAGAGAGGCTTCATAGACATGACCATGTTCAAATAACATGTCACGAACTTCGTACCATGTGGCCAACTCCCACCATTGCGTGTCGTGCTGAGAGATACAGCCGCTGTTTTTGAGCGCCGCATCCACTTCCGGAACCAGGGTCGGGCCATATCGCACGGGTTCGGTATCGCTGTTTTTGCGAAACACCAGGTCGACGGCGCGGGACAGGATCTGTTTGCATGACGTTGCATCCGGGGCGAGGCCCGTCTGTGGATCGATGCACAGGCTGGTCAATAATCTCAGCAAGTAATCACGCTCAGTGCTGATCGGGTATTTCAGACCTAATTGAATATCAAATGGGTTGCGGCAATGGTCTGCGACGTTTTGCAGAATGATGCTGATGATCTTGTCTTTCTGGTCAACGGGAAGGCTGTCATGAACCAAGTCGTAAAAGCCCTGGGCAGTAAACCCCTTGTCTATAAAGGCCATAAACGGCAGATCGCTGTTGCCATTGGTTATCGCATCCAGATGCAGGCTGTTGGCCAACAAGGATTTTCCTGAACCTGGAGCGCCAGCCAATAACTCGGTATGTTTTTCCTGGAGCGCACTGGCTAACCCAATCGGATAGGGCTTTCCATCAACCGTCTGGTGTATGGAGTTGCCCTCATTGCCCCACGGACTGGCAGGGCGCTGCAGAGGCATCAGCTTGATGCCTTCGGATAACGGAGGGAACATCAGATTTGGTGCACTGTAGCTGGATGCCAGTGGCAAAGTATTTATCCAGGCTCTGATTGGATCACCAAAGGTTCGGGTAACGGAGGTGACGCCCCAGGCCTGAATCGATTTTTGTAGAAGCGTCAGGTTGCGCTTCAACCGGCTTTTATCAGCATCCCAGGTACTGGCTGTGATGCTCATCATGCACACCGGTTCTTTTTTATCTTGCTTCACCAACCAGGATACCGATTTGTAGATATCACGGAGAGACGGTACGAAAGCGACAAAAGACAGCAGGTTCTGTTTGTTGTTGAGATGAGCACCACCGCCGGGCATCAGATCCAGACGCAAGCGCCAGGGGATTTGCCGGGGAACCTTTTTGAACAATTGGCTGAACGGTTCTGGCCGCTGTGGTGCCAGCGTCATTGCGAGCTGGCCATGGAACAATCCGTCAACTTCAATCAAATTACCGTGGGGTGTTACCTCTGTATCGCAATACTGAAAATTGAGGTGAGGGGCCAATGCACCACTGATATCGTCATCGCGCAATTTTCCATGTGGGATCACCCGGTCACCAGGAAGCAGGGGTTGCCAACTTTCATCTGTACTGAGGCGTTCGATTTCGTCGCGCAGGATATGCCCTGCTTCGTGAGCGTCCAGTAGGCGAACCATCACTCCCTCGTTACCATTAGTGAGGTCGTTGGCCAACTTGTCGATAAAGGCATCGTGTCGGAGTTTCAGTCCCTCAAACTCAGCAAACACAGGATTTTGACCGAATCGCGCCTCCGGTACATCTTTAAACTGTTGCTCCTGGCGGTGTGTTTCTTCTTTACGTTCCGCTGCGGGCAGGGAGGAAATTGCCGTGTAAACCGTCAGCCATACACGCTCACGGGCAACATAGGGGGACATTTTGGTGATTTGCTCATCGACCAGATCATCAAGTGTTAACCCGAGTTTGTGATAGGCCTGCCGCTGAGGCTCCACCAATCGGGTAATTTCTTCTTTTCCGCGACTAGGATCCCGCTCGAAAACAATACTGATTTTATGGCCCAGAGTCTTAAAGTCGCCTGTTAGTGCATCCCGAAGTTTCAACACAAAACGCAGGTAGCTGTCGGCTTCGGGTTGTTCGTTCGGTGTCTTAGGCACGTTTTCACTAAATTCTCGAAATGCGCCAAGGACTTCAAAACAACTGGCGTAATCATTGTTGTGGGTGACATGGATGTAAGGTGCGTCCAGCGACGGGTGACGAATTTTATCGTCGGGCGTCATGCCAATGACGGTGCGCAGGTCACAATACTGCGCGAAATCTCTGCCCAGGGTATAGCGTGAGAAGAAGGCAAATGCGTCTTCGATTTTATCAATAATCATGGTCAACTCCGGGCTTTGTAATCACGGTACAGGTGTAACCACCAGGTGGTGCCAGCATCCAAACCCGTGGTGGCTAGTCGGCCGACAAGGCGGCCAGGGTGCAGCGCTAACGCCAGGTGACGGCAGCGTGATAGAAGAAGACTTCGGCGATCGGTGGGTAATTGTTTAAGTGCATCGCCGAATGCCTGTGGATGTGTGGTTCCCCATGCTTGTTGTACCGGTTTGTCGTGTGACGTCAGCCAATCCAGCAAGGCTTTGGCATCCCGACGGTAGTCTTCGTCCTCCGAGCTCAGTGCCTGGGCAATGGCCCGCTGCAGGTGATTGACATCTTCGGGTCGTAGCGTCGGTAGGTAGATCATCACGCCGGCTTCCGCAGTGACGGTATCGAGCTGTTGCCACGCCTGGCACAGCGGATCAGCGACACTGAGATTGTCAGGGGCTGTATTCAACGGGTTGTTGTCACGGAAAATTGCCGTGTTCTTAAGCGACTCATAACCGCAGAATTCGCAGCAGTGTCCACTCTGGCGTGCGGTCACATCTAGAATTTCTTGCTGTTTAGCCGATCGAGAAAACCCAGCGACACGCTGGGAAATAGAAAAAACCAACATATGAACTCCAGGGCAGGAGGGAGCAGTGGTGGCGAAGGGCGAGCGTCAACGAAATGGCCAGCCTTTTGGACTGGCCATCGGGTGTTAAATGCCTACTGGGTTAAGGGTCATCTGTTTCTGGCTACGGCTGGCCATCTGATCGAGTGCAATAAAGCATGCGCCAGCGACCAACAGGACCAGAATGTGCCCAACTTTAATTTGAGGGTTGTTTTTCTTAGTGGCCATCAGACCAATTGCTCCGGCAATACATCCAAGTCCGATGACCATTGAGGCATTGACGATCGGTTCTTTAAGCGAGTAAATCCCATCAAGCCACCCTTTGATCATACCGGCGATGTCATCGTCAGCATGAGCCAGAGGGGTAAGAAACCACGCCAGTCCCCCGGCAATGGCACGGGCATAATACCGGCGTACTGTATCGGCCATGAGGGCACCTTTAATTGCGATGAACAGGGGAATATCTTTCAGGGAGTGACGAGCTTTCATTATTACCTCTATGTTTTACCAATGAATATTTAGTGTGTTTTGTAGGGCATCGAGTACCCGGGGACTGACTGCGAGCATTGTGCCGACAATGATTCGTTTAACGCCGCTTGAAACATCCTCACCGGCGCTGAGTCCGGTGTGGCCGTCCTTCTGTGAGCGTCGCAACCGGAGCAAACCTTGCAACGCATAAATAACGCCCACCCACTGCAGCAAAGTCAGACCGGCGTTAATGGCGACCGCTGCCGGGCCATATTTGCCCTCTGACACATAAGCAATAGCGCCAAAGGTGACATTGCCCAGCGCCATCTGCTGCGAGGTGGCGTTCATGACCTGGTGCAGTGCGATGATGCAGCCGCACACTAATACGACGGACAGGATTTTCCCTGCGCCATCCTGTACCTGGCCGCGCCTGGCTTTGCTGGCAATGTTTCCAAAGTGCAACGCCAACATGACCAGACCGCCAACGGCACCCAGCGCGAGAACCAGTTGGATCCCGACAGCGGTCACGTTATTGACGGCATTGGCCAGCATTTGGACCAAATCCATAGTTCTCCCTACCGGATAACACCGGCGGTGGTGATCACTTGGCGTTGTGTGGTGTCAATACTCTGAACGGTGGCATTACCAATGCGGTCACCGGGACGTAGCGCCCAGGTACTGCCTTGGTAATTAACCCATGCTAGCCCTGGGTAAAGGCTTGCGATCGTTGAACCACGAAGGGAATGGGTTTTTGTGCTGGCCCGAAGGCCATGATTGGCTGAGCGAGCCACGGTTGTAGGTTGCGGGGTAACCATTGCGGACGATGGGCGCTGTGTCAGCGCATTAACCTGGCGTTCCAGTACGCGTATTCTCTCATCGAGTGCCTTGATTCCTTCCCGGTTGTTCTCACTGAATACGCGGTTGTTCTCGATAGCGTGCTGTGTTGCTTCTGTAACAATGGCATGCCCGGTGGGTTCCGGGGTTGGCATTGCTGCCGACGTTGGCTGATCCCGAGTGGCGGGGGCAGCTGGAGAGGATGTTACCGGTGTCGGAACGGACGGACTCACCACCTCCTGGGCCGTAAACTGTGGCGGGGCACCACTGTCATGTGGGTTGTTGCGCATCACACCGAACATCACGATCCCGATGAGACTCAACGCCATTATTCCTGCCTGAATCGGTGTCACCTTGATACCGAGCGGCAATGTAATGAGCTTTTGTTTTATGGGCTCACTGACGATGGGCGTTTCTGGGATATCGGTATCTTCCGCCAATGGCTCTGGTGGGGGGGTATCAAGATCAAAATGGGACTTGGACATTACTGTTCTCCTGCGTTACGCGGTGTAACTACTGCGCTTTTATTGACTCTGTCGCTCTCATACACCCCTTTCATAAATTGGATGGCCACGATTTGGTTTTTGAACACTTTGACCTGCTTGACCGGGAGGCGAGAGGCATCATTAGTCATCACCTTGCCGGCATTGGCTCCCAGGCCGCCGACAATGGTGCCGGCCACAGCTGAACCGCTGACCTTGCCGGTACCGCCGGAAATCGTCCCTGCATTGGTGGACAGTATTTGGGTGTTCTGTTGCTTGTAGAGATCTCCCAGGCCGCCGACGCTCGAGGCAAGGGCTGGCACAAAAATGCGGCTGATGTAGCGGTTGCTAACATCACTTGCTACCGCCGATTGCAACGTGTCGTCCTGCAGGGCGTAAGCGTCTACCTGGTAATCAGCGCCGTTAAGCGTCATGCGGGTAAAGTGGATCACGACACCATCGCCAGCCAACTGAACACCCTGAGCGGTGAAACTGGCACCCGCCAGCACGCCTGCAGGAATATGCGCGAGAACGATGGAGTTGAGGTTGTCAGAATCCACAGCGCTGTCGATTACACCAGGGCGACGGGTATTTGGCGGTACGACCACGATGTCTGCCCGGGTTTTGGCTTGTGCCTCCAGACTGGCGGGGGTTACCGTTGGTGCATTCCCAGGCAGACTTTGAGTCCAGTTCCCGAACGAACCGCCTGCGGATGTGTCAGTCGGTTGGTTTGTACCTTGTTGGTTCTGAGCTCCCTGACCAAAGGCGCTGGCCAACTGCATATTCCCGGGCTTCCAGCGATCGTTGAGTGTTTTCAAATAACCCTTCAACGCCGCTTTTTGGTCTTCGGCAATACCGCCATTTTGTGGATTGCTGCCTTGCTGAGTATCAACTGGTGTCGTATTCAGGCTGACCGGCAGTGGTGCTGGTGCCGGCATTTCTGCATTGATGTCACTCATTCGCAATGACGCTACAAAACTGGTTCCACCATTGTCAGCCGTTTTATAGCCGATGGTGTTGGCCTCGCTTTGCAGCCGCTGGTACTGGACGGTTTCGGTGCTGTTGCGAGGCGCATTATTGGCGACCCGATTGAGTTTGTACTGCGATGGGGTTGGTTCGGGCCGGTTTAGGTACCCCCATCCTAGGTAGACACCTGCACCGATAATTACGACGGCACCTACTATGACCATGGCGGTCTTTTTCCCGTCGCTGGCGGCATCTTTTTCAATAGCCATGGTTTTACTCCAGGTTGATGTTCAGAGTGGCATTACGCCCTTGAACGGAGAAAACGACTTCCGGGGTCACCGGCAACTTCCAGATGTGGGTACCGTCAGCGGCAGAGGAGGTCTCAACAAAGGCATCCCGTAGCTCACTGCGAGACCGGATATATAGGTCATCACCTATCTGCCAGACGTTGGTCATCGGGACATTGCCACTGGTTTTCAACCGTTTGGCTTCTTTGGGTGGGGTACCATCAAGGAAGGCTTGCAGCGTGGGGTTATCCAGACTGATTTTCTCTCTGGCGATCGGCAATGGTTTGGCTGCAGGCCCGCGCATGGGGATCCGCAGGTTAAGGCTGCTGTCAGTTATCTGAGCTTTGTCCGCGTTATCCGGCTCACCACTGGATAACGCAATGACCACCGGTACTGGCAAGCCTTGCAAGTAAACCGTGACGCTGCCGGAGTCATAGGCACGCCTTGCCTGTACGGACATCACTGCGCTGTTTGGAATGAACTGAATATAGAAACCGCTTTCGTTGCCGTTCACCGGGGGGGCCGCGATATTCCAGGGGGCGCCGGTTTCATCGGTGAATGATACGGTGCTTGGGAAGTTTGGCAGGGCTCGCAGCATGGGTAACGATGCTCCAGGTGACAGATTCACGGTCAGTGAACTGACTCGCGGGACGGCAGTCACCGGGGAGCGGCTCTCACTGCGCTGCAGCTGATCGAATGTGCTACGCAGATGTGTTACATCGTCCGGGGAAAGCGGGGCCATTTGGCCTTCGGCATAAGTCAGTGCCGGTGAGGGCAACGGTGTATTCCCAGCCGGTGGTAAAGGGGCATTCGGAGCTGGCTCGGGAGTTGACTGTACTGGTACCGGGTTGTTTTGAGCAGCATTCGCCGCCGGGGCATTGCCCATCGTCTGGGCTGGTTGCCAAGCGTTCGGTGCCGGGGCAACATCGACGGTAGTGGCGGCAAAAGTGTTGGCCGCAGTCAGTAATAACAGACCGGCAAAAGGGGTTTTCATGACTATTGAGCCTCATAGGTAATGAGCTGGGACACTTCCATGCCGGTGTTTTTCAACCGGGGATCGGTACGTTGAATCAGCAGTGACACAACAAAACTTTGTTCGGGCAGTGACGACGTTTGGCCCGTCATCTTGAATTTTGTGGGGTACTGGATTTTCCAGGCATAAACACCGTTCTCCAGCGTCCCCTTGCTGACGATGACGCCCGGAGAGGTCATAACGGACATGTTCATTTTCTTGTCTTTAACGGCCGTGAGGACGTTAGACGTCGTCAACGCGGTGTAGTAACTGCGAAATCCTTCATCGGAAAAACGCGGAAGCAGGTTATTCATCTGCGTTCGGTAATTGACAAAGTCGAGCGTGAAGGCTTCACGTATCACACGGTTACCAAAGTCGGTCACATCGGCATCGCTGTACGCGGGCTGGTCTGTTGGCGTGAGGGGAATGACGCGACCATCCTGCGTGGCGAAATACTTCACCGGCGGATGCAAAACGGCATAGATCAACACACCAATAATCAACAAGCAGAGGGTGATGGAGGCGCTTTGCCACACATTGGTGGTCAATGACTTGCGGGTGAAGTAAACATTCAGTTGGTTGGCCTGATGCTGCGCGACGGCGGCGTCATAGGGACCAGGTAACTCCGGTGAAGGAGAGACAGGCTGTTTTTTTTGCATGGCGTTATCC
>NZ_KB661120.1:4845192-5324944 GCF_000347995.1 Serratia sp. S4
CCATTGTGCAATATTCCCCACTGCTGCCTCCCGTAGGAGTCTGGACCGTGTCTCAGTTCCAGTGTGGCTGGTCATCCTCTCAGACCAGCTAGGGATCGTCGCCTAGGTGAGCCATTACCCCACCTACTAGCTAATCCCATCTGGGCACATCTGATGGCGTGAGGCCCGAAGGTCCCCCACTTTGGTCCGAAGACGTTATGCGGTATTAGCTACCGTTTCCAGTAGTTATCCCCCTCCATCAGGCAGTTTCCCAGACATTACTCACCCGTCCGCCGCTCGTCACCCAGAGAGCAAGCTCTCTTGTGCTACCGCTCGACTTGCATGTGTTAGGCCTGCCGCCAGCGTTCAATCTGAGCCATGATCAAACTCTTCAATTAAAAGCTTGATTTGCTTCAACTCGTGAAGCGATGCTCGAAAATAACTTTCGTAATAGTCATTCAGTTGGACAAGCCAACAAAACAACTTATTGCTTGGTCACTCTTCAAGACTTGATATTTTTTCGAACCCGAAGGTTCTGGATATCGTCTTGTGGAGTGCCCACACAGATTGTCTGATAAATTGTTAAAGAGCAGTGAGTTAGCCGCCGTAGCTTGCTATCTCGAGGTGGCGTATATTACGCTTTCCTCTTTCAGAGTCAACCCCTAATTTTCAGGATTTTTTCTCTTTCTTCCCGGCCGCTATGTGAAGTGAATCACTTGCGCCGTGTCGATGGAGGCGCATTATAGGGAACCGAGTTTTTTGCACAACCCCTTTTTTGATCTTTTCTTACTGTTTGCACACTTTTCGGCCCTTTCGGGTGGATCTTGCGCGATCAGGGCCGTTTTCCGCAGGATCCATCACTTCAGTTGGTTGTAATTCCACCGCCAACGTCTAGTATTGCCGGTAAATATGATCCCGATGCGAGGCTATTACCATGTCTGATGCAGTACGTTCTTACCTTCATTACTCTCCCAAACTGGGCCTGCGCGTCATGATCGACCCTTCCAGTGTGGTGATCGGTAACGTTGAGCTGGCCGATGACGTCAGTATCTGGCCGTTGGTTGCTATCCGCGGAGATGTGAACGCAGTAAAAATAGGTGCACGCAGCAATATTCAGGATGGCAGCGTGTTGCACGTAACCCATAAGTCTGAATATAACCCTGAGGGTTACCCATTATTGATCGGTGAAGACGTTACTGTTGGGCACAAGGCCATGTTGCATGGCTGCGCCATAGGCAATCGGGTGCTGGTAGGTATGGGCTCGATCCTGTTGGATGGTGCAGTAATAGAAGATGATGTGATGATTGGTGCCGGCAGCCTGGTCGCACCAGGTAAACGCCTGGAGAGCGGCTATCTCTATATGGGCAGCCCGGCACGCCAGGTTCGCCCATTGACCGCTGCGGAACGGGAAGGGTTGCTTTACTCTTCTACTAACTATGTACGTTGGAAAGACGAATATTTGTCAGAGGATATCTGACTGGCGCCCGTTACCGCTCAGGGAACGGGCTCAGAGTTACACTGCCAGTTCGTGACGCAGCTGGCGTAATACCGGTTCAATCTCCGGCATCACACCATGCCACAGCAGGAACGCATGCGCGGCCTGCCCCACCAGCATCCCTAAACCGTCGGCATATTCTGTGGCACCCTGTTGCTGCGCCCAAGCCAGAAACGGAGTTAATCCCTGCTGATAAAACATGTCATAACAACGCGTATGGCCATTGACCGTACCAACCGGTAGCGCCGGGATGTCACCGCTGATACCGGATGCCGTAGCGTTAATCACTAAATCAAACCGCTGTTGATCAAGTTGATCCAGGGGTAACGCGGATATTTCACCCAGATGCTGGAATACCTGTGCCAATGTCTGCGCACGGCTAAAAGTACGGTTGGTGATCACCACTTCACAACCAAAAGACAGTAGCGGTAAGATCGCGCCACGTGCCGCGCCACCAGCACCCACCAACAGGATACGATCCTTGGGTTGGATCAACCCCTGACGTTCAAGATCGGTCAGCAGGCCGATCCCGTCAGTGTTGTCACCCAGTAACCCACCGTCTGGCAGTATCTTCAAGGTATTTACCGCACCGGCCAGCGAGGCTCGTTGACTCAGTTCGGTCGCCGCTTCATAAGCATTTTCTTTAAAAGGAACCGTGACGTTCGCTCCCTTGCCACCCGCCTGAATAAACGTCTGCAAAGTGGTTTCGAAACCATCCAGTGGCGCCAGCACAGTGCCATAGGGATGTTCTATCCCTGTTTGCGCGGCAAATAGCGCATGAATACGCGGTGACTTGCTGTGACCGATAGGGTTACCGAATACTGCAAACTTCTCCATGCACGTTGCCTCTAGCCTTGACGGATCTGCTCACCGGTCAGGACATCTCTGATTTCGGAAGGATTAAGACGGCCACCGACGCTGCCGGCCAGCACCGGGAAAGCGGCACCAAACTGCTGCTGCACTTCATCGACACTACGGCAAGGCTCCTGCCCGCTGAGGTTGGCGCTGGTCGATACCAGCGGTTTGCCAAACTGCCGACAAAGTTGCTGTACCAACGGATGATCGCTAACACGTACCGCCAACGAATTGAAACGGCCGGTCAGCAAACGCGAGGTTTCCGACCGGGCAGGGATCACCCAGGTGACCGGCCCCGGCCAACTGGCAAACATCGTAGCGCGTTGCTGTTCGTTCAACGCAGTGTCATCTATATAAGGTGTTAGCTGTGCGTAATCCGCTGCAATCAGGATCAATCCTTTTTCCCATGGGCGCTGTTTCAGTGCCAGTAAGGCATTAACCGCATGCTCACTGTCGGGATCGCAACCCAGGCCAAACACCGCCTCGGTCGGATAGGCAATGACCTGTTGATTATGCAGTGCGTCAATAATTGGCGTGAAGATGGCTGTGGATTCTGAGCTCATGATGTCATTATTCTGTGGTTACTACGGGTTTCCCGCAAAGTTTACTCGCACAGCAAAGGGTTGGACCTTTCGCCGTGCGCTTTTCCATCAGTAACGGATAGTGGCAGTACTCACACTCACCGGCAACGGGTTTGAAATTGAGAACAAACTGGCATTCAGGGTAGCGATCGCATGAGTGGAACACTTTGCCATAGCGCGATTTCCGCTGCAGCAATTTGCCCTGTTCGCACTGCGGACAGCTGATACTGGTTTCGTCAGGCTTATCGATGACCTCGGTGTGGTCGCACTCCGGGTAGTTACTGCAAGCGATAAACATGCCGTAACGTCCCTGGCGCAAGGCCAGCGTCGCCTGGCATTTTGGACATTCCTGTCCATCCAGCATTTTGACGATATGGCCATCGGCCTGCGCTTTCAGCGGCCGGATATGTTGGCATTCAGGGTAACGGGTACAGCCGAGGAAGGGGCCGTGGCGACCACTGCGGATCACCAGCTCGGCCCCGCATTCCGGACAGGGTTCATTTTGCCTGGCGGCAAAAATCGCGGCTTTTGTCATAACTTCTTCTATGCATGTTATCGGCTCAGTGCAGATAACCTTCGTTTACTTCAAACAACAGTTCTTCCATTTGCTGATAGGCACTTTCATATCCGGGGATATTAAACAGCACCATCAGCACCACCCATTTCAGATCTTCGAGATCGAATTCCGTGTTATCCAAAGCCATAACACGATCGATAACCATTTCACGGGTTTCGAGGTTCAATACCTGAATCTGCTCCAGGAACAGGAGGAAACCACGGCAACTGGCATCCAAACGCACGCCTTCTTCTTCGGTGTAAATCCGCATTGCCAGCGGATCGGCATCCATAAAATAAGGCGCATTTTCGCCTTCCTGCAGGTCGGCGAGTTTTTCAAGCCAATTCAACGCGTTGTAGATATCATCCCGATGAAACCCCGCCTGAGCGAGATCATCAGTCAGTTGATCCTGATCGACGCGCATCTCTGGTTCATTGTGGATATAAGTTTCAAACAAGTACATCAGTACGTCGAACATGGCCTGCCCTCCTTATTCGGACATAGCCGCCGGGTACAGCTGCGATCCACCCTGCTAACTCCAGATCGAGTAATTTGATTACCACCTCTGGCACAGGTTGGCCGGCACGTTCAGCGACGACGTCAACAGGTGTCACCTCATCTCCTACGTTAGCCAACACATCGGCAAATGGCAATTCAACTTCGGCCTCTGACGCACAAATAGTTGTATTTTCGTTCAGTGACAGCCAATGCAGCCCACTTCCCAGTTGTTCAGCGATCTCTTTCGGGCCGGTAACCAGATAGGCTCCCTGTTGGATCAACCAATGCATGCCTTCGCTCATCGGATTACCCAGCGCCCCAGGTAAAGCGAACACTTCACGCCCCTGCTCCAGCGCATAACGTGCGGTAATCAGCGTTCCACTGCGCAAAGAGGCTTCAATCACCACCACACCCAGACTCAATCCACTAATGATACGGTTACGACGAGGAAAATGGTCGGGCATCGGCAGATCCGTGACCAGATATTCAGAGATCAACGCCCCACCGTTCTCAACAATTCGTTCTGCCAGGCGGCGATGTCGGCGCGGATAGATGTTGTCCAGGCCGCTGCCTAATACCGCTACCGTTCCTCCTTCCGCCGCCAGCGCCGCGCGGTGGCAAATACTGTCAATGCCAAGCGCCAGACCACTGGTGATGGTAAACCCGCAGTGCACTAATCCGGTGGCAAAGTAATTGGCCCAGTGTTCACCGTAATGACTAAACTGACGGCTACCTACCATGGCGATTTGCGGCTGCTGCGCAGCATCCGGATTCCCCTTTACCAGCAGCAACAGCGGAGCATCATCGATAGGGAGCAAGAGTTCTGGGTAACCAACCTCACCGTAGACCCACATCAAGTTGCCGGGCTGTTCCAACCAGGCAAGCGTAGCCGCCAGATAGCGCGGATCTACCTGACGAAACTGGGCCTGCTGTCGGTCATTCAACCCCAACTCTCGTAACAGGAGATAAGGCTCTCCTCCAGTCGCCACCATCTGCCGTATAATCTGGCTGGCCTGCGCCGCCCCCAGCCCGGTGACCCCACGCATCCGTAAGCCGATTTCCTGTGCCTGCATCGCCTGTTCCCTCGCAGAAAATGGTGGTATTACCAATTCGAGCAATTGGTGCGCAATGCTGTCAATCAGGCTGGGAAATGTCTAGAATAGAAGCTAAACCTCGTTTATCACTCGGATACAGATCTCAAGATATATGTCAGTATTGCAGGTATTACATTACCCAGATGACCGGCTGCGCAAAGTCGCGGCCCCGGTAAAAGAAGTCAATGCGAATATCCAGCGCATCGTGGATGATATGTTTGAAACCATGTACGCAGAGGAAGGCATTGGCCTGGCTGCGACACAGGTGGATATCCATCAGCGCATTATCGTCATTGATGTTTCTGAGAACCGCGATCAGCGCCTGGTGCTGATCAACCCGGAACTGCTGGAAAAAAGCGGTGAAACCGGGATTGAGGAAGGCTGCCTTTCCATTCCTGAACAACGTGCTTTAGTCCCGCGCGCCGCTGCTGTGAAAATCAGAGCGCTGGACCGTGACGGCAAACCTTTTGAGCTGGAAGCCGACGACCTGTTGGCCATTTGTATCCAGCATGAGATGGACCACCTGGTAGGCAAGCTGTTCGTCGATTACCTGTCGCCACTCAAGCGCCAGCGAATCCGTCAGAAACTGGAAAAAATGGCCAAGCTTAACGCCCGCGCCTAACCGATCAGGAAATCAACGTGTCTGACTCTTTACGGATTATTTTCGCCGGAACTCCAGACTTCGCAGCGCGTCATCTTGACGCGCTGTTGTCATCTGGGCACCAGATTGTCGGGGTTTTCACTCAACCCGACCGCCCTGCGGGTCGCGGCAATAAGCTGACGCCCAGCCCAGTCAAGGTTCTGGCCGAGCAGCACCATTTACCGGTGTTTCAGCCCAAATCACTGCGCCCGGAAGAGAACCAGCACCTGGTTGCCGATCTCAACGCCGATGTCATGGTGGTCGTGGCTTATGGTCTGATTCTACCCAAAGCGGTGTTGGATATGCCGCGACTCGGTTGCATCAACGTCCATGGTTCACTGCTGCCTCGCTGGCGTGGAGCCGCACCGATCCAACGTTCACTGTGGGCCGGCGATTATGAAACCGGCGTTACCATCATGCAGATGGACGTGGGTTTGGACACCGGCGATATGATGCACAAGATTGCCTGCCCGATCGAAGCCGATGACACCAGCGCCAGCCTGTACGATAAACTGGCGCAGCTCGGCCCGCAGGGCATGCTGACCACGTTGCAGCAGATGGCTGCAGGTACGGCGAAACGTGAAGTGCAGGATGAATCGCTGGTCACCTATGCCGAAAAGTTGAGCAAAGAAGAAGCCCGCCTGGACTGGAACCTGCCCGCCGTGCAGCTTGAACGCTGCGTTCGTGCCTTCAACCCGTGGCCAGTCAGTTACTTCACCATTGACGATCAACCGGTGAAAGTGTGGCAGGCAACGGTGCTGGCACAAAACGCGGATGCAGAACCTGGCACCATCATCCATGCCGACAAGCACGGTATTCAGGTGGCGACCGCCGAGGGCATTCTTAACCTGACTCAACTGCAGCCGGCAGGCAAAAAACCCATGTCTGCTCAGGATTTGCTGAACTCACGTCGTGAATGGTTTACACCGGGCAACCGGTTATAAACCGCCCCCACTGCCCGGCCAATAATCGCCGGGCTGTTTCTTTCTTAATGCCGATCGTTATCAGCTTTAGCCTATGAAAAACAATTACAATCTCCGCAGCATCGCAGCCATTGCCATCGGTCAGGTGTTGGATCAGGGCCAGTCACTCAGTACTGTCCTGCCGTCACTGCAAAAAACCATTTCTGACAAGGATCGTGCTCTGTTGCAGGAACTGTGCTTTGGCACCCTGCGCGTCCTGCCACAGTTGGAATGGTGTATTCAACAATTAATGGCCAAGCCAATGACCGGCAAGCAGCGCACGCTGCACTATTTGTTGATGGTCGGCTTATACCAACTGCTGTATACCCGTATCCCCGCTCATGCGGTGCTGGCGGAAACCGTAGAAGGCGCAGTAGCGCTGAAACGCCCGCAGCTTAAGGGCCTGATCAACGGCGTATTGCGCCAGTTCCAACGCCAGCAGGAAGAATTACTGCAACGCGCTGCCAATAATGACAGCCGCTATCTGCACCCGAGCTGGCTGTTGAAACGTATCCAGCAGGCCTATCCCGCACAGTGGGAGCAGATCGTCGATGCCAATAATCAGAAACCGCCAATGTGGCTGCGCGTCAACCGTTTGCATCATACTCGCGAAGACTACTTGCAGTTGATGGAACAGGCCGGTATTGCCGCGGAACCTCATGCCGAATATCGCGATGCGGTGCGCCTGCTGGCGCCCTGCGCCGTTACCGACCTGCCAGGCTTTGCCGACGGCTGGGTCACCGTGCAGGATGCCTCAGCGCAAGGCTGTGTCGATCTGCTGGATCCGCAAGACGGGGAACAGATCCTCGATTTGTGTGCGGCTCCCGGTGGAAAAACTACCCATATTTTAGAGGCGGCTCCCAAAGCCCATGTGATGGCCGTCGATATCGATGAACAACGCCTGAAGCGGGTCAAAGAAAACCTGCAACGTCTGCGTTTACACGCCGAAGTAAAGCAAGGCGATGGCCGCACTCCGCAACAATGGTGCGGCGACAAGCAATTCGATCGCATTTTGCTGGATGCTCCTTGCTCTGCCACCGGTGTGATCCGCCGTCACCCAGATATTAAATGGTTACGACGCGACAGTGATATCGCTGAACTGGCCGCGCTGCAGGCCGAGATTATTGAGGCCATCTGGCCGCATCTCAAAAGCGGAGGAGTGATGGTATATGCCACCTGCTCGATCTTGCCGGCAGAAAATGCTGAGCAGGTTAGCGCCTTCCTCCAGCGTCATGCCGATGCCCGTCTGGTTGAGACCGGCAACCAGCAGCAGCCTGGCCGACAGAATCTTCCGCATCCAGAGGATGGGGATGGCTTCTTTTACGCTAAGCTGATTAAAATGTAGCTGTTCAGTACTCTGGGCGCGGCTGTTGCGCCCTTTCAGATAATCTTCAGCGGTTTCAGTGTGAAGCAGAGAAGCGAATGAAAATAATTATTCTTGGCGCGGGTCAGGTTGGCGGGACACTGGCAGAAAACCTGGTGGGTGAAAATAACGATATTACCGTCGTGGATACCGATTCCGGCCGCCTGCGTCAGTTACAGGATAAGTTCGACCTGCGGGTCGTTCAGGGCTACGGCTCTCATCCACGTGTACTCCGGGAAGCGGGGGCGGAAGATGCCGATATGCTGGTTGCCGTCACTAATTCGGACGAAACCAACATGATTGCCTGTCAGATTGCCTACTCGCTGTTTAATACACCTAACCGAATCGCCCGTATCCGTGCGCCAGAATATATCCGCGAGTCAGAGAAGCTGTTTCACCCTGAAGCGGTACCCATCGACCACCTGATCTCACCAGAACAGCTGGTTATCGACTACATCTATAAATTGATTGAGTATCCAGGTGCGCTGCAGGTGGTCAACTTTGCAGAGGGCAAAGTCAGCATTGCCGCGGTAAAAGCCTACTACGGTGGGCCATTGGTGGGTAATGCCTTGTCTTCAATGCGCGAGCATATGCCGCATATTGATACTCGCGTCGCCGCTATCTTCCGTCAGGATCGACCGATTCGACCGCAGGGCTCCACCATTATTGAGGCTGGCGATGAAGTGTTCTTTGTAGCTGCATCACAGCATATCCGTGCGGTAATGAGTGAGTTGCAACGACTGGAAAAGCCCTATAAACGCATCATGATTGTTGGCGGTGGCAACGTCGGCGCAGGCCTGGCGCAAAGGTTGGAGAAATCTTACAACGTGAAGCTGATTGAACGTAATCAGCAACGTGCCGCAGAGCTGGCCGAACAACTGCATGACACCATCGTATTTTATGGCGATGCTTCTGACCAGGAGCTGCTGGCAGAAGAACATGTTGATCAGGTGGATGTTTTTATCGCCATCACCAACGATGACGAAGCAAATATCATGTCCGCCATGCTCGCCAAACGTATGGGGGCCAAAAAGGTAATGGTGCTGATTCAGCGTCGTGCCTATGTTGACCTGGTACAAGGCAGCGTCATCGACATTGCAATTTCTCCACAACAAGCCACCATTTCAGCGCTGTTGGGCCATGTGCGGAAAGCGGATATCGTCAGCGTTTCCTCACTCCGTCGCGGCGTCGCGGAAGCCATCGAAGCCATTGCACACGGTGACGAAAGCACCTCAAAAGTGGTTGGCCGCACCGTTGAAAATATTAAATTGCCGCCAGGTACTACTATTGGCGCCATTGTGCGCGGTGATGACGTTATTATTGCCAACGGCAACAGCAAAATCGAACAGGGCGATCACGTCATTATGTTTATAACCGATAAAAAGTTCGTTCCTGACGTTGAGCGGCTGTTCCAGCCAAGTCCTTTCTTCCTGTAGAACAAATGTAGTAATGAATGGTCTATAATTGCGAGGTTGTTCTCTGCCATAGAAAGAGATAAAACTTTTCGCTCCTTTTGTGGCAAAGGGAAATTGCTTTGTTAAACTTGAGTTATTAAATTCTGCAAGGGGTGCGTTCTATGAGTATGATGAAAGAGTTCCGCGAATTTGCCATGCGTGGCAACGTGGTTGACTTGGCAGTGGGTGTAATTATTGGTGCGGCGTTTGGTAAGATCGTATCGTCTTTCGTTGCAGATATCATCATGCCACCGCTAGGCTTGCTGATCGGTGGGGTTGATTTCAAACAATTCCACCTGGTATTACGCGAAGCTCAAGGCGCGGTTCCTGCAGTAGTGATGAACTACGGTTCATTCATCCAAACCATTTTCGATTTCGTGATTGTTGCCTTCGCTATTTTCCTGGCAATTAAATTAATGAATAAAGTACGCCGTAAACAGGAAGAAGCGCCGGCAGCGCCGCCTGCGCCAACTGCAGAAGAAAAACTGCTGACTGAAATTCGCGATTTACTGAGCCAACAGCAACAGCCAAAACTATAAAATAGTTTATCTGGAATTACTAAAAAGCCATCTTACTCAGATGGCTTTTTTAATGCCTTAAAACCAGAAGGCCAGTGGTAAATTATCCTTTGATAGTTTACCACTGGCCTCCCAGTTACCGCCTTTTGCGTGTTTGTCTTTACGCCGGTAGCTGCCTTTCCCTTTGGTATTTTTCTCAATCCTTTGGCGGAATAACGGATCGTGCAACAGTGCCTCAATGGCATTGTCCTGTATCTGGCCTTTGGTATGACGGTATTTAGTCATGGTAATTCTCCTTGTTTATGTATGGATATAAATCTCGGCGATAATACTGCTGCCCGTGTAAAAATTAAAGAGCCGCCAGCCCTTTCAGGCGTCTTTTCTTGCCTTTTCATCACTGGCACCCTGTTCTAGCGCTTCCAAAATCGAGCAATAATTGCTGGTATGCGCGCTACCGCAGCAAGCATCGCTGAGGCGCTTTAGCGACTCACGCATCCGAGTCAGCTCTTTAAGCTTATTCTCTACTTCACTGAGCCGTGCATCGACGATCGACTTCGACTCCCGACAGGTATGATGTACAGGGTCAACCCGGATAGATAATAGTTCAGCAATGGTTTCCAATGTAAAACCGAGTTGTTTGGCATAACGGATAAAACGTAACCGCTGCAAGTCTTGCTGGCTATACAACCGATAACCGCCCTCGGTACGGATGTTATGATCCATCATTCCCTGCTTCTCGTAGTAACGCACGGTGTCAGGGGTCACGTCAGCAAGCTTTGCCAGTTGGCCAATTTTAAGCATCACTCTTTCTCCGGTGAAAATTTTCCACTCAGTGCACGTTGATATTCACCATGCAAGAAATCGGTACTCATGTTAATAGCGTTAGCATAGCGGATAGGGACGGGGATCTTAAGTCTAGCGGGGAAAGAACGCACGTTTGGCTGACGATAGACGTAAAAAAACCGGGCAAGCCCGGTTTTTTCACGCGTCCACAGATTACTCTGCAGTTGCTACTTCTGCTTGAGACTCAGCACGATCAACCAGCTCGATGTATGCCATCGGCGCGTTGTCGCCTGCGCGGAAGCCACACTTCAGAATGCGAGTGTAACCACCGGCACGGCTCGCGAAACGCGGGCCCAGCTCGTTAAACAGTTTTGCCACGATCTCGTTATCACGAGTACGGGCGAATGCCAGACGACGATTAGCTACGCTGTCGGTCTTGGCAAGAGTAATCAGCGGCTCAACAACGCGACGCAGCTCTTTTGCTTTTGGCAAGGTCGTCTTGATGATCTCATGACGAACCAAAGAGCCGGCCATGTTACGGAACATAGCCTGGCGATGGCTGCTGTTACGGTTCAGTTGACGACCACTCTTACGATGGCGCATGACCTTATCCTTCTCAGTAAAACCTTAACCTGTGATCCGGTTACTCGTCAGCAATGCTTGCCGGTGGCCAGTTTTCCAGGCGCATGCCCAGTGACAGTCCACGGGAGGCCAGCACGTCTTTAATCTCAGTAAGAGATTTTTTACCCAGGTTCGGCGTTTTCAGCAACTCAACCTCGGTACGCTGTACCAGATCACCGATGTAGTGGATAGCTTCTGCCTTAAGGCAGTTAGCAGAGCGGACAGTCAATTCCAGATCGTCAACAGGGCGCAGCAGAATCGGATCGAATTCTGGTTTCTCTTCTTTAACTTCTGGTTGACGAACATCACGTAAGTCAACAAAAGCTTCAAGTTGTTCAGCCAGGATGGTAGCCGCACGGCGGATCGCCTCTTCAGGATCGATCGTGCCATTGGTTTCCATTTCGATGACCAGCTTGTCCAGGTCAGTACGCTGTTCTACACGCGCTGCTTCAACATTGTAGGCAATACGCTCTACAGGGCTATAGCAGGCGTCAACCAACAGACGACCGATCGGGCGCTCATCTTCTTCCGAATGAATTCGGGCAGAAGCCGGCACATAACCACGACCACGTTGAACTTTGATACGCATGCTGATAGCAGCGTTTTCATCGGTCAGGTGGCAGATCACGTGCTGAGGCTTGACGATTTCGACATCACCATCATGGGTAATGTCGGCAGCGGTCACAGGGCCAATGCCAGATTTATTCAGGGTAAGGATAACTTCATCTTTCCCTTGAACTCTCACCGCCAGCCCTTTCAGGTTGAGCAGGATCTCCAGGATATCTTCCTGTACGCCTTCTTTGGTGCTGTACTCATGCAGTACACCATCAATCTCAACCTCGGTCACCGCGCAACCCGGCATAGACGAAAGCAGAATACGGCGCAGTGCATTGCCGAGAGTATGGCCAAAGCCACGCTCTAACGGCTCAAGGGTCACCTTGGCGTGCGTCGAACTGACTTGCTCGATATCTACCAGGCGCGGTTTTAGAAACTCTGTCACAGAACCCTGCATTGTGTCCTCTCTTTGGTACTAAGCCTTACTTGGAGTAAAGCTCGACGATCAGGTGTTCGTTAATGTCCGCAGACAGATCGGTACGTTCAGGCATACGCTTGAACACGCCTTCCATCTTAGCAGCATCAACTTCAAGCCAGGTCGGCTTTTCACGCTGCTCAGCCAGCTCCAGAGAAGCTTTAACACGAGATTGCTTTTTAGCCTTCTCGCGGATGCTGACTACGTCATTCGGAGATACCTGATAAGAAGCGATGTTAACAACGCGACCATTTACCATAATTGCTTTGTGGCTAACCAACTGACGTGACTCTGAACGAGTAGCGCCGAAGCCCATACGGTAAACAACGTTGTCCAAACGACCTTCCAGCAGTTGCAACAGGTTTGCACCGGTGTTGCCCTTCAGGCGTGCTGCTTCTTTGTAATAGTTACGGAATTGACGCTCCAGAACACCGTACATACGGCGAACTTTTTGCTTCTCACGTAACTGTACACCATAGTCAGACAGACGCGGTTTACGCGCACCGTGTTGACCAGGCGGTTGCTCAATTTTACACTTGGTATCGATCGCGCGAACGCCAGACTTCAGGAACAAGTCTGTGCCCTCACGGCGGCTAAGCTTGAGCTTAGGACCCAAATATCTTGCCATTTTCTTTCTCCAACAAACCTAAAAGCTTACGTTATACGCGGCGCTTTTTCGGCGGACGACAACCGTTGTGAGGGATAGGAGTCACATCAGTAATATTAGTGATGCGGAAACCAGCGGCGTTCAGAGCACGAATAGTTGATTCGCGGCCTGGACCCGGTCCCTTAACCATAACTTCCAGATTCTTGATACCGTATTCTTTTACTGCGTCAGCACAACGTTCGGCTGCAACCTGAGCTGCAAACGGAGTTGACTTACGAGAACCACGGAAACCAGAACCACCGGCAGTTGCCCAACCCAATGCATTACCCTGACGATCGGTAATAGTCACAATGGTGTTGTTGAAAGACGCATGGACATGAGCCACGCCGTCAGAGACTTGTTTTCTTACACGCTTACGTGTACGAACAGGTGCCTTTGCCATTATTCAATCACCCTGATTATTTCTTGATTGGTTTACGCGGACCCTTACGGGTACGTGCGTTGGTCTTAGTACGCTGACCGCGAACTGGCAGACCACGACGATGACGCAAACCACGGTAAGTACCAAGATCCATCAGACGCTTGATGCTCAGGGTAACTTCACGACGCAAATCACCTTCTACAGTGAATTTGGCGACTGCTTCACGCAGCTGTTCAATTTGCTCTTCAGACAGCTCACTGATCTTAACATGTTCAGCAATACCCGTAGACGCACAGATAGACTGTGAGCGGGTTTTACCGATTCCGAAGATCGACGTTAAGGCGATTACGGTATGTTTATGATCAGGAATGTTAATGCCTGCTATACGGGCCACTATGCACTCCTACTATTTTATACGGCAACACCATTCTGAAAAGCCCGTTTTCAGGATACTCAAATAATGTTGCAGCTACATACAAAAGATTGGCTGGCTAATCTAGCCAGCTCAACCCAACTTTGCAAGAAAAATATGCGAGATAATCAGCCTTGACGCTGTTTATGCTTCGGCTCGGCGCTGCAAATCACACGAACGACACCGTTACGCTTAACGATTTTGCAGTTACGACATAATTTCTTGACGGAAGCACGAACTTTCATTTTTACTCTCCGTAACTTCTCAAACGAACCTGTTAGCGGTTATAGCCTTTCAGGTTTGCTTTCTTCAATGCAGACTCGTACTGACTTGACATCATCAGAGTTTGCACTTGAGCCATAAAGTCCATGATGACGACAACCACGATCAGTAGCGAGGTACCACCAAAGTAGAATGGTACTTTCATTGCATCACGCATGAACTCCGGGATCAGGCAGATGAAAGTAATGTACATCGCGCCCACCAGGGTTAAACGCGTCATTACTTTATCGATATACTTCGCCGTTTGCTCTCCCGGACGAATTCCTGGTACGAAGGCACCGGACTTCTTCAGGTTATCTGCTGTCTCACGCGGGTTGAAAACCAACGCCGTGTAAAAGAAACAGAAGAAGATGATTGCAGACGCATAGAGTAACACATAAAGCGGTTGCCCTGGCTGCAAATACAGCGAAATCGTTGTCAGCCAGTTCCAACCGGTACCGCCCCCAAACCATGATGCAATCGTGGCCGGGAACAGAATAATGCTGGAAGCGAAGATTGCCGGGATAACCCCTGCCATGTTCACTTTCAACGGTAAGTGTGTGCTCTGTGCTGCATAAACACGACGACCTTGTTGACGTTTCGCATAGTTAACGACGATACGACGTTGACCACGTTCGATGAAAACAACGAAGAAGGTTACTGCAAACACCAATACTGCAACCAACAGCAACAGGAGGAAGTGCAGGTCGCCTTGCCGGGCTTGTTCGATAGTATGGGCCACAGCCGGCGGGAGTCCCGCTACAATGCCTGCAAAGATAATGATCGAGATACCGTTACCGATACCACGTTCAGTAATCTGTTCACCCAGCCACATCAGGAACATTGTCCCGGTAACCAAGCTCACTACTGCAGTAAAGTAGAACGCAAAGCCTGGGTTTAATACCAGACCTTGCATACCAGGCATATTCGGCAAACCGGTAGCAATACCGATCGACTGGAATATAGCCAACACCAGCGTACCGTAACGGGTGTACTGACTAATCTTGCGACGGCCAGCCTCCCCTTCTTTCTTGATTTCTGCTAACGCTGGATGAACCACCGTTAACAGCTGGATAATGATCGACGCCGAAATATACGGCATGATCCCCAGGGCAAAGATAGAAGCACGGCTGAGGGCACCACCAGAGAACATGTTAAACATTTCAATGATAGTGCCTCTCTGCTGCTCGAGCAATTTGGCAAGCACAGTGGCATCGATACCAGGAATCGGAATAAAAGAGCCGATACGGAAGACAATCAGCGCGCCGATTACAAACAAAAGTCTGCGCTTCAGCTCGCCGAGTCCGCCTTTAGCACTTTGAAAATCTAATCCTGGTTGCTTAGCCATCTGCTACTTATTCCTCAATTTTACCGCCAGCAGCTTCGATAGCAGCACGAGCGCCTTTGGTGACACGCAGACCACGCAGGGTAACCGGACGAGCGATTTCGCCAGAAAGCATAACTTTCGCGAATTCGATCTGGACACCAACAACGTTAGCGGCTTTCAGCGTGTTCAGGTCGATTACGTCGCCTTCAACAAGAGCCAGTTCAGACAGACGAACTTCTGCCGTGATCATAGCTTTGCGAGAGGTGAAGCCGAATTTCGGCAAACGACGATATAAAGGCATCTGACCACCTTCAAAACCACGACGTACGCCACCGCCAGAACGTGAGTTCTGACCTTTGTGACCACGACCAGCGGTTTTACCCAGGCCAGAACCAATACCACGACCTACACGCTTAGGCGCATGCTTGGCACCTTCAGCCGGAGACAGAGTATTTAAACGCATCTGTTACTCCTCAACCTTAACCATGTAGGAAACCAAGTTGACCATACCACGTACAGCAGGAGTATCCTCACGCTCTACAGTATGACCAATACGACGCAGACCTAAACCGAGCAAGGTTGCCTTGTGCTTTGGCAAACGGCCGATGCTGCTTTTTGTTTGAGTTACTTTAATAGTCTTTGCCATGGTTATTTCCCTAGAATTTCTTCGACGGACTTACCACGCTTGGCAGCGACCATTTCTGGGGATTTCATATCTTCCAAAGCAGCAATAGTTGCACGAACCACGTTGATCGGGTTAGTAGAACCATATGCTTTAGCTAATACGTTATGAACCCCTGCAACTTCCAGGACGGCGCGCATTGCACCACCGGCGATGATACCGGTACCTTCGGAAGCTGGTTGCATGAACACGCGAGAACCCGTGTGAGCACCTTTAACAGGGTGCTGCAGAGTACCGCTATTCAAAGCAACATTAATCATAGCGCGACGGGCTTTTTCCATCGCTTTCTGGATCGCTGCCGGAACTTCGCGTGCTTTGCCGTAGCCAAAACCAACGCGACCGTTACCATCACCAACTACTGTCAGTGCGGTAAAGCTGAAAATACGGCCACCTTTTACGGTTTTAGATACGCGGTTTACCGCGATCAGCTTTTCCTGCAGTTCGCCAGCTTGTTTTTCGATGTGAGCCATCTTAAACCTCTTCCTTAGAACTGAAGGCCAGCTTCACGGGCAGCATCTGCCAGTGCCTGGACTCGACCATGATATTGGAAACCGGAACGGTCAAAGGATACTTTAGAGATCCCTTTTTCCAACGCGCGCTCAGCCAGAGCTTTACCTACGGCTGCTGCTGCGTCTTTGTTACCGGAATACTTCAATTGCTCTGTGACAGCTTTTTCTAAAGTAGAAGCAGCTACCAGTACTTCAGAACCATTTGGAGCAATTACCTGTGCGTAAATGTGACGCGGGGTACGATGTACCACCAGGCGGGTTGCACCCAGTTCTTTGATCTTACGGCGTGCGCGGGTCGCACGACGGATACGAGCAGATTTCTTATCCATAGTGTTACCTTACTTCTTCTTAGCCTCTTTGGTACGCACGACTTCATCGGCGTAACGGACACCCTTGCCTTTGTAAGGCTCAGGACGGCGGTAGGCACGCAGATCTGCAGCAACCTGGCCAATAACTTGCTTATCAGCGCCTTTCAGCACGATTTCAGTTTGGCTTGGGCATTCAGCAGTAATACCTGCTGGCAGCTGGTGATCGACCGGGTGAGAGAAGCCTAAGGCTAAATTCACCACGTTGCCTTTAACAGCAGCACGATAACCAACACCTACCAGTTGAAGCTTCTTGGTGAAGCCTTCGGTAACACCAACAACCATTGCGTTCAGCAGAGCGCGCGTAGTACCCGCTTGGGCCCATGCGTTAGCAAAACCTTCGCGCGGGGCGAAAGTCAGTGCGTTAGCTTCTTGCTTCACTTCAACGGCGTTGTGGACAGTACGAGTCAGCTCGCCGTTCTTACCCTTAATCGAAATAACCTGACCGTTGAGTTTTACCTCTACGCCGGCAGGAATGACGACGGGTGCTTTTGCAACACGAGACATTCTTTCCTCCCGAATTAAGCTACGTAGCAGATAATCTCGCCACCAAGACCTGCTTGGCGAGCTGCACGATCGGTCATAACACCTTTAGAGGTAGAAATAACAGCAATACCCAAACCAGCCATAACTTTTGGCAGTGCATCTTTTTTCTTGTAGATGCGCAGACCAGGACGGCTAATTCGTTGAATGCTTTCTACCACTGCCTTGCCCTGGAAGTACTTCAGTACCAGTTCCAGAACAGGCTTGGTGTCGCCTTCGATTTTGAAATCTTCAATAAAACCTTCTTCCTTCAGCAGGTTGGCAATTGCCACTTTCAGCTTGGAGGAAGGCATGGTGACCGCAACTTTGTTCGCGGCTTGACCGTTACGGATACGGGTCAGCATATCCGCGATCGGATCTTGCATGCTCATCTGTCTTTACTCCCGTGATTCAATTGGTAATTACCAGCTAGCCTTTTTCAAGCCTGGTACTTCACCGCGCATAGCGGCTTCACGTAACTTGATACGGCTCAACCCGAATTTGCCCACATAACCATGTGGACGGCCAGTTTGGCGGCAGCGTTTACGCTGACGAGACGGGCTGGAATCACGCGGCAGAGTTTGCAGCTTGAGAACAGCATCCCAACGATCTTCGTCGGAAGAGTTCACACCAGAAATGATAGCCTTCAGTTCCTCGCGTTTAGCGCGGTACTTTTCAGCCAGTTTCACGCGAACGACTTCGCGTGCTTTCATTGATTGCTTAGCCATCAGTAACCCTGCCTTACTTACGGAACGGGAAGTTAAAAGCAGCCAACAGCGCGCGGCCTTCATCATCAGATTTCGCAGTAGTGGTAATGGTAATATCCAAACCACGAACGCGATCGACTTTGTCGTAGTCGATTTCTGGGAAGATGATTTGCTCACGCACACCCATGCTGTAGTTACCACGGCCATCGAATGACTTAGCGGACAAGCCACGGAAGTCACGGATACGTGGAACAGCAATGGAAATCAGTCGCTCAAAGAACTCCCACATGCGTTCGCCACGCAGAGTTACTTTACAGCCGATCGGATAGCCCTGGCGGATTTTGAAGCCTGCAACAGATTTGCGTGCTTTGGTGATGAACGGCTTTTGACCGGAGATTGCTGCCAGATCCGCTGCTGCATTATCCAGCAGTTTCTTGTCAGCGATCGCTTCACCAACACCCATATTCAGGGTGATCTTCTCGACCCGAGGGACTTGCATGACAGAGTTGTAATCAAACTGAGACATCAGTTGTTTGACTACCTCGTCTTTGTAGTAATCATGCAGTTTCGCCATCGTATTACTCCAAATTACTTGATAGTTTCGCTGTTAGATTTGAAGAAACGGACTTTTTTCCCGTCTTCGAATCTAAAGCCTACACGGTCAGCCTTACCGGTAGCCGCGTTGAAGAGAGCAATGTTAGAAACTTGAATTGCAGCTTCTTTTTCAACAATGCCACCTGGTTGGTTCAGGGCCGGGACCGGCTTCTGATGTTTCTTAACCAGGTTGATACCTTCAACAATGACCTTACCAGCAGACAGGACATTTTTTACTTTACCGCGTTTACCTTTGTCTTTCCCGGTAAGCACGATAATTTCGTCATCACGACGGATTTTCGCTGCCATGTTTCGCTCCTTAGAGTACTTCTGGTGCCAGAGAGATAATTTTCATGAACTTCTCATTACGCAGTTCACGAGTTACCGGCCCAAAAATACGCGTACCGATAGGTTGCTCGCTGTTATTGTTTAAAATAACGCATGCATTACCATCGAAGCGAATGACAGAACCGTCCGGGCGACGTACACCCTTCTTGGTGCGCACCACTACCGCCTTCAGCACATCGCCTTTCTTCACCTTACCGCGAGGAATTGCTTCCTTGATGGTAATTTTGATGACATCGCCAATGCCTGCGTAGCGACGGTGCGAGCCACCTAGAACCTTGATACACATTACGCGACGTGCACCGGAGTTGTCGGCCACGGTCAGCATAGTCTGTTCTTGGATCATGTTAGTGCTCCGCTAATGTCAACTACAACTTTAGGACCTATTACTAGATCGTTGAAAAGCCCCATAACCAAGGGCGCAGCATTATAACACCGCTTCCAGAGTATGGGTAGAAAAAATAAACGGCTCATTTTCTGAGCCGTTTATAAGTTAGAGCCAGCTACTCTATTACAGAATCGCTTTCTCTACAACGCGAACCAACGTCCAGGACTTAGTCTTGGACAGTGGACGGCATTCGCGGATTTCTACCACGTCACCGATACCACATTCGTTGTTCTCGTCATGTACGTGCAGCTTGGTCGTACGCTTGATGAATTTCCCGTAGATCGGGTGCTTCACCGTGCGCTCGATAGCAACAACCATGGATTTCTCCATTTTGTCACTAATAACACGACCCTGCAGAGTACGGTTAATATCAGTCATTTACACACCCGCCTTTTCAGTCAGTAAAGTCTTAACGCGTGCGACATTACGACGCACTTGTTTCAACAGGTGAGTTTGTTGCAGCTGGCCACTTGCCGCCTGCATGCGCAAGTTAAATTGCTCACGCAGCAGGTTGAGCAGCTCAGTGTTCAGCTCTTCAACGCTTTTTTCACGCAGCTCTTGTGCTTTCATTACATCACCGTCTTAGTTACAAAGGTGGTTTTGATCGGCAATTTAGCTGCAGCCAGCTTGAATGCCTCACGGGCGACCTCTTCTGGTACACCGTCCATTTCGTACAGGACTTTCCCAGGTTGGATCAGGGCAACCCAATATTCCACGTTACCCTTACCTTTACCCATACGCACTTCGAGCGGCTTCTCGGTAATTGGTTTGTCCGGGAATACACGGATCCAAATTTTACCTTGACGCTTAACTGCACGAGTCATTGCACGACGAGCTGCTTCGATTTGACGAGCAGTCAGACGGCCACGGCCAACAGCTTTCAGACCGAAAGTGCCGAAGCTAACATCCGTACCCTGCGCCAGACCACGGTTGCGGCCTTTGTGCATCTTACGGAATTTTGTACGCTTTGGTTGTAACATCAGCGACTCTCCTTACTTGCGGCCTTTACGCTGCTGCTTTTTAGGTTGAGCAGCCGGTTCCGGTTGTTCAACTGCAGCCATACCACCCAGGATCTCACCTTTGAAGATCCATACCTTAACGCCGATTACACCATAAGTGGTGTGCGCTTCAGATGTGTTGTAATCGATATCCGCACGCAGTGTATGCAACGGAACACGACCTTCACGGTACCATTCGGTACGCGCGATTTCAGCACCGCCAAGGCGGCCGCTTACTTCAACTTTGATACCTTTAGCGCCAAGACGCATTGCGTTCTGTACAGCACGCTTCATAGCACGACGGAACATAACGCGACGTTCCAACTGTGAAGTGATGCTGTCAGCAACCAATTTAGCGTCAAGTTCCGGTTTACGGACTTCGGCGATGTTAATTTGCGCAGGAACGCCAGCGATGTTCGCTACGACCTTACGCAGTTTTTCGACATCTTCACCTTTCTTGCCGATAACGATGCCTGGACGAGCAGTGTGAATAGTCACACGGATGCTCTTCGCAGGACGCTCGATAACGATGCGAGAAACGGAAGCTTTCGCCAGTTCCTTAATCAGGAATTGGCGAACTTTAAAGTCGCTGTCCAGGTTGTCAGCGAATTCTTTGGTATTCGCATACCAAGTAGAGTTCCAAGGTTTGACAATACCCAGGCGAATACCATTAGGATGTACTTTCTGACCCATTGCTAGTCTCCAGAGTCTCAGCGATCGGACACAACCACAGTAATGTGGCTGGTGCGCTTCAGGATGCGATCTGCACGACCTTTTGCACGCGGCATAATGCGCTTCATGCTTGGGCCTTCGTCTACGAAGATTTTCGTGACTTTCAGATCATCGATGTCAGCGCCATCGTTGTGTTCTGCGTTAGCAATGGCAGACTCCAGCACTTTCTTAACCAGACCAGCAGCTTTCTTGTTGGTGTAGGCCAGAGTTTCCAGAGCTTGCGACACTTTCTTACCGCGGATCAGGTCTGCAACAAGGCGGACCTTCTGTGCAGAAGAACGAGCGTGGCGATGTTTAGCGATAGTTTCCATCTCTTCCTCCTACCTTAGCGCTTTTTAGCTTTTTTATCAGCCGCATGGCCGCGATAAGTGCGAGTCGGCGCGAATTCACCCAGTTTGTGACCGACCATTTCATCGGAAACGAACACTGGTACGTGCTGACGACCATTATGGACAGCGATGGTCAAACCGATCATGTTAGGAAAGATCGTTGAACGACGGGACCAAGTGCGCAAAGGCTTCTTGTCACCGCTTTCCACCGCTTTCTCTACCTTCTTCAGCAAGTGCAGGTCAATAAAAGGACCTTTCTTGAGAGAACGTGGCATGGCTTATCCTCTAATTATTTTTTGCTACGGCGACGTACGATGAACTTATCAGTACGCTTGTTGCTGCGGGTTTTCTTACCTTTGGTCTGAACGCCCCATGGTGTTACTGGGTGTTTACCAAAGTTTTTACCCTCACCACCACCGTGCGGGTGATCTACCGGGTTCATCGCCGTACCGCGAACGGTAGGACGAATACCACGCCAACGTGCAGCACCTGCTTTACCCAGAACGCGAAGCATATGTTCAGCGTTACCGACTTCACCCAGGGTGGCGCGGCAATCAACTGGAACTTTACGCATTTCGCCTGAGCGCAGACGCAGAGTTACGTAGGAACCATCACGTGCAACGATCTGAACGTAGGCACCAGCAGAGCGAGCGATCTGACCGCCTTTACCTGGTTTCATTTCTACGTTATGAACCGTTGAACCCACTGGGATGTTGCGCATTGGCAGGGCGTTACCTACCTTGATTGCAGCATCAACGCCAGATTGGATCTGGTCACCAGCTTTCAGACCTTTCGGCGCCAGGATATAACGGCGTTCGCCGTCTTTGTACAGAACCAGCGCGATGTTCGCGGAACGGTTCGGATCGTACTCCAGACGCTCAACCACTGCAGCCACACCGTCTTTGTTGCGTTTGAAGTCAACCAGACGATAATGTTGCTTGTGGCCACCACCGATATGACGGGTGGTGATACGGCCATTGTTGTTACGGCCACCGCTTTTGCTCAGTTTCTCAAGCAGCGGGGCATGAGGTTTACCCTTGTGCAGCTCAGGGTTAACCACTTTAACAACGTGGCGACGACCCGGAGATGTAGGTTTACATTTAACAATTGCCATTGTTCTTACTCCTCCGACTTACTCTGCGCCGCCGATGAAGTCCAGATTCTGGCCTTCTTTCAGGGTGACGTAAGCTTTTTTCCAGTCGCTACGACGACCAACACGCTGACCGTGACGCTTCACTTTCCCTTTAACTACCAGGGTGTTAACGTCTTCGACTTCGACTTCAAACAGTTTCTGCACTGCAGCTTTAATTTCTGCTTTGGTCGCGTCTTTGGCAACTTTGAGAACGATGGTGTTAGTTTTTTCCATCGCAGCGGATGCTTTTTCAGATACGTGCGGTGCACGCAGCACTTTCAGCAGACGTTCTTCACGGATCATGCCAGCATCTCCTCAACTTGCTTCACAGCATCAGCAGTCATAACCACTTTGTCGAAGGCGATCAGGCTAACCGGGTCGATACCTGCTACATCGCGCACGTCAACCTTGTACAGGTTGCGAGCAGCCAGGAACAGATTCTCATCCAGTTCGCCGGTTACGATCAGCACATCTTCCAGAGCCATATCTTTCAGTTTCTGTGCCAGCAGCTTAGTTTTAGGCGCTTCTACAGAGAACTTCTCGACAATGATCAGACGATCTTGACGTACCAGTTCGGACAGGATGCTTTTCAGCGCGCCGCGGTACATCTTTTTGTTTACTTTCTGACTGTGGTCCTGAGGCTTCGCAGCAAAGGTCACGCCACCTGAACGCCAGATCGGGCTCTTTACAGAACCTGAACGCGCACGGCCGGTACCTTTCTGGCGCCACGGTTTTTTACCGGAACCAGTTACTTCAGCACGGGTCTTCTGAGCACGAGTACCTTGACGGGCACCTGCTGCATAAGCAACAACAACCTGGTGTACCAGCGCTTCGTTAAAGTCACGACCGAAGGTAGTTTCGGAAACAGTCAGCGCGCTTTGCGCGTCTTTCAATACTAATTCCATTGCTATCCCCTTACGCCTTCACAGCTGGTTTAACGATCAGGTTGCCACCGGTTGCGCCCGGTACAGCACCCTTAACCAGCAGCAGGTTGCGCTCAGCGTCAACACGTACTACGTCCAGGCTTTGAACGGTTACACGCTCGTCACCCAGGTGGCCAGCCATTTTCTTGCCTTTGAACACTTTGCCCGGAGTCTGGTTCTGACCGATAGAACCCGGAACGCGGTGAGACAAGGAGTTACCGTGGGTAGCGTCTTGGGTACGGAAGTTCCAGCGCTTTACAGTGCCAGCAAAACCTTTACCTTTAGAAGTACCGGTAACATCGACTTTTTTAACTTCAGCGAAGATTTCTACGCTGATGTTTTGACCTGCAGTAAATTCTTCACCTTCAGCAGTGCGGAATTCCCACAGACCACGGCCAGCTTCAACGCCAGCTTTAGCGAAATGGCCCGCTTCCGGCTTGGTTACGCGGTTAGCTTTTTTGCTACCGGTAGTAACCTGCACAGCACGGTACCCGTCGTTAGCCAGGTCTTTGACCTGAGTCACGCGGTTCGCTTCAATTTCAATCACGGTTACTGGGATAGAAACGCCATCTTCAGTGAAGATACGAGTCATGCCCAATTTCTTACCGACTAAACCAATCATTGTTTCAACCTCTCAATCGCTCAATGACCTGATTAACCCAGGCTGATCTGCACGTCTACACCAGCAGCCAGATCCAGACGCATCAGAGCATCAACGGTTTTCTCGGTTGGCTCAACGATGTCAACCAGACGCTTGTGAGTGCGAATTTCGTACTGATCACGCGCGTCTTTGTTAACGTGCGGAGAGATCAGAACGGTAAAGCGCTCTTTGCGAGTTGGCAGCGGGATCGGACCACGGACTTGCGCACCAGTGCGCTTAGCAGTCTCGACGATTTCCGCGGTTGATTGATCGATAAGACGATGATCAAACGCTTTCAGGCGGATACGGATTCTTTGGTTCTGCATGAGACCAGAGCTCCAATTATTTATAAACGTAAATAATTACTCCTCACACCCATTTCGATTGATGGGGGAGTGTAATCGTCAACATATAACCCCCATATCGGGAGTATTGTTCGAAGGGCAAAACGAACTTGCCTATCGACTGATTCGCTAAAATCAGGCTTACCAAGATTAGGTAAGCCCGCGCATTATACGCAAAACAGAGCGAGAAGCAAGGCGCAGATGGAAATATGCTCAGGATATCGACATTTAATACAGTTTTAGCTCTTGGATGACGATTCGGTAAGCTGGGGGCATTGGCTTGCGAGGGAATCAGTGGGACGTTGAGGCTGCTCCCCCTGCCCTGCCGGAGATAAAACATGCCGGCAGGGAAGCATTGTTGTTAAGTGGGAGAAACAGCTTTTACATTGCTAAAGTTGGGCTTGTGCGTAGTTCTGAATACCCAGGCGGTCGATCAAATCAAGTTCTGTTTCCAGCCAGTCGATATGCTCTTCCTCATCTGCCAGGATCTCTATCATCAAATCACGGCTGACGTAGTCATGGATGGAATCGGCGTAAGCTATAGCTTCACGCAGCCCCTTGGCACCGTCCAACTCCAGAGTCAGATCTGAACGCAACATTTCTTCAATATCTTCGCCAATATTTAACTTGCCGAGGTCCTGCAAGTTCGGGATACCTTCCAAAAACAAAATACGTTCGATGTAACGATCGGCATGCTTCATTTCGTCGATCGACTCGTGGTATTCCTTATCATTGAGGCGAGTTAAACCCCAGTTCTTGAACATTCGGGCATGCAGGAAATATTGATTGATGGCAACCAGCTCGTTGCCGAGCAGTTTGTTGAGGTGAGCAATGATCTTTTTATCGCCTTTCATAGGTAACTCCTCCTGGCCAGTTCTAAAAGTGTAGAAGCTGAAAGCCAAGAGTCAAAAAATAACCTTACCTTTAGTTAGGCGACTTCGTGCATATGGATAATGGTTCCGCTTTCCTCCACCATAATCTGTCTCGCCTGGCGAATGCACTTTCCACAATCGGTACCAATAGGTACAAGTTCACGCAGTTGTTTCATGGTATGCGGATTGTGCTGACGCACGGCCTTGCGGATCGCTTTGTCAGTCACGGCATTACACAGACATACATACATAGAGGGACTCACTTCTTAACCAATGCTGTAAGTCTAAATAGGAATGCTTTTTATTTCAATTAAGATTTGGAAAAATTGCATAAAAAAAGGGCACCGAAGTGCCCTCTTTTTGTGTCGAAAAATTATTCGCGATTAAGCGATAACTTTAGCAACAACACCAGCGCCTACAGTACGGCCGCCTTCACGGATTGCGAAACGCAGACCGTCGTCCATCGCGATTGGGTGAATCAGGGTAACAACCATGTTCACGTTATCGCCAGGCATTACCATCTCAACGCCTTCTGGCAGTTCGATGGTACCGGTCACGTCAGTTGTACGGAAGTAGAACTGTGGACGGTAGCCTTTGAAGAATGGAGTATGACGACCACCTTCTTCTTTGCTCAGGATGTAAACTTCTGAGTCGAATTTGGTGTGTGGCTTGATAGAACCTGGTTTAGCCAGTACCTGACCACGTTCGATATCTTCACGCTTGATACCACGCAGCAGAACACCAACGTTCTCACCAGCACGGCCTTCGTCCAGCAGTTTGCGGAACATTTCAACGCCAGTACAGGTAGACTTAACGGTGTCTTTGATACCAACGATTTCAACTTCTTCGCCAACTTTAACGATACCGCGCTCAACACGACCGGTAACAACAGTACCACGACCGGAGATGGAGAATACGTCTTCGATTGGCAGCAGGAACGGCTTGTCGATAGCACGCTCTGGTTCTGGGATGTAAGAATCCAGGTAGCCAGCCAGCTCGATGATTTTAGCTTCCCACTCAGCTTCGCCTTCCAGTGCTTTCAGCGCTGAACCACGAACAACCGGCAGGTCATCACCAGGGAAGTCATAAGCAGACAGAAGTTCACGAACTTCCATTTCTACCAGTTCCAGCAGCTCTTCATCATCAACCATGTCACATTTGTTCATGAATACGATGATGAAAGGAACGCCAACCTGACGACCCAGCAGGATGTGCTCACGGGTCTGAGGCATAGGGCCGTCAGTCGCAGCAACAACCAGGATAGCGCCGTCCATCTGAGCAGCACCGGTGATCATGTTTTTAACGTAGTCGGCGTGCCCTGGGCAGTCAACGTGCGCGTAGTGACGGCTTGGGGTGTCATATTCAACGTGAGAAGTGTTGATGGTGATACCACGAGCTTTTTCTTCTGGCGCATTATCGATCTGGTCGAAAGCACGTGCAGAACCGCCGTAGGTTTTAGCCAGAACGGTGGTGATTGCTGCAGTCAGGGTAGTTTTACCGTGGTCAACGTGGCCGATAGTACCAACGTTAACGTGCGGTTTGGAACGTTCAAATTTTTCTTTAGACACGGCTATATTCCTTACTCTTATGCTCTCCCCTCATGGAGAGAGCACTGATCAATGTGTTAAACCCGAAAGCTTATTTACCACGGGCTTCAATAACGGCCTGAGCGACGTTGTTCGGCGCATCATCGTACTTCAGGAACTCCATGGAGTAAGAAGCACGGCCTTTGGTCAGAGAACGCAGTTGAGTTGCGTAGCCGAACATCTCGGACAACGGAACTTCAGCGTGAATCTGAACGCCAGTAGCGTTGGATTCCTGACCTTTCAGTTGACCACGACGACGGCTAAGGTCACCGATGACGTCACCAGTGTTCTCTTCCGGCGTTTCAACTTCAACCTTCATGATTGGCTCAAGCAAAACAGGTTTCGCTTTCTTAAAGCCATCTTTAAAGGCGATAGAAGCGGCCAGTTTAAACGCCAATTCGGAGGAGTCAACATCGTGGTAAGAACCGAAATGCAGACGCACACCGAGATCAACTACCGGGTAACCGGCCAGCGGACCAGACTTAAGCTGCTCCTGGAGGCCTTTATCAATGGCACCGATGTATTCCGTTGGGATTACACCACCTTTAATGTCATTGATGAACTCGTAGCCTTTCGGATTTGAGCCCGGCTCCAGTGGGTACATGTCGATCACAACGTGACCATACTGACCACGACCACCAGACTGCTTGGCGTGTTTACCTTCGATATCGGTAACTTTCGAACGAATCGCTTCACGGTAAGCAACCTGAGGTTTGCCCACGTTCGCTTCAACGTTGAATTCACGACGCATACGGTCAACCAGGATATCCAGGTGAAGTTCACCCATACCTGCGATGATAGTCTGACCTGATTCTTCGTCAGTCCATACGCGGAATGATGGATCTTCCTTCGCCAGACGGCCCAGAGCCAGACCCATTTTTTCCTGGTCAGCTTTGGTTTTTGGTTCAACTGCAACGGAGATTACCGGCTCAGGGAACTCCATGCGCTCCAGAATGATCACGTTGTTCGGATCACACAGAGTGTCACCGGTAGTCACGTCTTTCAGACCGATAGCTGCAGCGATGTCGCCTGCGCGAACTTCTTTGATCTCTTCACGCTTGTTAGCATGCATCTGAACGATACGGCCCAGACGTTCACGCTGAGATTTCACTGGGTTAAATACAGTGTCACCTGAGTTAACAAGACCGGAGTAAACACGGAAGAACGTCAGGTTACCCACGAATGGGTCAGTAGCGATTTTGAACGCCAGAGCAGAGAACGGCTCAGCATCGTCAGAACGACGAACTGCTGGAGTGTCTTTACCGTCATCCAAAATGCCGTTGATTGCTGCAACGTCAGTTGGTGCCGGCAGATACTCAACAACAGCATCCAGCATTGCCTGTACGCCTTTGTTTTTAAACGCAGAACCACAGGTAACCAGGATGATTTCGTTGTTCAGAACGCGCTTACGCAGAGAAGTTTTGATCTCTTCTTCAGTCAGCTCTTCGCCACCAAAGAATTTCTCCATCAGCTCATCAGAACCTTCAGCAGCGGACTCAACCAGCTTCTGACGCCATTCTTCAGCCAGTTCTTGCATATCAGCCGGGATCTCTTCGTATTCGAAGGTCACGCCCTGATCGGCTTCGTTCCAGTTGATGGCTTTCATTTTCACCAGGTCAACAACACCGGTGAATTTCTCTTCTGCGCCGATAGCCAGCTGCAGAGGGACCGGAGTTGCGCCCAGACGTTTTTCAATCTGATCAACAACTTTCAGGAAGTTAGCACCCATGCGGTCCATTTTGTTAACGAACGCGATGCGTGGAACTTTATATTTGTTAGCCTGACGCCATACGGTTTCAGACTGTGGCTGAACGCCACCAACTGCACAGTAAACCATTACCGCGCCATCAAGAACACGCATGGAACGTTCTACTTCGATGGTGAAGTCAACGTGTCCTGGGGTGTCGATGATGTTGATGTGGTGTGCGTCGAACTGCTTAGCCATACCAGACCAGAAACAGGTAGTCGCAGCAGACGTGATGGTAATACCACGTTCCTGCTCCTGCTCCATCCAGTCCATGGTAGCTGCGCCGTCGTGCACTTCACCGATTTTGTGGTTTACACCGGTGTAGAACAAAACACGTTCGGTAGTGGTCGTTTTACCGGCGTCGATGTGAGCGCTGATACCGATGTTACGATAGCGCTCAATGGGTGTTTTACGAGCCATTTGATTCCTCTATTGCCTTAGGCGTTCAAGTTCAGTTAACCCAAGCGGGTTGGCTTCTTGAAGCGCCCGCTTGGTTAGCATAACTACTGCGTGGCAATTACCAGCGGTAGTGGGCGAACGCCTTGTTGGCTTCTGCCATACGGTGAACGTCTTCACGTTTCTTAACAGCAGAACCTTTGTTCTCAACTGCATCAGAAAGTTCGTTCGCCAAGCGCAGAGCCATGGATTTATCACCGCGTTTACGAGCAGCATCAACGATCCAGCGCATTGCCAGAGCATTACGACGGACCGGGCGGACTTCAACTGGTACCTGATAAGTAGAACCACCAACGCGGCGCGACTTAACTTCTACAGTCGGGCGAACGTTGTCGAGAGCTACTTCAAAAGCTTCCAGGTGATCTTTACCAGAACGCTGAGCCAGGGTTTCCAGCGCGGTATAGACGATTGCTTCTGCAGTAGATTTTTTACCATCTACCATCAGGATGTTTACAAATTTGGCCAACAGTTCGGATCCGAACTTAGGATCTGGAAGGATTTTACGTTGGCCGATTACGCGACGACGTGGCATGGAAATACTCCGTTGTTAATTCAGGATTGTCCAAAACTCTACGAGTTTATTTTGACATTAAAGTGAAAATGTTTGGCCTTACTTAACGGAGAACCATTAAGCCTTTGGCTTCTTCACGCCGTACTTGGAACGAGCTTGCTTACGGTCTTTAACACCGGAGCAGTCAAGTGCACCACGGACGGTGTGGTAACGCACACCTGGCAAGTCTTTTACACGACCGCCACGGATCAGGATCACGGAGTGTTCCTGCAGGTTATGACCTTCACCGCCGATGTAGGAGGTAACTTCAAAACCGTTAGTCAAACGCACACGGCATACTTTACGCAGTGCGGAGTTTGGTTTCTTAGGAGTGGTGGTATATACGCGAGTACATACGCCACGTTTCTGCGGGCAAGCTTCCAGCGCTGGAACGTTGCTTTTAGCAGCCTTCACAGAGCGTGGTTTGCGTACCAGCTGATTAATTGTTGCCATTAAAAAGCTCCTGGTTTTTGCTTCGTTTGTTGCTTCGTAAACATGTGATAAATCCCCCCGTATGCACTACAGGCAAAGTACGGGACGCAGAATTTTATGGCTGAGCAGTAGAGGTGTCAAGAAATATACAACATTACTCTCATCACCAGGACATTTGGCTGCGATGCTTTTCGGTTAATTCAACGAAGTGATTATAGCCGATGACAGTGATTTTGTGCGAAAAATGACCAATCAAGCCTCTGGCTTCCAGGTCATCTTGCAGTGCATAAAGGGATATGGGGGCATTAAGCAGCAATTCAAGATGCGCACTACCGGCCAGGCCGGCCAGCACACCATCCTGTAGCAGCAGCAGGTCGTCGCCCGCTGCCGTCAGGCGCAGCAGCGCAGGCAAATCGCATTGAGTGGGGGAATGGCTAAGGGTATACAACATCAGGATTTCCTAAAAAGTCATCACCGCATCATAGCCGGCCAAGAGTTGGCCCAGCGCGTCCGGTGCCAATACCTCGGCGTCCAGCACCCAGTCAGTCACCTGACTCAGACCGCGTTCCTGCAAGGATGCCTGGCACAGATAGCAGCGTTCAACGTCATACAATGGCAGTACACCAAAGGTGGCGATGTAATTGCGAGCCAGAATTTTTTCCGGTTGCTGCCCCGGCAATAGCTGCAATACGCCGTCACCGATAAAAAACACGCCCAGATCTTCGCTCAGCGCCGAGGTGGCCAGTAACGCATCCAGCCCTTCCCTGCCGCCGGCGTTGCCGTGAGGGCCCTGGGTAAAAACAAAAGCAACTCGTTTCATAAATTTTCTCAGAACTGCACCAGGCGGTCACTGCTCAGCGCAGCCTCGGCCAGTGAGCCCAACCCACTGAGGATAAAACCCGGTTGGAGGTTTGCCGCGGGCAACCCCTGTTGTGCAGCCTCCTGCTCATCGGTCACCCCACGTCGCAACGCAGCGGCAACGCAGACATTGAGCTCGATGCCATGCTGCTGCGCCAATTGTACCCAGCCACGGACCAAATCAAACTCATCACCGGCAGGCGCCGTCAGCTGGTTGGCGTTCAACACCCCTTCACGGTAAAAAAACACGCTGGAGAGGCGGTGTCCTTTCGCCAATAGAGCCTGAGCAAACTGATAGGCGCTACTGGCCTGCTGGGTGCCATACGCCGGGCCGGTGACCACAAGGCAGTAATCCAGCATCAGCGTTCAGTTCCCAACAGATCGCCGCTTTTGAACTGGCGGATATACAGATAGACGGTGTGCTTGGAGATATTCAGACGGTCCGCCACCTGATTAATCGCATCCTTGATATCAAAAATACCCTTCTCATAGAGATTCAGTACCACCTGACGATTTTTGGCATTGTTGGAAACGTTGCGGTCGGCATTAACTTCTTCGATGGTGAACTCCAGCGTTTGTGCCACCAGATCGTCAACGGAGGACGCAAAGTTGACCGAAGGGGCCACTTCCTGCGTTTCCGGCGGCATAAATGTCTGCATCACCTGCGAGAAAGGCACGTCGAGGTTCATGTTGATACACAGCAGGCCGATCACTCGCTGCTCGCGATTGCGGATGGCGATGGTCACCGACTTCATCAGCACACCGCTCTTGGCGCGAGTAAAATAGGCCTGCGATACGCTACTGTCATTGCCGGCCATATCGTGCAACATGCGCAGCGCCAGATCGGTAATCGGCGAACCGATTTGCCGCCCGGTATGCTCACCGTTGGCAATACGTACCGCCGAGCATTTCAAATCTTCCAGTGCGTGCAGCACGATCTCACAGTGCCCGCCGATCAGCATCGCCAGGCCATCAACTACCGCTTCGTAAGACTTCAAAATTTCATGATCCGTTTGGGTAAACGGACGTTCGTTCAGCAAATCAAGTTCGCTGGCTTCGCTGGATAAAAGCGAATTAGACATCGAAAATACCACCCTCAAAGATCGCCTGTGCCAGGGGGCGCAGCTAAAACTGCTCGTGCGGGTTCCCTTCCACAGGCGGCACACCCTTGTGATTACGCAGGGTGGCTGGCTGATATCAGTCTGAAACAGCACGATGTGCGTCCGCCGGCCTTGACGACCAGGAACAGTTTTAGGTACACGCCCTAAGGGGCAGGCGCATGACTTATAAGTCCGGATAATTAGTCTAGCAAAACAGCCAGAGTAAAGTCCTTGCGTTTGCGCGTGGTATTGACGTTAAGCCCGATGCCCGGCAGGCGTCAAGCGATCAGTGGGGGAGGAAGTGAAAGTTACGCCTGATTTGGCAGGTTGAAATGAACACCGCCGCGAAGAATGTTCGCGGCGGTGTGGGGCTCAGGCAGACTTACTGCGCTTTGGCATCGGCCGCTGCGTCAGCCGGTTTCTCAGCCTTGGCGTCCGCTTTCGGCGCGGCTTTCACATCCAGCAGCTCAACGTCGAACACCAGAGTGGAGTTAGCCGGAATACCCGGGACGCCAGTTTTACCGTAGGCCAGCGCCGGTGGGATAACCAGCTTGATTTTGCCGCCTTTCTTGATGTGTTTCAGGCCTTCGGTCCAGCCTGGGATCACACCGTCCAGACGGAATGACAGTGGCTCACCACGGGTGTAGGAGTTGTCAAACTCGGTACCGTCGGTCAGGGTGCCCTTGTAGTTCACCACAACGGTATCGCTGTCTTTAGGCGCCGCGCCGGTACCTGGCTTCTCTACCTGATACAGCAGGCCAGACTCGGTTTTCTTCACGCCTTTTTCTTTAGCGAAGGTATCACGGTACTTGGTGCCTTTCGCTTCGTTATCTTTCGCATCCTGCTCCATCTTCGCCTGAGCGGAAGCCTTCACGCGTGCTTCAAAGCTTTGCAGGGTTTTTTCGATATCTGCATCGTTCAGCTTGCTCTTGTTGGCAAAAGCGTCCTGAACGCCTGAGATCAACTGGTCTTTATCCAGTTTGATGCCCAGTTTTTCTTGCTCTTTCAGCGAGTTGTCCATGTAACGGCCCAGGGATGCACCCAGTGCGTAAGCCGCTTGCTCGTCATCGTTCTTGAACTTGCCAGTGCTTGGTGCCGCGTCGGCAGCTTTAGCCGCTTCTGCTGGTTTAGCTGCATCAGCAGCCATAACCTGGGTCGCATTCAAAGCAAAAGCCATGGTGGTTGCCAGAAGCGTGACTTTAAACAAAGATTTCATCCATTTCTCCAGTGTCTGAAGCGATGCCCCAAACAATCATTAAGTAAGATAACCGGGCTACTATAGCTGTCCGAAACAAAACAAAACAGTCACACAGGTAACCAATCGAGTCAAAGTGTGACTCCAGCTTTAAACAGAAGTTTCGTTTAATGTGCTACCCGTATGATAAATCAGATTTTTCCATCATCCGACGCCCAACGGTAACAAATCCGCCCATGGTAAGCGCTCTATTTTTCAGCACTTTACACAGTGCTATGACGCGTGCGGTTATCGCCCCCATGAAACGGGGTGAAATAGCGCAGCGCAAAGCCGGCGGCAGCTGTTAACATAGCGTCAGATTCAGGATTAAACCGCGTCAGAGGTAGCACCATGCACAACGCCGATAACCACAGCCTGTTACTGCGGCTGGAAGAGCTGGAGAGCCGCCAGGCCTTCCAGGAAGTCACCATCGAAGAGCTCAATCAGATCGTGGTGCAGCACCAGTTTGAAATGCTGAAATTACAAGAGCACCTGCGCGTGCTGACCGATAAACTGCGTTCGAGCCAGACGTCGATGATCGCTTCGCAGTCGGAAGAGACTCCGCCGCCACATTATTGATAAACAATAAAAAAGGGCAGCCCCAGGGCCGCCCTTTTTTTTGCCGTTACAGCATTGCCGTTACAGCATTGCGATTAGTGGCAACCGCAACCGCCGTTACCGCAACCGCCTTTCTTGGCCGGAGCCTGGTCGTGTGCATGGTCATGATCGTGGTCATGGCCATGACCGCCGCAGCAGCCTTCACCGTGTTCATGGTCGTGATGATGATCGTGCTCGCCATGTACGTGGCCGTGCGCCAGTTCTTCAGCGGTAGCTTCGCGGATCGCGACAACTTCCACGTTGAAGTTCAGGTTCTGACCCGCCAGCATGTGGTTACCGTCAACCACTACGTGGTCGCCGTCCACTTCGGTGATTTCGACTGGCACTGGGCCCTGATCGGTATCAGCCAGGAAGCGCATACCCACTTCCAACTCGTCAACGCCCATAAAGACGTCTTTCGGCACGCGCTGCACCAGGTTTTCGTCGTAGTTGCCGTACGCATCGTTAGCGCCAACATTCACGTCAAAACGGTCGCCCGCTTCGTGGCCTTCGAGTGCTTTTTCCAGACCCGCAATCAGTGAACCATGCCCATGCAGATAGTCCAGCGGCGCACTCACCGGAGACTCATCAACCAACACACCGTCTTCTGTACGTACTTGGTAAGCCAGGCTGACCACCAAGTCTTTTGCTACTTTCATGATATCTCCTACCGTTGGATACTTGGACGCAACCGTCATGGGGGCCGCGCCTTAACCGGACAGATTGTATCGGAAATCTTTCCCGCTGTACCCTTCAGCATAAAAAATCGCGCCCGATAACGCTACTCCGGATGGAAAATACCGATCACCTGCTCCTGCGGCCGGACGTGCTTTTCCACCTGTTCTTCGGTCTGTCGCTGGTGATGGCCGCACTTGACGCACTCCACCACTTCGACCTGGTCTTCACGCCAAACTGCCAGCGTATCCATAGCCTTACAGCTCGGGCAGACTGCTCCGGCGATAAATCTTTTACGTGTTGCAGACATCTCAGTGCTCCAAATTATTCGTATTCATCCCAGCCGTCGAACTGGCGACTCTCTTTTTGCATTTCTCGGTGGAAAAGTTCTTCCAACTCACGCCGCGCTTCTTTCACGCGGGAAATTTGCGCCACATCGCCGTGATGCGGCGGCATCAATTCACGCAGCATACGCATGTCCAGCCGGCGGAAGTGCTGTTGCGCACGATAGGCCTGATGCGGATGCATACCTAACTCCATCAGTGCCTTTCGCCCCAGTTCCAGCGCGCTGGAGAAGGTTTCGCGGCTGAACTGCTTGACCCCGGCCTGCAGCAATTCGTGCGCTTCAACACGACCGCGCGCTCGCGCCAAAATGCTCAGATCGGGGAAATGCTGCTGACACAGCCGCACAATTTCCATAGTGTCTTCCGGCTCATTGCAGGTGATCACGATCGACCTGGCCTTCGCCGCACCGGCCGCACGCAGCAGCTCCAGTTCGGTGGCGTCGCCGTAATATACCTTGTAACCGTAGCGGCGCAGCACGCCAACGGCGCTGACATCGCGCTCCAATACGGTGATGCGCATCTTGTTGGCCATCAGCAATCGGCCGATCACCTGACCAAAACGCCCGAAGCCGACGATGATCACCTGCGGGTCATCGTCCTCCACATAGGGTGTCTCTTCGTCTTCATCCCTGGCGTTGTATCGGCGCACCAGAATACGGTCAATAATTTGCATCAACAGCGGCGTAGTCATCATCGACAAGGTCACCACCACCAGCAACAGCGCGAGTTGATCGGGCTGCAGCACCTTCTGCGTGCCTGCCGCCGAAAACAGTACGAAGGCAAACTCGCCGCCCTGGCTAAGCACGCCGGCAAACTGCAAACGCACCGAACTGCGCAGGCCAAAAATACGCGACAGCGAATACAGGACGCCCGACTTGATCGCCACCAGCACCACCACGCCCAGCAGCACTTCGGCCAGATGGGTATAGAGTACGCCGATATTCAACGCCATGCCCACCGAGATAAAGAACAGCCCCAGCAGCAGCCCCTTGAATGGCTCGATTGAAATCTCCAGCTCATGGCGATATTCACTCTCCGCCAGCAACACGCCGGCGATAAAGGTGCCGAGCGCCATCGACAGGCCGAGCGCATCCATAAACATCGCCGCCCCCAACACCACCAGCAGAGCGGCAGCGGTGAAGATTTCGCGTACTCCGGAAGAGGCGATATAGCGGAACAGTGGCCGCAACAGGAACCGCCCGCCAATCAGCATGCCGCCGAACGCCGCCACCTTGAGTGCAATTTGTGCCCAGTCGTCACTGCTGCCCCCGGCCCCGGCGAGGATCGGGATCAGCGCCAGCGCCGGGATCACCGCCATATCCTGGAACAGCAGCACCGAGAACCCCAGTTGGCCGCCCTCATTGCGGTTCATGCCCTTCTCGCGCATTAGCTGCAACGCCATGGCGGTTGACGACATCGCCAGCCCGATACCGCCTATCACGGCGGCCTGCCAAGCAAAATGGGTCAGATAAAGCAGGGCCCCCAGCACCGCGGCGGTGATCAGCACCTGTCCGGCACCGACGCCAAAGATTGAACGCCGCAACTCCCACAGCTTGCTGGGGTTCAGCTCCAGGCCGATGATAAACATCAGAAACACCACGCCCAATTCGGAAAAGTGCAGGATCTCGTCGACGTCGCGAATGAAGCCCAGCCCCCAGGGCCCGATGGCAATGCCGGCGATCAGGTAGCCCAAGACCGCGCCAATACCCAGGCGGCGTGCAATCGGCACCGTGACCACCGCAGCGAACAGAAACAGTAAAATTGCGGTCAGTAAGGTTGAGCCTTCCATGTTTACCTCCCTCCGTGTGGCAGCGGGTTGCGCAACCAGTCGCCATAGGCCGTGGCATGGCTTTCCAGCACCTCTGGCTTCTGCCGACGCGCCCAATACACCAGCATCGGCGTCAGCCAGTGCATATGGCACATGGCGGCGGTCAACTCAAACGGGCGCAAAATATCTTCTATCGGATAGCGGTTATAACCGCCGGTACGGTAGGCGCCCTCCGGTTCACCGGTGGTGATCACCGAACGCCAGTATTTTCCCGCCAGCGCATTGCCCCCCATGCCGCTGGCAAAACCACGCGACAGCACGCGATCCAGCCATTCTTTCAGCAGGGCCGGGCAACTGTAGGTATAGAGAGGATGTTGAAAAACAATGACCTGATGTTCACGCAGCAGTTGTTGTTCGTGGTGAATATCAATAAAAAAATCAGGATAGTGCGCGTATAAATCGTGCACGGTGACATGTTCCAACTGCTGTGCCGGTCGAAGCAAAACCCGATTCGCGACCGAGTCCTGGGATTCCGGATGGGCATACAGCAGCAAGACCTTCGGCGGCTGCGACATCATTCCCCTCCAAAGCGTCGTCAGGGTAGCGGTTTTCCGTTACCATGCTCCGCAAAGACTAATAATAGGACAGTCTGCGTCCTGTTAACTTAGAACTCACTCAATTTAACATACTCTGAACATACGGCACTTTATGATTGTATTTTCCTCGCTACAAATCCGACGCGGCACCCGCGTCCTGTTGGACAACGCCACGGCGACGGTTAATCCAGGTCAGAAGGTCGGCCTGGTGGGTAAAAACGGCTGCGGCAAATCCACGTTGCTGTCATTGCTGAAGGGCGAGATGGCCGCGGACGGCGGCAGCTACACCTTTCCAAGCAACTGGGCCCTGGCCTGGGTTAATCAGGAAACACCGGCGCTGGACGTACCTGCGCTTGAGTATGTGATCGACGGCGACCGCGAATTCCGCCAGCTTGAAGCCGAATTGCAGGTGGCAAACGATAAAAACGACGGCCACGCCATCGCCACATTGCACGGCAAACTGGATGCCCTTGATGCCTGGACCATCCGTTCACGCGCCGCCAGCCTGCTGCACGGCCTGGGCTTTTCCAATGAACAGTTGCTCAATCCGGTACGCGCCTTCTCGGGCGGCTGGCGTATGCGCCTTAACCTGGCACAAGCGTTGGTCTGTCGTTCAGACCTGCTGCTGCTCGACGAACCGACCAACCACCTGGATTTGGACGCGGTGATCTGGCTGGAACGCTGGTTGAAAAGCTACCCAGGCACGCTGGTGCTGATTTCGCACGACCGCGATTTCCTTGATCCGATCGTCGATAAGATTCTGCATATCGAACAAGAAACCATTAACGAATATACCGGTAACTACTCCTCGTTCGAACGTCAACGTTCGACCAAACTGGCACAGCAGCAGGCGCTGTACCAGAACCAACAGGAGAAAGTGGCGCATCTGCAAAGCTACATTGACCGCTTCCGCGCGCAGGCCACCAAGGCCAAGCAGGCGCAAAGCCGTATCAAAATGCTTGAACGCATGGAGCTGATTGCACCGGCCCACGTCGATAACCCGTTCAGCTTCAGCTTCCGCCAGCCGGAAAGCCTGCCGAACCCGCTGCTGCGCATGGAGAAGGTCAGCGCCGGTTATGGCGACAAGGTGATCCTGAACTCGATCAAACTGAACCTGGTACCCGGCTCACGTATCGGTCTGCTGGGCCGTAATGGCGCCGGTAAATCCACCCTGATCAAAATGCTGGCCGGTTCGCTGGAGCCGCTCAGCGGTGAGATTGGTCTGGCGAAAGGCATCAAGCTGGGTTACTTCGCCCAGCATCAGTTGGAGTTCTTGCGCGCCGACGAATCCCCGTTGCAACATCTGAGCCGCATCGCCCCTCGGGTGCTGGAACAGCAGTTGCGCGACTATTTGGGCGGTTTTGGCTTCCAGGGCGATAAGGTCACCGAGATTACCGAACGTTTCTCCGGTGGCGAAAAGGCGCGGTTGGTGCTGGCGCTGATTGTCTGGCAGCGCCCTAACCTGCTGCTGCTCGATGAACCGACCAACCACCTGGATCTGGATATGCGTCAGGCGCTGACCGAAGCGCTGATCGACTTTGAAGGCGCGTTAGTGGTGGTCTCGCACGACCGTCACCTGTTGCGCTCCACTACTGACGATCTCTATCTGGTGCACGATGGCCAGGTGGAAGTGTTCGACGGCGATTTGGACGACTATCAGCAATGGCTGGTTGACCTGCAACGTCAGGAAAACCAGCAGGACGCGCCAGACAAGGAAAACAACGCCAACAGCGCGCAGGCCCGTAAAGATCAGAAACGTCGGGAAGCCGAGTTCCGCAGCCAGACTCAGCCGCTGCGCAAGCAGATCGCCAAGCTGGAACAGCAGATGGAAAAACTGAGTGCCGAACTGGCGGCGGTGGAAGAGAAGCTGGCGGATTCCGCGTTGTACGACATCAGCCGCAAGGCCGATTTGACGCTTTGTCTGCAACAGCAAAGCCAGGCCAAGTCCGCGTTGGAAGAAACGGAAATGACCTGGCTGGATGCGCAAGAGCAGTTGGAACAGTTCACCAACGAGTTTGACCTTTAAGCCTTGTAGAAAGGCTTGTCCCCCAGAATGGTCGCGCGGTGCATAATGCGCCGCTGCGGCAGATAATCCGCGTTGGCGTAATGCTGCGTCACGCGGTTATCCCAGATGGCAATGTCATTTTCCTGCCAACGCCAGCGCACCTGAAACTCCGGCTTGGTGATGTGGGCGAACAGAAAGTTCAGCAGCGCGTCGCTTTCCTTCGGTGCCAGATCAACAATCCGCGTCGTAAAACCTTCATTGACGAACAGGGCCTGCCGGCCGCTGACCGGATGCGTGCGCACTACCGGATGCAGCAACGGCGGATTTTTCTGTACCGCTACCTGCCAGCGCTGGCGCTCTTCTTCGCTGCCGCGATGCTTGTGTTCCGGGAATGACTTGGTGAAATCATGCTCCGCCTTCAGCCCGGCCAACAGTTGCCTGAACGGCTCAGACAGCGCTTCAAAGGCCGCAATACCACTGGCCCACAGCGTATCGCCGCCGGTGGAAGGCAGGGTTTTCGCCGCCAGAATCGCCCCCAGCGGCGGATTCTCGATAAAGGTCACGTCGGTATGCCAGTTATCATTGTCCGGCGGATTATTGTCATGGGTATCCAGCACGATAATCTCTTTCACATCGGCGGCTTGCGGATAGACCGGGTGAATATGCAGGTCGCCGAAGCGACCGGCCAAATTCCGCTGTTGCAACGGCGTGATCGGCTGATTACGCAGAAACAGCACCTGATGTTTCAGCAATGCATGGTAGAGCTGTTCGAATTGGCCATCACCCAGGGGGCGTGCCAGATTAACGTTTTCCACCAGCGCACCGATATAAGGCCCCAACGGGGTGATACTTAAACGTTCGTTCATTGGTTTACTCCGTGCCACGGGGTCAATCGGCGCTGCAGGGCGCGCAGCCCCAGCTCCAGCCCAAATGCAATAATCGCAATCACACCGATACCGGCCAGCACCACGTCGGTAGCCAGAAACTCACCGGCGGATTGCACCATAAATCCCAGGCCGCGGGTGGCGGCGATCAGTTCTGCGGCCACCAGCGTCGACCAACCGACCCCCAGCCCAATTCGGATGCCGGTTAAAATCTCCGGCAAGGCACTAGGCAGCACCACAAAACGCAGCAACTGCCAACGGTTGGCCCCCAGCGCACGGGCGGCCCGCACACGAACCTGCGCCACACTGCGCACACCGGCTACGGCAGACAATGTCACCGGGGCGAAGATCGCCAGATAAATCAGCAAGATTTTCGAGGTTTCGCCAATGCCGAACCAAATCACCATCAGCGGTAAATAGGCCAGCGGCGGCACCGGGCGGTAAATTTCAATCAACGGATCGAGAATGCCGCGCACCGTATCATTCAGCCCCATGGCGATACCCACCGGTACACCGATAATCACCGCCGCCAACAGCGCCACCAGAATGCGCCCCAGGCTGGCGGCCAAATGCTGCCATAGCGTGGCGTCCATAAAGCCTTGCGGGCTGGCGATGGTAATCAGTTGATGCAGTACCTGCTGCGGTGCCGGTAGAAATAACGGGCTGATCAGGTTCAGCGCGGTCACGCCCCACCAGATGGCCAATACCACCAGCAGGGTGGCACTGCTTAGCCAGAGGTTACGCGGCACGCTAAAACGGCGCGTCGGGGCGGCAGCCTGCGGCTGAACAACTTCTTTGAGGGCGGAATGCAGGCTCATAGCAAGGCCTCGCGCTGTTGGAAGACTTTGCCCAGCACATATTCGCGCTGCGCGATAAATTCAGGGTCGGACTTGATCGAACGGCACGCCTCGCCGTTGGCATAGCGTTGGCCGAAGTTAAGCGCCAGGCGTTCCACCACCTGCCCCGGTCCCGGCGACAGCAACAGCAGTTCACTGGCCAGAAACACCGCTTCTTCAATATCGTGGGTGATCAGCAGCACCTGTTTGCCGGTATCCCGCCAAATGGTCAACAGCAGTTCCTGCATTTGTTCGCGGGTAAATGCATCCAGCGCGCCAAACGGCTCATCCAGCAGCAACAGGCGCGGATCGGCAGCCAGCGCACGGGCAATCCCTACCCGCTGACGCATGCCGCCGGAGAGTTGCCAGATAAAGTGCTGCTCATAGCCGGCCAATCCGACGCGTTGCAACATCTCTTGTGCCACCTGACGTCGCTGCTGTTTGCCGACACCGGCCAGTTGCAGACCAAACTCCACGTTATCCACCACGTTGCGCCACGGCAGTAAACCTTCATGCTGGAACACCACGCCCCGTTCGGCTCCGGGGCCTTTTACGGGAACTTCGTCAAGCGTGATGCTGCCAGCTGAAGGCTCGATAAACCCGGCGATCAAATTCAGCAGCGTGGTTTTGCCGCAGCCCGAAGGGCCAAGCACCACCACCAGTTGCCCGGCGTCAATCTGGAACGAGACGTCGCGCAGCGCAGGGCGCCCCTGATACTCTGCTGAAAGGTGATTAACGTTTAACATGCTGCTCCCCTACGACTGCGGCGCAGCCTGCACCTGTTTCACAAAGCGATCGGTGACGTAGGCACTGTAATCACCGTCGACCTGCGGAATTTTGCCCTGCTGCTTAAGGAACTCGGCGGTATCGCGGATAGCCTTGTCCACCGGCTGGCCAAGTTGGGTTATTTGCTCCGCCACCGGCAAATAGGTATTGCCCTTCACCAGCACCGGTATCTGTTCTTCCGGCACGCCGCTCAAACGGGACAGCGTGTTGAGATTGCCTTTATCCTTCAGCCACTGCTCCGGCTGCGCCAGATAGGCTTTTTGGGCGTTCAACGCGCTGGCGGCAAAGGCGGTCACCACTTCCGGGTGTTTTTCGGCAAAGTCCTTGCGCACCACCCAGACGTCAAGCGTCGGCGCGCCCCATTGCCCAACCTGGGCGGAATCGGTCAGTACCTTGCCCTGCTTGGCTAATTCATTGACTACCGGCGCCCAGACGTAGGCTCCGTCGATGTCACCGCGCTGCCAGGCAGCGGCAATGGCCGGCGGTTGCAGATTGAGAATTTTGACCTGCTCAGGCTTGATGCCCCAGTGCTTCAGAGAGGCTAGCAGGCTGTAGTGAGTGGTTGAGATAAAGGGCACGGCGATTCGCTTGCCGATCAAATCCTGCGGGGTTTTGATCTCTTTCTTCACCACCAGGGCTTCGGAGCTGCCGAGCTGGGAGGCGATCAGGAAGACTTCGATAGGGAGTTTTTGGCTGGCGGCCACCGCCAGTGGGCTGGAACCGATATTACCGATCTGCACGTCACCGGAGGCCAACGCGCGTAGCACGCTGGAGCCGCTGTCGAATTTACGCCAGTCAACGGTGGCACCGGACTGTTTGGCGAAGCTGTTTTCCGCCTGCGCCACCTTGGCGGGTTCCGCCGAAGTCTGGTACGCCACGGTCACGTCCACCGCATAGGCGTTAGCCGCAGCAAGTGATAACACCAGCAGTGCCGCGCCGCGTAATGAAAAGTGTTTGCTCGCCATGATCGCTCCGTTGATAAAAGTCTGTTCAGTTGCTGACAGTTTTATCTGAGCGGTGACGAGCTATAAAAGAATAAAAAAAACTGCGTTATTACTTATGGGAATATAAATTAATTCAGGTCGATCCATTGCCCGCCGGCAGCACTGCTACGTTGGGCAGCATCGATAAATGCCATGCCCTGCACCCCGGTCTCAATCCCCGGTAACAGGGGAGCCGCCTGCGGCCCATCCCGCAATCGTGCCGCCGCCTCGCGGTAAATCTGACCAAATCCTTCCAGATAGCCTTCAGGATGCCCTGCCGGTACCCGTGCCAGTGAACGGTTCTCCACATACTGGAATGAAGAGGCGCGGGTTATGCAATAGGCTGGCGCATCCCGGGGCCGCATCCACAGCTGATTCGATTGTTCCTGACAAAACTCCAGGCTGCCGTCGCTACCATAGACTCTCAACCGCAGGCCGTTCTCATGGCCACAAGCCACCTGACTGGCCCACAGTCGGCCTCTGGCACCGTTGGCGTAGCGCATCTGCACCCGCACATCGTCGTCTACCTGACGCCCAGCAATAAACGCAGTGAGTTCGGCGCTGATCGCCTGCGGCAACAGGCCGCTGACAAAGTGCGCCAACTGCCAGGCATGGGTACCCACATCACCAATACAGCCGGCCCCGGCCTTTTCTGGCTGGGAACGCCAGCCAGCCTGCTTGTTGTCGGTCAGTTCCAGCGGCTGCGCCAGCCATTCTTGCAAATACTCCACCTCGATAAAGCGGATCGCCCCCAATTCACCGGCTAATACCCGACTACGCGCCTCGCGCACCAACGGATAGGCACTGTAGTTATGGGTCAATATCAGCTGCTTTCCGCTACGCTGCACCGTCTCGGCCAACTGCAACGCCTCGGCATAGCTGTTGCACAGAGGCTTGTCGCAGATGACGTCGATGCCGGCGTTAAGAAACGCGGTCGCCACCGGCGCATGCAGATAATTGGGGGTGACGATAGCCACCACATCGATGCCGTTTTCGCGCGCCGCCTCTGCCTGCGCCATCTGCTTAAAATCGTGATAGCAGCGCTGTGGGTCGAGGTGTAGCCGTTCGCCGGTGCGGCGACAATTTTCCCAATCAGCAGAGAAAGCCCCGGCTACCAGCTCAAACTCATCGTCCATCCGCGCCGCCAGACGATGCACTGCGCCGATAAAGGCCCCTTCGCCACCGCCGACCATCCCCAAGCGTAATCTCATGGTTGCTCTCCCATACCCAACATCTGTCTGACCTGTTTGCGTTCACCGCCGACGGCGGCAAAATCATCAAACGCCCTCTCAGCGACCGGAATAATATGGCGGGCGATAAACTCAGCCCCTTCCCGCGCACCGGCCTCCGGCGATTTCAGACAGCACTCCCACTCCAGCGTGGCCCAGCCGGGAAAATCGTACTGCGCCAGCTTGCTGAAAATGGCCGGGAAGTCGATCTGCCCATCGCCGAGTGAACGAAAGCGTCCGGGTCTTTCCAGCCACGGCTGATAACCGCCGTACACGCCGCTGCGAGCATTGGGCCGATATTCAGCATCCTTGACGTGAAACGCCCGAATGCGCGGGTGATAAACATCAATAAAGCCAAGATAGTCCATCTGCTGCAAATGCAGATGGCTGGGGTCATACAGGATATGGCAACGCGGGTGATTGCCAACCTGCCGCAGAAAGCGCTCAAAGGTCACACCGTCATGCAGATCCTCCCCTGGGTGCAGTTCATAGCAAAGGTCGACACCGACGTCGTCAAAAGCATCGAGGATCGGCCGCCAACGCTGTGCCAGTTGCCCGAAGGCTTCCTCCAGCAACAGCGCATTGTGCGGTGGCCAGGGGTAAAAATAGGGCCAGGCCAGCGCGCCAGAAAAAGTCACGTGTGCGGCTAATCCCAACCGCTGCGATGCCTGTGCTGCCATCAGCAATTGCTCCGTTGCCCATGCTTGCCGGGCCTGAGAATTGCCGCGCACCTGAACCGGAGCAAAGCCGTCAAAAGCCGGATCGTAAGCCGGATGCACCGCCACCAGTTGCCCCTGCAAATGGGTGGATAACTCGGAGATCGTCAGGCCGTGCCCCGCCAGCAACGCGCGCACCTCGTCACAATACTCCTGACTGTGGGACGCCCGCTTGAGATCAAAAATAGTGGCAGACGTGGTCGGGATCTGCAGGCTTTTAAACCCCAGCCCGGCGGCCCAACCGGCCACCCCGTCCAGCGAATCAAACGGCGCCTGCGGGCCGATAAACTGGGCCAGAAACAGCCCCGGCCCCTGAATGGTTTTCATGCTGATGACCTCCCTAACATTACTGTTTGCCGGCTGCGCACCGCTTCGTCTGCCGCCAGTACCACCCGCAGGCTGTTCAGGGCATCCTGCCAATGCCGGTCGAGATCCAACCCGTCCTGGATCGCCTGAAGAAAATAGCGCTGCTCGCTCAGGCACAGCGCCAAATGGTCCGGTTCGTCCTGACAGTCAATCCAGCGGTCCGACTGGAGAAACTGATTAGTGCTATCCAACGCCGCGCTGTGGATACGCAACGAGTCGGTACGGGTGTGGCCGTCGACGTTATCTGAATCCGCATCCGCCTGCCGCACGACGATCGAGACTGAGCCACGCGGTCCAATCACGTCTTTGACGAAGTAGGCGGTTTCGCTGATCATCGGCCCCCAGCCGGCTTCGTACCAGCCAACGGAGCCATCGGCAAAACGCACCTGTAACTGGCCATAGTTGTACATTTCCGGCGGCAGCTCCTCACTCAGTCGTGCTCCGATGGCGCTGACGCTGACCGGCTCCGACTGGGTCATCTGGCACATCACGTCAAGGTAATGCACGCCACAGTCGACAATCGGCGACAGCGACTGCATCAAATTGCGGTGCACATCCCACATCGCACCGTGACTCTGTTGATTGAGGTTCATGCGCATCACCAGCGGTTTGCCCAGGTCACGGGCCAATTCGACAAATTGTTGCCATGACGGATGGTGACGCAGAATATAGCCGACCACCAGTTGCCGCCCGGCGGCCCGCGCGGCGGCAATCACTCTCTCCGCACCGACCAGGGTAGTGGCGAGCGGTTTTTCAATGAACAGATGGCAACCGGCAGCCAGCGCCGCCAACGCGTAGGCTTCATGGGTATCTGGCCAGGTGGTCAGGCAAACCGCATCCGGACGCGTCACCGTCAGCGCCTGGGCGAAATCACTGAACACCGGGTAACCGCCCCCCAACCGGGTATTGAGCCGATGCCGCGAATCACCGCGCGCCACCAAGCCGCAAATCTCGACGCCGTCCATATCGTGATAGGCTTCAGCATGTGAAGCCCCCATATTGCCGCAGCCCACCACCAGCACACGCAAATCAGTCATCGCGTTTCTCCCCCTGCGGGATTTCCCGGTAATTGAAGGTGAAGAAGAACAGTGCCGCGATCGCCAGCGCACCGATGGCCGGATACCACCAGAAACTCTGCCACTGTGGCAGCGCTGCCGCCCCTTCCGCCGTCACCAAACGATTGAACAGTGCACCGCTGATTTGCGAACCGATCAACATGCCCAGACCATAGGTGAACAACACCAGCAGACTCTGGGCCTGGCCCTTGACCTTGTCACCGGCCACCTTGTCGGTGTAGATAAAACCGATCACGAAAAAGAAGTCGTAGCACATACCGTGCAGAATGATGCCGAGGTAAATCATCCAGCGCAGTTCTTCGGTAATCCCCAGCGCAAACATCACGTAGCGCAGGAACCACGCCAACATGCCAATCAACAGCATCACCTTGATGCCCAGCCGTACAAACAGAAACGGGATCAGCAGCATAAAGAACAGTTCGGACATCTGCCCCAGCGACATCACCCCGCCGACATTGCTGAAACCGGTCGCCGCGATGAAAGGCGCGGCATAGGCATAGTAGGCCGCCAGCGGGATAGAGATCAGCGTCGCGCAGATGATAAACACCAGGAAGTGCCGCTGCTTGAGCATGGCGAAAGCATCGGCACACAGCAGGTCACGCATTTTTATCGGTTTGCCGCGTTCCGGTGCCGGGGTGTGTGGCAAGGTGAAGCTGTAAATGGCCAACATCAACGAGGCCACCGCCGCCAGTGTGAAAATACCGGTACTGTCTGACAATCCGCTGGCACCGACGATCAGCCCAGCGACAATCCAGCCAAAGGTGCCGAACGCCCGCACCACAGGAAAGGCTTTTTCGCTGTTGCTCAGGCTATAAAACGCCACGTTGTTGCTGAGAGCGATAGTCGGCATATAACACAACATATAACCGAAAATGATCCACAACAGGCCGCTCTGTCCACTGCTGAAGAAGCCGGGCATCAGCCACAACAACCCGGCACCGATCAGATGCAGTACCCCCAGCACCTTCTGCGAGGCGAAGAAGCGATCGACCAGCATGCCCAGCACAAACGGTGACAGAATCGAAGCGATCGGCCCGGTCGAGTAAGCATCGCCGATGATCGCCGCCAGGCCGAACTTACCCATCACTACGCCGAGCGTGACGTACCACGCCCCCCACACAAAGAACTGCAGAAACATCATCAGTGCCAACCGCGGCACCACCCATTTGAATGTGACGCTTTTGGTCCCCAGGACCGCGCTGTCAGTTTGCATAATTCCCCCATTGGTCTTGTTGTGGTGTTGTCTAACCGCTTTCCGGCAGGAAGGACGGCATAACCACACCGCCGGGTTGTAGCGCACGGCCTTTCACCTGCGCCAAATGCAATTCACAAATCCGCCCGCCCCACTGCAACAGCACCTGGCTGAGGGCGGAACGTTGCGCCGGTACCAGCACCACAGGCGTGGTACCGCGATGGTGGCGATCCAGCATCCAACCGATCAACTCCAGGGCAATCTCTTCGCTGTGGCTACAGCCCGGCCCCAACAGGCGGGAAGCCGGATGCGCCACCGAAGCCAGATAACCGCCCATGCTGCCGTCAAGTTCCCACACGGCAGTGCGCCATAGCCCGCTGGCGTCATTGAGGAAGTAGTCAATATCGCGCCGACGTTCGATGCCCAACAGCATTCGTTCCAACTGCAGGATGCCGGGCAGATCATCTGGCTGGGCGGCGCGCACTCTGCCGCGCGTCAGACTGGGGAAGGAAAATCCCTCTACCGGCACCGGGATCGCCATATCCTGATAAATCGCATAGGGCGTGAAGCCGGCACGGTGGTACAACGCGTAGGAGTCCAGATTTAACGCGCTGGAAATCAGGCGTATAGGTAGCGATCCCGCCAGTTCGTCGGCTTTCGCCATCAGCTGCACGGCGATACCACGACCAAAGTAGTCGGGATGTACATTCATGATGCCCAGCCCGAGATGAGTTTCACGCAGGTGAAAGAAGCAGGAACCGCACAGCACGCCCTGTTCATCGTGCGCAACCCAGTGCTGTCCGGGATCCAGATGGCGATAGACGTCAACAAACAGCCCGCAGCTGGTCGGTGCTGCGGAAAAGATGGCGCCCATGCCGTGGCGTTGATACCAGGCATTGGTCGACAGATGAATCAGTTGTGCGACCGCCTGGCGATCACTGTTTTCCGCTACTCTCAGTTGCACCTGCATCCGCCCCCTCTTTTCAGATTATGGGTTCAGCGAAATAACGTGAAATCGCAAAATGTAATCGATTTCATTTTCACCATGAGCAAAATGTAATCGATTTCTTTTTTTCGGCAACCTGATTAATCTGGTGAAAGGGGCTGATAAGATGAATTTGTAACCCACATCACAATCCTGAGGCCAGGCGCAGACTTTTTGCCGCGCTTGGGCATATTGTGCGGGGCAATTGGGCAGAAGGAACAGCAAACCATGTCGATCGAAAAGGTGGCGAAACTCGCCGGCGTCTCTGCCGCGACGGTCTCACGGGTATTGAACGGCCAGCAAATCGTCAAACCGGCCACTCGCGACAAGGTACTGGCGGCGATCCGCGCATGCGACTACCAACCCAACCTGCTGGCGCGTCAGCTACGCACTTCGCGTAGCCGTATGCTGCTGGTGCTGGTTTCCAGTATCACCAATCCTTTTTGTTCCCTGGTAGTACGCGGTATCGAAGAAGAAGCCGAACGCCACGGCTACCACATTTTGCTGTGCAACTCCGAATCCAATCCAACCCGGGAGTCCGCCTATCTCAGCCTGCTGAGCGGTAAAGTGGTCGACGGCGTGATTACCATGGACGCCGTCAGTTGCCTGCCCGGCCTGACCGCAATGATTGGCGATTTTCCCTGGGTACAATGCGGCGAAGGCGATCCCGAGTTCCGTGCCTCTTCAGTCACCATCGACAACCATCAGGCGGCGAGGGCCGGCGTGCGTTATTTAGCTGCACGGGGCCGACGACGTATTGCCCTGATCAACAGCGACATGCGCTATCTCTACTCGCAGCAGCGAGAGCAAGGTTATCGACAGGCGCTGGCCGAAGCCGGATTCGACTATTGTCAGGTGGAATACGTCGAGGGGTTGGAATATGCCGCCGGTGCGTTGGCCATGGCTCGCCTGCTGGATGCCGGGCCGCGACCGGATGCGGTATTCACCATCTCCGACGTGATCGCCGGTGGGGCGATGAGCACCCTGCACCAACAGGGATTGCGCATTCCCGAAGATGTCGCGGTAATGGGCTTTGACGGCGTGCCATTCGGGGCCGTCACCACGCCACCGCTGACCACCGTCGAACAACCGATGCACCAGTTCGGCGTGCGCAGCGTGCAGTTGCTGCTGGAAAAAATCAAAAATCCGCAACAACCACCGCGCAATGAAGTGCTTGAGTGGCGGCTGGTTGAGCGTGGCTCAGCCTGATTACAAGCTCAATTCCCCACGCAAAAACGTGTGCGCATAGCCGCCAATCAAGGTGCGATCGCCCTTCAGCTCACAGAACAACTCGCCGCCGCGCGCCGAAATCTGCCGGGCGTGCAGCTGATGGCGACCAAGACGTGCGCTCCAGTAGGGCATCAGCGTGCAGTGTGCGGAGCCGGTCACCGGATCTTCGCCGCCGTCGAGGGTAAAATAGCGCGAGACAAAATCCACCGCCTCACCCGGAGCGCTGACAATCACTGCCCGGCCGACCAGGGCAATCAGTGCCGGGATATCCGGCTGTAATGCCCTGACCTGCGCTTCGTTTTCCAATACCACCAACAGCGCATTGGCCTGCCACACTTCCTGCGGATTAGCCCCCAGCAGCGCCGCCAACCCTTCAGGCTCCACAACCTTCTGCGGCGGCCGGGACGGGAAATCCAGGACCAGGCGTTCGCCATCTTCGGCGTCGCGTTTAACGTACAGGTCGCCGCTCGCCGAGCGGAAACGAATATCCTGCAGCGCCGGGTTCACCACGCTGAACATCACGTGTGCCGCCGCCAGCGTGCCATGACCGCACAAATCGACTTCTCGCTGGGGAGTAAACCAACGGATGGCCGACATATCGCCATCGTCCCAGACAAAGCTGGTTTCCGGCAGGCTCAGTTCATTGGCGATAGCCTGCATCTCCGCAACCGACAACGGCTGCTTCAGCAGGCAGACGCCGGCCGGATTGCCCCGAAACCCTTTACCGGTGAAGGCCGCAATATGGAAGTAATTTTCTGCCATTCGCAATTCCTTAATGCCAGATGAGTAACACACAGGCCGCGGTGAGCAACCCCATAGAAACGTTAAAAATGATCCAGGCCTTTTTGCTGCGCAGCAGTCGGCCAATCACCGTGCCAAATCCCAACCAAATCACGCCGGCAATGATGTTCACCACGAATATGCCCAGTGAGATCGCCAGAATCGAGGCGTTGTATTGAGCACCCGCCAGGCTGAAGCTTGCCACCGCCCCCAGCGCCATCAGCCAGGCTTTGGGATTAAGGAACTGTAGCAGCCACCCCTGGTAGAGCCGTATCGGTTTGGGCGGAGCCACGTCGGTTTCCAGCTTTTCATAAGCGGCGGTAGCCACTTTCCATGCCAGCCACAGCAGATACAGGCTACCGAGAATTTTCAGCACCAGATGCAGCGCCGGATAAACCAGAATCAGGCTGCCGACGCCGAACGCCACCAGCAGCAAAATGCTTTGCATGCCGAGCATGATGCCAATCATCAGCAACAGTGAACGCATAAAGCCAAAGTTGGCACCGGAAGTGGTCAGTAACATATTGTTGGGGCCAGGTGTGATCGCGGCCACCCACAGAAAACCTAACATCGAAAGAAATAAACTCGCATCCATCAGGCGGGCGCTCCTCACCCAGGTCATTTTTTGCAGTATTATTGTTAACTCAGGCTAGTGAAGCTATCAGCGCACTAATCATCCCACAATAGTTGCCAATAAGAATTTTACTCAGGTTATGCATGAATCCTTTCGCCCTTTGACCGGGGCCAGTAATCCGCACCTGCAAACGCTGCTGCCACGGCTGATGCGTCGCCGCGTGCAGTTGAAACCCCACTGGCAACGGCTGGAACTGCCCGACGGCGACTTTGTCGATCTCGCCTGGAGCGAAGATCCGGCTCAGGCCAGCGGCAAGCCGCGAGTGGTGCTGTTCCACGGCCTGGAAGGCAACTTCTACAGCCCCTATGCCCATGGCCAACTTAATGCCTGGCGTGAAAAGGGTTGGCTCGGGGTGGTAATGCATTTTCGCGGTTGCAGCGGTGTCCCGAACCGCAAGCAGCGCATCTACCATTCCGGTGAAACGGAAGATGCACGCTTCTTCCTCCAGTGGCTGCGTGCTACCTACGGAGAAGCCCCCACCGCTGCCGTTGGCGTCTCTCTCGGCGGCAACATGCTGGCCTGTTATCTGGCACAACAGGGCGCCGACAGCCTGCTGCAGGCGGCGGTGGTGGTTTCTGCGCCACTGATGCTGGAGCCCTGTTCGTGGCGGATGGATCAAGGCTTCTCGCGGGTCTATCAGCACTACCTGCTCGGGCAGTTGAAACAAAACGCCACCCGCAAACTGCTGCACTATCCTGATACGCTGCCGCTCAAACTGCCGCAGCTCAAGGCATTGCGTCGGATCCGCGACTTTGATGATGCCATTACCTCGCGCATCCATGGCTTTAGCGACGCCACCGATTATTACCGCCGTTGCAGCGCCCTGCCGTTGTTACCGTCGATCCAAACGCCGCTGTTGATCATCCATGCCAAGGACGATCCTTTTATGACCGACGAAGTGATCCCCGAAACCGCCACGTTGCCGCACAATATTGAATATCAATTGACCGAGTTTGGCGGTCACGTCGGTTTTGTCGGCGGCACATTGAAAAAACCCCATATGTGGCTGGAATACCGTATTCCATCCTGGCTTGCCCCTTACCTGGAAACAACCAAGTGATCATCCCCTGGAAAGAACTGGAAACCGAGACCCTCAATAGCCTGATCGAGTCCTTTGTGCTGCGCGAAGGTACCGACTACGGCGAGCATGAACGTTCGCTGGAACAGAAAGTGGAAGACGTGCGCCGCCAACTGAAAAACGGCGAGGTGCTGCTGGTGTGGTCAGAACTGCATGAGACCATCAACATCATGCCGCGCGGGCAGTTCCGCGCCGGACAAGAAGAAATTTAGTGCTTATCGGTTCTATGACTGACGGAAAAAATCAGGTAACAATGAAGGATTGCAAACCAACGCGCGGAATTTTGCCCTTGGCGAAAGGGCGTCAAACACACCAATAATGATATCTGACGCCTGCGCATTAAACACGGAGTGACCCATCACCATGTCCGCCAAACATCCCGTTATCGCAGTGACCGGCTCCAGCGGCGCCGGCACCACCACCACCAGCGTGGCGTTCCGTAAAATCTTTCAGCAGTTGAACATCCGCGCCGCGGAGCTGGAAGGCGACAGTTTCCATCGCTATACCCGGCCGGAAATGGACGCGGCGATCCGCAAAGCGCGCGATCTTGGCCGTCATATCAGCTATTTCGGCCCCGAGGCCAACGACTTTGGCCTGCTGCAACAAAGCTTTAGCGAGTACGGCACCAACGGCACCGGCCGTTCTCGCAAGTATCTGCACACCTACGATGAAGCGGTGCCCTATAACCAGGTACCTGGTACCTTTACCCCGTGGGAAGCCTTACCGGCACCGACCGACGTGCTGTTTTATGAAGGGCTGCACGGCGGCGTAGTGACCGAGCACAACGACGTGGCCAAGCATGTCGATTTGCTGGTCGGGGTGGTGCCTATCGTTAACCTGGAATGGATCCAAAAGTTAATCCGCGATACCGGCGAGCGCGGCCACTCTCGTGAAGCGGTGATGGATTCGGTGGTACGTTCGATGGAAGACTACATCAACTACATCACGCCGCAGTTTTCCCGCACCCATATCAACTTCCAGCGGGTGCCGACGGTAGATACCTCCAACCCGTTCGCCGCCAAGGCGATCCCCTCACTGGACGAGAGCTTTGTGGTGATCCACTTCCGCGGCCTGGATCAGATCGATTTCCCTTATCTGCTGGCGATGCTGCAGGGTTCTTTTATCTCGCATATCAATACGCTGGTGGTGCCGGGCGGCAAAATGGGGCTGGCGATGGAGTTGATTATGGCGCCGCTGGTGCAGCAACTGCTGGAAGGCAAAAAAATCGAATAGCTTACCGGAGCGCGGCAACAAGCCGCGCTCCTTTATCCGTCAGGACACTGCGCGGATCTCAAAGCTGTGGGTCACGCTGGCGGCCTTGCTCAGCATCAATGACACCGAACAGTATTTCTCGGCGGAAAGATTCACCGCGCGCTCAACAATTTTGTCACTTAAATCTTTACCGGTGACGATGAAATGCAGGTTGATATGGGTAAACAGTCGTGGTGCCTCCTCACGCCGCTCGGAGGTTAATTTCACCTCGCAGTCGCGCACGTCGTTACGTCCTTTTTGCAGGATCGACACCACATCTATCGCGCTGCAACCGCCCACCGACATCAGTACCATTTCCATTGGGCTGGGGGCTTTATCCCCGGCGTTGCCGTCCATCAGCACCTGATGGCCAGACGCGGATTCGCCCAGAAACGTCAACCCTTCCACCCACTTAACTCTTGCCTGCATACTGGTCACTCCGGTTAATTTCTTAAAATCAGACTACGCTTTCGCATAGAAACTGGCAACGGAACCTGATGCTAATCATGCTGAAGCGAGACAACACAAGACACCCGCCTCACTCTGTGCTACAAACAGAGCCGCAATAAATCTTTCCGGGACACTGATTTCAGGGAAACTCCCAGGGAAAGGCTCCTTTACCGGTATGTTAACAGAATGTAGCTTGCAGCTCTCCCGGCAAGTTAATATGCTAGGGCGACAGCGTATATTTATGACACGCCTCAAAACCTGCTGCCAGCCACCATTAAAAGAACGGCGACAGCACGTTTTACAGGGAACTCTGACCCCTGTGACACAAGGCAGCGATAACAACAGAGGATAACAGCGAATGGTTCTCGGCAAACCGCAAACAGACCCTACTCTCGAATGGTTCCTGTCTCATTGCCATATCCACAAATATCCATCCAAAAGTACGCTGATTCACCAAGGTGAAAAGGCCGAAACGCTTTACTACATCGTCAAAGGCTCCGTCGCGGTGCTGATTAAGGATGAAGAAGGTAAAGAGATGATCCTGTCCTACCTTAACCAGGGGGATTTCATCGGCGAGCTTGGATTATTTGAAGAAGGTCAGGAGCGTAGCGCCTGGGTTAGGGCGAAAACCGCCTGTGAAGTGGCTGAAATTTCCTATAAGAAATTCCGCCAGTTGATTCAGGTTAACCCGGACATCCTGATGCGCCTGTCAGCTCAGATGGCAAACCGTCTGCAGATCACATCTGAGAAAGTGGGTAACCTTGCTTTCCTGGACGTTACGGGTCGCATCGCGCAAACCCTGCTGAACCTGGCGAAACAGCCTGATGCCATGACCCACCCGGATGGTATGCAGATTAAAATTACCCGCCAGGAAATTGGCCAGATCGTCGGTTGCTCACGTGAAACCGTGGGTCGTATTCTGAAAATGCTGGAAGATCAAAACCTGATCTCCGCCCACGGCAAAACTATTGTCGTTTACGGCACGCGTTAATTACTGAAAAAACGGCGCGATGATTCGCGCCGTTTTTTTATGCCCCGAGTCATCATGTGGCGCCGACTGATCTACCACCCGGAAGTTAATTACGCACTGCGGCAAACGCTGGTGCTTTGCCTGCCGGTACTGCTTGGCCTGCTGATCGGCCAACTGCAATACGGCCTGTTATTTTCCCTGGTTCCCGCCTGCTGTAACATCGCCGGGCTGGACACGCCTCACAAACGTTTTTTCAAACGCCTGATCGTCGGCGGTTCACTGTTCGCACTCAGCAGTTTGTTACTGCAGCAAGCCCTGTTATGGCAGTTGCCGCTGCCGATACTGATGCTCGGCCTGGCGCTGCTGCTCGGCGTCAGCGGTGAAATCAGCCCGTTACACGCCCGTCTGCTGCCCGCTGCGCTGGTTGCCGCCATCTTCTCCCTCAGCATGGCCGGTTCAGTACCACTTTGGCATGCGCCGCTGTTATATGTGGTCGGCACCGCCTGGTACGGGCTGTTCACCTGGTTCTGGTTCAAACTGTGGAAAGAGCAGCCGATGCGCGAGTCGCTCAATCAGCTCTATCTGGAGTTGGCGGACTACTTCGAGGCCAAATACTCACTGCTGACCCAGCATACTGATCCACAGACCGCGTTACCGCCGTTGTTGGTTCGTCAGCAAAAGGTGATGGACCTGATCACCCTGCTGTATCAGCAGCTAAACTTTCTGCCGCACGCCAGTAACCTCGAGCAAAAACGTCTGCAACGCACCTTCCAGGTCGCGCTGGATTTGCAGGAACACATCACCGTCAGCCTGCACCTGCCGGAAGAGGTACAAAAGCTGGTGGAACAGAGCCAGGCCGAAGCGATTATCCGCCGCAACGCACAGGTGATTGCCGGCCGGCTACGCACGGTGGCGCACGATATTCTCTACCACCAGCATTCGCAGCGCTTCAATATGGGCAATGAACTGGCAGCATTGGAAAAAGTGGCGGCACAGCACCCGGATAATCCGGTAGGTCAGTTCTGCTACTACCACTTCAGCCGCATCGCCCGCCTGCTGCGTACCCAGCATCCACTCTACCGGCGTGACCTGATGGCCAATCAAAACCGCCTGCCTTTTTGGCCGGCGCTGGTCAGTTATCTGTCGTTCAAATCCAATGCCCTGCGTAATGCGGCACGATTAGGCGTCACGCTGGCGGCAGGCAGTAGCCTGGGGATGATTTTCAACCTGCCGAAACCCTACTGGATCCTGCTCACCATCATGCTGGTGAGCCAGAACGGCTACAACGCCACCCGGGTGCGCATCCAGCACCGTGCGCTCGGTACTTTGGCCGGGCTGGTGATCGCCGCCGGTCTGCTGCAATTACAACTGCCCGAGGCCGAAACCCTGAGCGTGATGCTGGTGATTACGCTGCTGGCCTATATGGTGTCACGTAAAAATTACGGATTGGCGGTGATTGGTTTTACGGTGACGGCGGTCTATACCCTGCAATTACTGGCGCTGAACGGCACGAATTTCCTGGTACCGCGTCTGATCGACACCCTGATTGGCTGCGTGCTGGTGTTCGGCAGTACCATTTGGCTGTGGCCGCAGTGGCAAAGCGGGCTGCTGCGCAAGAATGCCCATCAGGCGCTGGAGAACGATCAGCAGGCATTACGTTTGTTGCTGGAAGAGCAAGAGCCGGATCCCAGTGCACTGGCCTACGCACGCATGCAGGTCAATCAGGCGCACAACGCGTTATTCACCTCACTGAATCAGGCGATGCAGGAGCCGGGGTTTGAATCGAACTATCTGGCGGATATGCGCCTGTGGGTGACGCACAGCCAGTTTATTGTCGAGCATCTGAATGCGATGACTATCCTGGCGCGCGAGCACTATATGCTGACGCCAAAACTGGCGGAGGAGTATCTGCAATCTTGCGAGATCGCGCTGCAGAGCTGCCAGCAACGGCTGGAGTACGACGGGCCGAGCAGTGGCAACAGCATTATGCAGCCGCCGGATTTGCACCCTGATATGCCGGTGACCGAAATGGAGCGCCACCTGCGGCGTATTCTTTCACACCTGAGCGTGATGCATACCATCTCGTCATTGGCCTGGAGCCAACGCCCACACCACGGCATCTGGTTAAAACGCAAACTGCGCGATCAATAAGGGCGCCGTCTGGCGCCCTTGTCATCAATGCAACGCATTACGCGTTAATCACGTCCTGCACCGCCAGCTCAAACAGCGCCATACCCTGGTCGATGTCCTGGGTCTCCACCACCAGCGAAGGGGCAAAGCGGATCACATTTGGCCCGGCATTGAGGATCATCAGCCCACGTGCGGCAGCTGCGGTCAGGAAATCGCGCGCCTTACCCTGGTATTGCGGCGTTAACTCAGCACCAATCAGCAGGCCCATGCCGCGAATATCGCTGAAAATACCATACTTATCGCCAATTTTCTTTAACGCCTGCACGTATAGCCCATGACGCAACTCAATGCCGCTCAGCACTTCCGGCGTATTGATCACGTCCAGCGCCGCTTCCGCCACCGCACAGGCCAGCGGGTTGCCGCCGTAAGTGGTGCCGTGGGTACCGACCTGCATCACCGAGGCAATCTCTTCGGTGGTCAGCATGGCGCTGACCGGGAAACCGCCGCCAAGCGCTTTGGCCGTGGTGAGAATGTCCGGCGTCACGCCATAGTGCATATAGGCAAACAGCTTGCCACTGCGCCCCATGCCGCTTTGCACTTCGTCGAATACCAGCAGTGCCTGGTGTTTGTCGCACAGTTCGCGCACGCCCTTGAGGAATTCGGCATTAACCGGAGTAATGCCCCCTTCGCCCTGGATTGGCTCCATCACCACCGCACAGGTATGGTCGTCCATCACTGCTTTCACCGCCGCCAAATCGTTGAACGGCACGTGCACAATGTCGGCCGGTTTTGGCCCAAAACCATCCGAATACTTGGCCTGCCCACCCACCGAGACGGTGAACAGCGTGCGGCCATGGAAAGCGTTATAAAACGCGATGATTTTGGTTTTGTACGGGCTGTGGCGGGTAATGGCGTAATGACGCGCCAGTTTGAAGGCCGCTTCGTTAGCCTCTGCGCCGGAGTTGGCGAAAAACACCCGGTCGGCAAAGGTGGCGTTGATCAACTTGGTGGCCAGCCGCAGCGCCGGCTCGTTAGTAAAAACGTTGCTGGTATGCCACAGGGTTTCGCCCTGCTGTTTCAGCGCTTCGACCAGGGCCGGGTGACAGTGCCCTAACGCCGTCACCGCAATACCGCCAGAGAAATCAATGTACTCTTTCCCTTGGCTGTCCCACACGCGGCTGCCTTTGCCCCTGACCGGAACAAACTGCGCGGGTGCATAAACAGGCAGGATAACCTGATCAAAGGTACTGCGGCTTACTGCGGTTTTTTCGGTCATTATGTGGTCCACCCTGAATATGACTCAGTCTTTTGGTTGCAATTGAGTGAAAATATAATCACAAAATATGCATAAAAAACCAATAAAGGGCAAACGCAAATCGTCTTCGCGGTTAAAAAAAACCTAACCGACTAACTTTTAAGGAAATTATCCAACAGCTGGTGCCCCTGCTCGCTAAGGATGCTCTCCGGGTGGAACTGCACCCCTTCCAGCGCCAGTTGGCGGTGGCGGATCCCCATAATCTCATCGCGTACGCCGTCGCGCTCGCTCCAGGCCGTCACTTCAAAACAGTCCGGTAAGGTCGCGGCTTCAAGCACCAGCGAGTGGTAGCGGGTCACGGTCAGCGGGTTGTTCAGTCCGTGAAAAACGCCACTGTCGAGATGGCGGATCGCCGAGGTCTTGCCATGCATCACCTCGCGGGCACGCACGACCTTGGCGCCAAAAGCCTGCCCCAGTGCCTGGTGCCCCAGGCAAACACCGAGGATCGGCAGCCTGCCGGCAAAATGCCTAATGGCCGCCAGCGAGATACCGGCTTCGTTCGGGGTGCAAGGGCCAGGAGAGATCACCAAATGCTGCGGGGCCAGCCTTTCGATATCAGCCAGTTGCAGTTCGTCGTTACGCTTCACCAGCACTTCGGCGCCTAATTGGCAGAAGTACTGGTAAAGGTTATAGGTAAAAGAATCGTAGTTATCGATTAGCAGCAGCATAGGGGTTCCAACGGACAGCAGGGTAAGGGGCTCGCCCCGATTGATACCGGTGCATTATACAACGCCCCTGCAATGCTGCCGCCAGCGATAATTTCAGCTTACTTTTTACGGCCGCCCATAATCGAGCCCAGCACCCCACGCAGGATCTGGCGACCAAGGTCACGCGCCATGCTCTTGGCGGCGGTCTGGACGATGCCATCACGCTTACCACCGCGCGGGCCGGTAGAGCCGAACAGGATATCGTTCAGACCGCCCATCAGGCCACCGCCCGCCTGCTGCTGCGCCTGCGGTTGCTGTGTCGGCTGGCCCGGTTGCGGTGTGCCGACGGTAGCAAAACCTTCCGACGACAACTTCTCATAAGCGGACTCGCGGTCAACCATATCCTCGTAGCGACCATACAGTGGCGACTTGTTGATCGCACTGTTCAGCCCTTCGGCCCCCAACATGCCCATCTTGGATTCCGGTGCGATCACCATCGCTCGCTCCACCACATTTGGCCGCCCTTTTTCATCCAGGAACGACACCAGCGCCTCGCCGACGCCCAGTTCGGTGATCGCCGTTTCGGCGTCGAAGGCCGGATTGGCTCGCATGGTTTGTGCCGCAGCCTTCACTGCCTTCTGGTCGCGAGGGGTAAAGGCACGCAACGCATGCTGTACGCGATTGCCTAGCTGGCCCAGTACGCTGTCCGGGATATCCAGCGGGTTCTGGGTCACGAAGTAGATGCCGACGCCTTTGGAGCGGATCAGGCGCACCACCTGTTCGATTTTTGTCAGCAGTGCCGCCGGCGCATCGTTGAACAGCAGGTGTGCTTCATCAAAGAAGAACACCAGCTTCGGCTGTTCCGGGTCGCCCACCTCCGGCAGGTGTTCGAACAGTTCGGCCAGCAGCCACAGCAGGAATACTGAATACAGTTTCGGTTGGTTAATCAGTTTGTCCGCCGCCAGCAGGTTAATCACTCCGTGACCGTTGGCGTCGGTTTTCATCAGGTCATTGATATCGAGCATCGGCTCGCCGAAGAACTGGTTGGCCCCCTGCTCTTCCAGTGTTAACAGCCCGCGCTGGATAGCGCCCACCGAAGCCGAAGAAATATTGCCGTATTGGGTCTGGAACTGTTTGGCGTTGTCACCCACGTACTGCACCATGGCACGCAGATCTTTCATATCCAACAGCAGCAACGCGTTATCGTCGGCAATTTTGAACACCAACTGCAGCACGCCACTTTGTACTTCGTTCAGATCCAGCAAGCGGCCCAGCAGTAGCGGCCCCAGGTCAGACACGGTAGCGCGGATCGGGTGGCCCTTCTCACCGTAGATGTCCCACGGAATAATGGTGCAGGCCTGCGGCTGCCAGTCAGTGACGCCAATGGCCGTCAGGCGCGCCTGCAGTTTTTCGGAAGGCACGGCTTCGGTGCCAATCCCCGACAGGTCGCCCTTCACGTCGGACAAAAATACCGGAATGCCGATACGCGAGAATTGCTCAGCCATTTTTTGCAGCGTCACGGTTTTACCGGTCCCGGTCGCGCCGGTGATCAGACCATGGCGGTTGGCCAACGCGGGCAAGATAACCAGATCCTGTTCGGGTTTCCCGTCTTTCATCGCTTTGGCAATAATCCGTGCTTCACTCATTTTCTTTTCCTTGGACGCTGACGTGGCGCGAAAAGCGCCAGTGGATGTCAATAAAGCTATAAGCGTGGCGTAACCCCGTCAAGGACAAACAAAAAGGGCGTCATCAAGACGCCCACAAAGCCAAGAATTTCAGAATCGCCCTAACCACGCAGCCCCAGCTCTTCTTTCAGTGCTTTAAGGTAGCGACGGCTGACCGGTACCGGCTCGCCGACCGGCATGATCATTTCCGCCGCGCCGTTGTCATCAAAGCGAATTTCACGCACCTGCTCCAGGTTAACCAGATACTGGCGGTGACAGCGCACCAACGGCGTTCGCATTTCCAGCGTGCGCAGTGTCAGCTCGGTGAAGCACTCCATGCCGTCATTGCGGACCACAAACACCCCACTCAACCGTGAACGGATAGCCACCACCTCATCAAAGCGCAGCAAATAGATGCGGCTGTGGCCGGTGCAGGGAATGTATTTCAGGTAGCCGGCGCTTTCGTCCAGCGCAGCGATATTCTGCTGCCCCCGTTGCTGCTGCAGGCGCTGCAACGTTTTGCTCAGCCGCTTCGGTTCCGCCGGCTTCAGCAGATAGTCAAACGCGTGTTCTTCAAAGGCCTGCACCGCGTATTCGTCATAGGCGGTCAGAAAGACGATGTGCGGCATACGGTTGGGATCTAGCATGCCTACCATCTCCAGCCCGGTGATTCGCGGCATCTGGATATCCAAAAACACCACATCCGGCTGCAGGCGATGGATGCCGCTGATGGCCTCTATCGCATTGGCGCATTCGCCAACAATAGAGATGCCATCTTCCGCCTCCAGCAAATGCCGCAGGTTATCGCGCGCGGAGGGTTCGTCATCGACAATCAGTACGTTTAACATCAGGCAGCCCTCGCCAAGGGGACATTGATTGTAATCCGGGTGAATGTTTGCGGCTCACAGGCTACCTGTACACCATAATCATCGCCGTAGCGTACGCGGATACGCTTATCCACCAGGTTCATCCCCAGCCCACTGTTGTTCGGCTGCGATTGGAATAATCCGGCATTGTCGGTCACCTGCAGCAACAGGCATTCCCCTTCGCGCCGCGCACCGATACCAATCCGCCCCACCCCCAACAGCTGCGAAGTGCCATGCTTAATGGCATTCTCCACGATCGGCTGCAGTGAAAATGCCGGCAACCGTACTGCCAACAGGTCTTGCGGCAACGAAACCACGACTTCCAGCCGATCGGCAAAACGCGCCAGTTCGATTTGCAGGTAGGCATTCACATGCTCGAGTTCGTCCGCCAGGCTGACCTCATCGCCGGAACGCTTGAGGTTCTTGCGGAAAAAGGTCGAAAGTGACTGCACCAGCTCACAGGCCCGGTCGCCGTCACGGCGGATCACCGCTACCAGCGTATTCAGGGCGTTAAACAGAAAGTGCGGATTGACCTGCGCATGCAGTAATTTGATTTCTGACTGCGCCAGCAGCTGTTTATGGCGCTCATACTGGCCGGCCATAATCTGCGCGGATAACAGGCTGGCGATACCTTCCCCCAGCGTACGATTGATGGTGCTGAACAACCGGCTCTTCGGTTCATACAGTTTGATGGTGCCGATCACCCGCTGATTCTCACCGCGCAGCGGGATCACCAGTGTCGAACCCAGTTTGCAACCGGGGTTAATCGAGCAGCTGTAGGAGTGCTCATTGCCGTCGGCGTAGACCACTTCGTTGTTGTCGATTGCGCGGTGCGAGTGCTTTGATGAAATCGGCGTGCCCGGCAGGTGGTGGTCGTCACCGATGCCGATAAACGCCAGCAATTTATCGCGGTCGGTTATCGCTACGGCACCGATGCCCAGCTCCTGATAAATCACCCGCGCCACCTTCATGCTGTTTTCCTGATCAAACCCCTGTCGCAAGATCCCTTCGGTACGTTCGGCAATCTTCAGCGCCTTGGCGGAAAACGCACCGGTGTATTTCTCGAACATCGCTCGCCTGTCCAGCAGGATTTGCATGAACATCGCGGCCCCCACCGTATTGGCGATCAACATCGGCAAAGCGATATGTTCCACCAGCCGCAGCGCCTCGTCGAACGGCCGCGCAATCGCCAGGATGATCACCATTTGCAGCACTTCGGTCACCAGCGCGACCCCGGCGACAAACAACGGATTAAACAGCAGGTCGATACGCCGGTGACGCATGGCGATGCTATGCACCAGCCCGCCCACCAGCCCTTCCGCCACGGTTGATACCGTACAGGCGATATCGGTCATGCCCCCCAGGGTATAACGGTGCAGGCCACCGGTCAGCCCCACCAGCAGCCCGACCGAAGGCCCACCCAACAGGCCGCCCAATACGGCGCCGATAGCGCGGGTGTTGGCAATGGAACCTTCGACATGCAGACCGAAATAGGTGCCCATGATGCAGAACACCGAGAAAATGACGTAGCACAGTAGCTTGTGCGGCAGGCGAATGGTCACCTGCGTCAGCGGAATGAATAACGGGGTTTTGCTCAGTAAATAAGCAATGACAAGATAAACGCACATCTGCTGCAACAGCAGCAGAACCTGGCTAAATTCAAACATGGCAGCAGCTCATCCCTTAACAAAACAGATGCAGAACGCCGGGTTTCCGGTCTGGTTATAAGCTGGCGATTAAAGCATGTGGAGGGGGAAAAAACAGTGATGCAGGCAAGGCTTCCGGGGAAAGCAACGCAGCCGGCCCACCTGGGGCCGGCGCAAAATCATTATGGCAGCACTTTTGCTGACAGGATGACGATAGGTTTGCTCGGAACATTCTGGTACGGACCGACGTTGCCAGTCGGTGCCTGGGAGATTTTATCTACCACGTCCATCCCTTTGACCACTTTGCCGAATACCGCATAGCCGAAATCGCGCTGGCCGTGATCCAGGAAGGCGTTATCTGCCACGTTGAGGAAAAACTGGCTGGTGGCACTGTCTTTGTCAGCGGTACGCGCCATCGAAATGGTGCCGCGCAGGTTGCGCAGGCCGTTATCCGCTTCGTTCTTGATCGGTGCCTGGGTGGATTTTTGCTGCATATCAGCAGTAAAACCACCGCCCTGAACCATAAAGCCCGGGATCACACGGTGGAAAATGGTGTTGTTGTAATAGCCGCTGTTCACGTAGTCGACGAAGTTCTTGGTGGAAACCGGAGCCTTCTGACTGTCGAGCGCCAATTCGATATTCCCAGCCGAGGTAGTCAGCATGACATGTGTTTCGCCGGCGGCGAGCGCGGCAGGTGCCATTGCTGTCAGGGAACACAGCGCAACGAAGGTCACTAAAGTACGTTTGAACATTAACGGGTCCTTTCTCTGAGAGACAAACAACGGAAAAGCGCATTGATTCTAAAGAGCTGCACCTGCGAGTGCCAGCCATTTACCTATATTTACTTAATAGTGGGACTTATCTCAGTCAGCCCCGGATTTTACTGCCAAAAGTATGATCGCCTTAGACCTTTTTGCCAACTGCATCACGCATTTTTTGCCCTTTTTACGCCTTGGTCGTTTTTTGCGACACAACTCCCGGTTTCATTTTCCATTCCCGTTACTCTAGAGAAATGAGAGCGCTCTCATTTAGCGCAAAGATAAGAATAATGAATGCCCGCCGGCACCACCGCCGTGCAATACAGGAGAAATAATGTGAGTGAATTGATGACTGAAACTGAAATCAGCCCCGATTTTGAAAGCACCATCATGGAGCTGCTGGTGTTCTCCGGTGGCGCCCGCAGCAGTGCGCTGATGGCGCTGCAACAAGCGCGTGCCGGCGACTTTGAAGCTTCAGCCAAACACATGGCCGAATCCAAACAGTCGGTAAAAAAGGCCCATCTGATCCAGACCCAGCTGATCGGCCTGGACGAAGGCTGCGGCAAACTGACCATCAACCTGATTACCGTTCATGCCCAGGACCATCTGATGAACGCCATGGTGATCCAGGATCTGGCGGATGACATGATTGAGCTTTACCGCCGTCAGGCCAAAATGGAGATTCGTGCATGAAATCGTTAAAAATCGCCGTTATCGGCGGCGGCAGCAGCTACACGCCAGAATTGGTCGATGGCTTGATCCAGCGTATCGAAGAACTGCCGGTCACCGAACTGGCGCTGGTTGACGTTGAGCCTGGCCGCGAAAAGGTCGAGATTATTGCCGCTCTGACCGAACGCATGCTGGCGCGCCATGGGCTGGAGCAGGTGAAGGTCAGCGTGCATTTCGAACTGGATGAGGCCATTCGCGACGCCAATTTCGTCCTGACCCAGTTCCGCGTGGGTCAGTTGCCGGCACGCGCCGCCGACGAGCGTCTGGGGCTGAAATACGATTTAATCGGCCAGGAAACCACCGGCGTTGGCGGCTTCGCCAAGGCATTGCGTACCATTCCGGTGATGCTGGATATTGCACGCCGGGTGGAAAAACTGGCGCCTGAAGCCTGGATCATCAACTTCACCAACCCAGCCGGCATCGTCACCGAAGCGGTCTCCCGCTACACCAAAGCGAAAATCATCGGCCTGTGCAACGTGCCGATCAGCATGCATCACATGATTGCCAACATGCTGAAAGTCCCTTCGCAAGAGGTGCAATTGCAGTTCGCCGGGCTGAACCACATGGTGTGGGTACATCAGGTGCTGCAAAACGGGCATGACGTCACCGGCAAGGTGATCGACATGTTGTGCGACGGTGCCGCGCTGACCATGAACAACATCAAGGAAGAACCCTGGCAGCCGGACTTCCTGCGCGCCGTCGGGGCGATCCCTTGCCCCTATCACCGCTATTTCTACCAAACCAAAGAAATGCTGGCCGAGGAAATTGCCGCAGCAGCCGAACGCGGTACCCGCGCCGAGCAGGTGATGAAGGTGGAGAAAGAGCTGTTTGAACTGTACGCCGATCCACATCTCGACAGCAAACCGGAGCAGTTAAGTTTCCGCGGTGGATCATATTATTCGGAAGTGGCGCTGGAGCTAATTCGTGCGATCCATAATAATCTCGGTACGCAATTAGTCGTTAATACCGCAAACCGTGGCGCTATTCGCGGTTTACCGGACGACGCGGTGATAGAAACCAACTGTATCGTCGATGCTCAGGGTGCTCATCCGCTGACCTTCGGCACGCTGCCGGATTCCATGCACGCGCTGACCCAACAGGTGAAAGCCTATGAGCGCCTGACCATCGAAGCCGCAGTGCACGGCGATCGCCGCAGTGGCCTGCTGGCGTTGGTCACCAACCCGTTGGTCGGCAATGCCAATGTGGCGCAGCCGCTGTTGGATGAAGTGCTGGCGGTGAACGCGCCTTATTTGCCTCAGTTTAAATAACCGTCGGGCCAACCGCGGTTGCTGATACATTGCTATACCTAGTATAAGGGGTCGCTGAGTCGGCCCCATTTTTGTCGTAATCAGGAGTCGGATAATGGTGACACTGGAAGATGTCGCAGCCCTGGCGGGCGTGTCCCGCGCCACCGTGTCACGCGTAGTGAATGGCGATACCAACGTTAAGGGGCAAACCCGCGAGAAGGTTGAAAAGGCGGTGGCCCAACTTGGCTACACGCCCAACCCGGCCGCCCGTGCGCTGGCCTCCAGCCACAGCAATACCCTGGGGTTGGTCACTACCTCCTATCGCGGTGGTTTCTTCGGCGCACTGATGGACTTTGTGCAAACCGAAGCCGAATCCCACGGCAAGCAATTGCTGGTGACCCAGGGGCGTAACAGTGCGGAAAACGAATGGCAGGCGATCCAGCGGCTGTTCAATCTGCGCTGCGATGGTGTGATCCTGCACGTCCGTTTCCTCAGCGATGACCAATTGCGCCAACTGGCAGCGGAGCAACGCCGCTTTGTGCTGCTCGATCGCCTGGTGCCCGGCCTGGAAGCGCACTGCGTCACTTTCGATCACCAGTACGCCAGCCGCATGGCAACACAACAATTGATTGATGCCGGCCACCGGCACATCGCCTGTATCAGCGGCCCGCGCGACCGCCCTTCCAGTCTCTTGCGGCTGCAGGGTTTTGAACAGGCCATGCAGGCAGCGCATATCAAGCCGGTCGCCTGCGCCGAAGGGCTTTACGATCTGGAGAGCGGTTATCGCTGCGCCGATCAACTGCTGAAAATGAAAACCCTGCCCACCGCCATCTATTGCTGCAATGAAGAAATGGCTATCGGCGCACTGCTGGCCGTCAACGAACACCGCCTGCGGGTGCCGCAAGATATCTCGCTTATCTGTTACGACAGCGGCGAACGCGCCCCCTTTGTCCGCCCGGCGCTGACCAGCGTGCATTTCCCGATTAGCGAAATGGCGCAATATGCCGCACGCCTGCTGATTGACCCGGCCACGCCACCGATTAGCTTTGCGCCGATAGTCATCAGCCGCGACTCGATCGTGACGGCGAGCAAATAGATCACAAAAATATTTCAGAACTACTCATTGATTGCATCAAAAAATAGATAGGCATCACAAAAACTCCCGTTGTCTGTGCTAGGATCCGCTCCCTGGTGGCCTGATCGGGACTTTTTTCTGCTTTGCCAGGAAAAGCCAGCGGCCTTAATCCAGTTTTAAACTCTTTATAGACTTAATCAGGCCTAAATAATGAATGATAGCAACCGTCTACGGCTTACCTGGATCAGCTACTTTTCTTACGCGCTGACCGGTGCTTTAGTTATCGTCACAGGGATGGTGATGGGGAACATTGCAGAGTACTTTAATCTGCCGGTTTCCAGCATGAGCAATACTTTCACCTTCCTTAACGCCGGTATTTTGATTTCGATCTTCCTCAATGCCTGGCTGATGGAAATTATCCCGCTTAAACGTCAACTGATGTTTGGCTTTGTGCTGATGGTACTGGCTATTGCCGGGCTGATGCTCGGTAAAAGCCTGACCATGTTCTCGTTGTGCATGTTTATCCTTGGCGTGGTCAGCGGTATCACCATGTCGATAGGCACCTTCCTGATCACCCATATGTATGCCGGCCGCCAACGCGGTTCGCGCCTGCTGTTCACTGACTCCTTCTTCAGCATGGCCGGAATGATCTTCCCGATTGTCGCCGCGATGCTGTTGGCGCGTCAGATCGGCTGGTACTGGGTGTACGCCTGCATCGGCCTGCTGTATGTAGGTATCTTTGTGCTGACCCTGTTCTCCGAGTTCCCGGTACTGGGCAACAAAGGAGCCGACGCGGGCCAGCCGGTAGTGAAAGAGAAATGGGGTATCGGCGTGCTGTTCCTGTCGATCGCCGCACTGTGCTACATCCTCGGCCAGCTTGGCTTCATTCAGTGGGTGCCGGAATACGCCACCAAGTCGTTCGGGATGGATATCAGCCAGGCCGGTAAGCTGGTGAGCGATTTCTGGACCTCGTACATGATCGGCATGTGGGTATTCAGCTTTATCCTGCGCTTCTTCGATTTGCAGCGCATCGTCACTATCCTGGCCGCATTGGCGACCGGTGCGATGTACCTGTTCGTCAGCACCGATAACCCGGAACACCTGAGCTACTACATTATGGCTCTGGGCTTCGTTTCCAGCGCGATCTACACCACCCTGATCACTCTGGGCTCGCTGCAGACCAAGGTTTCCTCACCGAAACTGGTTAACTTCATCCTGACCTGCGGCACCATCGGCACCATGCTGACCTTCGTGGTTACCGGCCCGATCGTAGCCAAAGGCGGCGCACACGCGGCGCTGACTACCGCCAATGGTCTGTACCTGGCGGTGTTCGTGATGTGTCTGCTGCTCGGTTTCGTAACCAAGCACCGCAGCCACGGTCACGTGACCCACTGATCTGTCGTCAATGACGTGATATGAAAAAGGGTGCCTCGGCACCCTTTTTTATGCTGATAACCCCCAGCTTAACGCCGGAAATCCACCTTCTCATCCTGCGCCAGATACAGCGTGGTTTCTGCCGGCTGGGTTTCGGCAATTACCGTGCCCTGACGTATCGAGTAACGCACCGGCGTCTGTCGGCGCACAGCATCAAAGCCGCTATCGGCCGGTAATATCACCAGATTGGCGCTGTTGCCAGCCTTCAAGCCATAGTCGCTCAGGTTCAGAGTTCGTGCACTGTGGCTGGTGATCAGTTTCAGCCCGTCGTCGATCTGGCCGTATCCCATCAGTTGGCACACGTGCAGCCCCATATGCAGCACCTGCAGCATATTGGCAGTGCCCAGCGGATACCAGGGATCGAACACATCATCATGGCCGAAGCAGACGTTAATTTCCGCCTCCAGCATCTCCTTCACCCGGGTGATGCCGCGCCGTTTCGGATAGCTGTCGAAGCGCCCCTGCAGGTGAATATTGACCAGGGGGTTGGCGACAAAGTTGATGCCGGACATTTTCAGCAGGCGGAACAGCCGTGAAGTGTAAGCCCCATTGTAGGAATGCATCGCCGTGGTGTGACTGGCAGTGACCCTGGCGCCCATATCCAGCTTCAGCGCCAACGCCGCCACGGTTTCGACAAAGCGCGACTGTTCGTCGTCTATCTCATCACAGTGAACATCCACCAGCCGATCGTATTTCTGCGCCAGGGCGAATGCCTTGTGCAGGGACTCCACGCCGTACTCGCGCGTAAACTCAAAGTGCGGAATGGCTCCTACCACATCGGCCCCCAGCCGCAGCGCCTCTTCCAACAGCGCCTCGCCGTTGGGATAAGACATAATGCCTTCCTGTGGAAAAGCGACGATTTGCAGCGTGACCCAGGGTGCGACTTCCTGTTTCACTTCCAGCATCGCACGTAGCGCGGTCAGGGTCGGGTCAGAAACGTCAACGTGCGTACGCACGTACTGTACGCCGTTGGCGATCTGCCATTTCAGCGTCTGCCAGGCGCGCTGTTTGACGTCCTCGTGGGTCAGAAGCGCCTTGCGCTCGGCCCAGCGCTCAATGCCTTCAAACAGGGTGCCTGACTGGTTCCAGGCCGGTTGCCCGGCGGTCTGGGTGGTATCCAGATGGATATGCGGTTCGACAAACGCCGGCAGCGCCAGCCCGCCCTGTGCATCCAGCACGTCGCTGCGCCATTCCCGCCCTTCCGGCTGCGGCACGATATGGGCGATGCGCCCCTGTTCAATGACCAATTGCCACAGCCCTTCATGCCCGCTCAGACGCAGGTTATCGATAAACTTCAATGGACTCTTGGCCACCCTTCACCTCTGCTGTTCCAGCCTGTTTCATTCATCATACTGGCAGCTCATCCTACTGACAAAGACGCCAATAATTTATTACCCCCACCCATTACTCCCGAATGGGTAGAATTCGCATTAACTGGCTCGTTTCAGCTAAAGATGAATAAAAACCGCAACTTATCAAATAACGATAAAAATCATTCATATACCACATTAGAGGTATATGGAGGGGCGCTTGATTTGCATCAATAAATTGCCCACAGGGAGGAATAAGGTAACGCTAGGAAACCAGAATTTTGAGGCAATAATGAGCAGAGTCAAACTCGCTGTCATCGGCAATGGCATGGTCGGCCACCGGTTTATCGAAGATCTGTTGGAAAAAGCAGACAAAGACCAATTCGACATCACCGTATTTTGTGAAGAGCCGCGCATCGCCTACGATCGCGTACACCTTTCTTCTTATTTCTCCCACCACACCGCCGAAGAACTTTCACTGGTACGTGAAGGCTTTTACGAGAAGCAGGGCGTGAAGGTTTTGGTTGGTGAACGCGCCATCACCATTAACCGCAGCGAGAAAGTCATTCACTCCAATACCGGCCGCACCGTCTACTACGACAAACTGATCATGGCCACCGGTTCTTATCCGTGGATCCCACCGATTAAAGGCTCCGAAAGTCAGGACTGTTTCGTCTACCGCACCATTGAAGATCTGAACGCCATCGAAGCCTGCGCCCGTCGCAGCAAACGCGGTGCGGTGGTCGGCGGTGGCCTGTTGGGGCTGGAAGCCGCCGGTGCGCTGAAAAGCCTCGGTGTTGAAACTCACGTCATCGAGTTTGCACCGGTACTGATGGCCGAACAGCTCGATCCGATGGGCGGTGATCAACTGCGCCGCAAGATTGAACGCATGGGCGTCAAAGTCCATACCGGTAAAAATACCCAGGAAATCGTCAACGGCGGTGAACAGGCGCGCAAAACCATGCAGTTTGCCGACGGTACCGCGCTGGAAGTGGACTTTATCGTCTTCTCCACCGGCATCCGCGCCCAGGACAAGTTGGCCCATCAGTGCGGTCTGGCCACTGCCCGCCGCGGCGGCATCGTGATTAACGACAGTTGCCAAACCTCAGATCCTGACGTTTACGCCATCGGCGAATGCGCCTCATGGCGTGAGCGCACCTTCGGTCTGGTAGCCCCAGGCTATAAAATGGCGCAGGTTACCGCCGACCATCTGCTGGGTCGTGAAAATACCTTCATGGGTGCCGACATGAGCGCCAAGCTGAAACTGCTGGGCGTCGACGTCGGCGGTATCGGTGATGCTCACGGCCGCACCGAAGGCGCACGCAGCTACGTCTATCTGGACGAGAGCAAAGAAGTTTATAAACGCATCGTGGTCAGCGCCGACAACAAAACCCTGTTGGGCGCAGTACTGGTGGGCGACACCAGCGACTACGGCAACCTGCTGCAGCTGGCACTGAATGCTATCGAACTGCCGGAAAATCCGGACGGCCTGATCCTGCCGGCGCATGCGGGCAGCAAACCGGCCATCGGCGTCGATTCACTGCCGGAAAGCGCGCAAATCTGTTCCTGCTTCGACGTCAGTAAAGGCGATATCATCAAAGCGGTCAGCATGGGTTGCCATACCGTGGCCGCGCTCAAGTCAGAAACCAAGGCCGGTACCGGCTGCGGCGGCTGTATTCCACTGCTCACTCAGGTGCTGAACGCCGAATTGAGCAAACAGGGCATTGAGGTGAACCACCACCTGTGCGAACACTTCGCTTATTCGCGCCAGGAGCTGTACCACCTGATCCGCGTCGAAGGCATCAAATCCTTCGACGAACTGCTGGCCAAATACGGCAAGGGCTACGGTTGCGAAGTCTGTAAACCGACCGTCGGCTCGCTGCTGGCCTCCTGCTGGAATGAGTACATTCTCAAGCCGCAACACACGGCGCTGCAGGACACCAACGACAACTTCCTCGGCAATATCCAGAAAGACGGTACCTACTCGGTGATCCCACGCTCCCCCGGCGGCGAAATTACCCCGGAAGGGTTGATGGTGGTTGGCCAGATCGCCAAGGAATATAACCTTTACACCAAACTGACCGGCTCCCAGCGTATCGGCATGTTCGGCGCACAGAAAGACGATCTGCCGGCCATCTGGAGCAAACTGATTGCCGCCGGTTTTGAAACCGGCCACGCCTACGCCAAGGCGCTGCGCATGTCAAAAACCTGCGTCGGCAGCACCTGGTGCCGCTTTGGCGTCGGTGACAGCGTCGGGTTTGGCGTCAAACTGGAACATCGCTACAAGGGCATTCGCACCCCGCACAAAATGAAGTTTGGCGTTTCCGGCTGTACCCGCGAATGCTCCGAAGCTCAGGGCAAAGACGTCGGTATTATCGCAACCGAAAACGGCTGGAACCTGTACGTATGCGGTAACGGCGGGATGAAACCACGCCATGCCGACCTGCTGGCAGCCGATCTCGACCGCGAAACGCTGGAGCACTACCTCGATCGCTTTATGATGTTCTATATCCGCACCGCCGATAAACTGCAGCGCACCTCTGTATGGCTGGAAAGCCTGGAAGGCGGTATCGATTACCTGCGTAAGGTGATTATTGACGACAAACTGGGGATCAACGACCAACTGGAAGCCGAGATCGCCCGCCTGCGTGATGCGGTTGTCTGCGAGTGGAAAGAAACCCTTGAGCACCCTGAAACCCAGGTGCGCTTCGCCCACTTTATCAACAGCAACCTGCGCGATCCTAACGTCCAGGTGGTCGCCGAGCGCGAACAGCACCGTCCGGCACGTCCGGATGAACGCATTCCCGTCACCCTGCTTGAAGCCGAGGAGAACAACGTATGAGCCAGTGGACAACCCTTTGCGCCATCACCGATATTCTGCCTGGCACCGGCGTGTGTGCCCTGGTCGGCGACCAACAGGTGGCGATTTTCCGCCCCTTTGCCGACGAGCAGGTGTTTGCCATCAGCAATATTGATCCCTTCGCCCAGGCCAGCGTGTTGTCACGTGGGCTGATTGCCGAACATCAGGGTGAGCTGTGGGTCGCCAGCCCGCTAAAAAAACAGCATTTCCGCCTGCACGACGGCTACTGTCTGGAAGATGACAGCCGCTGCGTCGCGCATTTCACCAGCCGGGTTGTGGACGGCATGGTACAGGTCGCGGCCTGATATTTTTATTTAACCTCAGGGGAAGCAGCATGTTCACCGATACCATCAACAAATGTGCCGCCAACGCGGCGCGCATCGTCAGGCTGGCAAAGCACAGCCCGCTGGGCTTTTGGATCAGCTCGGCAATGGCCGGGGCCTACGTCGGCCTCGGCATCATATTGATCTTCACCCTCGGCAACCTTGTCGATCCGTCACTTCGTCCACTGGTGATGGGTGCCACCTTCGGCATCGCGCTGACGCTGGTGATCATTGCCGGGTCGGAGTTGTTCACCGGTCATACCATGTTCCTGACGCTGGGCGTCAAAGCCGGCACCATTACGCAGGGCCAGATGTGGGCCGTATTGCCGCAAACCTGGCTGGGTAACCTGTTGGGTTCGGTACTGGTAGCGCTGATGTACTATTACGGCGGCGGCAGCCTGTTGCCGGTGGACACCAGTCTGGTACACAGCGTGGCACTGGCGAAAACCACTGCACCGGCAGAAGTGCTGTTCTTCAAGGGCGTGCTGTGTAACTGGCTGGTCTGTCTGGCGATTTGGATGGCCATCCGCGTTGAGGGTGCCGCCAAATTCATCGCCATCTGGTGGTGTCTGCTGGCCTTTATCGCTTCCGGTTACGAACACTCGGTCGCCAACATGACGCTGTTTGCCCTGTCCTGGTTCGGCCATCACAGTGAAGCCTATACCCTAAGCGGGATCGGCCATAATCTGCTGTGGGTGACGCTGGGCAATATCCTGTCCGGGGCCGTGTTGATGGGCCTGGGTTATTGGTACGCCACGCCGCGCGCCGAACGGCCACAGGCTGATAAAGCCGTAGCTCGCCAGACTGCATAATATTCCGGGGCGCCTTGCGCCCCACTGCTGATTGCCCCGAGGATTGCCGATGGATTACCTGCCGATTTTCTGCCAACTGCAACACAAAGCCTGCCTGCTGGTCGGTGGCGGCGAGATTGCCGAGCGCAAGGCTCGCCTGCTGCTGGACGCCGGTGCGGCACTGACCGTTAACGCCTGTAGCTTCACCCCACAGTTCCACGAGTGGGCAGCTCTTGGCCGCCTCACGCTGGCGACCGGTGAATTCAGCGCAGAGTTACTGGCGGAAAAATGGCTGGTGATCGCCGCTACCGACAAGGTCGAGGTCAATGCGCTGGTGTACCAATGTGCCAACCAGCAGCGGGTATTTTGCAACGTGGTCGACGATCCGAAACGCGCCAGCTTTATCATGCCGTCGATTATCGATCGCTCGCCGATTATGGTCGCAGTGTCCTCCGGCGGTAAAGCCCCGGTGCTGGCACGACTGCTGCGCGAAAAGCTGGAAGCCGTACTGCCCCAACATCTTGGCAAGTTGGCACAGTTGGGCGGTTCACTGCGTCAGCGGGTGAAAAAGCACTTCAGCGACATCGGCTCACGCCGCCGTTTTTGGGAAAAGCTGTTTGCCCACGATCGGCTGGCACAGTCGCTGGCCAATAATGACGTAGCGCTGGCGGAGCGGCAAATTGAGCAACTGTTTAGCCATCAACCGCAAGAGTGCGGCGAAGTGGTGCTGGTGGGCGCCGGGCCGGGCGATGCCGGTTTGCTGACGCTGAAAGGCCTGCAGCAAATCCAGCAGGCTGACGTGGTGGTTTACGACCGGCTGGTGTCTGATGAAGTCATGACGCTGGTGCGCCGCGATGCCGAACGCATTTTTGTCGGCAAACGGGCCGGCCACCATTGCGTGCCGCAGGAGCAGATCAACCAAATCCTGCTGCAGCAGGCGCAGCTCGGTAAACGCGTGGTGCGGCTGAAAGGCGGTGACCCCTTTATCTTCGGCCGCGGCGGTGAAGAGCTGGAAACCCTGGCCGACGCCAATATTCCGTTCTCGGTGGTGCCGGGCATTACCGCCGCCTCTGGTTGTTCGGCCTACAGCGGCATTCCCCTCACCCATCGCGACCACGCCCAGAGCGTGCGGCTGGTGACCGGCCACGCCAAGAGTGACGGCGGGTTGGACTGGTCAACGCTGGCTGCCGGGCAGCAGACGCTGGTGTTTTACATGGGCCTGACGCAGGCGGCGGACATCCAACGCCAACTGATCGCCCACGGCATGCCTGCCGCTACGCCGGTGGCGCTGGTAGAAAACGGCACTTCCTGCCGCCAGCGAGTGATCGAAGGGGAATTAAGCCAACTGGGGACGCTGGCCTTACAGGCTGCCAGCCCAAGTTTAATCATCGTCGGCAGCGTAGTCAGCCTGCGCAGCAAGCTGAACTGGTTCTCAAGCCAGGAGCCACCGCAACCACTGGCGCAAATGGCCTGATACAGACGTAAAAAAAGCGGCCAGTGGCCGCTTTTCTTTTTGCTCGGAGCCTCACTGTGGGGAAACAAAGCCCACAGCCTGGTAAACCTTCGCCAGCGTTTCCTGAGCTCGTGCACGGGCCTTGGCAGCGCCATCACGCATCACTTGCTGCAGCAGGGCCTCGTCATTACGGAAACGATGATAGCGCTCCTGCAGCTCACCCAGCATGCCGGAGACCGCGTCAGCGACGGCGCCTTTCAGGTGGCCGTACATCTGCCCTTCAAACTCGGCTTCCAACTGAGAGATGCTCTTGCCGGTCACGCCGGAGAGAATATCCAACAGGTTGGATACCCCCGCCTTGTTCACCACGTCATAACGCACCACTGGCGGCTCTTCCGAGTCGGTCATCGCGCGTTTGATCTTTTTAGCCACCGCTTTCGGATCTTCCAGCAGGCCGATCACGTTATTACGGTTATCGTCCGACTTGGACATCTTCTTGGTCGGCTCTTGCAGCGACATCACGCGGGCGCCGGACTTGGGAATAAACGGCTCAGGCACTTTGAACACGTCACCGTACAGCGCGTTGAAACGCTGACCGATGTCACGGCTCAACTCCAGATGCTGTTTCTGGTCTTCGCCGACCGGCACCTGGTTGGTCTGGTACAGCAGGATATCCGCCGCCATCAATACCGGGTAGCTGAACAGGCCGGCGTTAATGTTTTCCGCGTAACGGGTGGACTTGTCCTTGAACTGGGTCATGCGGCTCAGTTCGCCGAAATAGGTGTAGCAGTTCAACACCCAGCTCAGTTGCGTGTGTTCCGGTACGTGCGACTGCACGAAGATGGTGCTTTTTTGCGGATCGATACCACAGGCCAGATACAGCGCCAGCGTATCGAGCGTGGCTTTACGCAATTTTTCTGCATCCTGACGTACGGTGATCGCATGCAGGTCAACGATGCAGTAGATGCAGTCGTAATCATCCTGCATTTTTTCCCACTGACGCAGTGCCCCCATGTAGTTGCCAATGGTCAGTTCACCGGACGGTTGCGCGCCGCTAAATACGATGGGCTTACTCATGTTTAAATTTCCTGATTCTCTAAAGATGACAGCCCAAGAGCGGGCAACAAATCGGCAAAGCGCTCCAACACGCGGTCGGGATGGCTCAGGGCAATGGCCTCGCCGTAGTTATAACCGTAAGTCAGCGCGGCGCTTGGACAACCTGCCCCTTGCGCAGCCTGAATATCATTGCGGGAGTCGCCGACAAACAGCAACTCGTTGGCGCGCAGGCCAAGCTTACCGAGGACCAGATACAGCGGCGCCGGGTGCGGTTTCTTTTCCACCACGTCGTCACCGCCGATAATCAGCGAGAAGTAATCAATAATGCCCAATGCGGCCAGCAACGGCGCAACAAACGGCGTTGGCTTGTTGGTCACCAGCGCCATCGGGTAATTTTGCGCAGCCAGTTGAGCCAGGGTTTCTTTCACCTGTGGGAACAGGCGACTGCCGCTGTCGACGGTTTGCGCATAGAAATGATCGAAGCGCTCGCGTAGTTGCCCGCAGTGCTCCGGCGTGGCTTCCACTTCTGCCCAGCGCAGCGCACGCTGTACCAGCACGTCGGCGCCGTTGCCAATCCAGGTGCCCACCCGGGCCTCACCGGCCTGCGGCAGGCCCATTTCCGCCAAGGCCAGATCGATAGCGGCTGCCAACCCCGGCGCGCTGTCTACCAGCGTGCCATCGAGATCGAAAGCCAGAGCGCGGATCGCTCCAAAATCAGCCATGCGTCACCTTCGCCAACTCGCTGCGCATTTCGTCGATCACCCGACGATAATCCGGCTTGCTGAAGATAGCGGAACCTGCGACAAACATGTCCGCACCGGCGGCAGCGATCTCGGCGATATTGTCGACCTTCACGCCGCCATCCACTTCCAGTCGGATGTCGCGACCGCTTTCGTCGATCATTTTGCGCACCTGACGCAGCTTATCCAAAGTGCCATGGATAAACGACTGACCGCCAAAACCAGGGTTGACCGACATCAACAGGATCACGTCGATTTTATCCATCACGTAATCGAGGTAGCTGAGCGGCGTTGCCGGATTGAACACCAGGCCGGCTTTACAGCCGTGCTCTTTAATCAATTGAATGGTGCGATCGACGTGTTCGGAGGCTTCCGGATGGAAAGAGATGCAACTGGCGCCCGCTGCAGCGAAATCCGGCACGATGCGGTCGACCGGTTTCACCATCAGGTGAACGTCAATCGGTGCGGTGATGCCGTAATTACGCAGCGCCTGACAAACCATCGGCCCGATGGTCAGATTGGGAACGTAGTGGTTATCCATTACGTCAAAATGCACTACGTCGCCGCCTGCGGCCAACACGTTGGCAGAATCTTCACCCAGACGGGCAAAGTCTGCTGACAAAATGGACGGGGCAATCAAAAATTTTTTCATCCGCTATCTCCAAACGTAGGGTTCGAAATCCATAGGATAACTACGCCGGGGCGTAACCCCGGTTTAACGATACAGCGCTAAAAGCTCGTTCACTTTGCTGCGACCAAGAATATTGCGGCTGATAGTACGGCGCGCTTTCACCACGTACAGCGAGGCGTGCTGGTACCAGTCACGCGTCAGCTCGGTATCATGGTTGGAAATCAATACCGGCACCTGACTTTCTACCGCAAGCTGGTGCGCCATCAGTGCCAGGCTCTGCTGGTCGGCCATGCTAAAGCTGTTGGTGTGGTAGGCGGTAAAATTCGCCGTCGCCGATAATGGCGCATACGGCGGATCGCAATACACCACGGTACCACGCTCGGCTTTTGCCATGGTATCGCGGTAATGCTCGCAGACAAAAGTGGCGTTGCGGGATTTTTCAGCGAACCAGTACAGCTCGTCCTCCGGGAAGTACGGTTTCTTATAACGTCCAAACGGCACGTTGAACTCCCCGCGCAGGTTATAGCGGCACAGGCCGTTATAGCAGTGGCGGTTCAGGTAAAGAAACAGCAGCGCACGACGGTAAGCATCGGCACTCATATTGAACTCTTCACGCAGCAGGTAAAACTGTTCTGACTTATTGAATTCATCGGTGAAAAGCAGGCGGGCATCACGCACGAAGTCATCCGTACGCAGTTTAACGATGTTATACAGATTAATAAGATCGCTGTTGATGTCGGCGAGAATATAGGCGTCGTATTCCGTGTTCAGGAAGACTGAACCCGCACCCACGAAGGGCTCGATTAAGCAGTCGCCTGCTGGTAGGTGACGACGGATCTCGTCCACCAGCGGGTATTTTCCACCAGCCCATTTTAAAAAAGCGCGGTTTTTCTTCATGCCGTCAATTAGCTACTTATTATACAATTCAGAGCGGCGGATTGTACTCTGTTTCAGACAGCACATCAGCGCACAAATTTAAGTGATTGATACCCTTCATCCTTCAAGCCGCAGCACCCTTGGCCACGCACAGTTATTCGGCCTGTCCGCAGGCAACTCCAGCCATCGGTCATGGGCGACTCTGTCCGCCCTGAGTAACAGGGGCGCAGTTTGTGCGCCCCTTCAATGCCTGAATGCAGCTTGAAATCTATCGGGTTACTTTTTCAGATCCTGCTGGACCTGACTTACAGGCCGGACCCAGGGTTTTTTCGCCTGAACATCTGCCGGCAGCGTCGCAATGGCACGCTTGGCTTCCGCAGAAGAGGCATAGTTGCCACTCACCAGCACGTACCAGGGTTTGCCGTCACGTTTAGTCGAATAGACCAGATAATGCTGTAATTTCTGCTGCTTGGCGTAGGCGTTCAACGTATCGGAACGCGAGGCGCTGCTCAGTTGCAGAGTGTAATGGCTTGCCGGTGCAGACTGCAGCGAACCGCCGCTGCCGCTAACGGCTCCTGCCTTGGCGCTGGCTGCTCCCGCTTTGGCAGAAGAGGTTGGTGCCGGCGTATACACCGTGGTTGGCGATTTATGCTGTGTGGCCGTGGCCGTCGGCTTGCTGACGGTTTTCGCCGGTGTTTTATGTTGCTGTGGCTCAGTACCCTGAACCGGGCGGACGGTTTCTTTCGCCGCAGCGCCGTTCATCAGGGTTGCCGGAGCCGTTGGCAGCGTCGAAGCTGGACCCGTCATGCCCTGCGTAGCGGCATCAACCTGACCCTGCTGCGCTGACAATGCATCCGACATATTGCCCGGCAGATCGACACGCTGCTGCGCGCCGCCCTGCGGTGGCTGCGGTTGCGCTTCCGTCGGGGTGCTGGAGATCGGAGGAACGCTGACGGTTTGCGGCGGCGAGCTGCTGCTCACGCCGTTATTGTCATTGGTATCCGTGGTTCCGCCCGGAACACCGGTATTACCGGCAGTCAGTGACGAAGAACCTGACAGATTAATGTCCTTGGCTGCGCCATTCTGTGCGCTATCCTGTGCCGCCTCATGCTTGGTTGGCGCCTTCAACGCCGAGCCAATGCCGATAATCAGCAACAACAGCACCAAAATACCGATACCAATCATTAAATGCTGACGTGAAATGGCAAAACGCGGTCCCGGAGCCGGTTTTCGCGAACGTGCAGGACGACGATCGCTGCTATCAGGTCTGAGATCGTCTTCCGGTTTAAACTCATCCATCTGAAACCCTCCAACTAGAGGCAAAAGCCCACCACTGTATACCTACCGTGGCACGGGCAGATTAACCCGATGATGGCAAAGCGACGTCAGTCATGCTTTGCACATTAATTAATATAGATGTAAACGGCGGCTAAGCCACTGTTACTTCGTCCGATTTACTTAGACATTCCGTCAGGAAGGCAAGCTGCGATCGAAGCGAGCACCATATCATGCCCCACTCCGCCACGGACTTCCGCCTGGCCAATGGCCGTCGGCAGTACCAGGCGCAATTCGCCGGCCAGGACTTTCTTATCGCGCATCATATGCGGCAGATAAGTTCCCGGAGCCATTTCCTGCGGGCCACACACTGGTAAACCGGCGCGCAACAACAGTGCTTTAATACGTTCAATATCTTCGCGGGAGAACTGGCCGAGACGGTGCGCGGTTTCTGCCGCCATCACCATACCGGCGGCAATGGCCTCACCGTGCAACCATACACCATAGCCCATTTCGGCTTCGATCGCATGGCCGTAAGTATGGCCCAGATTCAGCAGCGCGCGCAGCCCGCTTTCGCGTTCGTCAGCGGCAACCACCTCAGCTTTCAGCTCACAGCAGCGACGGATACAGTAGGCCAGAGCCTGCATATCCAGCGCCACCAGGGCATCGATATTGTTTTCCAGCCAGACGAAGAAATCGTGGTCGAGAATAATCCCGTACTTGATCACTTCAGCCAAACCAGAGGAGAGCTCACGCGCCGGTAAGGTTTTCAGGCAATCGAGATCAACCACCACAGAAACGGGTTGATAGAAGGCGCCGATCATGTTCTTGCCGAGCGGATGATTGACGGCGGTTTTACCGCCAACGGAAGAGTCCACCTGCGACAACAGCGTGGTAGGGACCTGAATAAAGCGGACACCGCGCTGATAACAGGCGGCGGCAAAGCCGGTAAGATCGCCAATCACGCCGCCCCCAAGGGCAATCAGCGTGGTATCACGACCGTGCGGCTTTTCCAACAGTGCCGAGAACACCTGCTCGAGTACGGCCAGAGATTTATACTGTTCGCCATCAGGCAAAATCACCTGATCCACCATGACGCCTGCCTGCTCCAACACCTTCCGGACGTGGTCCAGATAGAGTGGCGCCAGGGTTTGGTTGGTGACCAGCATGACCTGTTCACCCGCCTTCAGCGGCATAAAAGAAGCCGGATCGTTAAACAATCCGGCGGCTATGGTTATCGGGTAGCTGCGCTCCCCAAGCGTTACGGTAATTCTCTCCATGTCGCGCTCAGTTCTCAATGTGGTTTATCCCCGCAACGCGGGGAACACAATCAGTCTTCCGCATTTGCCGTGGCGAACACGGAAACCGCTATCAGTTGCTTTCCAGCATGTTGATTATCTGGTTGGCAACCACTTTGGCGCTTTGATCGTCGGTGCGGATGGTGACATCTGCAATTTCTTCGTATAACGGATTGCGCTCTTTCGCCAGCGCTTCAAGCACTTCACGCGGAGGAGAATCAACCTGCAGCAGCGGACGCTTTTTGTCGCGCTGGGTACGGGCCAATTGCTTCTCGATAGTGGTTTCCAGATACACCACTACGCCACGCGCCGACAGACGGTTACGCGTTTCACGCGATTTAACCGAACCGCCGCCGGTAGCCAGCACGATGCCTTGCTTTTCCGTCAGTTCATTAATGACTTTTTCTTCACGATCGCGGAAACCTTCTTCACCTTCCACGTCGAATACCCAGCCCACGTCAGCTCCGGTACGTCGCTCAATTTCTTGATCGGAGTCGAAAAACTCCATATTGAGTTGCTGAGCTAACTGACGGCCAATAGTGCTTTTGCCGGCACCCATAGGCCCAACCAGAAAGATATTGCGTTTCTCTGCCATGTTTTTCGGTATTACTAAGACAATTCGTTAATGTTAACCCGCCCCGCCAATCAAATCAGCGGCGGGACCTAAACTGAAACCTCATGAACGATAGTGCGAGATCAGACGGAAAATTATCTCAACACTCTTGGTAGTTTGGCAACCGAATAAATCGCAATCCACGCCGCAGGAGGGAAACCATACGTTTTTAACGGCGTCTTGGCGCTAACAAAAAAACCTCGGTGCTCAATTCGGTAACCCTTGTAAGCTAAATCGGTCGCAGCGTCAAACGCAGATGCCTCGAAGGTGATAAAAAAGTGCATCTGCTCATCAACTTTAGGCGATTTCCCACGAACCGCACACCCGGTTGCTCAGGCCTTAATCAATGTCGGAGTAATGAATATCACCAGTTCGCGCCGTTTATGCTGTTTGCTGCTCTGTTTGAACAGGGAACCCAGCAACGGCACGTCGCTAATTCCGGGAACCTTATCGGCCCCCTCGGCGCTATGGCGCTGAAATACGCCTCCCAAAACAACGGTTTCGCCATCTTTTACCGTCACCTGAGTTTTGATTTCCTGTTTATCTATCGCCAACGTCTCGCCGGCCGCACGGCTGATTGAACGCCCGGGCATGTTCTGACTGATTTGCAACGTCAGGGTGATGCGGCCATTGGGCAAAATTTTCGGCGTCACCTCCATGCCCAGCACCGCTTCCTTGAACTCCATCGACGTCGCCCCGCTGGAGCCGCTGTTCACTTCATAGGGAATTTCAGTCCCCTGCTTTATGCTGGCGGTTTGCAGGTTCGCAGTCAGCAGGCGTGGGCTGGCAATGATTTCTACCCGGTTCTCCTGCTCCAAAGCCATCAACTCCAGATCCAATAATCGCCCGCCAATTCGCGCCAGATGAAAACCCGCGCTGACAGCACTGCGCTCCAGTGGTAACCCGACGTTAAAGCCGTCCATCTGCCATGAGCTGGCCGGCCGGTCGTCCGGAGCCAACCCCCAGCGCACGCCAAGCTCACGTAAACTCTCGCTGTTGATGGTGACGATATGCGCCGCCAATTGCACCTGAGCCAAAGGCGCATCCATTTCGCCGATCCTTTGCGTTAATAACGCCACGATCGGTGCTGTATCGCGGATCAACACCGCATTGGTGCGTTTATCTGCCACCACGCTGCCACGTTCGCTCAGCAATATTCCGCCCTGCGCGTTCAGGTTTTCAGCAACCTCTTCGGCATCGGCATGACTCAACGGCAGGGTTACGCTTTTCAGCGGCTGTTTTTGTGCCAACGCCTGCTGTTGGCGCTGCTTTTCTTGCTCATTGGGTTCAGGAGAGACCATCATGACATTCCCCTCCAGCGTCATTGACAACTTCCCCATACGCAAAATCACCGCCAGTGCCTGGTGCCAGGGCACATTATCCAACCTCAGCGTCAGGTTGCCCCCCACACCGGCAGCGGTGACCATATTCAGCTGTTGATAGTCCGCCAGCGCCTGCAACACCAGCGTAATGGGAGCCTCCTGAAACTCCAGCGAAACGGGTTCTTGCTCCTGTGCTGCACCGGCGATAACCACACCCCAGAGCAACCCGGCCAACCAACGGCATCCTTTCATTTTTCTTCCTTATGGTTTCTCAGGGTCAACACCACTGCATTCTCAGCGGCCGGACACAGCGGATCGCCCTGGTTCACTTTCAGCGTTACTTGCCCCTTACCGACCTGCTCCACCCGCCAACGCCCGTCCAACAGGGTTTGTTGGGGTTTTAATCGCAGCCACTGCCCGGCGGTCGTAACCACCCAGGCATGGTGTAACGCCGCTCGCCCAATGGTGCCCTTCAATTGCCAATTCACCGGTAACTCCGCCGCGCTCGGACAGTCGGGCAGGGGTAATGGCTTAAAAGGATCGCGTGGCTGAGGCTGGGCCATCAGCGCCAGAGGCAGCCACAGTAACCAGAACCCACAGCATTTATTCATTGGGGTTTACCGCCTCTGCTTCTACCTCTGCCAAAGCCGCCAGGAGAATGAAATGCGCCGTTAGTTCCCCCACCTGCGCCTCAACGGTCATTTGATCAATACGCAACTGGGCTGGAAAACGCTCCAGCAGCCTTAATAAACTGCCGTAATTGAGATGCAGCATCAGGGTTTGGCGCGGCGAATCACCCTGCTGCTGCCAACGCTGCAGCCCGGCCCCCGCTCGTTGCAACGTGCTCGCCAAATCGCTATCGGCGGCAGCTGGGCGAGTGACCTGCTGCAGACTTTGATTCACCTGATCCAGCGTCGGCATACGAGCCAGTTGCTCCCACAAGGGAGTCATCTGTTGCATCAGATGCTGCTGCTGCGCCTCGGTTTGTGTCAGTTGCTGCCATTTTCCTTGTAACAGCAGCAGGCTGAACAGCAGGATCAGGCTGCCCAACACCAGCCACTGGATGGCCAACAGCTTCCACCCCGGCAAACTCAGCCCCCTCGCCAACCACAGCGGCAATGACTTATCCACCCGGCCCCCATTGCGCCATTAAGGTAAACGAGAACAGACCATCCTGGCGCTGTACCACCTCTGCCAGACGGTAGTTCTGTAACAGGGGTAACGCCGTCAGTTGCTGCTCAAACTGAAGCACCGCCTCATAACGCCGGCCAAGTCCCCGTAAAGTGATATTCTGCGAGTGGCTTTCCATTGCGATAAGCCACACCGGGGCAGGCAACAGGGTGGAGAGCTGCTGCAACAGCTGCAGGTAACGCCGGTTATGCACCCGATTGTTGTCATGCTGTTGCGCCAACGCGGTTAAGCGTGCCAGACGCGCCACCGCCTGTTGCAATTGCTGATAACGCCCGGTCAATTCTGTCTGCTGGCCGCTCAGCATCAGCAGTGCCTCATGCCGCTGGGCCTGTTGCTGACTCAACAGGCCGAAAACCACCATCAGTGCCGCCAACACCAGCACCAACTGCAAAATGAATGCGCGTAGCCAAAAGGCATAGCGGCGACGCTGGCCCCGCATGCGCCAGGGCAAAAGATTAACCTGATACATCAGTTGTCCTCAGCGCGCAGCGCCAGCCCGCCGGCCAAAACAAATGCCGCCGGCAATGGGGGTAACGGAGGACGCAGCTGGCTGAAAGCGCTGAGCGGTGACCACGGCAAGCTCCCAGACGGAGGCTGCTCATCCATCACGCTGCTATAGTAAATCTGATGTTCGCCGAGCGATGGGCAGGCGGTACGCATTGCGGCCAACACCTGATTTGCCCCGTCCGCTTCCCGAATCGATACCTGGCCATAGGCAAACTCCGTTCGGTGTGCGGTCACCCATAACCATTCTTCATCGAGGCGGTGCAGCAAACCGGCTTCGCCCGACACGCCTGCGGCCGCCGCCATCACGCGTAGCGCACATGGGGCAATATCAACCACCTGCGGCTGTAAATTGGCCTGACGCAGACAGTTCAGCCACTGTTGCAGCTCTTGCTGACGGGCGGCGGTCAGCAGCAGAGTCGCGTGTTCGGGCAGGGATTGGCGGTAGTCCAGCGCCAATGTTTGGCTATCCAGAGGAAACTTTTTCAGCCCCTGGCTGGTGATGTAGTCACCGCGCGCAGGCTCTTTCAGCCTGGCGTCCGGCAGTGGCAACCTGTGCTGTAAAACCCGCTGCGCGGGCAGAGCAATGCGTAAGGAAATATGTCTTGGTAACTGAACCCGCCATTGGCGCAACGCCTGGATCAGCGCGTCGCTCTGCTCCAGACAGCCCTCACGCAGCACCGGTTGCGGCAACCTTTGTTGCCACCAGTGACGCAGTTGCCAGCCATTGCGACGGCGCTGTGCCGCCAGGGCACGAACGCAGTGACTTTGTATATCCAGCCCCACCTGCCATGCTTGAGTGATCATATTTTGCCCGACCTCCTTATCGTCAGATAACAAAAGAACATATCCATGTTGCAGGCTTGCCTTTATACTACCGCGCGGTTGTTTATAAACTGCCCAAATGACATGAAAATGGGAAATCTCAGGTGAAGTTCGTAAAGTATTTACTAATCCTTGCAGTGTGTTGCATCGTGTTGGGGGCAGCCTCGATTTTTGGCTTGTACAAATATGTCGAGCCACAGCTGCCTGACGTCGCAACGCTGAAAGATGTGCGGCTGCAAATACCGATGCAGGTTTACAGCGCCGATGGCGAGCTGATCGCCCAATACGGTGAGAAACGCCGTATTCCGCTAAAATTGAACCAAATTCCGCCGGTTATGGTGCATGCGTTTATCGCCACCGAAGACAGCCGCTTCTATGAGCATCATGGCGTCGACCCAATCGGTATCTTCCGTGCTGCCTCTATTGCGCTGGTCTCTGGCCATGCGTCACAGGGGGCAAGTACCATTACCCAGCAGCTGGCGAGAAACTTCTTCTTAAGCCCGGAACGCACCCTGATGCGCAAGATCAAGGAAGCCTTCCTGGCAATACGCATCGAGCAGATGCTGACCAAAGACGAAATCCTCGAGCTGTATCTGAACAAAATCTATCTGGGGTATCGCGCCTATGGCGTGGGTGCTGCGGCGCAGGTTTATTTCGGTAAAGACGTCAGTCAGCTCAGCTTAAGCGAAATGGCGACCATCGCCGGCTTGCCGAAAGCCCCATCAACCTTCAATCCGCTCTACTCTCACGATCGCGCCGTAGCTCGCCGCAACGTGGTGCTGTCGCGGATGCTGGATGAGCATTACATCACTCAGGCGCAGTTCGATCAGGCGCGCAGTGAAGAGCTGGTGGCCAATTACCATGCGCCAGAAATCAGCTTCTCCGCCCCCTATCTCTCCGAGATGGTGCGTCAGGAGATGATCAAGCGTTACGGTGACAATGCTTATACCGACGGCTATAAGGTCTACACCACAGTCACCAAAAAACTGCAGTTGGCGGCGCAGGACTCAGTGCGTAACAACGTGCTGGCGTACGATATGCGCCACGGCTACCGCGGCCCGTCCAACGTGCTGTGGAAAGTGGGTGAAGCGGCCTGGGACCAAAAGCAGATCGTCGATTCCTTGAAGAATCTGCCGAACTACGGCCCATTGTCGCCGGCGGTGATTGTCGCAACCAGCGCCGAAGAGGCAACGGCCATGATGGCAGACGGCAGCCATGTCGCGCTGCCGATGTCCACCATGCGCTGGGCGCGGCCTTACAGATCCGACACTCAGCAAGGCCCAACGCCGAAACGCGTCACCGATGTGGTGCAGGCCGGCCAACAAGTGTGGGTTCGCAAGGTGGGTGAAAACTGGTGGCTGTCACAGGTACCGGACGTCAACTCCGCCCTGGTTTCGATCAACCCGAATGACGGCGCGGTGAAAGCCCTGGTCGGCGGGTTTGACTTCAACCAAAGCAAGTTCAACCGCGTGACTCAGGCGCTGCGTCAGGTCGGCTCCAATATCAAGCCCTTCCTGTATACCGCCGCGATGGACAAGGGCCTGACCCTGGCCACTATCCTCAATGACCTGCCGATCACCCGTTGGGATCCAGGTGCCGGTACCGACTGGCGGCCGAAGAACTCACCGCCAACTTACGATGGCCCGATTCGCCTGCGTCAGGGGCTGGGACAATCGAAGAACGTGGTGATGGTGCGCGCGATGCGTGCTATGGGCGTCGACTACGCAGCGGAATACCTGCAGCGCTTCGGCTTCCCGGCGCAAAACATCGTGCATACCGAATCACTGGCACTGGGCTCGGCTTCGTTCACCCCAATGCAGCTGGTACGCGGTTACGCGGTGCTGGCTAACGGCGGTTATCTGGTGGATCCGTACTTCATCACCAAGATTGAAGACGATAACGGCAACACCGTGTTCGAAACCAAACCGAAGATTGTCTGCGACAGCTGTAATCTGCCGGTGATTTATGGTGACACTCACCGCTCGGCCGTGCTTTCCGAAGACAACATTGAAAATGTCGCGACGTCGCAGGAAGGCAAAAATGGCAACGTGCCAATGCCGCAGTTGGAGCAGGTAACCCCGGCTCAAGTCCAGCAGGACGGCGATCAGCAGTATGCGCCGCACGTTATCAGCACCCCGCTGGCGTTCCTGATGCACGATGCGCTGAACAGCAATATCTATGGCGAACCGGGTTGGATGGGTACCGCCTGGCGTGCAGGTCGTGACCTGAAACGCCGTGATATCGGTGGCAAAACCGGTACCACCAACAGTTCAAAAGACGCCTGGTTCTCCGGCTATGGCCCGGATACCGTGACGTCGGTATGGATTGGTTTCGATGACCACCGCCGTGATCTTGGCCGTACAACGGTATCCGGCGCGATCCCGGATCAGGCTTCCGGCGGTGAAGGCGGGGCCAAGAGTGCGCAACCGGCATGGGATGACTTTATGAAAACCGCACTGGAAGGCATTCCAGAGCAGAAGGTGACCCCACCACCGGGCATTATCAGCGTTACCATCGACAAAAGCAGCGGTAAGCTTTCCGGTGGCGGCGGCGGCAGCCGTTCCGAGTACTTTATCGAAGGAACTCAGCCGACGGACTATCCTTCACGAGATACCGGCACTACGCTGACGGATCCCGGCGGCGAAAGCCACGAGTTGTTCTAACAAAAAAAGGGCCCAGATTCATCTGGGCCCTTTTTCATTTAACCGTCGCGCTTAGCGGGAACCGCGTAAAAATGCCTCGGTGAGGAACAACGCACTCACGTTGCGCGCCTCGCGGAAATCAGGCTCTGCCAGCAACGCCATCATATCCGCTATTGGCCAACGCACCTGCGGCAAAGGCTCCGGCTCATCCCCTTCCAGACTTTGCGGGTAGAGATCGTGCGCCAGTACAATATTCATTTTGCTGGAAAAGTACGACGGGGCCATCGTCAGCTTGCTGAGGAAATCAAAGCGTCTGGCACCAAAACCTACCTCTTCCATCAGCTCACGGTTAGCCGCTTCCAGCACGCCTTCACCCGGATCAATCAAGCCTTTGGGAAAGCCAAGCTCATAAGATTCGGTGCCCACGGCATATTCACGGATCAGCAGCAAATCGTCGCCAATCACCGGCACAATCATCACGGCCTCGCGATCTGAGGGCCGCATCCGCTCATACACCCGCCGTACACCGTTACTGAACTCCAGATCGACCGATTCAACGTTAAATAAACGCGAACGCGCGACCGTTTCCACTTTCAGAATTTTAGGTTTTTGCAGGTGTTTATCCATGATTGCCTCAAATGAGTTATCCGCTAGCAAGCCACAGCATCGGGCGTGCTAACGCGGGTAACCAGAATAATGATGGGCGTGACGCGTAGTCCGCATGCGTTCAAACGCTGACCAAATCCGATCTTGATCACATTGTGCGTTAATGAGAACCTTTGCCGCAACGAGCACAAGCAGTAATTTACTTTTTTTTAACAAGCCTAGCCAGTACCCGCCGCTTTTCTGTTCTCATCCAGTAAAAAGAGCGCATTAAAATAAGATAATGCCGATATCGACAGTGCAACCTGGTTGCTATCATCACACAGGTAAGAAAGGGCAATAAGACGAATATTTTTATCAATAAGTGAGATCCTGACAGAGAATCTGTTCTCTCGTTACGGATCAGGGTGTCTCTTGGTGATTTGGCTGCGTATAATAGTCCAGGATTCATCAGGTTGGTGAGGTTCACGGGTACAGGATGGGGATAGCATGAGCACAATAGTGTTGATATTGGCCTTAGTGCTTGCCTGCCTGATTGCCGCCGGCCTGTATCTTTGGTTCAAAGCCCGCAATCAGCCGCTGCTGATGCGTACGCTGCCCTTTATCAAACCCACCCACCGCAAGCTGACCGGCGAAGAACGCGCCGCCGTTGAGCACTATCTTGGCCAACAAAACAAGCTGAGCAACAAACTGTTGCCCGGCAGCAACTCATTGCCTTCTGCCAAACTGGCGCTGACGCCGCAAAGCGACAACGTCTACCCGGTTACCCACGCCATTACCCGTTACGGCCTCGCCAGCGATGAACCCAATAAATGGCGCTATTATCTGGACGCCGAAGAGGTGCATCTGCCGCCGTTCTGGGAGCAGTACATCAGCGCCGATAACCATGTGGAAGTGATTAGAACCCAGACGCTGCCGCTGGTGATCTCTCTCAACGGGCATTCGCTGAAAGACCATATTCACGATCGGCCGCTGCCGCCGGTGGTGAAGGCGACCCCGAGCCAAAACGCCTCTATCCGCAAGGAAGAGAGCGAGCATGTCGAACTGCTGAACATCCGCAAGGAAACCCCGGAGGAACACGCACTCAATCGCCCGAACGGTATCAAAGAGGCCGCCATTATCTCGGCGGCTCTGCTGCTGCTGTTCTTCAGCCTGATAAGCCCGGTAGTGGTGATCCCCTGGATGATTGTCGTCGCCGTGTTGATGATCGCCTGGGGCTGCTGGAACCTGTTCCGCCGCCCTGCCACACGCGAACTAAAAGAAGTGCACTGCCTGCGGGGTACCCCCAAGCGCTGGGGGCTGTTTGGCGAATCCAATCAGGGGCAAATCAGCAATATCTCACTCGGCATCATTGATCTGATTTACCCGCCGCACTGGCAGCCATACATCGCCCAGGATCTAGGTAAAACCACCGACGTGGATATCTACCTTAACCGTCAGGTGCTGCGCCAGGGTCGCTACCTTTCACTGCATGACGAGGTGAAAAACTTCCCGCTGCAGCAATGGGGCAGGAACGCGGTTCTCATGGCCAGTTCACTTTTGGTGCTGCTGCTGTTGCTGACCTATATCCCGCTAAGCCTGCCACTCAAGCTGAGCATGGCCTGGCTACAGGGCGCGCAAAAAATTGAAGTGACCAACGTACAGGCACTGGAAGGCGCAACGTTACGCATCGGGGATACCCTGAAAGCCCAGGGCACGGGCATGTGCTACGTACCACCGTTAACCAGTGGCACGCGCTCCGCCAGCTTTATGCCGTTCGACTGTTCCGGAATTTACTGGAACAACGCGGCGCCACTGCCGCAGCCGGAATCGGAAGTAATCGACAAGGCCTCAGCCCTGCTGGCGACGGTCAACGCCCAGTTGCACCCTGACGGCACCGACCAAAAGCTCAACCCACAGTTGGCCAGCGCAATCGAAAAATCCGGCATGATCCTGCTGGATGATTTTTCCGATATCGTGCTGAAAACGCAGGATCTGTGCCAAGCGGATAATGACTGCGTCCGGCTGAAGAACGCACTGGTCAATCTGGGCAACGTCAAAAATTGGGGCACTCTGGTGAAACGTGCCAAATCAGGCTCGCTGCAAGGGGTGAACGTGTTGCTGCGCCCGGTGAGCGCCGAATCGCTGGAAAGCCTGACCAAAGTGGCCGCATCATCCTTCGTCTACAGCGAAACCAGGCAGGCCGCCGCCGCGCTCAACAGCCCGCCACCGGGGGGGTTCCTGATCACCAGTGATGAAGGCAAACAGCTGGTGAATCATCCGCAGCCGACGGTGCCGCTAAACGAATACAACGCACTTGACCAGTGGAATGAGCTACAACGCCTTGCCGGCATGCTGCTGCATACGCCGTTCGAGGCCCAGGGCGTGATCACCAATATCAGCGTCGATGCCAACGGTACCCGTCATATTGCACTGCACAGCGAACCGGATATCATCACCCTGTGGCGCTATCTCGGCACCAGCCTGCTGCTGCTGAGCGTCGCCGTCGTGCTGGGCTACAACAGCTGGAAACTGGTGCAGCGCCGTCGCATCAATCAGCACCGCATCGCCGATATCCAGCGCTACTACGAAAGCTGCTTTAACCCGCAGCTCGCCCCGATGTCATTGCGGCCGATGCCCTGAGTCATTAGCCCCGGCCTGCGCCCTGTCATCAGCTTATGCTACGCTAACGCTATTCCCCTTATCCTGCGGATCGCCGAAGGTTCGCCTATGGAGTTTTCATGGTTCCCGAGTTTGACTGGAGTGAGATTGATACCGTGCTGCTGGATATGGACGGTACCCTGCTCGATCTGGAGTTCGACAGCCACTTTTGGCTCAGCCTGGTACCACAGGCCCTGAGCGAGCAGCGGGCTATTCCCTTCGATGAAGCGCGTAAAATTATTCACCAGGAATATCTGGCCGTACAGCACACCATGAACTGGTACTGCTTCGATTACTGGAGCGAACGGCTGGATATGGATATTTACCGCATGACCAGCGAGGTAGGCAACCGTGCTCGTCTGCGTGAAGATACCGAGCCGTTTTTACAAGCATTACGTGCGGCGGGCCACCAGACGATTTTGTTGACCAATGCCCATCCGCACAGCCTGGCGGTAAAAATTGAGCACACCGGTTTGGATCGGCACCTTGATTTATTACTTTCCACCCACACATTTGGTTATCCGAAAGAAGATCAGCGTTTGTGGCAGGCAGTGCAGCAACACACCGGTTTTGATCCGCAGCGTACGCTGTTTGTCGACGACGGCGAACCGATACTGGATGCCGCCCGTACCTTCGGTATTCGCTACTGCCTGGGCGTGCAAAACCCGGATTCCAGCATGGCGGAGAAAACCTTCCAGCATTACCCATCGATGCGCGATTACCGCCTGTTGATACCGGCGCTGGCCAGGGGGAATTGATGAAAGGAAAAGCAACAGGCGACGAAGCCGTTCGGCTGGACAAGTGGCTATGGGCGGCACGTTTTTATAAGACCCGCGCACTGGCACGGGAGATGATCGACGGCGGCAAGGTGCACTACAACGGACAGCGCGGCAAACCGAGCAAAATTGTCGAGCTTAACGCCGAGATCAAACTGCGTCAGGGAAATGAAGAACGCACGGTGATCGTGCTGGCTTTGACCAGCCAACGGCGCGGCGCCGATGAGGCGCAGCAAATGTATCAGGAAACCGAGGCCAGCATCGTCAACCGAGAGAAAGTGGCGCTCGCGCGCAAAATGAATACGCTGACCATGCCGCATCCGGACCGCCGTCCGGACAAGAAAGAGCGGCGCGACCTGATTAAATTTAAATTTGGTGAGCAGGAATAACCCCTCACCGCAATGAGAGAAAACTATGTCTAACCATGACCAATTGCACCGTTACCTGTTTGAAAACTACGCGGTGCGCGGTGAGCTGGTTACCGTCAGCGAAACCTATCAGCAGGTTCTGAACAACCACGACTATCCGGCACCGGTCAAGAAACTGCTGGGTGAACTGCTGGTTGCCACCAGCCTGCTGACCGCAACGTTGAAGTTTGACGGCGACATCACCGTCCAGTTACAAGGCGACGGTCCACTGAAGCTGGCGGTGATTAACGGTAACAACCGCCAGGAAATGCGTGGCGTAGCACGCGTACAGAGCGAAATTACTGATGACAGTACGCTGCACCAAATGATCGGCAATGGCGTCATGGTGATCACCATCGCCCCCACCGAGGGCGAACGCTATCAGGGCGTAGTGGCGCTGGAAGGGGAAACGCTGGCCGAGTGCCTCGAGGCTTACTTCCGTCAGTCAGAGCAGTTACCTACCCGCCTGTTCATCCGTACCGGTGAGTCTGAAGGTCAACCGGCCGCGGGTGGCATGCTGCTGCAGGTGCTGCCGGCGCAGGACGGTAACGCCGATGACTTCGATCATCTGGTGCAACTGACCAACACGGTGAAAAGCGAAGAGCTGTTCGGCCTACCGGCCAACGAAGTGCTGTATCGCCTGTATCATCAGGAAGAAGTCACCCTGTATGAACCGCAGGACGTTGTCTTCCGTTGCACCTGTTCACGCCAGCGTTGCGCCGATGCGCTGATCACGCTGCCGGCGGAAGAAGTGGCTCAAATGCTGGAGCAAGACGGCAATATTGATATGCACTGCGATTATTGCGGCAATCACTATGTCTTCGACGCCATGGACGTAGCCGCGCTGTACACCGGTAACACCGGCGAAAGCGAGCAGTTGCACTAAGTAGCACCTTATATCGGCGGGCGCGCCCTGCGCCTGCCGGTTTTCTTCGTTTGCACGTTTGCTTTTTTCCGTGTGCTATCTCTCATAACGTAACGAAAAACCGACTAAAACGTTAAATATTTGATACCTATCGCGGTTACTCGCTGCTGAATCCCTACAATTGGCGCCAGAAATTCTGTGACCAAGGAGTAGTGACATGCGTGTTAAAGGTATAACCCCTCAGGATCTGGCCGCTTATGGGATTCATAACGTCGGCGAAATCGTTCACAACCCGAGTTATGACTTGCTGTTCAAGGAAGAAACAGACCCATCTCTGGAAGGTTTTGAGCGTGGGGTGGTAACCAAACTGGGTGCTGTATCCGTCGACACCGGTATTTTTACCGGCCGTTCCCCGAAAGATAAGTACATTGTCCGTGACGACATCACCCGCGACACCGTGTGGTGGGCCGATCAGGGTAAAGGTAAAAACGACAACAAACCCCTTAGCCCGGAAACCTGGGCAGACCTGAAACAGCTGGTCACCACACAACTCTCCGGTAAACGTCTGTTTGTGATGGATACCTTCTGCGGCGCCAACGCCGACTCCCGTCTGAAAGTCCGCTTTATTACCGAGGTAGCCTGGCAGGCGCACTTCGTTAAAAACATGTTCATCCGTCCGACGGATGAAGAGCTGCAGGATTTCGAGCCGGACTTCGTGGTCATGAACGGCGCCAAATGCACTAACCCGAACTGGCAGCAACAGGGCCTGAACTCGGAAAACTTTGTCGCCTTCAACCTGACCGAGCGCATGCAACTGATTGGCGGCACCTGGTACGGCGGCGAAATGAAAAAGGGTATGTTCTCCATCATGAACTACCTGTTGCCGCTGAAAGGCATCGCCTCAATGCACTGCTCGGCCAACGTAGGCGAGAAAGGCGACGTGGCGGTATTCTTCGGCCTGTCCGGCACCGGCAAAACCACCCTGTCCACCGATCCGAAACGCCAACTGATTGGCGATGACGAGCACGGTTGGGATGATGACGGCGTGTTTAACTTCGAAGGCGGCTGCTACGCCAAAACCATCAAGCTGTCTGAAGAAGCCGAGCCGGATATCTATCACGCCATCAAACGCGATGCGCTGCTGGAAAACGTCGTCGTTCTGGCTGACGGCACCATAGATTTCAATGATGGTTCGAAAACCGAGAATACCCGCGTTTCCTATCCGATCTATCACATCCAGAATATCGTGAAGCCGGTTTCCAAAGCGGGTCACGCCACCAAGGTGATCTTCCTGACCGCAGACGCCTTCGGCGTACTGCCGCCGGTATCTCGCCTGACCGCTAACCAGACCCAGTACCACTTCCTGTCTGGCTTTACCGCCAAGCTGGCCGGTACCGAGCGCGGCGTGACCGAGCCGACCCCAACCTTCTCCGCCTGCTTCGGCGCAGCCTTCCTGTCGCTGCACCCAACGCAGTACGCTGAAGTGCTGGTGAAACGCATGCAGGCCGCCGGCGCGCAGGCCTATCTGGTAAACACCGGCTGGAACGGCACCGGCAAACGTATCTCGATCAAGGATACCCGCGGCATTATCGACGCGATCCTCAGCGGTGAAATCGATAAGGCAGAAACCATTACTCTGCCTATCTTCGACCTGGCGATGCCAACCTCACTGCCGGGCGTTAACCCGGATATCCTGGATCCACGCGCCACTTACGCCAGCCTTGAGCAATGGCAAGAGAAGGCACAGGATCTGGCCGAGCGTTTTGTCACCAACTTTGACAAATACACCGATACCCCGGCAGGTGCCGCGCTGGTCAGCGCCGGTCCAAAACTGTAAAACCTTCTTTTTACAGCTTCAGCCAAGGCGTGGATCCCACGCCTTTTTTTATTTTTATTGGTTGTTATTTAATCAACGCAAAGGGATAATAATGCAGTGCAATCATTGATAGCAAAGGAGGTTTCAATGGCTACCATAACCGTCAGGAATCTGGACGACGAAGTAAAAGAGTTGCTGCGCGTCTCGGCAGCGAAAAATGGCCATTCCATGGAGGAGGAAGCTCGTATGATTTTGAAACAGGCATTAGTGAAAAAACACCCGCGCTATGGGTTGGGCACCTGGATGCATCAGCATTTTGCCGAGTTGGGTGGCGTTGAACTGGAGATCCCGCCGCGTGATAAAACACCTCCGCGCATTGTCACCTTTGACGACGACGATGACCAGGTATGATTATTCTCGATACCAATGTGGTTTCAGAAACGTTGCGCCCCAATCCGCACTACAACGTCCTCACATGGCTGAATGAAAAAGACAACGATGAGCTTTATCTAAGTGCGATAGTTCTCGCCGAGCTGTTCAGTGGGGTGGCCTGTATGCCTGAAGGTAAACGGCAGCGCGAATTCAAACATAAGCTGGCGGAGGCGGTGCAGATAAGATTTGATGAGCAAACTCTGCCATTTGATACACTTTGCGCGCTGCAATACGCGGAACTTATGGGGAAAAATCAGCGTCAGGGCCGGTTAATGAGCATGGCGGACACCCAAATCGCCGCCACCTGCCTGCATTACGGTGCCGCCCTGGCCACGCGTAATACCAAAGACTTTATCCATTGCGGAATTGAATTAATCGACCCCTGGCAAGCCAGCACCGGTCGGCGTCTGCATGAAGAAGCGGCGGAATATTACGTCATGAGCAGAAAACCCTGACAGGGTAGCCTCACTGTCAGGGGAGTTTGGCGCTGTCTTTCACTGCCTGATGCCCGTTGGCCGACTCTTTCTTTTCCATCGGCAACGGAATATAAGCCCTGATCAACAACCCGCCGCGTTCGCTGGTGCCAATATCCAAAGCGCCGTGATGACCATCGATAATACGTTGTACGATAGCCAGGCCAAGCCCGGTTCCGCTGGTGCTGCGTGCGCTGTCGCCACGGACAAACGGCTGCAGCAGATGTTTCAACTCTTCCGGTTTAATGCCCGGGCCGTCGTCTTCCACCTGGAACCAGCCGCGCTGCAGCTCACGGCCACTACTGACTTTGATCCAGCCGTTGCCGTAACGTGCCGCATTCACCACCATATTCGCCGCCGCACGCTTGATCGACAGCGGATGCACATTCATCATCAGTTCACCCGGTGCCATGGCGGTTTCGATAACCCGCTCATAGCCACTCTCGGCCGCGACCACTTCACCCAGAATGCCATTCAGATCGCTTAACTCGGTCTGCATCTCCTGGCCGGTGCGCAGATAGTCAATAAACTGCTCAATGATGGCGTTGCACTCTTCAATGTCTTTATTGATCGACTCCGCCAGATAGCCGTCTTCGGCACTCATCATCTCGGTTGCCAGACGGATGCGCGTCAGCGGTGTACGCAGGTCGTGGCTGACGCCGGCCATCAGCAGCGTGCGGTCATCCGCCAGTTGCTTAACGCCCGATGCCATCTGATTAAAGGCCCGCGTTACCGAACGTACTTCAGATGCGCCGTACTCACGCAACGGCGGCGGAATAATACCCTTGCCGACCTGCAGAGCCGCATGCTCCAGCTCCACCAGCGGGCGGTTTTGGATACGAATAAACAGCCAGGCACCGCCTATCGCCAACAGCATAATTGCCAGGGTATAACGGAACAGCGGCGAGAAATCGCCCTGGTGAATCTCAGTCAGCGGAACGCGCACCCAGATATCCGGCTGCAGCCAGGTCTTCAGCCACACCACCGGTGAGTTTTTGTTCACTTCTACACGGACATCGGTTGGCCCACCGAGCTGCTGAGCCATTTGCTGGCTGAGGAATTGATAGTGCTGCGCCCAGCGCAGACCGCTCTCCTCTGCCGCCGAGTTGGTGTAGAGAGAAATCCCCAGTTCGCGATAGATTTCACGACGGAACGCCGGCGGCACCTCCAGCAAGGTCCCATCCTCCAGCTGCAGCTTATCGGTCATCAGCATACGAACTTCGTAGGCCAATACCTTGTTGAACTGCTGCAAACTGGGCAGGATGGCGAAGTTCAGCACCACCAGATAGGTCGTCACCAGGCTGACGAACAGCAAGGTGACGATCAATAGCAGGGTTCGGGCAAACGAGCTACGCGGTGAAAAGCGTAATCGTCTCATGCCTTGCTGCCGTCCGGGACGAAGACGTAGCCAAGACCCCAAACGGTCTGGATATAACGTGGATGCGCAGGATCTTCCTCAACCATACGACGCAGACGAGAAATCTGCACGTCGATGGAGCGTTCCATGGCGCTGTATTCACGGCCGCGGGCCAGGTTCATCAACTTGTCACGCGACAGCGGTTCACGCGGATGGCTCACTAACGCCTTCAGTACCGCGAACTCGCCGCTGGTCAACGGCATAGGCTCGTCTTCACGGAACATTTCGCGGGTACCCAGGTTCAGTTTGAATTTGCCAAAGGCAATCACCGCTTCTTCTTGCGAAGGCGCGCCCGGCAGTTCATTAGCCTGACGACGCAATACCGCACGGATACGGGCCAGCAGTTCACGCGGGTTGAACGGTTTTGGGATGTAATCGTCAGCGCCGATTTCCAGACCGACGATACGGTCGACTTCTTCACCTTTGGCGGTCACCATAATGATCGGCATAGGGTTGCTTTGGCTGCGCAGACGGCGGCAGATAGAAAGCCCGTCTTCGCCCGGCAACATCAGGTCCAGCACCATCAGGTGGAAGGATTCACGTGTCAGCAAGCGATCCATTTGCTCAGCGTTGGCTACGCTGCGAACCTGAAAACCCTGTTCGGTTAAATAACGTTCTAAAAGCGCGCGCAGGCGCATGTCATCATCGACGACCAGAATCTTATGATTCTCTTGCATTGTAGTACTCCCAAAGGCTTTATTGCCTGACGTGAATATTGTTAAAAAACCATGGCAATTCGGACAGCGATTATTGGTATATATTCTAGACTAAATTGTTACAAAGCTTATTCTTTTACCGAGTTATCAATATCTTTCATTCAACAAGTCAATTAATCCACTCAATATTGCCTCGTTTCGCCGTAAAAAGCTCACTCAGCCCTCCCGGAAGAATGACATCATCATCGTGGACTGCTGGGGACTGGCCCTCAAATTAATAACGTATTTATAACCTGATTAGCCCTGATGCCGGCGAGTGTGGCCTCAGTCTAAGCCGCCAGTGACAATGCACCTAATGTTCTGCCGTGCATTCATCGGCACTATTGTCGTCATCGCGTTGGAATAACCCACGTATTTCGCCCCGCAGCCATTGATTGCCACGGTCATGATGAGCGCGCTCATGCCAATACTGCATCACCGGGAACGGAGGTATTGGGAAAGGCACCGGATAAATATGCACCTTGCCCGCAGCCTGCAGTAACTGTGCCGCCTCATAGGTCACCGTGGCGAGCAGGTCCGTTTGGGCAATGATCTGGGTCAGGCTCAGAAAGTGGCTGGTCTGCAGTTTGACGTTGCGCACAATCCCCTGCTCCCTCATCGCCTGTTCGGCAATTTCCTGGCTGCGAATACGCAAACGAGCGGTCACGTGTTCAGCCTGCAAGAACTGCGGCAATGACAGCGTTTTGCCAATCTGCGGATGGCCCTGGCGCACCGCACAACAGAACCCACTGTAAAATAACCGCTGCTGATAAAAAACGGCGCGACGCAGGTCGGGAAAGTAGCCGATAGCCAGATCGACCCGTCCGCTTTCCAGCGCCTCTTCCAATTGCGCTGGCCCCAGCTCATGGCTGACCACCGCCATCTCCGGGGCCACCTGAGCCAGGTGGTTAATCAAAGGTGGTAAAAAATACTGCTCGCCAATGTCCGGCATACAGAGCGTCAGCGTTCTGCGGCTAGCCGCAGGATCAAACCCCACCGGTTGCAAAACATCATCGCGGATCATCGACAGCACACGTTCCACGGACGGCATCAGTTCGCTGGCCCGGTCAGTTGGGCACATCTCGTTATTAATCCGCACAAACATCGGGTCGTCAAACAGTTGACGCAGGCGAGCCAGTGCATGGCTCACCGCCGGCTGGCTGATGCCCAGCATCTGCCCCGCCAGGCCGACGCTACGCTGGCGAAAGATAGCGTCAAACACCACCAATAAATTCAAATCGACGTTCTTCAAATTCATTTTTCTTATTCGCCCAATAAACCACATTCGATTGATTGATTGTAGGCAGCAGATATTCTCTCAGTACATAAGAATTTTCATTTCATTAACAAAAATGCATCACAGGAGCGGTTATGCAGACAGGTGACCAGACCCACTCAGCCAGGCCAAAAGCACTGCACTGGATCGATGGCCAATGGCTGGATTCGCCCAAACAAGGCATCAGTATCAGCCCGGCGGATGGCTCCGAACTGGGAGAATTTGCCGACGGCGGCACCGAGGAAGCCGCGATGGCGATTGCCGCCGCCCAACGTGCATTTGTGCCGGCCTGGAGCCGCGACCGGCAGCTGCGGGCCCGCTGCCTGAATCAAATGGCCGATCGATTTGAACAGCATGCGGAAGCCCTGGCCCGGATCCTGGCGCAGGACAACGGTAAACCGCTGAGCGAAGCCCGCTTTGAGGTTCAGTTCATTCCCAGCAAACTGCGCTACGCCGCCGCACTGGCACTGACCACTTACGGGCGTGCCATGGAGATCCAGCCCGGTGCCTTATCCCGGGTGCTGTACGAGCCGCTGGGCGTGGTCGGGGTGATCACTCCGTGGAATTCACCGGCCATTCTTACCATCAGATCGCTGGCCCCGGCGTTGGCCGCGGGCAATACCGTCGTCATCAAACTTCCGGCTCAGACCGCTCAAGTTAACGCGGCATTCGCCCGCATTCTGGCCGAAGTCGACAGTCTGCCACAGGGGGTGGTGAACCTGTTCACCGAAAGCGGCAGCGAAGGTGCCATGTTGCTGGTCAGCAGCCCGGCAGTCCCGGGCATCAGTTTTACCGGCAGCACCCGCACCGGACGCACATTGGCGGCCAACGCCATGCAGCGGGTCAAACGCATCTCGCTGGAATTAGGTGGGAAAACGCCGCACCTGTTGTTCGAAGACGCCGACCTGGATCGCGCCTTGCCGATGATCGTTCGTTCACTCACTACCTTCAGCGGTCAATTCTGTGTTACCGGCAGCCGTTTACTGGTGCAGCGCGCGATCTATCCGCAGGTTAAAGCCCGCATGGCCGCCTTGCTGGAGGCGGTAAAAATCGGGCCGTCGCTGGAGCCGGGCGTTGAGTTGGGGCCGTTGATCGACCAAAAAAGCGTCCTGCGGGTCGATGCCATGGTCACTGCCGCGCTGGCCCAGGGGGCCAAGGCCGTGGTTCGCGGTGGACCGGTAGTGGAAGGCCCCCTGGCCAAAGGCGCGTTCTACCGGCCGACCCTGCTGGAAGTGCCCAACAGCGATATGGACATTGTGCAGCAGGAGGTTTTCGGGCCGGTGTTGACGCTGGAGGCCTTTGACGACGAAGCGCAAGCGATCGCTTCCGCCAATCATAGCGACTACGGGTTAGCCGCCAGCATTTGGTCAATGGATGCCAACCGTCCGCACCGGGTAGCGCGGGAAATTCAGGCCGGCAGCGTGTGGATCAACGACTGGGCGCAAATTCACGATGAGTTCGAAGAGGGCGGATACAAGCAGAGCGGCCTTGGCCGTTTGAACGGCATCGCCTCACTGGACAGTTTTATCGAATACAAACACGTCTATCAAAATGTGGGGGTTTCTGCCCCACAAAGGGAGTGCTAAATGAGCATCGATATTCAGCAATTGCAAAAAAAGCACCTGTTTCCGCTGTGGGAGTCACTGCATGGTCTGGTTCCCAATCAACCAGAACCTCAGGCCACGCCTTACCAATGGCATTATGCCGAGGTGAAAAAAGCGCTGCTGGATATCGGCTCGCAGATCGACCTCGAACGTGCCGAACGCCGCGTGCTGGTACTGGAAAACCCATCGCTGCCGCCGGGTTCGTCGCGCATCACCGACACGCTATACGCCGGGATGCAAATGGTGCTGCCGGGGGAAGTGGCCCCGCTGCATCGCCACACGCCCACCGCCCTGCGCTTTATTCTGGAAGCCGAGGGCGGCAACACCACGGTGGACGGCGAGCAGACCACTCTGCATCCGGGGGATTTTATCATTACCCCTTCATGGCGTTGGCACCAGCACCAGAATGATACCGATAAACCGATATTCTGGCTCGATGGCCTGGATGCCCCGCTGCTGCACTTTCTCAAGGCCGGGTTTCGGCAAGACCGCCTGCCCGCGGGCCAAACGCTGGAGCCACGCCCGGAAGGTGATGCCCTGGCCCGCTACGGTGCCGGCCTGATACCGCTGGAATACCGGCCAACGAGGCAAAGCCAGCCTTCTCCGATATTTAACTATCCGTATCAGCGCACCCGCGAAGCACTGGAACAATTAAAACGCCATAGCGAGATCGACCCAGCCAGCGCCATCAGCCTGCGTTATATCAATCCGGCCAGCGGTGATTGGGCTATTCCCACCCTTGGCACGGTCATCATGTTGCTGCCAGGAGGCTTTACCACCCTCGCCCAACGCGGCAATGCCAGCCAGGTGCTGGTGGTGATGGAGGGAGAACTGGAAGTCCGGTTAACCGGCGGGATCCACTTCCGGCTAAAACCGAAAGACATTTTTGCGCTGCCTTCGTGGCTCAGCTATCAGCTGTCGGCACCTGACGGCGATACGGTCTGTTTCAGCTTTTCCGATCGCCCGGTGCTGGAAAAACTGGGGATCTGGCGCCATGAAATCACGCCGGACGGCTGATGCCGTCGGCTTTACCCCTCGGCTCATCGTGAGCCTCCCTTGCATTGCCACCTTCAGAGGATCTATATCATGAAGATTTGCCGCTTTAACCAGGATCGGATAGGGATCATCCGGCAACAGCGGGTGTACGACATCACGCCGATGTTTCACGCCATAACCCCCGCCCACTGGCCCGCACCGCCTGCCGACTGGATGATTAGCCATTTCCCCGACATTGCCTCGCAGCTGGGTGCAAACTGGGAGCGGCTGGTAAGCTATCCGCTGGAACAGGTGAGCCTGAACGCACCGGTAGCCAACCCAGGCAAGCTTCTCGGCGCGCCAATCAATTACCGTGACCACATCGCCGAAGCCAATGCCGATCAGCAAATCAACCACGGCAAGGTCTACACCGATATCAGCGAATACGGTCTGTTTCTCAAGGCCAACAGCTCATTGTGCGGGCCGAACGAGATCATAAACCTGCCTGCTCCCGAGCGACGCACCGACCCAGAGGTCGAGCTGGCGGTGATCATTGGCCAACGCGCGCGCCACGTACCTCTCGAACAGGCCCTTGAGGTGGTGTTCGGCTACAGTATCGGCATAGACATGACCGTACGCGGCTCGGAGTTTCCCTCTTTTCGTAAATCGGCCGATGGGTTTTCGGTACTCGGCCCGTGGATTGTCACCCCTGACGAAATCGGCGATCCGAACACCCTGGATCTCAGCATTCGGGTCAACGGCCAACTCAGGCAGCACTCCAACACCCGCCACCTGATTTATAACGTACAACGCCTGATTGCCTATGCCTCGGCGATGTTTACCCTGTGGCCGGGAGACGTGATTTATACCGGTACGCCATCCGGCGTCTCACCGATACAGGCCGGCGATCGTATCGAGGTCAACATCGAGCGCATCGGTGCGATGTCGGTCACGATTGCCGACAACGCGTCGTAACGGCCCCTATTTTCGATGCCTCTGGCCCCGCATCTGTCGTACACTTCGCGCTATAGGTTCCACTATTGCCATGGCAACAGGTTGCATGAGAACACCGCTGATCACCCGTGAAGGGTACGACAAACTGAAACAAGAGCTGGACTACCTCTGGCGCGAAGATCGGCCAGAGGTCACTAAAAAAGTGACCTGGGCGGCCAGCCTCGGCGACAGAAGTGAAAATGCCGACTATCAGTACAACAAAAAACGGCTGCGGGAAATCGATCGCCGCGTGCGCTATCTGACCAAATGCCTCGAACAGTTGAAGGTGGTCGACTACTCGCCGCAGCAGGAAGGCAAAGTCTTCTTTGGTGCCTGGGTAGCGGTAGAAAACGAAGACGGTGAGATAAAACGCTTTCGCATCGTCGGCTATGACGAGATTTTTGGCCGCCGGGACTACATCTCCATCGATTCACCGATGGCCCGCGCCCTGCTGAAAAAAGAAGTGGGGGACGCCGCCACCGTCAACACTCCGGCAGGAGATGCGCTGTGGTATGTGAATGAGATCGAGTACGTTAAATAGAGCTGGCGACTAACAAGTCCATTATTAGGGAGAGCGTGCCGAAGGGGTCGTAGCGGGCTTGCCCGCCGGAGTTGCCCCTCGGTGCGCTAGGCCCGAGTATCTCGGGCTAAAATCAAACTTAAAAGATTTCAGTTTTTTCCGAGCGGCCGCCCGCCGCCGCGGTACAGGCCGTTTTGCGCGCCATGGCTGCCGAGAGGCGGCCCGCTTCACTGGCATTTTCCCCGCGCAATCCGTATAACTGTCCCCCTGTTTACTAACCATTCCCAACAGATACCAGACATATGAATGACCCACTGAGCCGCATTATTGCAACAGAACTGCAGGCCCGGCCGGAGCAAGTTGACTCCGCCATCCGTCTGCTGGATGAAGGTAATACCGTGCCCTTTATTGCACGCTATCGTAAGGAAGTCACCGGGGGTCTGGACGATACCCAACTGCGCCAGCTGGAAACCCGCCTGGGTTATCTGCGTGAACTGGAAGACCGCCGTCAGACCATCCTTAAATCGATCGACGAGCAGGGCAAACTGACCGAACAGCTGGCGGGGGCGATCACCGCCACGCAAAGCAAAACCGAACTTGAAGATCTCTACCTGCCGTACAAACCCAAGCGCCGCACCCGTGGCCAGATCGCGATTGAAGCCGGTCTGGAGCCCCTGGCAAACACCCTGTGGCAAGATCCTCAGCAGCAGCCTGAACAACTGGCCGAAGGCTACGTTGACGCCGACAAGGGCGTAGCGGACGTGAAAGCCGCCCTCGACGGCGCGCGTTACATCCTGATGGAGCGTTTCGCCGAAGACGCCGCGCTGCTGGCCAAGGTTCGTAATTACCTGTGGAAGCACGCGCACCTGGTCTCCAAAGTGGTGGAAGGCAAAGAAGAAGCCGGCGCGAAATTCCGTGACTACTTCGATCACCACGAACCTATTGCCCAGGTGCCTTCACACCGTGCGCTAGCCATGTTCCGTGGCCGCAACGAAGGCGTGCTGCAACTGGCGCTGAACGCCGACCCGCAGTTTGAAGAAGCCCCGCGCGAAAGCCAGGCGGAACAGATCATCATCAGCCATCTCGATCTGCGCCTGAATAACGCCCCGGCAGACGCCTGGCGCAAAGCCGTGGTCAACTGGACCTGGCGCATCAAGGTGCTGCTGCATCTGGAAACCGAACTGATGAGCACCCTGCGCGAACGTGCGGAAGATGAAGCAATCAACGTCTTCGCCCGTAACATGCACGACCTGATGATGGCCGCACCGGCCGGCATGCGCGCAACCATGGGGCTGGATCCGGGCTTGCGTACCGGGGTGAAAGTGGCGGTGGTGGATGCCACCGGCAAGCTGGTCGCCACCGACACCGTCTACCCGCACACCGGCCAGGCCGCCAAAGCCGCGGCCATCGTCGCGGCACTGTGCATCAAACACAAAGTGGAACTGGTCGCCATCGGCAACGGTACCGCATCGCGTGAGACCGAGCGTTTTTATCTTGATTTGCAACAGCAATTCGGCGAAGTCAAAGCGCAGAAAGTGATCGTCAGCGAAGCCGGTGCCTCGGTGTATTCCGCCTCCGAACTGGCGGCGCTGGAGTTCCCGAATCTCGACGTCTCGCTGCGTGGCGCCGTCTCCATCGCCCGTCGCCTGCAGGATCCGCTGGCCGAACTGGTCAAAATCGATCCGAAATCCATCGGTGTTGGTCAGTACCAGCACGATGTCAGCCAAAGCCAACTGGCGAAAAAACTCGATTCGGTGGTTGAAGACTGCGTAAACGCCGTCGGGGTTGATCTGAACACCGCTTCGGTGCCGCTGCTGACCCGCGTGGCCGGCCTGACCCGCATGATGGCGCAGAACATCGTTACCTGGCGTGATGAGAATGGCCGTTTCAGCAACCGCGAGCAGCTGTTGAAAGTCAGCCGCCTGGGGCCAAAAGCCTTCGAGCAGTGCGCCGGCTTCCTGCGTATCAACCACGGCGACAACCCTCTGGACGCCTCGACCGTTCACCCGGAAACCTACCCAGTGGTCGAACGTATTCTGGCCGCCACCCGCCAGGCACTGCAAGATCTGATGGGTAACCCGGCAGCAGTACGCAGCCTGAAGGCCAGCGATTTCACCGACGACAAGTTCGGCGTGCCAACGGTGACCGACATCCTGAAGGAGTTGGAGAAACCGGGCCGCGATCCGCGTCCGGAATTCAAAACCGCCACCTTCGCCGAGGGCGTTGAAACCCTGAGCGACCTGCAGCCGGGGATGATTTTGGAAGGTTCAGTGACCAACGTCACCAACTTCGGGGCCTTTGTCGATATCGGCGTGCATCAGGACGGTCTGGTGCATATCTCCTCGTTGGCGGACAAGTTTGTCGAAGATCCGCACACCGTGGTGAAAGCCGGTGACATCGTCAAAGTGAAGGTGATGGAAGTGGATCTGCAGCGCAAACGCATCGCGCTGAGCATGCGTCTGGACGAGCAACCGGGTGAAGGTTCACCACGCCGCGGCGGTAACGCCGCCCCGGCCAGGGACAACGCCAACCGGGCGCCGGCTAATAAGGCCAAACCGCGCGGCAACAACAACACCTCGGCGGGTAACAGCGCCATGGGTGATGCGCTGGCGGCGGCATTCGGCAAAAAATCTTAATCAGGCCCTGACCAGGCCTATGGGATGCAGGGCGGAGTTCACTCCGCCCTTTCCTGCCGAACTATCCCCGCAATTTTTTGACCCGCCTCAATAAACCTGCATATTTCTTCAATCTTGCCAACAGCCATAATGACCCGCTGTTTCAGGCCTGAAAATAGCGCTGCATAGCCATCGATTAACACCGTTATTAACATCATGTTCTCATTTTGGTATTTCTCAGAGAAACACAAATGGTTACCGCTCGTATTCAGCCAATGAGATGTTGCCAAATAAATACCGATATTGATGCCGTCGGAACAAAGCTGCCGAATTTGTCGCTAATTTTTTCAAACTGGAAAAAATCACTACAATCACGTAACTGATTTAACTCACCATTCGCATTTGCACCCCGCCAGAGCGGGTGATAAAAGTAGTCCTGTCAGGCAATCCCGATCGTAAAATGTGATCGCCACAACCTTTGGTTACCAATACCCCTATTTTTTGTATTGAATACGATAATGATTCTCACTATTATTATTTTGCGTGTTCACTGCATTACCTCATGGATTGAAAACGTCGGCAGCCCGTAGCTTTGCTCGGCGCTTCCTCAGGAACGTTCTTTTATCATCATCGGCCCAATAAGCTGGGCTCAGGGAAGGTTACATGCATCTTCAGCCTAAACGATCGTATAAGATCGCCGGCTTCGCCAATGACATTGGCCCAGCCTACCGCCAGAAACTTTTATCGCTCGGCATGCTGCCGGGTTCATCGTTTGAAGTAGTGCGCGTAGCGCCGCTGGGTGACCCAATAGAAATTAAAACCCGCCGCGTCAGCCTGGTGCTGCGCAGGAAAGATCTGGCCCTGATCCTGCTCGACGGCCAATCCTGACGCTGAGCCGCCTTGCCTTGGCCATGCACATTGCCTGGCCCCATTTCCCTTGACTGATATCACGCAAAATTATGAAAAAACTCACTATTGGCTTAATAGGAAATCCTAATTCCGGCAAGACGACGCTGTTTAACCAGCTTACCGGGGCGCGCCAGCGGGTCGGGAACTGGGCGGGGGTGACGGTAGAACGTAAAGAAGGCCTGTTCACCACGCCGCAATCCCAGGTCAAGCTGGTCGATCTGCCCGGCACCTACTCCCTGACCACCATCTCGGAGCAAACCTCACTCGACGAACAGATCGCCTGCCACTACATTCTGAGCGGCGACGCCGATCTGCTGATCAACGTGGTCGATGCTTCCAACCTGGAACGCAATCTGTACCTGACGCTGCAACTGCTGGAACTGGGTATTCCCTGCATCGTCGCGCTGAACATGCTGGATATTGCCAGAAGTCAGAAAATTGATATTGATATTGCCGCACTGTCCGCACGCCTCGGCTGCCCGGTGGTACCGCTGGTCTCCACCAAGGCCGACGGTATTGGCGTGTTAAAGCAAATGATCGACAATCATCAGTTCAACGAATTGAAAGCGCTGGTGCTCTACCCACCGGTGCTGCTGAAAGAAATGACCACGCTGAGCGACGCGATGCCGCAAAACTTGCCAAGCGAACAGCGTCGCTGGCTGGCATTGCAAATGCTGGAAGGGGATATCTACAGCCATACTTTGGCCGGCCCGGCAGCAGCTCTGCTGCCGGCAGCCAAAGAGGCACTGCGACAGCAGCAGCAGGAAGACCCGGCACTGGTGATCGCCGATGCGCGCTATCAGTCAATCACCACCCTGTGTGACGCCGTCAGTAATTCTCAGCAGGCGATGCCGAACCGCCTGACCGAAGCATTGGATAAAGTGATCCTCAATCGCTGGCTGGGGGTACCGATCTTCCTGCTGGTGATGTATCTGATGTTCCTGCTGGCGATCAACATCGGCGGCGCGCTACAGCCTATTTTCGATATTGGCTCAGCGGCCATCTTTATCCAGGGCATTCAATGGTTGGGCTACACCCTGCATTTCCCTGAATGGCTGACGATTTTCCTGGCGCAGGGGGTCGGTGGCGGTATCAATACCGTGCTGCCGCTGGTGCCACAAATCGGCATGATGTATCTGTTCCTGTCATTCCTTGAAGACTCCGGCTACATGGCGCGGGCGGCCTTCGTGATGGATCGTCTGATGCAGGCACTCGGGCTGCCGGGTAAATCTTTCGTGCCGCTGATTGTGGGCTTCGGCTGCAACGTGCCGTCCATCATGGGCGCCCGCACGCTGGATGCTCAGCGCGAACGCCTGATGACCATCATGATGGCGCCATTTATGTCCTGTGGCGCCCGATTGGCAATCTTCGCCGTGTTTGCCGCCGCCTTCTTCGGCCAGGACGGCGCGGGCGTGGTGTTCTCCCTGTATATGCTCGGCATTGTGGTGGCGATCCTCACCGGGCTGGTGTTGAAGTACACCATCATGCGCGGCGAAGCCTCCCCCTTCGTTATGGAGCTGCCGGTCTACCACGTGCCGCACCTGAAAAGCCTGCTGCTGCAAACCTGGCAGCGACTGAAAGGCTTCGTCCTGCGTGCCGGTAAAGTGATTGTGATTGCCAGCATCTTCATTGGTGGCCTGAACAGCTTTTCATTCAGCGGCAAGCCGGTGGATAACATCAATGACTCCGCGCTGGCGTCGGTATCCAAGGTGCTGACACCGCTGCTAGAGCCAATGGGCGTACACAATGATAACTGGCAGGCCACCGTCGGCCTGGTCACCGGGGCCATGGCGAAAGAAGTGGTGGTCGGCACGCTGAACACGCTGTACACCGCCGAACGCATCAATAACACCGAGTTTGACGCCGCCAACTTTAATCTGTTGGACGAACTGGGCGGTGCCCTTGATACCACCTGGCAGGGCTTGAAAGACACCTTCAGCCTGAGCGTGCTGTCCAACCCGATTGAGGCCAGCAAGGGTGACGGGGAAATGGACGTCGGTTCTATGGGCGTGATGAGCAGTAAATTCGGTTCAGGAATCTCCGCCTACAGCTACCTGATCTTTGTGCTGCTGTACGTCCCCTGCGTCTCGGTCATGGGGGCTATCGCCCGTGAATCCAGCCGTGGCTGGATGACCTTCTCCATTCTCTGGGGGCTGAATGTCGCTTACTCGTTGGCCACGCTGTTTTATCAGGTCGCCACCTTCAGCCAGCATCCGCAATACAGCCTGACGGCGATCGTCATTGTGGTGCTGTTCAATCTGTTGATCCTGTTCGGCCTGCGCCGGGCGCGCAGCCGGGTAACGGTTCGCCTGGGCAACGCCACACCTGCAGCATGCTGTCAGAGTGGCAAGGGAAACTGTCACTGATGGCCGGCCTGTTGCAGATCCGCGATGCATTGGCGCTGCACGGAAACGTGCAGGCGCTGCAACTCAGCCGTCAGTTGGCCGCCCCGCTGCCGTTAGTGCAGGCCATGCTGGAGCGTTTAATTGCAATGGGGAAAGTGGAGCGAATCGAGCAGGATAACAGCGCCTGCCTGAGCGGCAGTTGCAAGAGCTGCCCTGAGGGCCAGAAGTGCAGCAGTACCGTGGTGTATCGTTTGAAGTAATGGAGGTTGGGGCGCAGCACAAAGCACGCCCCAACTTAACTGATTCAATCGTTATTATTTGTCTTTATACACGTCAGCAGTAGCGCTGAATTTACCGTGTTCACGGCCAGCAATGATCACATAATACTGACCGCCTTTCTCATCAGCCAGTTTGGACAGTTCTTCTTTTGCATCCATTGGCGACGTGGTCTGTGCGGTAGTAGACACCGAACCCACTTTCTCGTATTTACCCGGATTCTTGGCCAGATCTTCCTTGGTCAGCAGGGTGGCTGCCATGGTGCTGAAAGACACTGAACCTACAACTAACGCGGCAATAATCATTTTCAAAGATTTCATTACATTACCTCTCAATGGATAGTTTATTTATTATGAAAGCTGTCCAGAGTAAATGCGTCATAACACCAGTTGCCGTGACATCTGCTGACCTCGTTGCTTTCCCTGACGAGAGCCGTTTCCCAGAGACGAAACGCCAAAGTGAAAAAACCATGGGTGATTTTTTCATTTTCAACCAACGCAGTTACCCCCTTAAGTATCGGACAGCTTTATTTTTTATCCACTAAACCGCTCTTTTTTTAGCGCTTTATTGTGCGTTTTGGCGGCAGATCCCATTTTCGGCCACAAAAGTGCCAATAATTTCTGCAAATTCATCAGGCTGGGAAATGAATGGCGCATGAGCCGCTTTCGCAATGATGATTGATGACGAGTGAGGCCAACTGACGTCGAGCAATCCGGCGACCTTACGCGGCACTAATCCGTCCAGATAACCGTAAATCCGCAACAGTGGCAGTGACAGCCCCGCCAAAGACTGACGGAGGTCAGCGGTCCGCAGTATCTCAAGCCCGCCGTTCAGTATTTCAACGCTCGGCATCGGCTGGTTAAGCACCACCGATTTCAGCAGGCGGGCGTCCTGCCGCGCACTTTCCGTGCCCAACGTTTGTAATGCCAGAAAACGCTCTACGGTGCGCTGGAAATCCTGGCTCAGCTGATGCTGAAAACCACTCAGCACCTCCGGGCGGATCCCCGGCCAATCATCCTGCGCCGCAAAACAGGGTGAAGAGGCCACGGTAATCAACCCATGCACCCGTTGTGGCTGCGTCAACGCAATCTGGCTGGCCACCAACCCGCCGAGCGACCAACCCAACCACCAGGCCTGCGCCGGCGCGGCGTCCAACACAATTTCCGCCATTTGCTCAAGCGACATGGCAGCAAAACCCTGGCTGCGGCCATAACCCGGCAGATCGACCAGATGCAGACGAAAATGCGGCGTCAGCCGCTCAAGCATGCAACTCCATACTTCCGCGTTCAGCCCCCAGCCGTGCAGCAGCACAAGATCGCGATCGCCTTCACCTATTGTTTGCCAGTACAACGCTGTCATCGGTTATTGTCCTTTCATTCTCATCCGTCAGGGAGGACGGCTATGCTATCAATCTACAGCCGCTGTTGGCTATGCCGACAGCCATTACGCCTCAGCCATCATGGCATTTGCAGCTATTGCCTGCGCCACCTGCCGACCAAGCCCTTATGCTGCCCCCGCTGCGGCCTGCCCGCCGGCGATACCGCATTACCCTGTGGCCGCTGCCTGCAGCAACCGCCCCCCTGGCAGGCACTGGTGTTCGTCAGCGATTATCAGGCCCCATTGCGTCAGCTAATCAAAAAATTCAAGTTTCAGCATACGCCGGAGCTGGCGCCGCTGCTGGCCCGGCTAATTTTGCTAAACTGGCAACAAGCGCATCGAGAGCAGTATTTGAACAGACCCGATGTGATTTTAGCGGTACCCTTGCAGGCAAAACGTTGCTGGCGACGCGGCTATAACCAGAGCAACCTGCTGGCACGACCGCTGGCCTACTGGTTGGGCTGCGACTACCGCCCCGCCGCCCTGAGCCGGGTACGCAAAACCGCCCCACAGCAGGGGTTGCCGGCCCGCATGCGGCGGCGTAATCTGCGCGGAGCATTTCGTTGCCATGAATCCCTCGAGGGCCGACACATCGCCCTGCTGGACGATGTAGTAACGACGGGCAGCACGGTGGCAGAAATTGCCAGGTTGTTGCAGCGGCAGGGCGTGGCATCAATACAGATTTGGTGCGTTTGCCGCACGTTGTAGTGCCACGGCAATGGGCGTATTATAACCTAGTATTAAAGTCAACTATTTGAACTAACGAGCTAATGCCATGATTCGTATAACAGATACTGCACAGGAACACTTTGCCAAACTGCTGGCAAATCAAGAGGAAGGCACCCAAATCCGCGTATTCGTGATCAACCCGGGTACGCCTACGGCCGAATGCGGTGTCTCTTATTGCCCGCCGGACGCGGTTGAAGCAACAGACACCGAACTGAAGTTCGAAAAGCTGTCCGCCTATATCGACGAACTGAGCAAGCCTTATTTGGACGATGCCGAAATTGACTTCGTCACCGACCAACTGGGCTCGCAGCTGACGCTCAAAGCGCCAAACGCCAAAATGCGCAAAGTGGACGACAACGCACCGCTGATGGAGCGTGTTGAATACGTACTGCAGTCACAGATCAACCCACAGCTGGCAGGCCACGGTGGCCGTGTGACGCTGATGGAAATCACTGATGACAGCCTGGCGATCCTGCAGTTCGGTGGCGGCTGTAACGGTTGTTCCATGGTCGATGTGACCCTGAAGGAAGGCATCGAGAAAGAGCTGCTGCAGAAGTTCCCAGAACTGAAAGGCGTGCGCGATTTGACCGAGCACCAGCGCGGCGAACACTCCTATTATTAATCCCCTGTTCCAGGGCAACATGCCACACAGCGGATAAAAAATGCCGGATTCGGTTTACCCAATCCGGCATTTTTAACTCAATTACCCTACCGATACCTTACGCCGCCGCTTGTCCAAATCCTTCAGTAAGCGGTTGACCTGTTGGTCGGCAAACATCTCCTCCAGCGTTTGGGTCAGTTTACGCCGCCAGTTAGGGTACTGACTGCTGGTACCGGGAATATTGACCGGATCCGCCATGTCCAGCCAGTCTTCCGGCTGCAGACCCAGCAACGCGCTGGCGCTGTCGGCAACGTAACGCTGCAAGCCCCGGTTAAGCAGCGGGCTCATATTCAACAATGCCGCCTTTTTGCCCACCTTCTGCGGCACACAACCATAGTGGTGCAGCCCGTCCAGCAACCCCTGCTTGGCACGTTCGCGGTCGGCAAACAGCCCTTTGAGGATCTCCGCATCCGGATACAACCCCAGTTGGTTGCCCAACTGCAGGTCACCACTTTGCCAATAGCCGCGCAGCGTCGGCAGATCGTGCGTGGTAATGGTCGCCATAGCCTGCACCGGATAGGCCTGCGGCGCGCGGAAATGGTTCTCACCGTCACGTTCGAAATACAGCACCTTATAGGAATAGACCCCGCTGTCGCGCAACTTCGCGACAATCTCAACCGGAACGGTACCGAGGTCTTCGCCAATCACCATACAGCGGTGGCGTTGGCTTTCCAGCGCCAGCACCGCCAACAGGTCATCCACCGGGTATTTCACATAGGCACCGTGAACCGCAGTTTCACCGTAGGGGATCCACCACAGGCGCAGCAACGCCATCACATGATCAATGCGCAATGCACCGCAGCTGGTCATATTGGCACGCAGCAGATCGATAAACGGCTGGTAGCCACGCGCCGTCATCACATGCGGGTCCATCGGCGGCAGGCCCCAGTTTTGTCCGAGCGGCCCCAGAATGTCCGGCGGCGCCCCCACCGAGGCTTTCAGACAATAAAGATCGCGCTCGCACCAGGTTTCCGCGCCCCCTTCTGCCACGCCGACCGCTAAATCCCGGTACAGGCCAATCGGCATCTGCTGTTGCTGACTCAGGCGGAAACAATCGGCGAACTGGCTGGCGGCCAGCCACTGCAGCCACAAGTAAAACTGCACCTGCTCCTGCTGCTGCTGACAAAATTGCTGCACCGCAGCGCTGTCGCCCTGTTGATATTGTTCAGGCCAGGCCGGCCAGCCCCACAGGCTGCTGTCAACGGCGGCCAAATGGGCATGCAGCGCATCAAAGGCCGCTTGTTGATACAGGCTTTCGCCACCGTCGAGAACAAACTGCTCAAATGCCTGACGCTGCTCGTCACCCGCTTTGCGCGCCTGGAACTGCGGGAACGCCAGCGTCAACGCTGCCAGCTTAAGCTGCGTCACCGTGCTGTAATCTACCAGTTCGCTGCTGCGCGCGGCGGCCAGTTTCTTTTGCGTGGCCGGTTTCAACCACCATCGCTGCGCGGCCTCGTTGCGCTGGAAATCCTCCACCGCGTTCACATCGATATAAATCACGTTCAGCCAGCGGCGCGATGACGGGCTGTACGGGCTGGCGCTTTCCGGGTTGGCAGGATACAGCGCATGGATCGGGTTCAAGCCAACGAAAGCACCGCCCCTTTCACCGACCTGCTCCACCATCTGGCGCAGATCGCCAAAGTCACCGATGCCCCAGTTACTGTCGGATCGCAGGGTATAAAGCTGGACGCAAGCGCCCCACAACTTCTTTCCGGTCAGCAAGGCATCCGGTTCAAAGCAGCGTTTCGGTGCCACGATCAGCCGGCACTGCCACTGCTGCTCGCCCTGTTTCAGCGTCAGTTGGTGATACCCCGGCGGTAACTCAACCGGCAGGGTAAAGGTTTTACGCGCACTGGCGCGCCCCTGTTGCTGGCCACCGTCTTCGCGCTGCAGCGTCCACAGATACTCGCCGCTCCCTGCCAGCGGCAACGCCACCGGCGCCCCCTGATAGAAGACCTTCACCGCCGGTAGTGGCAGTACTGCGGCCTCCTGCGGGGTCGTGCTGCGCCCCATGGCGTCCAGCAGTCGGCGCTTGGTGTCCTCAGCGATCGCCTGCTGTTGACCGTGGGCATTAATATAATCGGCAGCGATACCCGCCTGAGCTGCCGCCTGATCGATGACCTTGCGATCCATTCGCTCTCCTTAACGTTTGGCTTGCCAGATACGCTGTTGGTAGTCGCGGATCGAGCGATCCGAGCTGAACATACCGACCCGCGCGGTGTTAAGAATAGTACGGCGCGTCCACTCATCACGGTCACGATAGAGTTCATCTACCTGCTGTTGAGCTTTGCAATAAGAAGCAAAGTCCGCCAGCACCAAATAAGGGTCGCCACCTTCCAGCAGGCTGTGCAGCATCATGTCGAATGCATGCTTGTCGCCGTTGCTGAATGCGCCGCTCGCCAGTTCGTCCAGGATCGCCTTCAGGTGCTTGTCTTTCTTGCGATAGCTGAGCGGGTCATAGCCTTTTGCCAGCAGCGCCTTCACCTGATCCACGGTGTTACCGAAGATAAAGATATTGTCTTCGCCCACCTGCTCGGCGATTTCCACGTTGGCGCCATCCAGGGTGCCGACGGTCAGCGCGCCGTTCAACGCCAGCTTCATGTTGCCGGTACCAGAGGCTTCTTTGCCGGCGGTGGAGATCTGCTCGGAAATATCCGCCGCCGGGATCATCAGTTCAGCCACAGACACGCGGTAATCAGGAATAAACGCCACTTTCAGTCGATCCTTCACCAGCGGATCGTTGTTGATCTTTTCCGCCGCCTGGTTGATCGCGTAAATGATGTTCTTGGCCAGGTAGTAACCCGGTGCCGCTTTGGCGCCGAACAGGAACACCCGCGGCACGATATCCAACTGCGGGTTATCGCGCAGTTGGCGATACAGCGACAGAATGTGCAGCAGGTTCAAATGCTGGCGTTTGTATTCGTGCAGGCGTTTGATCTGTACATCGAAAATCGCGTCCGGATTGAGCGTCAGCCCCATCACGTCGTGCACATAGTTTGCCAACACGACTTTGTTATCGCGTTTGATTTGCTGATAACGCTGACGGAACGCCGCATCATCGGCGTATTTCTCCAGCCCTTTCAGGGCGTCGAGATCGTTGGCCCACTCCACCTTCAGCGTTTCGTCAATCAGCCCTGACAGCGCCGGGTTGCACTGTTTCAGCCAGCGGCGTGGCGTGATGCCATTGGTGACGTTATGGAATTTGTTGGGCCACAATTGGTGGTATTCCGGGAACAGATCCTTCACCACCAGATCGGAGTGCAACTGTGCCACGCCGTTGACCGCGAAGCCGCTGACCACGCACAGGTTAGCCATCCGCACCTGTTTATCATGATGCACTGCCAGCTTGGCCCACACCGCGTCGTCGCCCGGCCAGTGTTTATCCACCAGCTTTTTGAAGTTGGCGTTGATCTGCTTGATGATGGAGAAATGTCGCGGCAGCAGGCTGCGCACCAGCTTCTCATCCCAGCACTCCAGCGCTTCCGGCATCAGGGTATGGTTGGTGTAGGCGAAGGTTTTGCTGGTAATAGCCCAGGCGGCATCCCAGTCCAACTGGTGCTCATCGAGCAGAATGCGCAGCATTTCCGGAATGGCGATGGTCGGGTGAGTATCATTGAGCTGGATCACTTCGTACTTCGGCAGGTCTTCAATCTTGCGACCCGCCAAATGGTGCTTACGCAGAATATCCGCCACCGAACAGGCACACTGGAAGTATTGCTGCATCAGGCGCAGGCGCTTGCCCGCCTGGTGGTTATCATTCGGATACAGCACCTTGGTCAGCTTGGCAGCTTCCACGCCCTGCTTCTCCGCCTGCAGGAATTTGCCATCGTTGAAATCGCTCAGATCAAACGGATGCTGATGGGTGGCCTGCCACAGGCGTAGCGGCTGAGTCACGCCATTACGGAAGCCCAACACCGGCAGATCCCAGGCTTCACCGCGCAGAGTAAACTCAGGGCGCCACAGCTCGCGGCCATCGGCCAGTTTCTCCAGTTTACCGCCGATGCCGACATCCACCGACAGCGCCGCATTGTGGCGGAACCACGGGTAGCTTTCGCGCTGCCAGTTGTCCGGGGCTTCTTGCTGCTGGCCGCCGCTAAATGACTGACGGAACAACCCATACTGGTAATTTAGCCCGTAGCCGGTGGCCGGTTGTTCCACTGTGGCCATCGAGTCCAGGAAACAGGCCGCCAGACGCCCCAGCCCGCCATTGCCCAACGCCGGATCGGTTTCCTGCTCCAGCAGATCCGCCAGCTTGATATCCTGTTCCGCCAATGCCTGTTCGACGGTGTCGTACCAGCCCAGGTTAATCAGGTTGTTGGCCGTCAGGCGGCCAATCAGAAACTCCATCGAAATGTAGTTCACATGGCGCAGCGGCTTATTGCTTTTACGCGGCGCAGGCTGTGCAGCAAGCTGCTCGGCCAGTGCGCGGCTGACCGCTTCCCACCATTGGTGCTGGGTCATCTGTTGTGCAGAACTGAGGCCAAACTGTTGCCACTGACGGGTCAGTGCCGCCAGAAAAGCATCCTTTTTAAGCATAGGCTGTGACATAAGGAAAACTCTCTATCCAGTAAGTGGGTCAAATTACCGTTATCGTGCCGGGGAGAAAGTGTGAAGGCATCATCCCGCCTGGGGATTAGCTGGGGAGGAGGATTGGGGCGTAGCTAAAATTGTGATCTCAGGCACTTTTTGACTCCCTTGCATCATGCAAAAAAGCCCACCGACGAAGGCAGCGAGCACCGAGAATAAGGTGAAAACTTGTTCAATAACGTTAGCATAGTTATTGCAGCGGCTATAGTGCTGCACACAGCCGGAAATGCTTTTCTGCATCTGTGTCACCAAACCGTGCCACCACGCCGCTATTCCACAGGGATTTGCCTGCAAACGTAAAAAAGTGTGATCAATAGCAATTTAACTCCAAGCCAATGCTGAACCTTGTTGCAATACGTTTAACGTTGTCAGAAGTTAGGAGGGGGATTAATTACGAGCCATAAAATAATTAGCCTCACTCCGATCCCGGCAGGCGTCGCGATGAATAAAACGCCATCGGGCAGGCCTACGGCGGCGGGAACCGCGCTTTTCACTCTGGAATACTATGCTGATCCCATCAAAACTGAGCCGCCCGGTACGGCTGCAAAATACCGTGATCCGCGATCGCCTGTTGGCCAAACTGGCCAGCACGGCCAACTATCGCCTGACATTGGTCAATTGCCCTGCGGGATACGGAAAAACGACGCTGGTCGCACAATGGGCGGCCGGCAAATCAGATTTGGGCTGGTATTCGCTGGATGAAAGCGACAACCAGCCCGAGCGTTTCGCCAGCTATTTGATCGCCGCCCTGCAACTCGCCAGCGGCGGCCACTGCGTGAAGAGCGAGGCGCTGAGCCAAAAGCATCAGTACGCCAGCCTGTCGGCGCTGTTTGCCCAACTGTTTATCGAACTTTCCGACTGGCACCAACCGCTGTATCTGGTGATTGATGACTATCACCTGATCACCAATGATGTCATTCATGAAGCCATGCGCTTCTTCCTGCGCCACCAGCCGGAAAACCTGACGCTGATCCTGCTGTCCCGCACCCTGCCGCCGCTCGGCATTGCCAATTTGCGCGTGCGCGACCAACTGCTGGAAATGGGTACGCAACAGCTGGCATTTACCCATCAGGAAGCCAAACAGTTCTTCGACTGCCGCCTGGTGTCACCAATGGAATCGCAAGACAGCAGCCGCCTGTGCGATGAGGTTGAAGGTTGGGCCACCGCGCTGCAGTTGATCGCCCTGTCCGCCCGGCAGTCGACCTCCTCCGCCCAACAGTCCGCCAAGCGCCTGGCCGGGCTGAACGCCAGCCATCTGTCGGATTATTTGGTAGACGAAGTGCTGGATCACGTCGACGCCGAGGCGCGCGCCTTCCTGCTGCGCTGTTCGGTGCTGCGCTCGATGAATGATGCACTGATCGTACGTCTGACCGGCGAAGACAACGGCCAGCAACGGCTGGAAGAACTGGAACGTCAGGGGTTATTTATCCACCGTATGGACGACAGCGGTGAATGGTTCTGCTTCCATCCACTATTCGCCACTTTCCTGCGTCAACGCTGCCAATGGGAACTGGCGCTGGAACTGCCCGGCTTGCACCGTGCCGCCGCCGAAGGCTGGCTGGCATTGGGTTACCCGGCAGAGGCTATTCACCACGCGCTGGCCGCCAGCGACGTCAGCATGCTGCGCGACATCCTGCTGCAGCACGCCTGGTCGCTGTTTCATCACAGCGAATTGGCCTTGCTGGAAGAGTGTCTGAATGCGCTGCCGTATGAACGGCTGATCCAAAATCCCAAACTGGCGCTGCTGCAGGCCTGGCTAGCGCAAAGTCAGCACCGCTACAGCGAAGTGAACACCCTGCTGGAACGCGCCGAACAGGCGATGCGCGAGCAAAAAATTGAGGTCGATCGCACCCTGGAAGCCGAATTTGACGCCCTGCGCGCCCAGGTAGCGATCAACGCCGGTAAACCGGAAGAAGCCGAGCGCCTGGCGACCGAAGCGCTGAAGTTCCTGCCACTTTCCAGTTATTACAGCCGCATTGTCGCCACCTCGGTGACCGGTGAAGTCCACCACTGCAAGGGCGAACTGGCCCGTGCGCTGCCGATGATGCAGCAAACCGAGCAGATGGCGCGACGCCATCAGGCTTACCACTATGCGCTGTGGGCGCTGTTGCAGCAGAGCGAGATCCTGATTGCTCAGGGTTTCCTGCAGGCCGCCTTTGAGACACAGGACAAGGCGTTTGAACTGGTGCGCGAACAACATCTGGAACAGTTGCCGATGCATGAGTTCCTGCTGCGCATCCGTTCACAGATCCTGTGGTCATGGTCGCGGCTGGACGAAGCGGAAGACGCGGCGCGCGAAGGTCTGAAAATCCTGGCCAACTACCAGCCCCAGCAACAGTTGCAGTGCATCGCCATGCTGGCCAAGTGTTCTCTGGCCCGTGGCGATCTCGATAACGCCAATGCGCACATGCAGCGTTGCGAAGTGCTGCTGCACGGTACCCAGTACCATCGCGACTGGCTGACCAACGCCGACAAACCGCGGGTGATCCACTGGCAGATGACCGGTGATACTACCGCCGCTGCCCAATGGCTGCGCCAGACTGAAAAGCCGGGCATGGCGGATAACCACTTTATGCAGGGCCAGTGGCGCAACATTGCCCGGGTACAAATCATGCTGGGCCAGTATGAAGAGGCCGAAGTGGTATTGGATGAACTCAACGAAAACGCCCGACGCCTGCGGCTGGTCAGCGATCTGAACCGTAACCTGCTGCTCAGCAATCAACTTTACTGGCAGATGGAGCGCAAAAGCGACGCACAAAAGGTGCTGATGGAAGCGCTGTCACTGGCCAGTCGCACCGGATTTATCAGTCACTTCGTCATTGAAGGCGAGGCGATGGCGCAGCAGCTACGCCAACTGATCCAGCTCAATACGCTGCCGGAGCTGGAAAACCACCGCGCCCAACGTATCCTGCGCGACATCAATCAGCATCATCGGCATAAGTTTGCGCATTTTGACGAGAACTTCGTCGATAAGCTGCTAACTCATCCACAGGTGCCCGAGCTGATCCGCACCAGCCCGCTGACACAGCGCGAATGGCAGGTGCTGGGGCTGATTTATTCCGGTTACAGCAACGACCAGATCGCCGGCGAACTGGCAGTGGCCGCCACCACCATCAAAACCCATATTCGTAACCTGTACCAGAAGCTGGGTGTGGCCCACCGCCAGGAAGCAGTGCAGCAGGCACAACAGCTGCTGAAGATGATGGGATATGGCGCTTAACGGAAGTACTTTTGATGTGAAAAGATGGCCGCCAAGCGGCCATCTGGCTTACTTGCTTAAGGTGGCGGAAAAGCCCACAAATACTATATGCCTTTTATGCTGACCTGACACTTGACACTTCATGTCAAGCAGAACAAAATATGAACACTGAACCGTGCTTGCACTACATCTGAAGCAAACCTGCTGGAATGGCCGCTTACCGGACTAGCACGAAAACACCGCCCCCTCGGCGGTTTTTTTGTTTCTGTCCCTCAAGACATGCCTGTCAGCCCACAGGGTTAATTTAAAAATTTACGCCCCAAAAACCACAATATTGCTCTGGTCTTAATTGCCTCGGAGTTGGTTACAATAGCGACATTATCTAATTACGAGGCAGTCGGAAGTCATGGAACAGTTTGAAGCGATCAACGTTGAGCAGGCATACAGCCGTTGGAAAGACGGCAGCGCCGCCCTGGTTGATATCCGCGATCCACAGAGTTTTGAAGCCGGACACACGCCGGGCGCTTTTCATCTCACCAACGCCAGCCTGCAGACTTTTATGCAGCAGAATGATTTTGAACGGCCAGTGATGGTGATGTGCTACCACGGCAACAGCAGCCGCAGCGCGGCGCAATACCTGCTGCATCAGGGGTTTGACGCGGTATACAGCATCGACGGTGGCTTTGAGGCCTGGGCGCGTCAGTATCCGCAGGACGTTGAAACCTCCGCATAATCCTCTTCCCGCCCGCTGCGGCGGGTTCCTTCCTCGCGCCGTTAGTGAGTGTTTTTACTGGTTTTTCGCAGATCCTTTGCCTGCGCTCAGGATTTCGACGCTATAATCGGCCGTCAACGCCATCGGGTCACCGGCGGCTAAAATCATTCACTTAGACGGAAGAGCAATGGTTAGAGTAATCGCCGTATCCAATCCCCGCCTGGCGCAGGCCTTTGTCGACTACATGACGACACAGGGCATTGAGCTTAGGGTGCACAATACCGGCGAGGCGGCGGAAATCTGGCTGGCAGACGACAGCCATCTGGAGCAGGTGCAGCACGAACTGCAGCAGTTTCTGATCGACCCACTTAACAGTCGCTATCGCGCCGCCAGTTGGCAGGCCGGCAATACCGAAGCCGATCTGCACTATCAGGGTTTTTCCTATCTGCAAACCCTGCGCAGCAAGGCCGGGCCGCTGACGCTCGGCGTGATGGCGCTGTGCATTATGGTCTATATCCTGATGCAGATATTGGGCGATGATACCCTGATGTATTGGCTCTCCTGGCCGCAAGACAGCAGCCAGTTCCTGCAGCTGTGGCGCTGGGTCAGCCACGCTTTCCTCCATTTCTCACTGCTGCACATCACCTTTAACCTGCTGTGGTGGTGGTATCTCGGCGGCCCGCTGGAAAAACGCCTCGGCAGCGGCAAACTGTTCGTGCTGGCAGTGGTCTCGGCCTTCTTCAGCGGCTGGGCGCAGTCGCTGTTTAGCGGTGCGTTGTTCGGCGGCCTGTCCGGCGTGGTCTACGCTCTGATGGGTTACTGCTGGCTCAGCGGCGAGCGAGCACCGGAACGCGGTCTGATGCTGCCGCGCGGCCTGATGGTGTTTTCCGTCCTGTGGCTGGTGGCCGGATATTTCGATATTTTAGGAATGTCGATCGCTAACGCGGCACACGTAGCCGGTTTAGTGTTAGGGTTATTGATGGCATTTTGGGACACGCGTCATCGCGCGCATAACGAACAATAACAGCCAGGTACAAGCCAGGCGTTTTAGGGGATTACCGTGAAGCAAACACAGCGTCATGACGCTATTATCGAGCTGGTGCGCCTGCAGGGTTATGTCAGTACCGAAGAGCTGGTCGAACATTTTGACGTTAGCCCGCAAACAATTCGTCGTGATTTGAATGACCTGGCCGATCAGAACAAAATCCAACGCCACCACGGTGGGGCAGCCTTGCCTTCCAGTTCGGTCAATGCCGCCTACAACGATCGTAAAGTGATGTGGTCGGAACAGAAAGCGCGTATCGCTCAACGCGTCGCCAGCCAGATCCCGGACGGCGCCACGCTGTTTATCGACATCGGCACCACCCCGGAAGCGGTCGCCCATGCGCTGATGAATCACAAGAACCTGCGCGTGGTGACCAATAACCTGAACGTCGCCACTCTGCTGACCGCCAAGGAAGATTTCCGTCTGATCCTGGCCGGTGGTGAGGTACGTACCCGCGACGGCGGTATCATGGGTGAGGCCACGCTGGACTTTATCTCCCAGTTCCGTCTCGATTACGGCATTCTGGGTATCAGCGGCATCGATATGGACGGCTCGCTGCTTGAATTCGACTATCACGAAGTGCGCACCAAACGCGCAATTATCGAAAATTCACGCTGCGTGATGTTGGTCACCGACCATTCCAAATTCGGCCGCAACGCGATGGTTAACCTCGGCAATATGAGCCTGATCGACTACCTGTTTACCGATCAACTACCGCCGCCAAGCGTGATGAAAATCATCGAGCAGTACGACGTACAGCTGGAGTTGTGTTAAGCCCTTCTCTCGCATCTTCTCCTTTTGGATAAGGTGCTAGGGAGCATTTTTCCTGCTTAAGCGTTTTTCAAGCTGCTCAAGTTGTTCCAGTTCAATTCGGTCGGCCTCACGTGCATCAGTCATTTTTCTTTGCTGATCGAAGGATTCATAACGTTGGTGTACAACAGACTTCATCTGTTCACGACTTACGGAGCAACAGTGGCTCAACAGTGGCTGTTCATTAACCCAGTGTCTTTTTCGTTAGCTCTGTAATCTTCTGATAGCGTAAACAGATCGCGGATTTTTTGATAAAAGCGTAACTCGGAAGTGCGAATATCACGGATGCGCTCAAGAAGCTCGTCGAAGTAATCCCATTTGGGATCTTTCAGGCGTTCGTCATCCATAGCGAAGCCTTTGAGCATATATTCACCCAGCGTCCGAGTGGCCCATTGTCTGAACTGCGTACCACGAGTTGAGCGAACCCGATAACCCACAGAGATAATCATCGGTAAAGAGTACAGCAGCGTTAGGTACTCTTTACCGTCCGCCCCAGTTGTAAACTTGCGGTTTACAACTGCCCCTTCAGCCAGCTCTTTATCTGCGATCACCCCTTTTACATGTTTGCCAATATTCTGCTTACTGGTTTGGTAAAGTTCGGCCATTTCTAACTGCGTAAGCCATACCTGCCCCTCCAATGAACGTAGAATAAACTGAGATTTACCGTCTTCAGAAGTGTAGAGAATCAGATCATTATCAGACATTTTAGCCATCCTTGAGTTACAGCGTGATACGCTGTTTGCCGCTTCTGCATCTGTTTTTCCTGTTTTAATCCCGTGAACTTTCCTACATCCGACTTAGAAATATACTCTGACGATTCAAAAACTCTAGTATCTTGTAACCTCTAGATAGATAAGCATTTATTATTCATCTGGTTTATTAGTAGCTCGGTTAACACACTGCTCAGGGCAATGCTCGCAATGCCTAATACCCCTCCTTTTTGTATAACTACTATCATCAAACTGTTACCTCTATCACGCCTAAATGTTTTTGTTTGGTTAAGTCTTGGCTTGTTTGTTGGTTTTTGATTACAATCATGAGCGAAAACGAACATGAAAGAGCTATTTCGAACATCTGGAGGAAGTTGACGTGGAAACCAAAGACTTGATCGTTATCGGTGGCGGCATCAACGGTGCCGGCATCGCGGCCGATGCTGCCGGGCGCGGGCTGTCCGTTCTGCTACTGGAAGCGCAAGACTTGGCCTGTGCTACGTCTTCCGCCAGTTCCAAACTGATCCACGGCGGCCTGCGCTACCTGGAACACTACGAATTCCGTTTGGTGAGCGAAGCGCTGGCCGAGCGTGAAGTGTTGCTGCGACTGGCACCACACATCGCCTTCCCAATGCGTTTCCGTCTGCCGCATCAGCCGCACCTGCGCCCGGCCTGGATGATCCGTATCGGCCTGTTCCTGTACGATCACCTGGGGAAACGCACCAGTCTGCCAGGCAGCAAGGGTTTGCGCTTTGGACCAGAATCGGTGCTGAAGCCTGAATTGAAGCGCGGTTTCGAATATTCTGACTGCTGGGTCGACGATGCTCGCCTGGTGGTACTCAATGCCCAGGAAGTGGAAAAGCGCGGTGGCGAAGTGCGCACACGCACCAAAGTGACCCGTGCATGGCGTGAAAACGGCCTGTGGATGGTGGAAGCGGTCGACGTCGACAGTGGCAAAACCTTTACCTGGCGCGCCAAGGGCCTGGTGAACGCCACCGGTCCATGGGTGAAACACTTCTTCGACGATGGTCTGAAGCTGAAATCCCCTTATGGCATCCGTCTGATCAAAGGCAGCCACATCGTGGTACCGCGTGTACACGATCAGCCACAGTCCTATATTCTGCAAAACGAAGACCATCGTATCGTCTTCGTGATCCCATGGAATGACGAATTCTCGATCATCGGCACCACCGACGTGGAGTATCACGGCGATCCGAAAGATGTGAAGATCGACGATAACGAAATCAACTATCTGCTGAAAGTGTATAACGACCACTTCAAGAAGCAGTTGGGCCGTGACGATATCGTCTGGACATACTCTGGCGTGCGTCCGCTGTGCGACGACGAGTCCGATTCACCGCAGGCGGTGACCCGTGATTACACGCTGGACGTACATGACGAGCAGGGTAAAGCGCCGTTGCTTTCCGTATTCGGCGGCAAACTGACGACCTACCGCAAGCTGGCTGAGCATGCGATGGAAAAACTGGCGCACTACTACCCTGGTTGTGGCCCGGCGTGGACCAAAAACGGTTCGCTGCCAGGTGGTGACATCGGTGGCGATCGCGACAGCTACGCCGCAAAACTGCGCCGTGAACACAGCTGGTTGCCGGAATCCCTGGCACGCCGCTTTGCACGCACCTACGGCAGCCACAGCGAGCTGATCCTGGCCAATGCCAATAACCTCAGCGACCTGGGCGAAGATTTCGGTCATGGCCTGCATGAAGCCGAATTGCGCTACCTGATCGACAAAGAATGGGTGGTGGAACTCGATGACGCTATCTGGCGTCGTACCAAACTGGGTATGTGGCTGGATGAAGCGCAGCAGGCGCGGGTAAAAGCCTGGCTGGCAGAACACGCGAAAGCGAAAACCCTGTCACTGGCATCGTAACTCGCCAAAGCTAAAAAGGGCCGGATTTCCGGCCCTTTTGTATTTACAGCTTGATAGGCTTGATGTGCCAGATCTCGTCCGCATACTCCTGAATGGTGCGGTCGGAAGAGAAGTAGCCCATGTTGGCGATATTCAATATTGCCCGCCGCGTCCAGTCATCCTGATTGCGATACACCTCATCCACCTTGTCCTGCGTATCCACATAGCTGCGATAATCGGCCAGCAGTTGATAGTGATCGCCCAGGTTAACCAGTGAATCAAACAGGTTACTGTAGCGCTTTGGCTCCTCAGGGCTGAAAGCACCGGTGGCGATCTGAGTCAGCGCCTGATGCAGCTCGGGATCCTGCTCATAGTAAAGATGCGGGTTGTAACCGTTGCGCCGCAGCTCCTCAACCTGCTCGGCGGTATTGCCGAAGATAAAGATGTTCTCCTCCCCCACGTGTTCCAGCATCTCGACGTTGGCACCGTCCAGCGTGCCGATAGTCAGCGCACCGTTAAGCGCAAACTTCATATTACTGGTGCCGGACGCCTCGGTGCCCGCCAGTGAGATCTGCTCGGAAAGATCCGCCGCCGGAATGATCATCTGCGCCAGACTGACGCCGTAGTTCGGGATAAACACCACTTTCAACTGCGTATGCACGCGCGGATCGTTGTTGATCACCTTGGCGACATCGTTGATCAAGCGAATGATCTGCTTGGCGGCGTAATAAGCCGAGGCCGCCTTGCCGGCAAAGATCACCACCCGCGGCACCCGCTCGGTTTCCGGATCCTGCAGCAGACGGTTATACAGCGTGATCACGTGCAGTACGTTGAGCAACTGCCGCTTATATTCGTGGATACGCTTGATCTGTACGTCGAACAGCGCATCCGGGTTGACCACCACATTCAGCGTTTTGGCGATGTAGGTAGCCAGTCGCTCCTTGTTCTGCCGTTTGGCGGCCTGCACAGCCTGCAAGAAACTGGGGTAATCAACATTGGCCTTGATCTCGCTCAGTTGGCTGAGATCGGTGCGCCAGGTCTGGCCGATACTGTCATCGAGTACGGCGGATAACGGACGGTTAGCCAGCCCCAGCCAGCGGCGTGGCGTAACACCGTTGGTTTTATTGCAGAAGCGATCGGGGAAGATATGGGCAAAATCGGCAAACAACGATTGCACCATCAGTTCGGAATGCAGCGCAGAAACGCCGTTAACCTTGTGGCTGGCCACCACCGCCAGCCAGGCCATACGTACCCGGCGGCCATTGGTTTCATCAATGATAGACACTCGAGCCAGCAGGTCATTGTCTCCCGGCGCGACTTCCTGTACGTGTTTGAGGAAGTGATCGTTAATCTCGAAAATCAGCTGCAGGTGACGCGGCAGGATCCGGCCGATCATATCCAGCGGCCAGGTTTCCAGCGCTTCGCTCATCAGCGTGTGGTTGGTATAGGAGAACACCTTTTCCACCACGGCCCAGGCATCCAGCCAACTGAATTTATGCTCGTCGATTAACCTATGCATCAGTTCCGGGATCGACAGGACCGGGTGAGTGTCATTCAGGTGAATGGCAATCTTGTCTGCCAGGTTGTCGAAGCTTTTATGCATCGTCCAGTGGCGGTTGAGGATATCCTGCACCGTGGCCGACACCAGGAAATACTCCTGCCGCAGGCGAAGTTCGCGCCCGGAATAGGTGGAATCATCCGGATACAGCACGCGTGACACGTTCTCCGAGTGGTTTTTATCCTCAACGGCCGCGAAGTAATCGCCCTGGTTGAATTTACCCAGGTTGATTTCATTACTGGCCTGGGCGCTCCATAGCCGCAGCGTGTTGGTCGCATCGGTATCAAAACCGGGGATCACCTGATCGTAAGCGGTGGCAATAATCTCTTCGGTTTCTACCCAGCGTGCCTTGGCGCCTTCCTGTTGGATCCGCCCACCAAAACGCACCTTATAGCGCGTGTTGTGACGTGGGAATTCCCACGGGTTGCCATATTCCAGCCAGTAGTCCGGCGATTCCATCTGCTGACCGTTGACGATATTTTGTTTGAACATGCCGTATTCGTAACGAATACCGTAGCCACGTCCCGGCAACGCCAGCGTCGCCAGTGAGTCAAGGAAACAGGCCGCCAGCCGCCCCAGGCCACCGTTGCCGAGGCCCGGATCGTTCTCTTCCTCCAGCAGCTCGCCCAGGCTCATCCCCATCTCATTTAATGCGTCGTCAATATCCTGATAAATGCCCATCGACAGCAGGGCGTTGGACAACGTGCGGCCGATCAGGAACTCCATCGACAGGTAATACACCTGACGCACATCCTGTGAAAGTTGCGCACGGTTAGAACGTAACCAGCGTTCCACCATACGGTCGCGAACCGCAAACAGCACGGCATTCAGCCAGTCATGCTGGTTGGCAATTGCCGGGTCCTTGCCGACAATAAACATCAATTTATAGGCGATGGAGTGTTTCAGCGCTTCAACACTGACCGTGGGTGAGGTGTAACTAATCGGTAACGTCATAGTTTTTCGATCCCAAGTGCGTGATTGCCCGTCGCCTTTCAAGCCGCAGCCTTGTTACCTGCAGCTTGAAATTCATAGGGCATAACAATAGTTACGATAAGCGTTGATAAAGCGACAGATATTCCTGTGCCGCAACTTGCCAACCAAAATCCACGCTCATGGCGTGGCGCTGGACGTGACGCCAATGCTTGGGTCGGCTCCACAGCACCATGGCACGCCGAATGGCGTTACCCAGAGCGACGGCGTCGCAATCATCAAAAACAAACCCGCTGGCGCTGCCGTCGGCCAGGTTCTCCAACGCGCAGTCCACTACCGTATCTGCCAACCCACCGGTGCGGCGCACCAGCGGCAGCGTGCCGTATTTCAGGCCATAGAGTTGGGTCAGCCCGCAGGGCTCGAAACGGCTCGGCACCATAATCACATCGGCCCCGCCGATGATCCGGTGCGAGAAGGCCTCGTGGTAACCAATCTGCACGCCAACCTGTTCAGGGTAGTCGGCGGCCGCGGCCAGAAATGCCTGCTGCAACACCGCATCGCCGGCCCCTAACAGCGCCAGTTGACCGCCCTGCTCCAGCAGCGCCGGTAGCGCTTCCAGGACTAAATCCAGACCTTTCTGGCTGGTCAGACGGCTGACGACCGCAAACAGCGGCAGCGACTCATCCACTTTCAGCCCCATGGCTTTTTGCAGGTGCAGTTTATTCTTGGCCTTGTTTTTCAAATTGTCGGCGTCATAGCGCGCAGTCAGGCGCGGATCGTGGGACGGGTCCCAAATCTTGTCATCCACGCCGTTAAGAATGCCGCTAAGACGCCCCTGCCGCTGGCGTTCCTGCAACAGCCCTTCCATGCCGTAGCCGAACTCCGGCCGGGTGATCTCACGCGCATAGGTCGGGCTGACAGCGGTGATATGGTCGGCGTAGAACAGACCGGCCTTCAGGAATGACATCTGGCCGTAAAACTCCAGGCCATAGATGTTGAAGAACGAAGGCGGCAACCACAGTTCCGGCACGTGATGGGCGGAGAACAACCCCTGGTAGGCCAGGTTGTGCACGGTGAAAACAGAACGCGCCGGGTGGCCGTTAGCCGCCAGATAGGCGCAAGCCAGCCCGGCGTGCCAGTCATGGGCATGCACTACCTGTGGCCGCCAGTAGCGGTCCAGCCCCTTGGCCAGTTCGCAGGCCATCCAACCCAACAGGGCAAAGCGCCGGTGGTTGTCGGAATAGGCATTCATGGATTGGTCGTGGTAAGGGCTGCCGGGGCGTTCGTACAACCAGGGGGCGTCGATCAGGTAGATGCCCACACCGTGATAGGTGCCGTAACGCAGGCCGACCCGGCCGGCGAACGAGTCGATTTCCGCCACCAGCACGGAATCCGGTATGCCATTACGAACGTCAGGGAAAGCGGGCAATAACACCCGAACATCGCCGCCCTCGGCGATCTGAGCCGCCGGTAATGCGCCAACCACGTCTGCGAGCCCCCCGGTTTTCAACAGGGGGAACATTTCAGAACATACGTGTAAAACCTGCATTATCACTCCTGAGAGTCGGCAAAAAATGCCTCTGGATAAGAAATAAAGCAGGCTTGCCGCTGTTGTTAATCCGCGTTTTGCAAGCCATCAGTCAATCCGTTTACATGGCGGCAGGCTATCGTTCTGCCGGATACCTTAACTCACAATTTTGACAACATTTCGCGCGTGACCAACACAATGCCGCCTTCCGAGCGATAAAAGCGTTTGCTGTCCTCATCGGCGTTTTCGCCAATCACCATGCCCTCGGGGATATGGCAGGCGCGGTCAATGATGCAGCGTCGCAGACGGCAGGAACGGCCGACGTTAACGTCCGGCAACAATACAGTAGAGTCGATGGTGCAGAACGAGTTCACCCGCACCCGCGGGAACAGCACCGAATGCACCACCACCGAACCGGAGACAATACAGCCGCCGGACACCAGCGAGTTCATGGTCATGCCGTGGCTGCCGGAACGGTCCTGCACGAACTTGGCCGGCGGCAGCGGCTCCATATGGGTGCGGATCGGCCAGGCGCGGTCATACATATCCAGCTCCGGCGTGACCGAAGCCAAATCAAGGTTGGCGCGCCAGTAGGCTTCCAGCGTCCCCACGTCGCGCCAATACGGCGGCAACTCGGGGTTGGAGGTTACGCAGGACAGCGTGAACGGGTGCGCCCACGCCGCTTTCTGGGCGGTGATTTTCGGGATCAGATCCTTGCCGAAGTCATGGGTTGAGCCCGGTGTCGACATGTCCTCCTCCAGCAGTTGGAACAGGTAGTCGGCGTTAAAAATGTAGATCCCCATGCTGGCCAGCGACATATCAGGGTTACCTGGCATCGGCGGTGGGTTGCTGGGTTTCTCCAGAAATTCGAGGATCAGATCGTTCTCGTCCACTTCCATCACGCCGAACTCGCTGGCCTCATCGCGCGGCACCGGCAGGCAGGCAACGGTACACTGCGCGCCCTTTTCCACGTGATCGATCAGCATGCGCGAGTAATCCATTTTGTAGATATGATCGCCCGCCAGGATCACCACATATTCGGCGTCGTAACGGCGGATAATGTCCAGGTTCTGGTACACCGCATCCGCCGTGCCCTTGTACCAGTGCTCGGTACTGAGGCGTTGCTGGGCCGGCAGCAGATCGACAAACTCATTCATCTCTTCGTTGAGGAACGACCAGCCACGCTGAATATGCTGCACCAGGGTATGAGACTGGTATTGGGTGATCACACCGATGCGGCGGATCCCCGAGTTCAGGCAGTTCGACAGGGCAAAATCAATGATGCGGAATTTACCGCCAAAGTGGACGGCCGGCTTGGCACGGGTTGAGGTTAAATCTTTCAAACGCGAACCGCGGCCACCGGCCAAAATCAGGGCGACGGACTTAATCGGCAGTTGGCGTGCCAACATCAGGGGGTCTTTATTTTCAAACCTAACCATAGCTGACTCCTTTTATTTTTTCTTGACCAGCACGCAAATCGAGTGCGCAGCCTGGTTCCAGGCGGGTAAGACCGCCCGCGAATCTTCCTGAGTAAAGGGGGCGACAAGCTGCCAATCGCCGGCAGGCAACGTCATCTCCACCGCCTGCTGCGTGGCGTTCACTACCACCAGCCAGCGTTGTGACAGACAGATCTGCAACTGCAGATCTCCCTGCTCCCACTGTTGCGCGCTGAGCGATTGCCCCTGCGCGTTCAGCCACTGCACGTTACCGTCGCCCTCCTGCCACCAGCGGTCATGCTGCAGGGCGGGAATTTGTTGGCGCAGGTGGATCAGTGCGGCGGTGTAAGCGGTGAGTGAGTCATCCGCCGTGGCCCAGTCGAGCCAGGTGATAGCGTTGTCCTGACAATAGGCATTGTTGTTACCCTGCTGGCTGTGTCCATGTTCATCGCCGGCCAGCAGCATCGGCGTTCCCTGGGACAGCAATAACGTGGCAAGCAGTACCTGCCGGCTGGCCCTACGGCGTTGCACAATGGCGTCGTCGGCTATCGGGCCTTCAACACCGTGGTTGTTGCTAAAGTTACGGTCGCTGCCGTCGCGGTTACCTTCGCCGTTCAGTTGGTTGTGCTTACGGCTAAAGCTGACCAGATCCTGCAGGGTAAAACCGTCATGAGCGGTCAGCATGTTGATGCTGGCGTACGGCGCACGCCCGCGTTGGTTGAACAGGTCACTGGAAGCGGCAAAACGCTGGGCGAACTGACCGAGCGAAATATCGCCCTGCAGCCAGAAGCGGCGCATATCGTCCCGGTAATGGTCGTTCCACTCGGCAAAGCGCCCGGGAAACTCACCCACCTGATAGCCGCCGGGACCAATATCCCAGGGTTCGGCAATCAACTTGCAGCGCGACAGCAGGTCGTCGGCCAGCATCGCCTGGAACAGCGGCGCGTCGCGATCGAACGCTGGCGTGCGGCCGAGCACGCTACCCAGATCAAAGCGGAAGCCGTCTACGTGACACTCACCCACCCAAAAACGCAGGCAGTCCATCACCCAGGCCACGCCCTGTGGTTGATCAAGCCGCAGCGTGTTACCGCAGCCGGTATCGTTCACGTAACCTCCCTCGGGAGTGAGCCAGTAATAGCCCGGGTTATCGATGCCACGCAGCGACAGCGTCGGCCCGTCGGTATCCAGCTCGGCGCTGTGGTTGAATACCACGTCGAGGATCACTTCAATCCCGGCCTTATGCAGCGCCTTCACCGCGTCGCGGAATTCGCGCAGCGGCGTCATGTCGGTACGCAGGCTGGAGTAACGGTTATCCGGCGCATAGGGCGCCAGCACGTTATAGCCCCAGTAGTTAATCAACCCGAGGCGTTGCAGGCGCGGCTCGGAGCTGTGCTGCTGCACCGGCAGCAGTTCCAGCGCGGTAATGCCAAGGCGCTTGAAGTAGGCGATCATCACCGGATGCCCAAGTGCGGCAAAACTGCCACGCAGCACCTGCGGGATATCCGGGTGTTGCAGGGTCAGACCGCGCACATGCGCTTCGTAGATCACCGTTTTGCCCCACGGCGTGGCCGGCGGGCAATCATCCTGCCAGTCGTAGGCTTCGTCGATCACCACGCACTTTGGCATCAGCTCGGCGCTGTCATGCCGATCCGGCCGGTCATAGCCACCATGCAGGTAGGGGTCATCGGCCACCGGCCCCTCGACCGCGCGGGCGGCGGGATCCAGCAGCAGCTTATTGGGGTTAAAACGCAGCCCCTGCGCAGGATCAAACGGGCCATGCACCCGGTATCCATAACGCTGGCCCGGTTTGCCGCCCGGCAGATAACCGTGCCAAATATCACCGCTGCGCGTCGCCAGCGGCAGGCGAACTTCACGCTGTTGTTCGTCAAACAGGCACAGCTCCACCCCGGTAGCATGGGCGGAATATAGGCTAAAGTTGATGCCGTTACCGTCATAGTGCGCCCCGAGAGGCGCGGCGATGCCGGGCGTCAGCTCAGTCATTGCGCCTCCCGCAGCAGGTAGATGGTCGCCAGCGGCGGTACGGTCACGCTAATCGAATGCTCGCGGCCGTGGTTGCCAATCTGTTCGGACACCACGCGCCCCTGGTTGCCGGTATTGCTGCCGTGATAATGGTGTGAGTCGGTATTGAGGATTTCCCGGTACTCACCGGGGCGGGAAATACCGATGCGATAGTGGTGACGCGGCACCGGGGTAAAGTTGCTGACAGCGATCAGCTCATTGCCATGCGCATCATAGCGGGCGAAGGCAAACACCGAATTGTCATGGTCGTCCACCACCAGCCACTCAAAACCGTCCGGCCGGTAGTCACGCTCATACAACGGTGCCTGCTGTTGATAGCAATGGTTAAGATCGCGCACCAACCGCTGCACGCCGTGATGCCAGCCGTCCAGCCCTTCCAGCAGATGCCAGTCGAGGCTGCTGTCGAAATTCCATTCACGCCCCTGGGCGAACTCGCAGCCCATAAACAGCAGTTTTTTGCCCGGGTGCGCCCACATAAAACCGTAGTAGGCACGCAGGTTGGCAAACTTCTGCCAGGCGTCGCCGGGCATGCGGTCGAGAATCGATTTCTTGCCGTGCACCACTTCGTCATGGGAAATCGGCAGCACGAAGTTTTCGGTGTAGGCGTACAACATGCCGAAGGTCATCTGATTGTGATGATACTTGCGGTGTACCGGGTCGCATTGCATGTAGTTGAGCGTGTCGTGCATCCAACCCAGATTCCATTTGTAGTGGAACCCCAGCCCGTTAGATTCCGGCGGCAGCGTTACCCCTGGGTAATCGGTGGACTCTTCCGCCAGCGTCACCGCACCGGGCCGCTCCTTGCCGATGCTCTGGTTGGTGTAACGCAGGAAGGCAATGGCCTCCAGATTTTCGTTGCCACCGTAGTAGTTCGGTACCCATTCCCCTTCGGCACGGCTGTAATCGCGGTAGATCATCGAAGCCACCGCATCGACACGCAATGCGTCGATGCCATAGCGTTCCAACCAGTAAAGGGCATTACCCGCCAGATAGTTGCGTACCTCATGGCGGCCATAGTTGTAAATCAGGGTATTCCAGTCCTGATGGAAGCCTTCGCGCGGGTCGGCGTATTCATACAGCGCGGTGCCGTCGAAATTCGCCAGGCCATAGGCATCGCTGGGGAAATGCCCCGGCACCCAGTCCAGGATCACGTTGATGCCCGCCCGGTGCGCCGCCGCGACAAAATCTTTGAAGTCGGCCGGGGTACCGAAACGCCGGGTCGGGGCGTACAACCCCAACGGCTGATAGCCCCAGCTGCCGTCAAACGGATGCTCGTTAATCGGCAGCAGCTCGATATGGGTGAACCCCATGTCCTTGACGTAATCAATCAGCTGCACGGCCAGTTCGCCATAGCTGAGCCAGAAATTATCGTCGGTGTGACGCCGCCACGAGCCAAGATGCACCTCGTAGATCGAAATCGGTCGGTCAAAATCATTGGCCCGCTGGCGTTGCGGGGTGTTTTCCACCACCTCCGGCAACGGCGTCACCAGCGACGCGGTATCCGGCCGCATTTGCGCCTCGAAGGCGTAAGGATCGGCCTTCAACTGGGTATTGCCGTAGCAGTCTATAATTTCGTACTTGTACAATTGCCCGGCTTTCACCCCCGGCAGGAACAGCTCCCAAATCCCGTTTTCACGCCGCAGGCGCATCGGGTGGCGGCGGCCGTCCCAGAAGTTAAACTCGCCAACCACCGAGACGCGCTGGGCATTCGGCGCCCAGACGGCAAAACTGACGCCTTCGACGTCATCGAGCGTACTGAGATGGGCCCCCAGACGTTCATAAGGACGCAAATGGGTGCCTTCGGCCAGCAACCAACTGTCAATATCCTGCAGCAGGGTGCCGAAACGGTAGGGATCGTCGACGATCTGCTGATGATCCTGCCAGCGAACTTCGAATTGATAGCGGAACGGGGTTTTGCGACGCGGCACCGTAGCGCTGAAAAAGCCGCGCACATCATCGCAGTTTAGCTGCACCAGACGCCGGCCGGTTTGCTGCTCCAGCAGCCAGACTTCGCTGGCATCAGGCAATAGCGCACGCACCTGCAGGCCGTTATCGGCCGCATGCATACCCAGCAGAGAAAAGGGGTCGGCAGAATTGCCGGAGAAAAGCTGATCAATCACGTCACGATCGGGAAGTACAGGCATAGTCTTCTTCCTAAGATTAAGAGCATGATTTATAAGGGGCCGCGTAAGCTCATCGTCTTTCAGGTTGCAGCGAAATGGCTGCACCTTGAGATCCACAGGACGTAACGCTTAATCCATAGCCGTTTTGGTTATCATGCAATTCATTCGGTATCTAAAGCGTGATTGCGGTCGGTTATTGATCAATTCTCACCTTCCCGGCCCGAATTCCGCTCTTTATGCTTATTTTTAGCGCTGGTGAAAATGTATCCGCCAGCCCTTTAAGCATAGCCAATGCCGGTTAAAAACATTGCCCATTAGCAAGGAAAACTCTTCATTAAGAAAACTGCCAGCCTGACAGCGTCTTTGCGCTGCTGCCCGCGTGGAGAAGTGCTGATGACTTGTGTGCTTTTCCCCCTTTGCAGCGATTTGGTCCATAGCGCGCAGAAACGAAGAAAAAGGAAGAAAATAAGGCTTTTGGGGGCCAAAAGAGGTCAGCCCCCGGGAAGTACAGTTCAGGTTTACAGCAGGATGCGCAGCATGCGGCGCAGCGGCTCGGCTGCACCCCACAGCAACTGGTCACCCACGGTGAACGCAGACAGGTATTCCGGCCCCATATTCAGCTTGCGCAGGCGACCGACCGGAGTGTTCAGCGTCCCGGTGACCGCTGCCGGCGTCAGTTCACGCATGGTCAGTTCACGGTCGTTCGGGATCACCCGCACCCAGTCATTATGGGTCGCCAGCATTTGTTCGATTTCCGGCAGCGAAACGTCCTTTTTCAGCTTCAGGGTAAACGCCTGGCTATGGCAGCGCAGCGCGCCGACGCGCACGCACAGACCGTCGACCGGGATCACCAGGCCGCTGTTAAGGATTTTGTTGGTCTCCGCCTGACCTTTCCACTCTTCACGGCTCTGGCCGTTATCGAGCTGCTTGTCAATCCAGGGGATCAGGCTGCCGGCCAGCGGCACGCCAAAGTTATCGGTCGGCAGTTTGCCGCTGCGGGTGGCCTCAGTGACCTTACGTTCGATATCCAGGATCGCCGAAGCCGGGTCCTGCAGCTCTTTCGCCACGTCGGCGTGCAGCATGCCCATTTGGGTCAGCAGCTCACGCATGTGACGCGCGCCACCGCCGGAAGCCGCCTGATAGGTAGCCACGGACGCCCACTCCACCAGATCATTGGCGAACAGGCCGCCCAGCGACATCAGCATCAGGCTGACGGTGCAGTTACCGCCGACAAAGGTCTTGATGCCTTTATCCAGGCCCTGCTGAATCACGTCACGGTTGACCGGATCCAGGATGATGATCGCGTCATCCTTCATGCGCAGAGAAGAAGCCGCGTCGATCCAGTACCCCTGCCAGCCGGTTGCCCGCAGCTTTGGATAAATTTCGTTGGTATAATCGCCGCCCTGGCAGGTAATAATAATGTCGAGCGCGCTCAGCGCATCAACATCGTAAGCATCCTGCAGCGTGCCCTGCTGGCCGCCGAAGGTGGGTGCCGCCTGGCCGTGTTGCGAGGTGGAGAAAAAGACCGGGCGAATGGCGTCAAAATCACGCTCTTGTGTCATGCGTTGCATGAGTACGGAGCCGACCATTCCGCGCCAACCGATGAAACCAACGTTTTTCATAATGACTGTCCTGCCTTGGAGGATGACTGCTATAAGTTGTGTGCAATATCTCTCCACCTTACAAAATGTCGGCGCAGGCGCAAAGTGAATTTATTCGATGGGTGAGCGATTCTCAGCAATCCTTCTTATATACCTGGGGATGAGCCGGCTGGTCGCCTGGCTGTAACTTGAAAGTCATAGGGTATAGGTTATTAAGCGGTCGGGATGACCGACGCACTTTTCAGATTCAGAGGTAGTAATGACAGAGATGATTTCGGTCACGGTGTTGCTGTTTTTAATCATGGATCCGCTGGGCAATTTGCCGATTTTCATGTCGGTGCTCAAGCACCTGGAGCCGCGTCGTCGTCGGGTGGTGTTGATCCGTGAACTGCTGATCGCCCTGCTGTTGATGCTGATTTTCCTGTTTGCCGGAGAAAAAATTCTGGCGTTCCTTAATCTGCGCACCGAAACCGTATCCATTTCCGGCGGGATTATTCTGTTCCTGATCGCCATCAAGATGATCTTTCCCTCGCAGGAGGGTGACAGCAGCGGGCTTTCCGCCGGTGAAGAACCTTTCCTGGTGCCACTGGCCATCCCGCTGGTGGCCGGCCCTTCGATTCTGGCCTCGCTGATGCTGCTGTCGCACCAGTATCCAAACCAGATTTCATATCTGGTGGTGGCACTGCTGATTGCCTGGGGGATTTCCGCCGCTATTTTGCTGATGTCGAACCTGTTCCTGCGCCTGCTGGGTAGCAAAGGGGTGAGTGCGCTGGAAAGGCTGATGGGGCTGATTCTGGTAATGCTGTCGACCCAGATGTTCCTGGACGGCGTGAGAGCTTACATGAAGTTGTAGCGAAGCTACTGGCGCCGGTGCGGCGCCGAGAAGTGGCGGCAGCCCGGCTTACTGGGCTGCAACACGACGAATATAGGCCAGGGTATCGGCCACCACGCCGTCCAGCGGCTGGTCAATCTCGATCGCCTGCACGTCTTGTTCTTGCTCGTTCGGCTCTTCTAAAGTAGCGAATTGGGAAACCAACATCTGCGGTTTGAAGAAGTGGCCCTTGCGCTGCTTCAGACGCTCTTCAATCACCGCCTTGTCACCCTTCAGATAGACGAAATGCAGGTTGCGGTTACCTTCGCGCAGACGGTCACGATAGCTCTTTTTCAGCGCCGAACAGACCAGCAGTGAAACATCGTTGGTGCGCTCCATGGCAAAAATCGCGTCATTCAACGCCGCCAGCCACGGGGCACGATCGTTATCGTCCAATGCATGCCCGGCGGCCATTTTATTGATATTGGCACGCGGGTGCAGGTAGTCGCCGTCCAGCATGGCGGCATTGGCCTCATGGGCAACGGCGTTGGCCACGGCGGATTTTCCGCTGCCGGAAACGCCCATCAAAATAAATACGTGGTGCTGTGGATTGCTCATATGTCATGCCCTTATGGGATCAGATGACGCTGGTAGCGTCATCAAATGCGCCCCAAACTCAAAATAGTTTCCGACACCGCCAAGGTGCCGGAAACCTCAGTATTTTAGACGACCGTCGCCAGCAGTAGGCAACCTACCAAACCACAGACTGAAATGATGGTTTCCAGCACCGACCAGGATTTAATGGTTTCCATGATGCTCAGGTTGAAGTACTCCTTGAACAGCCAGAAACCCGGGTCATTGACGTGAGAGAAAATCACGCTGCCTGAACCGACCGCGATCACCATCAGTTCCGGACTGGCGCCGGTAGTGGCGATCAGCGGAGCAACGATACCCCCGGCGGTAATCGCCGCCACGGTAGCCGAACCCAGAGCCAAACGCAGCGCGGCGGCAATCGACCATGCCAGCAGGATCGGCGAGACGTTACTGCCTTCCATCAGGGCGGCAATATATTTCTCTACGCCGCTGTCGACCAGCACCTGTTTGAACGCGCCGCCACCGCCGATGATCAACAGCATCATGGCGATAATCTTGATGGAGTCGGTGATGGTGCCCATCACTTCATCCATGGTGCGGCCACGGTTCAGACCAAAGGTGAAGATAGCAATCAGCACCGCAATCAGCGTCGCCATTACCGGATCGCCGAAGAACTCGGCAAAGCGCAACAGGCTATGACCCTTCGGCAGCACCATTTCGGCTACCGCGCGCAGCGCCATCAGGATCACCGGCACCAGAGAGGTTGCCACGCTGATACCAAAGCTTGGCATTTCCGCTTCGGTGAAGATTTTTGGGTTATACAGGCCTTCCGGTACCGGCTTGTCGATACCTTTCAGGAAACGAGCATAAACCGGGCCGGCCAGGATCACCGTCGGGATAGCCAGCAGCGTACCGTACAGCAGGGTTTTACCCATATCGGCATGGAAGATGGTGGCGATCGCCGTTGGGCCAGGGTGCGGCGGCAGGAAACCGTGGGTTACCGACAGCGCAGCCGCCATTGGCACACCAACATACAGCAGAGGAACGCGCGCGGAAGCGGCGATACTGAAGACCAGCGGCAGCAACAGCACGAAACCCACCTCATAGAACAGCGCGAAGCCGACGGTAAAGCCCGTCAGCACCACTGCCCACTGAATGTGTTTTTTACCGAACTTTTCGATCAGCGTAGTGGCGATGCGCTGGGCACCGCCGCAGTCCGCCAGCAGCTTGCCGAGCATGGCACCAAAACCCATGATCAGCGCCAGGCTACCCAGCGTGCCGCCAACGCCGGCCTTGATGGAGCCGATCACTTTATCGACCGGCATCCCCTGGGTGATCCCGACCGCCAGAGCAACCAGAATCAGAGAGATAAAGCCGTTCAGCTTAAAGCGAATCATCAGCAGCAGCAGCAGCGCTACGCCGCCTGCAACAATCACTAATGGCATAATTTTTCTCCAACCTTTTTATCGCAGACCCTCTTTACGATAGATCGTAAAGCGCGCGTTTGTTGTATTTTTAGGCTCTTCCCGGTGTTAGAAGACGAGCTGTAGGTGGTGCTGAGGCAAAGGTTCTATCGCGATCAATATCACCGCACACTCATTGTTACCGGTATCATGATACCGGTAACAACCCGATCGCCGGAACCGGGTAACGGGCTAAAATTCCCGTTCTGGGATAGAGATCAAACTTATGGGGGTAACAGGGGGCAGGCTTACAGAGGGAAATGAAAACGCGCCAAGCAGCGCGGTTCCAGAATTAAAATGGCTTAAAACCGATCAGATACTGCCACCGGGGATCACGGTGAAACCGACGTCCACCATGCGCGGGCTGACCGTTTCACCCCGCAGTCGGGCCAACAGGCGTTCGGCGCCGATTTGCCCCATGCGTTCACGCGGCGTCAACACGCTGGCCAGCTTCGGCACCATCACCTGGCCGATATCATGGCCGTGGAAACCGGCAATCGCCATATCGTTGGGGATCGACAGCCCCTGCCGCTGGCACTCGAAGGTAGCCCCTATTGCCAGGTCATCGTTGGTGCAGAAAATACTGTCAATCTGCGGGTAGTCGCGTTGCGCCTGACGCAGCAGTTCACCACCGGCGGAATAAGAAGACGAACGCGCCGTCATCACGCTGTACGGCTGCAGACCGGATTCACGCATCGCCTGTTCATAGCCCTGCTGTTTGATAATGGTACGTTCATCCTGACGCGCGCCAAAATACACCACGTGGCGATGGCCGTGCGCGATGATTTGCTGGGTCATCTGGCGTGCGGCCTCAAAGTTATTGAAACCTACCGCCAGATCGATACAGGGCGAAACGCAGTCCATCAGCTCGACGACCGGGATACCCGCAACCTCGATCATTTTCATGGTACGTGGCGTATGGTGACGTTCAGACAGGATCAGTCCATCAATATTGTAAGACAGCAACGAGGTCAGGCGCTGTTCTTCACGCTCCGGCAAATAGCCGTAGTGCGCCAGCATGGTCTGGTAATTGTGCGCATCGGTGACGCTCTCGATGCCGCGCAATACTTCGGCAAACACCTGGTTGGTCAGCGACGGCAGCAGGACGCCAATGGCGCGGCTGGTGGAGTTGGAAAGGATATCCGGCGCACGGTTGGGAATGTAGCCCAGCTCATCAAGCGCGACGGCAATTTTTTGCTGCAAGACGGCAGAAACCTGATCGGGATTACGCAGATAACGGCTCACCGTCATCTTGGTCACGCCAACCTTGTCTGCAACATCTTGGAGTACCGGCCGTTTTTTCTTCATTATCAATGAACTGGCTAACCGTGAATGGGCGCTCATTTTAGCAAAAAAAAACCGGGGCCGATATTGTTGGTTGTTGGAAGAGCAAACTCAAGGGCTCACCGCGTGAGTCCCCAGACAACTGACAAAGCCCGTTATTAGGGAGAGCGTGCCGAAGGGGTCGTAGCGGCTTGCCCGCCGGAGCGCCCCTCGGTGCGCTAGGCCCGGGTATCTCGGATTCAAAGACAACTTTATCATCAGACTCAGGGCTCATCGCGTGAGCCCTTGATATTTACCGCTTAATCAGACTGGCGGCAGATCGAACAGCAAGATTTCGCTGTCTTCATCGGCCTTAATCGACAGTGCGGTTTCATCCCACACCGCGAAAGCATCGCTGGTGCCGGCTTGTTGACCGTTGACCACAACCTTGCCGCGTACCACCTGGATCCACACGCGACGTCCGGCTTCAATCGGGCACTCCGCCAGCTCGTCTTTACCTAACACCCAACGGGACAGCGTCATGTCCTGGAACACCTTCAGAGAACCTTCACGTGCGTCCGGCGACAGCACCAGTTGGCGCCCCTGTGGCGCATCGAACATGCGTTGCTCATAACGGGGCTCCAGCCCAACCCGATCGGGAATGATCCAAATCTGGTACAGGTGCAACGGACGATCGCTATTGCCGTTGTACTCGGAGTGACGTACTCCGGTGCCGGCACTCATGATCTGGAATTCACCGGCCTGGATCTGCTCTTTATTGCCCATGCTGTCCTGGTGTTCTACCGTGCCGCTCAGCACGTAGGTCAGGATTTCCATGTCTTTATGCGGGTGGGTGCCAAAACCCTGCCCTGCGTCAATCACGTCTTCGTTAATCACCCGCAGCGCCGAAAAACCCATAAAATCAGGATCGTGATAGTTGGCAAATGAGAAGGTGTGCCAGCTGTCCAGCCAACCATGATTGGCATGACCGCGATCTTCTGCCTTACGTAAATAAATCATATTCAACTCTCCTCAATGTTTTTTACAGTCTAGTCCTGACAGCAGAATAAGAAAGCGCAAAAAACTCTTCCCTCTGTTCAAAAAATTAGATGGAGTTCTGGAGCCATGGGCAGTGAATTTGGAGGAGGCTTGGAGGGCGGAACGCAGGCAAAAAAAAAGCCAGCACCCGAGCTGGCTAAGTAATACTTGGAAGCAATGTGAGCAATGTCGTGCCTTCGTAGCGAGGGTACCAAAGGTTGATACTCTCCCGAGAACGCATCGCAATAATAATCATTATCATTCGTATCTGTAAAGCGTTTTTTTAACCAATCCGAAATAATATTGACTCGAAACATTAAACGGATAAATTCAGAGGTTATTCAACCGGTAAGCCAAAGGAGCAGCGTAATGAGTGAAATCGTAGTTCGTCACGTGGAAACGGCAGATGCACAGGCCCTGCATCAACTTTATTCTCAGCCGAAGGCTTACCGTGACACGCTACATCTTCCACTACATTCAATCGAGTCGTGGCACCAACGCCTTGCCAACCTTCAACCGGGTACCCATAGCCTGGTGGCCTGCATCGACGGGCAGATCGTCGGCCAACTGGGCCTTATGCTGAACCAGCGGGTGCGCCGCCGTCACGTGGCGAGCTTTGGCATTGGCGTTGATGACCGCCATCAGGGCAAAGGCGTCGGCAGCAGTCTGATGACCGCGATGATTGACCTCTGCGACAATTGGGCGGCCATCGAACGCATCGAACTGACGGTGTTTACCGACAATCAGGCCGCCATTGCGCTTTACCGCAAGTTCGGTTTTGAAATCGAAGGCACCAGCCGCGCCTATGCCATGCGCGACGGCGAGCTGGTCGATTCCCATCACATGGCGCGTTTTCGCAGCGAACAGCAGAAAAAACCCTCATTATGAGTGAAAGCAAAAGTGGATCAGGGGCGGCAAACCGCCCCTTCACCGTCAGCCGCCGCACCTTTGTGCAAACGCTGGCCTGCGTAACGGGTGCTATCGGCATCCTTTCTCCCACCACCTTTCTGGGGGCCGCGATGCCAACCTCTCCAGCCGTCCGTACCGGCGCCCGTAACCTGATTACCGACGTGCCCGGTCTGCGGGTCGGTGTCGCCCAGGACAGTCGGGTGCGTACCGGTACCACGGTGATCTTGCCGGATCGCCCGGCGACAGCCGCCGTCGACGTACGCGGTGGCGGCCCGGCAACCCGTGAAACCGATGCGCTGGGTGAAGATAACCTGGTGCAAACCCTCGATGCGCTGGTGCTGAGCGGCGGCTCGGTGTATGGCCTGGCGGCGGCGGATGGCGTGGCCGCCTGGCTCGGGCAACAGGGCAAAGGCTATGCGCTGCGCCCGGCTCCGGGCGTGCCGGTCTCGCCGATCGTGCCCACCGCCTGCCTGTACGATCTAAGCAACGCCGGCGATAAAGACTGGCAGCTTAATCCTCCTTATCGTCAGCTGGGGATCGAGGCTGCGAGCAAAGCAGGTCACGACTTCCCGCTCGGTACCGTAGGTGCAGGCTATGGCGCCATGACCGGCATGGGCAAGCTGAAAGGCGGCCTCGGGTCGGCTTCAATCATGGCGGCTAATGGCGCTACCGTCGGCGCACTGGTAGCGGTCAACAGCCTGGGTTCTGTGGTGGCTCCCGGCACCCGTGCCTTCTGGGCTACGCCTTATGAAATCAACGGCGAGTTTGGCAATGGCGGGGCCTCGGCACTGGCACAACTGCACGGCCAGGGCGAAGACTGGATGCCCGAAGAACCGACGGGCGGCAGGAAGAACACCACCCTGGCCTGTATCGCCACCGATTTGGCATTGACCCGGGTAGAGCTTAAACGCGTGGCAATGATGGCACAGGACGGCATGGCGCGGGCTATTCGCCCATTGCATAGCCCGTTCGACGGCGACGTGGTGTTTGCCCTGTCCACTGGCCAGCGTAAAGTCGAGGGCAGCCGAGAGCTGGCGGTGCTGCAGATTGGTGCGCTGGCAGCGGACACTCTGGCGCGAGCGATCGCCCGTGGCGTTTACGCAGCAACCCCATGGCCCGGCGGACAGGTCACCACCTGGAAAACTCTCGCCTGACAGCCGGAATAAAAAGGGGCGCATTGATTAATCAAGCGCCCCTTGCAGATCTCTGCCAGCTTAAAGGCCGGCAGTCTCTTTGAGATAATGAAGAACTATATAATGGACTAAATAGAAAAGAGAATTGGCTATTAAGCCTTAAAAAAACAATCAACAAAATACAGACCCGACACTTTAGGCATTTAATATCCCGTGGATATAAAGTTGCGTTAAAAACAAACGCACACATCTTTACCCGTTAATCAATAAACCGACCATAAATGTAACGCCAAAACCACACATCCATTTCAAATTAACACGCAACAAATTGTTATATATGAAATTATAATGAAAATAAGACCATTCAGTAGCAATATTTTGATATATGTTCTCAATGAAAACTAAACGACATTGATTTGCACACTTCGAATAAGAACTCAGGTTATCGACGGCTGTCTTTATGTTGGGACACACAACAATACACAGACGGAGTAACTATCAAATGACAATGCGTTTTTGTACTTTATTATTAGGAACTGCACTTCTCTTATCCGGTTGCGCAGTAAAAAACGACAATACCCGGGTCGGATTTATTGGTTTATCTTATCATAGCAACATAGAGAAACTGCCGAATGGAGATTATACGGCGGCGGTGGAAGCTTCACCTGGCCGAGGAAGAGTAACTGGCGCCGAGGCCCTGGTAGCAAAGGATGCTGCAGATTATTGCAAACTGCAAAACAAGGCGATGAAAGAAGTTAAATCAGAAACCGATTCGCACCTTTTGGTTAATGGCGTCGCAAAGCTCGTTTTCCAATGCGTATAGTTTTAAGAGCAAACGCCAAAAGGCCTTTGTTCGTGACTGGCAGGCTGGTCACCACCTGGAAAACCCTCGCCTGACAGCCAGAATAAAAAGGGGCGCATTGATTAATCAAGCGCCCCTTGCAGATCACGGCCGGATTAAATGCCGGCAGTCTCTTTGATATAACGCCGTGCCTTCACCGCATACTCAAACGGATTGGCCAACGCCGGATCCTGCTCGGCCTCCACCACCATCCAGCCTTTGTAACCACGCTCGTCCAGTAGTTTGAATACCGGCCGGAAGTCGATGACCCCGTCACCCGGCACGGTGAAGGTGCCTTTTTTCACGCCGTCGAGGAAGCTCAGTTTGTTGGCCTTCACCTCTGCCACCACTTCGTCGCGCACGTCCTTCAAATGCACATGGTTAATGCGCGGCAGGTATTTTTCCAGAATTGCCATCATCGCCTGCTGGCTGCCTTCGGAGTAGTAGGCATGGCCGGTATCAAACAGCAGGTAAACGTCGTCGTTTACCATGCTCATGTAGCGGTCGATCTCGGCGGTAGTCTGGATGCCGGTGCCCATATGATGGTGCAGGCAGACCTGCATCCCCTTGTCAGCGGCAATTTTAGCCAGCTCATTGTAGCCATCGGCCACCCGCTGCCACTCTTCATCGCTGAAATATGGCTTCTCTTCGAACACCCCTTTGGTGGTGCCCTGAATGCTCTTGCTCTGCTCGGAACAGCCAATCACTTTGGCGCCCATCGCATGCAGGAAATTCATATGATTAATAAACTCATCAATGGTTTTTTCTTTCAGGCCATCGGCGAAGAAGGTGCTGAACCAGGCGTTGCAGATCTGAATACCGCGGATATCCAGCATCGGTTTCAGTACCGCCGGATCGCGCGGGTACTTGCTGCCCACTTCGCTACCGGTGAACCCGGCCAGCGCCATTTCACTGACGCACTGTTGGAAAGTATTCTCTTTGCCCAGGTCAGGCATGTCGTCATTGGTCCAGCCAATCGGGGCGATGGCCAGTTTTACGTTGTCTTTATTCATTTTCAGCCTCAATAGTCGAAACGGCCCGACGGTGATGCCAACCCGCGCAGCCGAGAAATTTATTTACCCAGCAGCTCTTTTTCGATTCGCTCGCGGGTCGCTACCGCCTGGGTTTTCATTCTTTCCGGATAACCAAACAGCGAGGTGCAGATAATCGACTCACCGCCGACCTTAAAGCTGCGGTTGGCAAACTCCATATCGCGCAGGGTCTGGAACAGGGTATCGAAGTCCACTTCCCCTTCGCCGATGCCCATATGCTGGTGCACTGCGGCATCGACACCCGGCGGGTTGACGATATAGCGACAGTGTTTGGTATGGTTCATGGTATCGGCGATCAATACATGCGAGAGATCGTCACCGGCATATTTCAGCATGCCGGCCACGTCACCCTGGCCTTTGTCGTAGTAGAAGGTGTGCGGCACGCTGTAGAGGTACTTGACGTGATCGCTACGTAGCGATTTAACGATATCGGCGGTTTCATTGCTCAACTCGCAGAAGTCCCACGGGTGAGACTGGATCTCCATGCGAATACCTTCGCGCTCGATAATCGGCAACAGCTCCTCCATGGAGCGATACCACAACTCTTCACAGATCTCCGGCTCATTAGGGTTGCCTGCCAGTTCGGTGTTGATCACCTGCACACCCATTTCCACCGCGATCTCTATCATCCTGCGCCAGTTTTTTACCGCCGCCTGGCGACGATCTTCCCCCGGGCCGGACCAGCGATACACCACGATAAATGAGGAAATCTCCACGCCGGTGGCCTTCAGCGCGTTTTTGTATTCCGCCATCACTTCACGCCCGGCCTTCGGATGCTTGTAGAACGGATTGATCTGCGGATGCGGCGACTGCTCAATATACTGATAGCCCCAGTCCGCCACCTGCTGAACCATTTTAGTGATGCCCAGGTCCCTGATGACATCAACATCAAAAGCGATCTTCATGGTGATTCCCCTTTAAACGTGAGTACCGCGTTCAACACACTACTTGTTGTAGAACGCCGGGCGCGGCGGCAGAGTCACAGGTACGATCTCGCCGCTGAGCTGCGCAGCCACGCAGGCATCGGCCGTCACGGCTGCAGCATAGCCGTCCCAGGCAGAAGGCCCGGTCAACTTGCCGGCCAGCACGTCGTTGATAAAGCCTTGCAGCTCAACGTCGTAAGCATCGATAAAGCGATCTTTCCAGTCGGTCAGAATTTCGGTAGATAGTTTGGCCCCGCTGCGCATCTGTACTGAAGACGGCTCCGGCAGTTTGGCAATGCCGGTTTCACCCACCACTTCACACTGGATGTCATAGCCGTACTGGCAATTAACAAAGATTTCGACGTCGATACGCGTGCCCTTGGCGGTTTCAAACAGCACGATCTGCGGATCTTTCAGGTGCGGAAATGCCTTGGCGCTTTTGCGCGGGAACACCACCTGAACCGAAACATAGTCGTCATCCAGCAGCCAGCGCAGCACGTCGATCTCGTGGATCAGGGTGTCGGTGATCGCCATATCCGTGGTGTAAGCTTCACCAACGGTAGGGTTGCGGTGCGCACAGTGCAGCATCAGCGGTTCGCCGATTTGCCCACTGGCCAGCACCTGCTTCAGTGCTCGGTAGCCCTGATCGTAAGGGCGCATAAAGCCTACCTGCACCAGGCGTTTGCCGTGTTTGGCCTCTGCCTCAACGATGTTTTTACAGCCCTGCGCAGTGACCGCCAGCGGCTTCTCGCAGAATACCGGCTTGCCGGCGGCAATCGCCGCCAGCACGAACTCTTCATGGCTCGGGCCCCAGGAGGTCACCAGCACCGCCTGAACGTCCGCGGCCTTGACCAGATCGTGGCCATTGTCATACACCTTGGCGTCCAGCTTCAGGTCGCTCACCACCTTGGCGGCGTTGTCACGATTGATATCGTTGACCGCCACGATGCGGCTGCCCTGCAACACTTTGCTGCAGCGACGAATGTGATCCCGACCTATTGCGCCGGTACCAATAACCCCAATGTTCAGTGTCATTTTCGTTATCCTCTTCAAATAGTTGCGGCAGACGCAAGGTCTGGGTCATCAAGCAATGTGTTAATCAGTAGTCGCGTGCCTTGTCGATGTTCTCTTGCAGCTTGCGGGCCACGGCGACAATTTTTTCGCTGTCGGCCACCTGAGCACCGCCCACGCGCCACCAGCTGAGATATTTGTGCACCATGGTTTTTGGCAGCACTTTGATGTCCAGCAGGGTAGAAACGCTTTGCAGGCGAGCATCGGCCAGCGCCTCGATCAGCTGCTGTTCGGTGGTCACGCTGTAGGTTTTACAACCGTAAGCCGCCGCCAGCATGGCGAAGTTGACCGGAACCAGTTTGCCGTCGAGTTTGCCGCCCTGCGGGTTGCGGAAGCGGAATTCGGTGGTGTAGCTGTCCATGCCGTGTTCCATCTGCAGGTTGTTGATGCAACCGTTGGTCATGTTGTCGAACAGCACCACGTTGATTTTGCAGCCTTCCTGAATTGAGGTGACCAGCTCGGAGTGCAGCATCATAAAGGCACCATCGCCGACCATCGCGTACACTTCACGCTGCGGCTCAGCCAACTTGACCCCCAGCGCGGCGTTGACCTCGTAACCCATGCAGGAATAACCGTACTCCACGTGGTAGCCGTGCTCGCCATGGTTCTGCCACACGCGCTGTAAATCCCCCGGCAGGCTACCGGCAGCGGCGACGATCACGCTATCCTGCGGCAGATGCTGGTTTAGCACCCCCAGCACCCGGCTTTGGGTTAGCAGTGAATCGGTCTTTTCGATAAATTCGGCAAACACGCTGTCGCGATCGAGGTGGTCGTCAATTTCCGGTACAAAACCTTCGCCGGTGTATTCCACCGCATAAACTCGGGCGGTTTCCTGCTGTTGTGCGCTACGCGCTTCGGCAATGGCGTTGCCCCAGCCGGCGCGGTAATCGGCCTGAGCCAATAATGCCCCCAGGGCAGACAGTGCCTCACGGGCATCGGCCAGTACCTGCAGGCCGTCGAGCTTACCGGCGTCGAAGGCGCTGACGTTGACGTTGAGAAAATCAACGTCAGGATGCTGGAACAGCCATTTGGACGAAGTAGTGAAATCGGTATAACGGGTGCCCACGCCAATCACCAGATCGGCCTGTCTGGCCAGGGTATTGGCCGCCAGACAGCCGGTTTCACCAATGCCGCCCAGGTTAAACGGGTGGTTGGACGGGACTGTGCCCTTGCCGGCCTGGGTTTCCACAAACGGGATCCGGAAGCGTTCGGCGAACTCGCGCAGCGCCTGACCGGCCTGCGAATATTTCACCCCACCGCCGCACACCAGCAGCGGTTGACGCTTGGTGGTCAGCAGCGCCAGCGCGTCGGCCAACATGCCTTCGGTCGCCGGACGGCGATCCAGCCGGTGCACGCGTTTTTGGAAGAAGTAGTCAGGGTAGTCGTAGGCCTCACCCTGCACGTCCTGCGGCAAACTCAGCGTCACCGCACCGGTTTCCGCCGGATCGGTCAGCACGCGCATCGCGTTGATACAGGCGCTCATCAACTGTTCCGGTCGCACAATGCGATCCCAATACTTGCTCACCGCGCGGAAAGCGTCGTTGGTGCTGATACTGAGATCGTAGGACTGTTCAATCTGCTGTAACACCGGGTCCGGTTGGCGTGAAGCGTAAACATCGCCCGGCAGCAGTAATAAAGGAATGCGGTTGGCGGTCGCGGTCGCGGCGGCGGTGATCATATTGGCGGCACCCGGACCGACAGAAGAGGTGCAGGCGTAGATCTGTTGACGCAGTTTCTGCTTGGCAAAACCGGTCGCTGCGTGAGCCATGCCCTGCTCATTACGCCCCTGATGCACTATCAGATCACCGCTGTTCTGTTCCAGCGCTTGCCCCAGACCGAGTACGTTGCCGTGACCGAAAATCGCAAAGATGCCTTTGACGAATTTGGTTTCCACGCCGTCGACTACCAGATACTGGTTATCAAGGAACCTGACGAGTGCCTGTGCCATGGTTAACCGGATCTTGCCCATTTGCTCACCCTTTTAGATTAGTCGCGCCCGCTCCGGCAAAATACCTGCATGCCGAGCCTGGAATCTCTGTGGTCCCCGTTGCCTTCAAGCGCGCTGCGCTACTTAGGCCGACAACCTGAAACGTGAAGCGATTATAAACAAATATATTTTTCATAAAATCACATTACAGAAGAAACATTTCATTTTGCGATAAAGATCGCATATTGATGAAAACGACGTTTCATTCATGCCTTTAGAATTCACTGACTTAGCGCTCCAGCTCCCGCCGACACCTCAGTCCAGCAGCAGCCGAGGGTACCGCAACCCTTGGCATCGTCAGCTTGTGACACAAGCGATAACCTTGCCGTTAACCGGTGTTTTCGCATCAGACAGGACGCGGTTTTTAGTGCTTTCAGCTAACGTATTGGCGCCGTTTTAAATGCATCACATTTTTGGGGTATAAATTTCATTCAATCTTGAAATTGAAATTTTTATTCCTCATACTCCAAAAATGCTTCGTAGTCGGGGTTTGGCTTAATACAGAAGGAAACGGGTATGGCTACACAAGAAAAACAGCTTGATGTCATTTGTCTCGGGCGTATTGCCGTCGATTTCTATGCACAACAGATCGGCGCACGCCTGGAAGATGCCAGCACATTCTCCAAATATCTCGGTGGCTCTTCCGGCAACGTGGCTTATGGCACCGCCATTCAGGGCCTGAAGTCCGGCATGCTGGCCCGCGTCGGCGACGAGCATATGGGCCGTTTCCTGCGTGAAGAACTGCAACGCGTCGGAGCCGACACCCAGTGCCTGATCACCGACCCCCAGCGGCTGACCGGTCTGGTGATCCTCGGCATCAAGGATCAGGAAACCTTCCCGCTGATTTTCTACCGTGAGAACTGTGCCGATATGGCGCTGACGCCGGACGATATCGATGAGTCCTACATCGCGTCATCGCACGCGCTGGCTATAACCGGCACTCACCTGTCACACCCAAACACCCGCGCCGCGGTATTAAAAGCGCTGGAATACGCCCGCCGCCATGGCCTGCGCACCGCGCTGGATATCGACTACCGACCGGTGCTGTGGGGTCTGACGTCGCTGGGTGACGGTGAAACCCGCTTTGTCGAGTCAGAGAAAGTGACCCGCGAACTGCAGGAGGTGCTGCATCACTTTGATCTAATCGTCGGCACCGAAGAAGAGTTTCACATTGCCGGTGGCAGCACCGACACCCTGACCGCGCTGAAAAACGTGCGTAAAGCGACCCAGGCCACGCTGGTCTGTAAGCGCGGCGCACAGGGCTGTTCGGTATTCGAAGGCGAGATCGCCGCCGACTGGCAGCAGGTAAAGCTGCATTCCGGGGTGCGGGTTGAAGTGCTGAACGTGCTGGGCGCAGGCGATGCCTTTATGTCCGGCCTGCTGCGTGGCTATCTGAACGATGAAGGTTGGGATCAGGCCTGCCGCTATGCCAATGCCTGCGGCGCATTGGTGGTTTCGCGCCACGGCTGCGCCCCGGCGATGCCCAGCAAGCAGGAGCTGGATGACTATCTGCAACGCGAACAGCAAGTGAAACGCCCGGACCGCGATGAGCGGCTTAACCATCTGCACCGGGTCACCACCCGCAAACAGCAATGGCCGGAGCTCTGCGTGTTCGCCTTCGATCACCGCAAACAGCTGGCGGATATGGCGCGAGAAGCCAACGTCAGCGAAGAACGCATCCCCAAACTGAAAACCCTGCTGCTGACGGCGGCGCAACAGGCCGCAGAGGCCGCCGGGCTGAAGGGCAACAGCGGCATTCTGGCCGATACCACCTATGGCCAGGCGGCGCTGAACCAGATAACCGGGCAAGGTTGGTGGATAGGTCGACCGGTCGAACTGCCCGGCTCACGTCCGCTGCGGTTGGAGCACGGCAATATTGGCTCGCAGCTGATCGACTGGCCGCAGGAGCACGTAGTGAAATGTCTGGTGTTTTACCATCCGCATGACGCCGCCGAACTGCGCCGCGAGCAGGATGAACTGATTGGCGATGTGTATCGCGGCTGCTGCAAATCCGGCCATGAACTGTTGCTGGAAGTGATCCTGCCGGAAAGCAACGCCGACAAGGATGAAAGCCACTATCTGGAAATGCTGCAGCACTTTTATCAACTGGGAATTAAACCGGACTGGTGGAAGTTGCCACCGTTGAGTGCTGAGAACTGGCAGCAGGTCGGCGCGTTGATCGACGCTAACGATCCCCAGTGTCGCGGGGTGCTGATTCTGGGGCTGGATTCGCCGGAAGAAACACTGAAGGCGGGTTTTGCCGCGGCGGCGGATGCACGCTGGGTAAAAGGTTTTGCCGTCGGGCGCACCATTTTTGGCCAACCTTCACGCCGCTGGCTGCAGGGTGAGCTGGATGACGCCGCGTTAATCGAGCAGGTGAAACAAAAATACCTGACGCTGATTGGTTTCTGGCGTCAATATCGCCCAACCTCTCACCACCATTAATTGCCGAACCCTCCCCTTAAACGGATTTTCGCCGCTTTAAGGGGATTTTTTTGCCTTTTTTCTGTGAAGTAACGCAACTTGCAATCGAATAAATCGCTTTTTGTTGAAATGAAATTTCCAATCCATCTGTTAGAATAACCTGTCAATAACTCAGGCGTCAGGCCGATACGCCTTAGCCCCCACTGCGAGCCGAATGGATGAACAACCCAACTCAACTTTCGCTGTTACAGGACGAGATCCGCCACCGGTATGAAACGCTGAGCAAGCGTTTAAAACAGGTGGCGCGTTACATTTTGGATAACAGTAACAGCATTGCTTTCGATACCGTCGCCTCCATCGCCGCACAGGCCAGCGTCCCCCCTTCAACCCTGATCCGCTTTGCCAACGCCTTTGGCTTTAGCGGTTTCAACGAAATGAAACAGGTTTTCCGCCAGCACCTGATGGAGGAAACGGTCAACTACACCGAACGGGCACGCCTGTTCCGGCAGACCTCTACCGACGGTAACGTGGCCCCGGAAAAGCCGGCGGAAATCCTTAACGTTTTCACCATGGTCAATGCCCAGGCGCTGCAACAATTGGCGATGCAAACCAGTTCCGAGCAGTTGGATCGGGCGGTTGAACTGCTGAACAACGCCGAGAATATCTACGTGATTGGCCTGCGTCGCTCATTTAGCGTCGCATCCTATCTCACCTATGCGTTGCGCCATCTGGAGCGCCGGGCGTTCCTGATCGACGGGCTGGGCGGCATGTTTACCGAACAGCTCAGCATGGTGAAGCCGAATGACGTGGTGATTGCCATCAGCTATTCGCCGTATGCGCAGGAAGCACTGGAACTGGTTGAATTGGGTGCCAAGAACGGAGCGCAGCAGATCGCCATAACCGACAGCCAGGTCAGCCCGTTGGCTGCCTTCAGCGACGTGTGCTTTGTGGTACGAGAGGCGCAGGTGGATGGCTTCCGCTCCCAGGTTGCTTCAATGTGTCTGGCGCAGACCCTGGCAGTATCGCTGGCGCTGAATAACGCCAAAGAAGAGTAACGAAGAATTACCCTCTCCCTTGGGAAAGGGTAGGCATAGTGGCGTGAAATCCCCTCACCCCGGCCCTCTCCCCCTGGAGAGGGTGACGCTCATCTTGGCAACGTCGTAAATAGGCAATTATTTTGCTGCGGGATAGCCGTCGGTGTTAATCCAGGCGTGGTCTTTTTCCCAGGTGAACTTCCATAGCCGCACCGGCCCGGCCATCACGTTGAGATAGTAGCTGTCGTAACCGGCCAGCGTCGCCACCGGGTGGTAGCCACGCGGCACCTTGACCACGTCACGGTTATACACCGGCATGCACTCATCCAGTGAGCGATCGTCGGTATACACCCGTTGCATGCAAAAACCCTGCTCCGGCTGGATCCGGTGATAATAGGTCTCTTCCAGGTAGGTTTCATCCGGCGAGTCTTCCTGGTCATGTTTGTGGCTGGGGTACGAACTGGTATTACCCTCATCCGTATACACCTCCACCACCAGCAGGCTGTCAGCCGGTTCGCTGTCCGGCAGAATGTTGTGTACCAGACGCTGGTTGCGCCCTTTGCCACGACGTTCGACGCCGACCTCCGCCGGGGTGATCAAGCGCGACGGCAGGTGCCCATGACCCGGGGCGCTGCAGACCGCCAATTCCAGGGCACTTTCCGCCCGCACTTCAATCTTGTCGTGATGCGGCACGTATACCGCATAAGGCGGTGTGCGTTCAAACGGGCTCATGCGTTTGCCGATGCTCGGGTATTCCGCACGCAGAGTGGCGACGGAGGCGATGCCGGCGACCAACACCAGGCACAGCTCTTTGTCGCCGCTTTCCAACCGCAGCGACTGGCCGACCTCAAGGCGATAAACATCAAAGCCGACAAAGCGCCAGTCGGCATTCTCTGGGGTGACATGCTGGATGCGCCCCTGGCCATCCGGCTGCTGACACTTGGCGAGTAATGAAGACATATATTCCTCCTGTAACCTGGCGATTCGGTAAAACGACAACGGCCGCTACTCCATTGGAATAACGGCCCCTGTTGCCTAAATGGGCTTAACCCAACGTCGGCATACTGTATTCAGACACCGTTTGCTGCCCGGTTGGCCAGCGGGCGGTGGCGGTTTTCATGCGGGTGTAGAAACGTACACCGTCGGTGCCATGCACGTTCAGCGCACCAAATACCGAGCGCTTCCAGCCGCCGAAGCTATGGAATGCCATAGGAACCGGCACCGGTACGTTAACCCCCACCATACCGGCCTGCACTTCCTGCACGAACTGACGCGCGTAGTGGCCGTTGCTGGTAAAGATGGCGCTGCCGTTGCCAAACTCATGGCTGTTGACCGTGTCGATGGCGGTCTGGTAGTCCGGCACGCGGACAATACCCAACACAGGTCCGAAAATCTCTTCGCGATAGATACGCATGTTTGGTTTGACGTGGTCAAACAGGGTGCCGCCGACATAGTAGCCGTCCGGGTAGCCCGCCACCTGATAATTGCGGCCATCGGCCACCAGGGTTGCGCCTTCTTCGACGCCAAGATCGATATAACCCAATACTTTTTTCTGGTGCGCCGAGGAGACCAGCGGCCCCATTTCGTTCTCTTCGCCGCCCTGCTGAATGCCTGGGCCAACGCGCAGTTGAGCGATCAACGGTTTCAGTCTGGCGATCAGTTTATCGGCCGTGTCGTCACCGACCACCACCGCCACCGGCAGCGCCATACAGCGTTCGCCGGCAGAGCCGAAAGCCCCGCCCATCAAGGCATTTACCGTCGCGTCCAAATCGGCATCCGGCATGATAATCGCCTGATTTTTCGCCGCACCGAAGGCCTGCACCCGCTTGCCGTGGGCACTGGCAGTAGTATAGATATGTTCCGCCACGGCGGACGAGCCGACAAAGCTCACCGCCTGGATATACGGGTCGGTGCACAGCTGCGCGGCATCTTCGTTAGCGCAGTGCACTACGTTGAATACGCCATCCGGCAGGCCGGCTTCTTTCAGTAATTCCGCCATCCGCACCGAAGCCGAAGGCACCAGCGCCGGTGGCTTAAGCACGAAGGTGTTGCCGCAGGCCAACGCAATAGGGAACATCCACATCGGCACCATCGCCGGGAAGTTGAACGGGGTGATACCTGCGACCACGCCCAGCGGCTGCATCAGCGAGAAGCTGTCAACGCCGCTGCCGACGTCCGCCGAATACTCACCCTTGATCAAATGCGGAATGCCGCAGGCAAACTCGACCACTTCAATGCCGCGGGTCAGTTCGCCCAGCGCGTCGGAGTAAACCTTGCCGTGCTCACTGACAATCAGCGCTGCCAGCTCGTCGCGATGCTGTTCCAGCAGCGCCTTAAAATTGAACATGATGCGCGCCCGGCGCAGCGGCGTGGTACGCGACCAGTCGGCAAAGGCCTGGTGAGCCACATCAATGGCCTGCTTCACCTCGGCGGCAGTGCTCTGCGTAACGCGACGTTCGACCTGCCCGGTAGCCGGGTTATGTACGTCGACGGTTTGATTGCTGCTGCTCAGGCACACCTGCCCGCCAATAAAGTTACCCACGGTTTTCATGTCTCACCCTCTTTTAAGTCCGCTGTCGCCTGACTGCCTGCGGCACTGCCGCAAGCGGTGGCGTTTTCATCACACCGCCTGCCGGAAACGGCCCACAAGCAGGCTAAATCCTGACCGGATGAAGCAAACTCTATTTCATTGAAAAAAAAGTTTCAAATAAATTATTTTAGAAAATTTGTTTTTAGTGCGGAAGGTCGCAATTTTGCCATGCCCTTGTGCAAAGCCATTACATGGCGAAAAAAACTCGCCGTACCACTTCTCCTTCGTGCTACGGGAATTAGCCCTGACTTTTATACAGAAATAGGCGTCCCACCGGACAAAATAGCGAAACCTGACGCAATAGGATCGCCCGGCAACCCTTGTTGGCTGTTTGCGGTTTTTTTTGAACTGGATCTAAAAATCAATATTTCATTATTCACTAATTATGAAATAAATGTTCTTGTTTAGAGAAGAATCATTCAAATATCACCGCCTTGATGACAGGCACGGTTCACACCCTTCCGCCTCCCTATTCCCTACAACCTACTGCGCGGGTGGAAGCCAGGAAAAAATCGGAGCAACACATGTCACATCAGCGTAAGCACAACACCGGGTACATACTGCGAATTTGCGGCATTGCAGCACTCGGCGGCATTCTGTTCGGTTATGACACCGCCGTGATCTCCGGCGCGATCGATGCCCTAAAAACCTATTTTGACCTCAGCCCGCTTGAAACCGGCTGGGCAGTATCTAACGTGGTGATCGGCTGTGTGGTCGGTGCCTTTGGTGCCGGGCCGTTGGCTGCGCGTTACGGCCGTAAAAAGGCCCTGATGCTGGCGGCGGTGCTGTTCACTATTTCAGCGGTCGGTGCAGCCCTGGCCATGACCTTCACCTGGTTTGTGATTTACCGCATTATTGGCGGTTTGGCCGTCGGCATTGCCGCCACCGTCTCACCGATGTATATGTCGGAAGTCTCACCTAAAGACATGCGTGGTCGAGCGCTCAGCATGCAGCAGTTCGCCATAGTGTTCGGCCAAATTGTGATTTTCTACGTTAACTTCAAAATCGCCAGCATCGCCAGCGAAGCCTGGCTGGTGGAGATGGGCTGGCGCTGGATGATAGGGTCGGAAGTGATCCCGTGCATGTTGTTCCTGATGCTGGTGTTTATCATTCCGGAATCGCCGCGCTGGAGCGTCATGGTCGGTCGTGACAGCCAGGCTTTGGCGATGTTGACCAAAGTCTCCAACGCTGCCCATGCGCAAAGCGTACTGCAGGAAATCAAAGACTCATTGCAGCAGGACCAACAAAAAAGCCAGCAGAAGCTGAACTTCGGCGACGTGCGGGTGCGCTTCATTCTTTTTGTCGGCTGTATGATCGCCATGCTGCAACAGGTCACTGGCGTCAACGTAATGATGTACTACGCGCCAATGGTGCTGAAAACCGTTACCGAAAATGCCCAGGAGGCACTGTTCCAAACCATTTGGATCGGCGTGCTGCAGTTGGTCGGTTCAGTGATTGGCGCCATGCTGATGGATCGCATGGGCCGCATTCCGCTGATGCGTTACGGCACCCTTGGCGCCATTGCCGGGTTGCTTATCACCTCTTATGCGCTCTACACCCAGGCCACCGGCTACCTTGCCCTGTTCGGCATGCTGTTCTTTATGGTGTTTTACGCCCTGTCCTGGGGAGTGGGTGCCTGGGTTCTGGTGTCGGAAATCTTCCCAAATCGCATGCGAGCACAGGGCATGAGCATCGCCGTCGGCTGCATGTGGCTGGCCAACTTTGTCGTTTCGCAGAGCTTCCCGATGATCAACGACAATCCTTATCTGTTCTCCAGCTTCCACGGCGCCTTCCCGATGTGGGTCTTTGCCGCCTGCTGCCTGTTTAGCTACTGGTTCATCGGCCGCTATATACCGGAAACCAAAGGCGTCTCGCTGGAAAAAATGGAAGACGTGGTGATGGCCAAACGCTATCGCCAAACGCCACCCGAAACACAACGCACGCCGCTGTAAGTCGGCAATTCTCAGGCTGTATCAAACCATTCAGGAGTAATGCATCATGACCATTGCGCCAGACCGTTTTTGTATTAACCGCAAGATCGCACCCAATCTCGATTTGGAGCCGTTTTTCAGCCTGGTAAAAAAGTGCGGGCTCAGCAAAGTTGAGCTGCGCAACGATATGCCGAGCGGCAAGGTGACAGATAACCTGAGCAACGATCAATTAAATGCTTTGGCGGCCAAATACGGTATCGAAATCGTCACCATTAACGCCCTCGGCAGGTTTAACCTGCCAGGCGATCAGGCCATATTGCTGCAAAACGCCGAGGCGCTGTTGTCGCAGGCTCAGGCGATCCATAGCCAGGCGCTGGTACTGTGTCCACACTGCAGCGCGGACGATCGGCGCAGTGAGGAGCAGAAAAAAACCGATACGCTGGCGGCGCTGAAGCTGCTGGCTCCCCTGTTCAAGCAATATGGCGTGCAGGGCTACGTCGAACCGCTGGGGTTCGGCATCAGTTCACTGCGATCATCGCTGCTGACGCAATCCCTGATTCGCGACTCCGGCGCGCCGTACAAGATCGTGCTGGATACCTTCCACCACTATTTAAGTGATGTGGCGCAGCCTGAGTTTGATGAGCAGATTCAGATTGAGGGTATCGGTCTGGTACACCTTTCCGGGGTGGAAGATGCGCGAAGCAAAAGCGCGCTCAGCGACGAAGAACGCATTATGTTGAGTCATCAGGATCGGCTGGAGAGCAAAAAGCAGGTGCAGAATCTGGAGCGCCTGGGCTACACCGGCATTTACGCCTTCGAGCCGTTCTCTTCGCAGTTGGATAGCTGGACAGAGGCGGATATCGAACGTGAAATCCGCCAGAGCATCGCTCTGCTGCAAGGGTAATCGACAGTAAAACGGCCTCTTCGGAGGCCGTCAGACTACTGACAAAGCCCATTATTAGGGAGAGCGTGCCGAAGGGGTCGTAGCGGCTTGCCCGCCGGAGCGTCCCTCGGTGCGCTAGACCCGGGTATCTCGGGTTCCAAGACAACTTTGTCATCAAACTCACGGCCTCTTCCGAGGCCGTTTTTATGGCGCTATTTCAGCGTGCTCACCACCAGTTGATGGCGGGCATTGTAGAACTTACGGTAGGCCAGATAGCCGGCGATAATGGTCGACAGGCTGGCGGTGGAAAGCAGCATAAAGGTCACCATAATCTGGTACTTAATGGCTTTCACCGGGTCAATACCGGCGAAGATCAGACCGGACATCATGCCCGGCAGGCTGACCAGGCCGACGGTTTTGGCCGAGTCTACCGTCGGGATCAACGAAGCGCGGATGCTGTCGCGGATCAGCGCAGCCGAGGCAAACTTCGGTGATGCCCCCAGGCTGAGCATTTCCTGAATCTTCTGCTGATCGCTTTTGAAACGCTGCCCCAGGTTGTTGTAGCACAGTCCCACCGCCACCATCGCATTACCGGCCACCATGCCGGAAATCGGGATCACCTGCATCGGGGTAAATTCTATCGAGCCGGTCAGCACCAACACCACCAGCGTCAGTACCGCACCAGTGGTAATGGCGATAAATGACGTCATGAACGCATGACCGATATATTTACTGCGCTTTTGCGCGTTGTAAGCGGCGTTAAAGCAGATAAACAGCACCATCAGCACGGTCAGAATAGCGTTGTTCACATCAAAAATGTACTTCAGCACATAGCCGACGATAATCAGCTGCACCACCGCGCGGCAAATGCTCCAGATAATGTCTTTTTCCAACGCCAACTTTTCTTTATGGCTGATGAAAATGGCGATCATAACCAATACCATCGACAGCACCAGGGATTCATTGCTGATATTATGCTGGTTCATCGTTTGTCTCCTGTGCGCGAGCACCGTGCGCACCCAGGGTAATCACATCATCCGCATGTTTGATTTCATCTTTATCATGCGTGACCCACAGCACTGCCACGCCATGCTGCTCTACCAGTTGATGAATAATTTCGTTTACATTGCGCTTATTATCTTCATCCAACGCACTGGTAATCTCATCCAATAACAGCACTTTGGGCATAAATTGCAGATTACGGATCAAGGAAATGCGCTGTTTCTCCCCACCGGATAATTCATTCACGCTTTTTTTCAGCATATTTTCCGGCAGCCCAAAGCGCACCAGATCGGCCTGCATTTTTTTCTCGTCCGGTTTTTGCTTACGGATCTGGTAAGGCAGCGCAATATTGTCATACACGCTGTCGCCAAACAGCGAAGGGGTTTGAAAACAGTAAGACACCTGCTGGCGATATTCTTCCGGAGGTATTTCGGTGATGGCCTTACCGGCAAAAATAACTTTTCCACGGGTCGGGTCGATCAGCGAGGAAACGATTTTAAGCAGCGTACTTTTCCCGCAGCCGGACGGCCCGGTAATCAGTTTAAATTCACCCTGATTCAGGCCGAAAGAGACAGAATCCAGAATAACCTGCTCACCTATTTGATAATGAATATCATCCAACAACAGTATTTCTTTGCTTTCCTTCATTATAAAACCGCATCCCTCATAAAAATATTGGCGCTCAGGCCACCAGTATAGAGCTTAAAAAAATGCACTGACAATGGTTGGTCATTAGCCGTAACAAAGGAGTCGGGCTGAGGGGCATTTCGCTCCGTCAGCCCTATAAGTCTCTGCTGTGAAAGGTAGTCAAAACACAAAACGGGAAAGGAATTACGCTTTTTTAGGTGATGTGCAAATATACCAGCGCAACGAATTATTGATGCTGCGATGGGTACAACTCACTTTGCCCTCTTTTTCCAACGCCAATAGCAAGGTACGCGTAGTGTAAATATTCTCACCGCATTTATCCGCCAACTCCCTGGTTTTGGGCCAGTGTTCCGGCGCGGGTGGATGCTGTCCATCGGCTCCGGCCGCACGTTCCATACACAGTTTTCGTAACACGTTTAGCATATGTGACTTCCTGATTTCATATGTTATCGGCACCTTGGCCATCGCGTTCTCCTTGAGTTACTTTTGCCTGCTCCTGTCCTGCGGCAAGGCGTCGGCCACGCGCAGGGTATAAATCATGGTGGCCCCAGGTGGTATGGCGGGTGGGCTTCCCTTATCGCCATAGGCCAGCGCCGCCGGCACCACCAGAGTCATCGAACCGTGTTTGTTCAGTTTGCCGATGGCTGCGCGGAACAGCGCCGGGTACTGTGCCAGGGGTTGTGAGATCACCGTGCCGGCCAACTCCATATCCTTGATCACTTGCCCGTCGGGCAGGCTTTCACGCACCACAATATCGACATTGTCGCCTGCGGCTATCTGCCCACTGCCGGCGTAATCCACGCGGTAATAGAAGCCGAGTTCATCCTTTTGTACCCCCGGCTGTTTGGCAAAATCGGCAAGATAGGCTTTGCCATCCTGCCGTATGTCCTGTTGCCGTTGCTGCCGGGCCTGCTGCAATGCAGCGTCTGCAGCCTGCAGCGCACTGTCGATAGCGGCGTTGTCCAGCCGCGGTTTGCCCGCCAACGTATCGCCAATACCCGCCAGCAGACGTGACCGATCGGCCTCAATCCCCAGCCGTTGGTTCTCTTCCTGCAGCCGCAGAATGTCGCGTCCGAGCGAAACCCCGGCGGCGTAAGCCTGTTTATCTGCCACACTGACCAGCTCCGGTGCCTGAAGCTGGCGGTTGAGCTGCTGCAATTGCCGCTCTTGCTCCGCGACCAACCGCTGCTGCCGTGCCAGTGCTGCCGCCATGGCAAGCAGATCCGGCGGTGTGGCAATGGCCCGGCGAACGCCTTTTAACGCCGCCACCAGCGGCCGGATATCCACAGGTGCAGCCTTGGGTAGCGGTACCGGCATCGTTGGTTGAGCCTGAGTTGCCAACTGCTGTTCCAACAGGCGGATAGTGTCGGCCTGCCGCTGTAACGCCTGATTCAACGCCGCTAGCCGAGCGTTATCCCCACGCGGAACGGGCGCAGGTTTTGGCTTGCTGGCCGCAGGCGGGGGCGTCGGCGGCACTTTTTCCACCACCGGCACGGCCTGCTGTTGCTCGGCAAATTTCAGCAATGCAGGGATGCCGTCATCCCCGCCAGACGCATTACCTGCCGCTAACGCGCTGCCTCCTGCAATCAACAGCAGTAAAGCCGCGGCTCCTTCCGCGTACTTTTTCATGGCTACAGGCTCTCCACCCGGCTGGACAGACTGGACATCAGCTCATGTTCAACGTCGGCGCAGAACTTCTCGGTCTTGTATTTATAAAGTGCGTCTATAGCCTTACGGGTACTTTCATCGACATTACTGCGAATGCCGGCATATCCGGAGGCGTTGGATAACAGTCCGTTAAAATAAGCTATCCTTTTCTGGTAGCTTTGCGGATTAATATCCTTGAGCGAATTGACCCGTTGCTGACAAAGCGCAATGCGTTGCTCATCAGTGTTTTCCTTAGGATTATTCTGTGAAACTTTTTTCACGGCAACGTTACCCGTGCTATTTTTTCCAACACAGCCGGACAACAGTAAACATGTCATTATCAACGCGGCCATAACGGTAGCAGAACGGCGAGTTGAATCATCAGTTATTGTAATCATTCCGTTTATCATCCCTTAATTATCACTTAGGTCATTATTGTGTCGCGAAGCCCTGCCAGATCTCACTTCTTCTGATTAATCCTAACGAGTTAAATAACAAAATCGCACGGCAACAGGCGGATATTGGTAATAATCCGACAGCCAATCACATTGTTATAAATTTGTTAATTTCACGAAGAGGGTTAGCCGCACCACAATGAATAAAGTCCGCATGCAAGCCAGTATTTATGGCCTACATACCTTTCAAAACAACGAGTTAACTTTTAACTTATGATTAACAGCCAGAATTCATCATCTGCTGTCTGAGGGCGATATTATCAAAACAATATTGCTAATTGTAGTGTGAAGACTAATTCTGGCAATCTAATATCTCGCATATTGCTATTTATATAGTCATTTATTCTGGATAATAGTTGTATACGATCTATTGATTTTCAATCATATATATTTCTTTTTCCTTTTGGGTTTATATTCTGTATTTGACTCAACTTAATAAAAGCCATTTCCAATCAAGTCTATTATTTGCAAGAATAATCCCAGCAAAACGCTACGGCGATATACCTATTTTAATTCTATGGATTTCGCCTATTCGACTTACAAAACCTTTCGTTATTCACTCATGAATAACGGACGGTGGCGTATTGCCCAGAGCAAAAGGATCTGGCTCCAACTACCGCGTCGGTGACATGAAGTTGCTGCCGCTGTGGGGGATTTAGATGTGCTGTTCTTTTTATTTAAATACTCTCTACAGGAACTTGAGAAATGAAACTGAATAAATTAATGCTGGCAACCGTGATTGCTTTCGCTTCTGCATCTGTTGCTCACGCCGCATCTAACCAGGGTAGCGGTAAAGTCACTTTTACCGGTGAAATTATTGATGCGCCATGCAGCGTAGCACCGGAATCTGTTGACCAAACTGTGCCAATGGGCCAAATCAGCAGCCGTCTGTTGGCCAAAGAAGGTAAATCCAGCTCTGAGCCATTCAGCATTGAACTAAAAGACTGTTCCATCGCCACGATGAAGAACGTCCAGGTGACCTTCACCGGGACTCCGGATCCAGATAACAGCAAACTGCTGGCTCTGAGCGGCACCGCAACCGGCGCTGGCATCATGATCTATGACAACCTGCACTCCAAAGACGTTGAGCTGGGCACCGCGACCGATGGTCAGGGCCTGACCGAAGGCAATAACTCCCTGAAATTCGCCGCCTATCTGCAAGGCAGCAGCGCTTCTGGCGCCGTGGTTCCAGGCGAATTCACCAGCGTTGCAAACTTCACTCTGGCCTACCTGTAATCCCTCGCTGGGGATATCACTGCGGTATCCCCGCTTTACCTGCACGGATATTGGGTAACGGCACCAACGGCAACAGGGAGAGCCAGCATGACCAAGCGGATTTGGGGCGTAGTGCTTATCGCGCTCAGCGTTTGCAGCGCCGAAGCGACGGCAAAAAATCAGGGCCACGGCACGCTCAATCTGGGCGGCGAGATCGTCGAAACCCCCTGCGGGATTGCCAGCGAAAGCCTGGACCAGACCGTTGATTTCGGGCTGATATCCATGACTGATGCCGCGTTGGATACGCAGCCGGTGCTGATTGGCAGTCGCCGCAACTTTGAAATCAAGCTGGTGAATTGCGAATTGGCCAGCCAGGTAAAACCCGACTTTATCTACCGCGCAGCCACCGTCACCTTCGACGGCACGGCTGACAGCCGGGATCCCGAGTTATTGGCCGTCTACGGCGAAGCGCAAGGCGTGGCCATTGAGCTGCTGACCGCTGCCGGTATCCCGATCCCGCTGGGTAGCACCACGGCGGATTATCAGATTGTCGCCGGCGACAATACGCTGCGCTTTAGCGCTCAGCTACGTATTCACCCTGACAGGGCCCGAGCCGGCGGATTCAGCTCACTGGCGAAATTCACCCTGTCTTATCTGTAACGCCTCGTTAGGCGGGTGCCTGCATAGGGCACTGAATGACATCACGTATTACGTATTCAGGTCGTACAGGATGACCTGCTATTGGGCGCGGATTTGCCATGAGTGATTATTCTATGACGTCATTACTGACACGGAAAAAAATACCCCTCACCGTCATTCTATCTTTCCTCTGGGTGCATTCGGCTTTTTCCGCCACGGAATTTAATACCGACGTATTAGATATTGGCGATCGCAGCAAAGTGGATTTATCGCGTTTTTCCGACGCCGATTATGTCATGCCCGGCGCCTATCTGCTGGATATCAAGATCAACCAGAAAACCCTGCCGCAGCGCAGCATCCAGTATTACCCGTCGCCGGACCAAAAGGATCGTTCCCGTGTCTGTCTGCCGCCGGATCTGATAGAGAAAATGGCGCTGAAAGAAGAAGTCGTCAAAAAAATCACCCTGTGGCACGACAACAGCTGCGCCGATATCAGCGGCATCAAAGGGGCGACCATTTCCGACCGCATCGGCGGGGGCGTGCTGGCGATCACTATTCCACAGGCCTGGATGAAATATTCCGATCCGGACTGGACGCCACCGGAACAGTGGGATGACGGCATCCCTGGTTTGTTGCTGGACTACAGCATCAGCGGCCAGGTCGGTAAGCAAAGCCACAATAACAACACCGCAGAAAACCTCAGCAGCTACGGGACGGTCGGCGCCAACCTGGGCGCCTGGCGTCTGCGCGCCGATTATCAGGCGACCTACAATCAGCAGGCCGGTCAGCGCGACAGCAATTTCGACTGGAACCAGATTTACGCCTATCGCGCGCTGCCGATGCAGGCCGCCAAGCTGACACTCGGCGAAATATTCCTCGACTCGGGCGTGTTCGACTCCTACCGCTTCACCGGCCTTAACCTGGCCAGCGACGAGCGTATGCTGCCGCCAAACCTGCAGGGTTATGCACCGGAAGTGCGCGGCATTGCCAAAAGCAACGCCAAGATCACCGTGTCGCAAGAAGGCCGCACGTTGTACGAAACCACCGTGCCCGCCGGGCCGTTCGCCATTCAGGATCTCAACAGTTCGGTACGCGGTCGGCTGGATGTGAAGGTAGAAGAACAGGACGGCAGCGTATCGACCTTCCAGGTAGACACCGCCACCATTCCTTACCTGACGCGCCCCGGCTATGTCCGCTACAACGTCGCCGTGGGCAAGCCCTCGGCTTACGATCACCGAACGCAAGGGCCGCTATTCTCCGCCAGTGATTTCTCCTGGGGATTAACCAGTGCCTGGTCGCTGTACGGCGGCGCGTTGCTTGGCGGCGATTACAACGCCTGGGCACTCGGCCTGGGTCGTGACCTGAACGTGTTTGGCGCCATGTCGGTGGACGTGACGCAGTCTATCGCCCGCTTGCCCAATGAGCCGACCGCCAGCGGCCTGTCGTTCAAGGTCAACTACGCCAAGCGGTTTGATGAGATGAACAGCCAGATCACCTTTGCCGGCTACCGCTTCTCACAGCGCAAATTCATGAACATGTCGCAATATCTGCAGGAACGCTACAACGATTACGACGAGCGCTACGACGGGCGGCAAAAAGAGCTGTACACCATTACCGCCAGCAAAACCTTTATGGCGGAAGACAGCGCCAAGGCGATCACCGCTTACCTGACCTATTCGCACCAAACCTATTGGGATGCCAGGGCGCAGGATCGTTACGGGTTGTCTGCCAGTAAACTGTTCAACGTCGGCAATGTCAGCAACATCACCGCCTCGTTGTCGGCCTATCGCACCACTTATCACGGCCGCACCGACGATAGCGTGATGGTGAATTTCAGCGTGCCGATTGGCGATCGCCGTCGGGTAGGCTACTCGTTGCAAACCAGCAACAGCGACGTGACGCAGATGGCGTCCTACAACGACTACACCGATCCGAACAACACCTGGCAGGTCAGCGGTGGCTTTAACCAGTCAGGCAAATCACTGGCCCGTGGTTACTACAGCCATAACGCTTCGTTTGGTTCGCTCAACGCCAGCGCCTCTTATCAACAGGACAGTTATTCGTCGATCGGCGGTACCTTCCGCAGTGGCATTACCGCCACCCGACACGGCATAGCCGCACACCAGAACTCCAGCAACGGCGGCAGCCGGATGATGCTCGATACCGACGGCATTGCCGGGGTGCCAATCAACAACGGCCGCGCCTACAGCAACCGTTTCGGCCTGGCGGTGATCTCCGACATCACCAGCTACTACAACACCGACACCCGCATCGACGTCAATACGTTGGCGGACGACGTGGAGGCCACCCGCGCCGTAGTACAGGGCACGCTGACCGAAGGGGCCATTGGCTACCGCCACTTTGAGGTGGTGAAAGGCAGCAAGCTGCTGGCCACCATCAAACTGGCCGACGGCAGTGAACCGCCGTTTGGTGCCACGGTGCTGAGCGAAAAAGGCCGCGAAGTGGCCGTAGTGAACGACGGTGGCTCGGTCTACCTGACCGGCGTACAGCCGCAAGAGCAACTCGACGTCGCCTGGGAAGGCCAGCGTCAGTGCCGCATTGTCATACCGGGCGCCGCCAAGCCGCTGGATCAGCTCTTGCTGCCGTGCGCCAAACTGTAATCCGTAACGTAGAGAATTGAAGATGATGAACCACTTTCCGTTAGCAAAAATGGCCTCGCTGGGCCTGGCATTGGCCGCCGCAGCCCCCGTCGCCAACGCGGCGATATCGCTGGATCGCACCCGCGCCGTTTACCTCAGCGACGCGAAATCGATCAGCCTGAATATCGTCAATGAAAATAAGGAACTGCCCTTCCTGGCGCAGTCCTGGCTGGAAAACGAGCAGCACCAGAAAGTCACCTCACCGCTGGTGGTGTTGCCGCCATTGCAACGGGTTGAGGCCAGCGAACGCAGCGTGGTGCGTATCACCAAGACGCCGGAGGCCGATCGCCTGCCACAGGATCGCGAATCGGTGTTCTATTTCAACCTGCGAGAGATCCCGCCGAAAAGCAGCAAAACCAATGTGATGCAGTTGGCGTTGCAAACCCAGATCAAACTGTTTTATCGCCCGAAGGCCATCGTCGCGCCTAAAGGCGAAGTGTGGCAGGAGAAGCTGGTGTTTCACAAAAGCGCCGGCGGTTTCACCGTTGAGAACCCAACGCCGTTTTATATCACCCTGACCGGTATGACCCGTCAGACGCAGAAACAGGGCGGCGGCGCACTAGGTGGCTTCCAGCCGGTGATGCTGAAGCCGAAATCCAGCGAGCCCCTCAAGCTGAGCGACACTGGCCTCAACGGCTTTGTCGTCAGCTACATCAATGACTACGGCGGCCATCCGGAGCTGCGCTTCGCCTGCAACGGCAGCGTCTGCAACGCCGTGCCCGATAGCAAAAAATAAGGAGATAGCGCATGGCTGAATTCACCGGCGGCCGCCTGCGGCCCCTGCTGCTCGGCGCGTTGCTGTTCACCGGCAGCGCAACGGCGGCGACGCCACTGGGCGTGATCCAAGGCACCACCGGCACCGTCAGCTTTCATGGCGGCCTGCTCAGTTCCCCCTGCAGCCTGACGCCGGACAGCCAGGATCAGGCGATTGATCTGGGTGATGTTAACGCGCGTGACTTCCAGAATGCCGGCGACCAAAGCACGCCGGTGCGCTTTCGCCTCTCTTTCCGCAACTGCCTGCTGGGTGCCAAAGCGCTGGCGGATAACCCGGCAGGGCAGCGCAATGGCGATGCCGCGCAGCTTTATTTACAGGGTGAGCAGGCTGCCACGCTGGTGTTTCTCGGCGACAGCGATGTCAACAACCCGGAGCTGCTGAAACTTAACGGCGGCGTACAGGGCATCGGCCTGCGGTTGAAGGATCAACAAGGCCGTGCGCTGGCGCTCAACCAACAGAGTCGGCCTTACATTCTGCAACCCGGCAGCAATACGCTGTGGTTCAGTGCCAGCGTGGAATCCACCCAGCGGGCGGTAATGGCGGCCGGTTTTTCCGGCGTGGCACATATTCAGGTGATTTACCTGTGAGGTTCACAAACACGATGAAAAAAACCTACCTGAGCCACTGCTTGCCACTGGCGTTGCTGCTGTCAGCCCCTGCCGTCTGGGCCAACGGTTATGTAACCCCGGATGGTGGCCCGAAGCAGTTTTATATCGACCTGAATGAAAGCAACATTACCAATACCGTCGGCTTTACCAAGCAGTTTCTCTATGATCTCGGCGGTACCTATACCGGCAAAGTCTATTGCGATACGCCAATTCCTACCAGCCCGCACTTTTATAAATCGGATTCGGCGTTACCGCCTTCCGAATACGGTAACGGTTATTTAAAACTTAATGATTTCCTGGATTTAAAAGCCGAGGTTTGGATCGCCGGTAATAAAAACGCCTATATCACGGTGCCGTTTTATAACGAGTCCAACCTGTTAAGCCAACATTCCTGTCGGCCACCCTATTTGCAGGTCAATAACTACGGCAGCGGATCTAAAGGCAAGATCACTTTCCGGGTGCGCAAAAAAATCATCAACGGCGTACAGATTAATGACCGCCAAATCATCGAGATGTATGGCCGCTTAGGGTCGACCGACGGCGGTTTCGGCCCCAACCCTATGGCGCAGGTATTTATTCAGTCCGCCATCCTCTACGTACCGGATAAATGCGTGGTGAACGAAGGGCAGTTGATCAACGTTGAGTTCGGTGAAATCAGCGGCAGCAACCTGGACGGCAAAAGTTATCCGCAAAGCATTCCGGTGCGCTTCCAGTGTGAAGGCGGCAGCTTTGAGGACGGCACGCTGAATATCAAACTGGCGGTCTCCGGCACCCCGGCGCCCTTCACCAATAACGCGTTTAAGACCGATAAAACCGATCTCGGCATCGAGATCAAACATAACGGCCAGTTGGTTATCCCGAATGAGTTTTACCCGGTGCCGAATATCGGTAACGGCGGCAGTTGGAACCTGGTTGCCGCCCCCTTGGCCAACGGTAGCAAGGAAATCGCAGAAGGGGAATTTAACGCCTCGGCCACCATTGTGGCGGCCTTCGAGTAATTCAGGGAGAAACAGACGATGCGTTTACGCGCTTTAGCGATGCTCAGTTGCACGCCCTTTTGGTTTACAACATTGCCGACTCTGGCGGATACCGAGTTGGTCGGGTCTCCGCTGCAGTTCCACGGCACCGTGGTGAGCCGGCCGTGCAATATTGAGCCGCAATCGGCCGATCAGGTGGTGGAAATGGACACGGTGATCGTCAAAACCCTGTACCGCTATGGGCATAGCAACCCGGTGCCGTTCAACATCAAGCTAACCGACTGTAAAACGTCGGTATTCAAATCCGTCAACGTTACCTTCAGCGGTACCGAAGACAGTGAACTGCCGGGCAAACTGGCGATCAATAACGGCACCAACGGCGCCGCTATCGCCCTGTTTGACAGCAAGGGGGCCGATATTGATTTGAACCAGGCCACCAGCGCGGTGGCATTGCAGGATGGCGCCAACATTCTGAACTTTACCGCCTATGTGCAGGGCCACCCCAGCGCGATACAGAATAAAACCATTACCGAGGGTGAGTTCAGCTCGGTGGCCAATTTCGTGCTGGCCTATCAATAAGCCCGGCATCTGCAGGAAGAAGTGATGATATCCAAATCCAAAACAGCCTGGTTATTCGGGCTGGCGGCGTTTTATTGCCTGATTGCCATGCATATTTACTGGCCCAATCGCGGCGGCAGCGGTTTTTATCTGCCGTGGAATCTGGTTGGTGGGATATTTATCGCCCTGACGATCCTCGGCACCCTGCTGTTTTGCCGACCGCCGCTGGCGGTCTCCGGCTTTTTTAACCGGCTGGCGCTGGGGGGCCTGATTTTATTTTTGCCGCTGCTGTGGGCGCAACAACCCTGGCTAAGCGAAGCCCTACCGCGCCTGATAGGTCTGGTACTGGGCATCATGGCCTACTTCGCACTGCTGCAGATCCCGCTCAGCCGCCAAGAGCGGCGCAGGCTGCTGACTCTGTTATTGGCGGCAACGGTGATCGAAGCCCTGTTCGGCCTGGTGCAATACAGCCTGCTGCAGCCGGGTAACTGGATCGGCTATAACAGCCTGAAAAACCGCCCTTACGGCATCTTCCAGCAGTGGAACCTGATGGCCAGCTTTATGGCGACCGGTCTGGCGCTGGCGCTGTATTTGCTCAGCAGTCGTCGCCCCTTGTCGCGTAGCCTGCAATGGTTGAGCGCCACCATGTTGGTACTGGCACCGCTGTTGCTGGTGGTTATTGCTTCGCGCGTCGGGCTGCTGGCTGCCCTGCTGCTGTCACCACTGCAACTGTGGATGCTATATCGCCTTAATCGCCGCCGCGCCACCTTCTCCCTGTTGCTACTGCTAGCCGGGGTAGCCGCCGGGGTACTGTTGGTGCTGCTCAACGGTGCCACACGGGCGGTCACAGTGACAGAACCGATTTTCTACCGGTTGACTTACTGGCAAGAAGCACTGCGCATGATCGCCGAACGCCCGTGGTTTGGCTGGGGTTACGGCCATTTTCAGCACGATTTCCTGCATCATTTCTACACCACCCATAGCAGTGGAATGGAAAGCGTCGCCATCAGCCACCCACACAACGAAATTTTGCTGTGGGGCATCGAAGGTGGCCTGCTCGGCCTGAGCGGCATTGTCATGGTCGGTTGGGGATTATGGTGTTTGCTGCAACGCACTCGAGTACTGCCACTGCGCCCTGCCCCCTGGATGGCTGCGCTGCCAATCTTGTTGCATATGATGGTGGAGTACCCACTTTATCTTTCCGCCGCCCACGCCGTGCTGCTGCTGGCAATCTTGCGCGCGGGTGACGTACGCCGCCGCTGGCGGTTACCTCGCAGGTCGCAACAGACACTGCGTCTGCTTATCGGTGCCGCTGCCTTACTGATCCTGCCCTATCTGTTCAACGGCCTGCACAGCGCACTGATCGTTACCGCAGTGGAGAAGAGCGGCCTGCGGCAGTTTGGCCCCATGAGCCGGGTGATAACACCGACGCCCTGGCAGGTACGTTATGACTACGACGTCCAGTTGCAGCGGCTGCTGCAATATCCGCAAACCCGCGATACCGCCACGCTGTTGAGCTACCGGCAGTGGGCAGAAAACGAAATCCGCGTGCGGCCGGACGCCAATATCTACATCAACCTGATAGCGGTCAGCCGCTTACTGCAACAGCCCCAGCGGGCCGCCGAACTGCAACATCAGGCTCGTCGACTGTTCCCGCACGATATGCGTTTTGAGGAGTAATCATGCTTAATATTCGGTTCACCCTACTGGGCAGCGATAACTTTTATCAATTCGGCTTACGGCTGCTGCTGGAAGAGTATCTGCATGATCTGAACACCAGCAGCCGTAGATATCAGGTCGATCTGCAAAATATGGAGCCGATAGAGATCGTGTTTCGTACTCTGGAAGATGCTTGCGGCTGCGCACGTTGCTATCAAAGTCCGCACCAGACGCCGCGTCATCGGCAAATGACCGTGTTGATTCTCGACGATCGCGACACCCGTTATTCGCACGCCCATCCGGCGTTGTTCAGTATTAACCGCCGTGACGCCACCGCGACTGTCCGCAACAAGTTGCAGATGGCGCTGGAACAGTTTTGCCAGCAGCCCTGGGTGGCACTGCACGCCAGCGGCATCTGGAAATGCCGGCAGTGCCGCATCGCCGCCCTGAGCAGTTGCGAAAAGAAGGTGCTGAAACTGATGAGCACCGGGATGTCCGCCTGCACCATCGCCGGTATGCTGCACCGCAGCCAGAAGACCATCAGCGCCCATAAACGCTCGGCGATGCGCAAACTGAACGTGCATAAAAGCACCGAGCTGAACAAAATGCTGTTAAATCAGATGGGATTAAACTGACAGCGGTTTCTTTTGCAGGAAGATCTCCGCCAGCATGCAGCGTGCGCCACCACCGCCAAGATCTTCAATAATGTCGATCGATCCTAGCGCCAGCCGGGCATAATCGCCGATCAGCGCCTGCTGCTGCGGGGTGAAACTGGCCCAGGCGCGGGTCGACATGGCATAGACCGGGCTGCCGTCCCCGGCTCGCAGTTCCAATACGTTGCAGGCGAAAGCTTCCATCTGAGCGAAACTGACGTCAATAATGGTTTTTCCGCTGCGTTCCAGCGTGGCGATCAACCTGCTTTTTTGCGCCTCGTTGCGGATGCTTTCAAGGCAAATAATGGCGTATTGCACTCCGACGCTCATCATCACATTGGTGTGATAGATCGGCTGATTATTAGCATCTACGGCGTCAAACCAGACAATCTGATAACCCGAATGGCGCTCAAATTCGCCACCTACCTCCGGCGAGCTGCGGGACGACTGGCAGCAGTAAGCCAGCTGGTGTTGACGATCCAGGATCAGCGAGCCGGTACCTTCCAGAAAGCGCCCGGCCAGTTCGTGGACTGAAAGATCGACACATCGTTCAACCACAAAGTCATTGGCAAGCTGCGCGATAATGTCCTGTCGGCGTTCCCGTCGTCGGTTGACGGCTTCCATCGGAAAGGTGAACAGGGTGCCGTCCCCCAACAGGGCAATCCAGTTATTGGGAAATAACGCGTCCGGCGTTTCCTGCCCTTCAATCTCATCCATCACCCTGACGTCGACACCGGCCTGCCGTAATGCATCGACGTAGCCGTTAAAGGCAATGACGGCCCCAGCCTTGTGATCCTCATGTTCCCCGGTGATTTTCTGGAAAAAATTGCTGTGCCGGGTTTCCGGATTAGCGGTAAAGCCAGACGGCCTGATCATAAAAACGGATTGGGTGGTTTGCATGTTATTTTTCACCGGGTTCAGGATTAGCCAGGGGCTGGCGCGACACCATTATGGATAATCAATTTGAAACCAGTCAGTGTGAAAAATGATTAAATTGCTCTATATTTTTACAAATCGCCACAACTCAGTGACACATTGCCAACATGAATGATACCGATCGCCAGATCCTCGCGCTGCTGCGCGAAAACGCCCGTGCCTCCATCACCGAGATCGCCAGCAAGGTGCGGGTTTCACGCGCTACTGTACAAAAAAGAATTGAGGCGCTGGAAGCACAGGGGATCATTACCGGCTATACCATCCGCATCAAACCGGGCGTGGAGCATAACCGCATCCGCGCCTGGATGTGTGTGGCGGTAGAAGGCACCAAGGCACCCAGCGTGTTGCAGCAACTGCGTGGCGAGCCTTCGGTCTTCACCCTGCACACCACCAACGGCAAGTGGGATATTCTGGTGGAGATCCGTACCGACAGCCTGGAGAGTTTCGATAAAATTTTGGGCCGCATCCGCCGTATTGCCGGTATTGCCGGCACCGAGACCAGCATCCTGCTGTCGACGCACAAGGCTTAACGGCTCACGGGAGGTTTGACTACCCCAAATTTTGCACAGGCAATATCGCAGACGAAGTTATGACGAAAACGAGGCGCCAAGTGGTGGCCGTTATTTAAACTCTTTACCATTACACCAATAGTATAAAGCGAAGATACTCATCCACAGGGTATAAAACCCGACAAAAGAAAGAACTGCGACAATAACGTCAATCAGCTGCCCACAGGGCTGGACAATCTGCAATGATGACTTATTGATTAACCATAGATTAAAAAAACTGGCAGCCGCAGCTAGCGGCCTACAGGATTTTCTGCTTGCCATGTCACTCTCCCTTTCCGAGTTATATTAAAAAGAAACGGTAATTGATAGCGGTTACTTGAACTCTTCCCCCTTATGCCAAAAGTACAAAGCAAATACATTCATCGACAGGGTATAAAACCCGAAAAAAGAAAGAACCGCGACAATGATATCAAAGACATCCCCACAAAACTGGGTAATCTGCAACGATGATTGATTGACAATCCATAGATTAAATATACAAGAACCGACAGCGGACGGCATCCAGGATTTTCGACTTGCCATGTTATCCCTATTTTTATTTCATACATTTTCAATTCAAATTATTTTTAACCCGCAAAGTACTTAAAATCAATCCAATACCCATAAAATAAAAACACGGAGATCACATATTTTCAACGCCATATCTAAATCCATATAATTTTTTAATCATTAAGCAATGAGTCATCAATGCAGCAAGGGGAGTAATGATTGTAATTTTTTCAGTTTGATCACACGTGAAAATACTTTTTCACTTACCGATTCATTTAAATCTTACAACTGATATATAACGCACGTGGCCACTGCCGGGGAAGGCAGTGGCCGCAATTATTTTTATACTAGCGAAATATTCAAAACTTAAACCACATGGTTACCTGCGGTGATACCACCGTCGATAAACAGGGTTTGCCCAGTCACGAAGCGGCTGCCTTCACCGGCCAGCATATCCGCCCAGGCGACAATGTCGGATATTTTGCCCAGTTTGCGTAGTGGATGCAGGTTAGCCAGCGCGCGGAACGCCTCTTTATCCATCAGGTCGTCGTACAACGGGGTTTCAATGACGCCCGGTGCGATAGTGTTAACCCGGATATTGTCTTTGGCAAATTCGATCGCCAAATGACGAGTCAGGGTATGCATGCCCCCTTTCGCCACCTGTGAAGCAGAACTTGGCGTCGCTTCCAACGGGTGCTCTACCCACATTGAACCGATATTGATAATGGAACCGCCGCCCTGCTTGATCATGGTCGGGATCACCGCCTGCGACGCAAAGAACGGCCCCTTGACGCCACTGGCGTAATAGCGATCCAGATTTTCTTCGGTCTCGGCGAGAAAAGGCTTAGGGACAAAAATTCCCGCATTGTTTATCAGCACATCCACGGAGCCGAATTTATCCAGCGCGGCCTGGGCCATACGATCACTGGTGGCTTTCAGGCCAATATCCCCGGCAACCAACGCAATGCGATCTTTATCGGCAAGGTGTTCTGCAAGAAATTTGTCTAACTTCGACGCGGTCAGGCCATTAATAACAATATTGGCGCCTTTAGCCAAAAAGTGTTCGGCCATCGCTTTTCCCAAACCGGAGGAAGCGCCAGTGATCAATATCGTTTTTTCTGCAAACATAGTATTTCCTTACTCAAGAAACCGAACTTATTAAGCGATTTATCGCGGAATATCATCCCTGAAATATAAATAATGAAATGGGCCGCTGACTTTATGCGGCCCCGGTTAAATCCAAATTACGCGAATAACTCTGCTATACGCGCTGCGGTGCAACCTGCGGTTGACAGAAAGGAGGTGACATTGGGTAAGCCGAAGGCGCGCCATGCAAATGCCGCGACAGCGGTAACCACATCGTCAGGATCGGCGTAGTGCGTTCAAATACTTTCTGCACGTTCAGCTCTAACGGCAGCAGTGGCTCTGCTGACGGAATTAACGCCAGACGATCGATAGAACGTGTCGCCACCTCCAGCGGCTGGCCTCCTTCCACCTTGTCGGCAACGGACAAAATGGCTATTTGCTTTTCATCCGGCTGGTACATTAACCACACCGCCGCCAGCCCATGCTTTGCGGCGTGCTTACGCACGGTTGGCCAGATGCGAGTCAGCAGCAGCTCCGGGTTGTCGCCATTAAATGTCCAGCGCTCAAAGCGATTCACATGGTGAGTGGTCGCTAATGGCGTAAAGTCGTGGGCGCCGATCACTTTCCAGATATGGCGATCCACCGGGCCAAAAATATCGCGATCCCAGAATTTAACGCCCGGTTCGAACTCCAGCTCTTCGCTGGTAAAACGCGCGTAGTCACAAACATTTTCCCAGGTATCAAACAGATATCGCCCGCCGTTGGTCTGAACGCCCGTGGCGGCATGGTAACCCAGCGGTGAATACTTACGGTTCATGCCAGGACGAATATCCATGCTGCGACGTTCTATTTCCATCTGATCAACCAGCACCTGGTTTGGAATATCGCCAACTAATTCAAAATCGGAAGTCATTGCCGCTTTGGCGAGGATCTCGCCAGTTTCATAACCCAAAATAGTCATCAGTTATCTCCGTTAAATATCACGAGCGTCCTAAGAGAAAGCCACTGTACTTCCCGACGCCGGGATGATAAATAAGGTGGAGAACACAGGGCTTATTACATGGGGTAATAGATTGCAGAGAAAATTTGACGATCTCCAATTGGGCACGCTGGAGCTATTTTGTCTGGTGGCAGAAGTGGGCAGTTTTTCGGCCGCCGCCGTCTCTTCGGGTATTACCCCCGCAGCGGTCAGCCGTTCCATCGCCCGGCTGGAGGATCGGTTAGGGGTCCGGCTGTTTGTCCGTTCCACTCGGCATATTCACCTGACCGATGCAGGCAAAAACTTTGCTGAGCAATGTCGGGAGGCAATAGCATTAATCGACAATGCGGAGCGTCAGATACAAGGCCAGCAGTTAGAGCCAGCCGGGCTGCTGCGCATCAGCATTCCCACCCCCTACGCCCACTACCGTCTGTTGCCGGTCCTGGCCGCCTTTAGCCAACGCTATCCTAAAATTCAATTGGCGCTGAATCTCAATAACGCTAACGTTGACCTCACTGATGGGGGATACGATCTGGCCATTCGCGGTTACCACCCTGCAGACTCAAACCTGATTGCCCGCAAGCTGGAGGATGCCGAATTGGTGGTGGTTGCCGCACCCGATTACCTGGCACGAGCGGGTAAACCCGTGTACCCGGAAGATCTGGCCCAGCATAACTGCATTCAGTTTGAGCTACCCAGCACCGGCAAAAGCGCCCCGTGGACGCTTAAGCACCATAACAAATCGATAGATGTCACCACGCGCGGCAACGTGAGCTGCAACGGGGATTTTTTGGGTGGGTTAACGCTGGCAAAACATGGCATGGGCGTCTTTCAAACTTATCGCTTTACCGTAGCGGACTTACTGGCGAGCGGTGAACTGGTGGAGGTCCTGACAGAATATGGCGGCACCACGCGGCCCTTTATTATGGTCTATCCACATCAGCGGCATAAGTCGCTGGCGCTGCGCAGCCTGATGGACTTTTTAGTGGTGACGCTACAGCCGGTTTCGCCCCCCTAGTCGAAGCAAGGTGCCGTTATCTTAATCACGCGCTATTTTGTTTCATAGCGCGTCAAAATTATTTCGTAGTAAAATAATCAAGCCGATTTAATTGTGACCATGTCAAATACCATCAAGGCATAGAGCGGATCCCAATACTCGCAAAAATGAGAAATTTTGCCATGTGTGATTTCTACAAATGCGTGTATATCCTGATGATAAGGCTTGTTCCCCGGCACCGTAATGGCATCCCCGGTATACTCGAAGAAATAGGTTTTTGTACCGCTCAAGGTGTAGCGGCCCCAATCGTTCAGGGGGTTTATTTTGTAATCGCGCAAGGATAGCCCTAAGCTTTTGGCATAGGTTAAAATAGCCGCTTTCCCAGTCAATTTCTTAGGGAAACCTAACGCTTCGCCCGGTGCATAAGGAAACTCAACCACAGCATCCTCGGAAAACAGATCGATGATTTTTTCCGGATTATTAGCAAAATTGTCCAACATTTTTTTCATCAGCTCAGCAGCATGATTTAAATCTTGATGGTGCATGATTCGCTCTCTCTATGATTGAAAAAGAAGAGTTATCTAAAAGTTTCCAGGCATGACTGACGCTCCACACCGAGAAAATTCAGATACGTTCCCTGTAGTTCACAGCAGCAAAGCTATATTTTAAAAAAAACGTTGTAAACTCCCTAGTGGTAAAATAAGAAATTACATCATGTAATCTATTCCATCAGTATCAATTCACTTTTTTTGCGGTATATCATATTGACATGGGTTATTGGTTATCTCATCAGGGAATATGTGCATAATCACCGTATAACGTTGTTGAGTGAGCCCTGTTCATAATATGAAACAGGCTTTCATTGATTAAAAGGTTAACCATGGGATCTGATGGATTAGTCTATTCGGACGAAAAAGAATTACAGCTATCTTCATGTTGCTGGGACTATGGCCGGGTCGATCGCGTGCGAGTCAGCGGCCCCCATCAGGCGCGTCTGGTTCGTCCAGCACACACGTTAATCGTCTATGACGGTTACCATTCGGCCGATGGCAACACCACCATCAACGGGGATGTCTGGTTTGACCAAAAACGCACGCCGGCAACCCGAGTGATAGGCCAGGTTGCCGATATCATACCCTCCGGATGCGATTTTGACGCCATCAGCTATGCCGAAGGCACCCTGAGTTATACGGCAATCTCCATTTCCCCGCGGCTGATTGAACACATGCCGGGAGGGAAGGCTGGCCTTATTATCGAACCTGGAGCAAATCTGCGTAATCCGCTACTTAAACAACTGTGTCTTGGCCTGCAGGAAAGTGACAGCGAGTTGCATGCTTCATCACTGATGATGGCGATGCTGGCTGAAGCGGCGCGTTATCAGCACGCGGCAACGCCTGATGGGTTACACCGGGAAACGCTTTCCCGGCCAGTACGCGAGCGGCTGGCCAGTTATATCGAGGACAGTCTGGGGGAGAATATTACCTTGCAGGCGATGGCGCAGATTGCCGAACTGAGCATCTTTCATTTTTCGCGTGCTTTCCGGCAACACTTTGGTTTACCGCCCTATCAATACGTCTTATCGCGACGCCTGGAACGGGCCAGGCAGCAAGTGACCCAAACGACGCTCACGCTGACCGCCATCGCGCTGCAATGCGGATTTAGTTCGCCGGGGCAATTCAGTACCCAATTTCGTCGCTATTTTGGCCTGACGCCGTCCGCCATGCGGCTGACTCTCGGGAGATAGCGCCCGCAGCGGGCTCAGTATTCTGCTGCCAGCGCCTGGGCGCAGGCCCAGGCCGAGCTCCAGGCCCACTGGAAGTTATAGCCCCCCAGCCACCCTGTCACATCCACCACTTCGCCGATAAAGTACAGGCCCGGCACCTTGGCGGCCTCCATGGTTTTGGAGGACAACTCTTTGGTGTCGACCCCGCCGAGCGTCACTTCCGCCGTGCGGTAGCCTTCGGTGCCGTTCGGCTGTACCCGCCAATTTTGCAATGTTTCGACCAGCGCAGCCTGCTGTGTCGGGTTCAACTGCTTCAAGGTAACTTCCGGCAATTGCCCCAGCGTCTGTAAACATTCCACCAGACGCTTTGGCAGGTGCAGCGCCAGGGTGTTTTTCAGGCTTTGGTTGGGGTGTGCCTGACGTTGCTCATTGAGGAAGCCCGCCAGATCAAGCGCAGGAAGTAAGTTAACGCTTACAAACTCACCGGGTTGCCAGTAGCTGGAAAGCTGCAATACCGCCGGGCCGGACAGGCCACGGTGGGTGAAAAGCAGGCTCTCACGGAAGCTAACACCGTTTTCGGCAGTGATCACCGCCGGTACAGAGACGCCAGACAGGGTTTGCAGGTGTTCCAACAGCGGTTTATGCAGCGTGAAAGGCACCAGCGCGGCGCGCGTCGGCAGAACCTTCAGGCCAAACTGCTCCGCCAGCTTGTAGCCGAACGGGGAAGCGCCCAGCCCCGGCATTGACAGACCGCCGCTGGCCACCACAAGTGAGCGAGCACTTACTTTCTCGCCATTCAGTGCCAGTTCGAAGCCTTCTTCCGTTTTTTCCACCGCCAGCACTTCGCTGCGCAGACGTGTCGTCACCTGGCCCAGCTCGCACTCTTTAACCAACAGTTCGACCACCTGCTGCGCCGAGTCGTCGCAAAACAGCTGCCCGAGCGTTTTCTCGTGATAGGCAATGCCGTGGCGATTGATCAGATCGATAAAATCCCACTGGGTATAACGCGCCAGTGCAGATTTACAAAAATGCGGGTTATTCGACAGGTAAGCGGCCGGTTCGGTGTACATATTGGTAAAGTTACAGCGTCCGCCGCCGGACATCAGGATTTTGCGGCCCGGTTTTTTGCCGTTGTCGAGCAGTAGCACCCGGCGACCGAGTTGCCCTGCCTGCGCCGCGCAAAACATACCCGCTGCGCCCGCACCTATTACCACGACATCAAACTGTTCCACCTGCGCCTCTCTATAAAAACCACAATCGCGACAAAAGGCCGCCATATTACGCCGAATCGCTACCGGTAACCGGCAACTTTACGGCGGCAGATTGTAAAGCCATGACGCTGACAACGCCATAGTAAGAAAATATTACAACGGACCAGGCAGCATAACGCGCTGATATTTCATATCTTTGTCATGCCATCGCCATCATTTCGTCATGTCCAAATCAAAAAAACGTCATATTTTCCTTTTCCCCGGCCCCGGTTGTCACGGATAATGCGCGGCGTTCATGTCCACAAACTGGCGTAACGCTTATGCTGCATTTGTTCGCTGGCCTGGATTTCCATACCGGCCTGATGTTAATTCTCGCATTGTTGTTCGTGTTGTTTTATGAAGCCATTAATGGTTTTCATGATACGGCCAATGCGGTTGCTACAGTAATTTATACCCGTGCCATGCGCTCGCAACTTGCGGTCGTGATGGCTGGTTTGTTCAACTTTCTTGGCGTGATGCTCGGTGGTTTGAGTGTTGCTTACGCCATTGTTCACCTGTTGCCAACAGATCTGTTGTTGAACGTCAGTTCAGCACACGGATTAGCCATGGTCTTTTCCATGCTGCTGGCGGCTATCATCTGGAACCTCGGCACCTGGTATTTCGGTCTGCCGGCCTCCAGTTCTCATACGCTGATTGGCGCAATTATTGGTGTGGGTTTGACCAACGCACTGATGACCCACACTTCGGTGGTGGATGCGCTTAACGTCCCGAAAATGATTGGTATTTTCCTGTCATTGCTCATCTCGCCACTGGTTGGCATGATGGTCGCCGGGTTGATGGTGTTTGCCTTGCGCCGCTATTGGAGTGGCACCAAGAAACGCCAGCGTATCCACATGACCCCTGCTGAACGTGAAAAGGTCGACGGCAAACGCAAGCCGCCGTTCTGGACCCGTATCGCTCTGATCCTGTCGGCTATCGGCGTTAGCTTCTCGCACGGCGCCAACGACGGCCAGAAAGGTATCGGCTTGATTATGCTGGTGCTGATCGGCGTTGCGCCGGCCGGCTTCGTGCTCAATATGAATGCAACCGGTTATGACATCACCCGTACTCGTGATGCCGTGGCCCACCTGCAGCAATATTATGAGCAGCACAGCGATGCCCTGTCGCACGTGGTCGCTCTCACTCCGTTGGTGCCAAGCCCGGATGAGGACGTCTCGCCGGATAAACCCGTCGAGTTCCACTGTGACAGTGCCCGCGCCATGCCGGCAATTGGGCTTGCCTCCGGGTTGCTGAACAATCTGCAAAGTTACGATCAACTGTCGGTAGATCAGCGCAGCCACCTGCGCCGCCTGCTGATGTGCGTAACAGACACCGCAGACAAGATTGCCAAGCTGCCGGAAACCTCAAGCCAGGACCAACGTTTCCTGAAAAACCTGCGTCAGGATCTGCTGCAAACCGTTGAGTATGCACCGATCTGGATTATCGTCGCGGTTGCTCTGGCGTTGTCACTCGGCACCATGGTCGGCTGGCAGCGCGTAGCCACCACCATTGGCGAGAAAATCGGTAAGAAGGGCATGACCTACGCTCAGGGCGTGTCGGCTCAGATGACCGCAGCCTTGTCGATTGGTGTCGCCAGTTATACCGGTATGCCGGTTTCCACCACCCACGTGCTTTCTTCGGCAGTAGCCGGGACCATGATCGTGGACGGCGGCGGCGTACAAAGCAAAACCGTGAAGAATATCCTGTTGGCCTGGTTGTTAACCCTGCCGATTTCGATTCTGCTTTCCGGTTCGCTGTACTGGTTGGCGCTTAAGGTGATCTAAGCAGTTTGCTCCATATGAAAGGCGGCCCTGGTGGCCGCCTTTTCTTTATCTGTTGCTGGGCAAACAGGCCGGGCTTAATACCAGATCATCAACGCCAGCAGGCTGATCACCACCAGCCCGCACAGGGCGGAAGTCAGCATAAACTGCCCGCGCACCCGTTCGCAGCGGCGGATAAACTCCGGATCGTGATGCTCGATATAGCGCTGTGAGAAGATATAACGCACCAGCCGTATCTGCTTGCTCGGCTGACCATGGGCGGTAAAGAAACCACCACCGTCAACATATTGGTACAGCAGCGGGTCACAGCCGCGCAAAACCACCAACAGCGCGCGCAGAGAAGAGTAATACCGCACCATGTTTAACACACACACCACACACAGAGCCCAAAACAGCGCGACGGTACTGATCATGATTGCCTCCTCAAGGCGTTGTAATCCACGGCGCTCCGCCGGGTCCAACTGCCCTACCTCTTTACCCATGACTGCGGGAGCCTACCGCTCCGATCCCCTTGGCACCGCACAGGCCGCGCATAACCCACCGCCACTGAAAGCAAACCCTCGCCACGCAAAGACTCAACGCAGGGTTTCACTCAGTGGAGTAATGATAAGGCCCATATTCATTATTGTAGGTTAATGAAACGCAAACTGGACTGAGCAGTAGATAAAATTTACCGCATCCCGCCGATTTGTCAGCGACTCATTAGTTATAACTGATTACCGCGCTGAATAGCCCACCGGGCCTTTTCTCCTGTCCGATGGGACATTTGGGACTATACTCTGTTTAAGAATGCTTATATTTCAAGCGGTCAACACGCCAATAGCACCACGAGCGATAGGATTTTCCGGCTGGCGGGTGTAAAACTGACCGGGTTGAAATAAAGAGATTTTTTGATGCGATGCAGTGTGATCGCCTCAACATATCATTGCGTTAACTGAATGATAAAATGAAACCTAAAGCGCCAGGCTGGTACGCTGAATGCCTGCTAACCTTTTAATCGGCATTATATGGAAGGAGTATTCTCATGGCTTACAAACACATTCTGATCGCGGTAGACCTGTCCCCGGAAAGTAAAATCCTGGTGGAGAAAGCCGTATCTATGGCGCGTCCGTACAACGCCAAAGTTTCCCTGATCCACGTAGATGTTAACTATTCCGACCTGTATACCGGCCTGATCGACGTTAATCTCGGCGATATGCAAAAACGTATCTCGGAAGAAACCCACCATGCCCTGACCGAGCTGTCACAAAATGCCGGCTATCCGATTACCGAAACCCTCAGTGGCAGCGGCGATTTGGCGCAGGTGCTGGTCGACGCCATCAAGAAGTACGATATGGACCTGGTTCTGTGCGGCCACCACCAGGATTTCTGGAGCAAGTTGATGTCCTCCGCGCGTCAGTTGATCAATACCGTGCACATCGACATGCTGATCGTACCGCTGCGCGATGAAGACGAAAAAGCTGAAGACTAAGTAAGCGCCCACCAACTAAATTCCCCAACGCCCGCTACTGCGGGCGTTTTTCATTCTGCCGCCATCATTAATCGCTTGATAATCAACCGTCCTCCGATGATATAGTCGCTAAAGACACAACATCATTCCCCACGCTTTACCTAAACCTATAGCTATAAAAATGGTGGGGGAAATTCAATGCTACAAGGAGTTATCCATGGAATCGGTAGAATCATTTTTGTCCTCACTACAACAGCATAATCCTCATCAGCCGGAGTTTCTGCAGGCGGTAAGAGAAGTTTTCACCTCGCTGTGGCCGTTTATCGAGCGTAACCCGCGCTACCGTGAATATGCCCTGCTGGAACGCCTGGTGGAACCGGAACGCACCATCCAGTTCCGTGTCAGTTGGGTCGACGATCGTGGCCAGGTGCAGGTTAACCGCGCCTGGCGCGTGCAGTTCAACTCCGCGATTGGGCCTTATAAAGGCGGTATGCGTTTTCATCCGTCGGTCAATTTGTCGATTCTGAAATTCCTCGGCTTCGAGCAGACCTTCAAAAATGCGCTGACTACGCTGCCAATGGGCGGCGGCAAAGGCGGTTCGGACTTTGATCCGAAAGGCAAAAGCCAGGCGGAGATCATGCGTTTCTGCCAGTCGCTGATGACCGAGCTGTACCGCCATCTGGGGCCTGACACCGACGTGCCTGCCGGGGATATTGGCGTTGGCGGCCGTGAGGTCGGCTTTATGAGCGGCATGATGAAGAAGCTGTCCAACAACACCGCCTGCGTGTTTACCGGCAAGGGCCTGTCATTCGGCGGCAGCCTGATCCGCCCCGAAGCCACCGGCTATGGCCTGGTGTACTTCACCGATGCCATGCTGCAACGTCACGGGTTGGGTTTTGAAGGCATGCGGGTGGCGGTTTCCGGGTCAGGTAACGTGGCGCAGTACACCATTGAAAAGGCGCTGGAACTGGATGCACGGGTGATCACCGTCTCTGACTCCGGCGGTACGCTGGTCGATGAGGCAGGTTTCACCACCGAAAAGCTGGCCCATTTGGCAGAGATCAAGAACCAGCGTTATGGCCGGGTAGAAGACTATGCCCGTGAACGCGGCCTGACCTATCTGGCCGGCCAGCAGCCCTGGAGCGTCCCGGTAGATATCGCCCTGCCGTGCGCCACCCAAAACGAGCTGGATCTGGAAGCGGCACAAACGCTGATCCGCAACGGGGTCAAAGCCGTGGCCGAAGGCGCCAATATGCCCACCACCATTCAGGCGACCGATGCGTTCCTGGATGCCGGCGTGCTGTTCGCGCCGGGCAAGGCCGCCAACGCCGGTGGGGTGGCAACCTCCGGGCTGGAGATGGCGCAGAATGCCGCGCGCATCGGCTGGCGAGCGGAAAAGGTGGATGTACGTTTACAACATATCATGGCGGATATTCATCAAGCCTGCGTGGAATACGGCGGTGAGGGCAAGCAAACCCACTACGTACAGGGTGCCAATATCGCTGGATTCGTCAAGGTTGCCGACGCCATGCTGGCACAGGGCGTGCTGTAACCGCCGCATAAGGTGATCTTGTTCACACATCGATCAAATGCTTCCATGCCGGCGCTCAAGCCGGCATTTTTTCCGCCGAAAACCCTCGTCCTCCCATTCTGATTGTTTATACACCGTTAATAAATATGATTTATTATGTTAATTTGATGGTGTTTTTAGGTGGTAAAATTACCACCACTGAATTATTCAACATTTAATTAACATTAAAACTGTCGTAATTTTACTTTAATGTGCACAGATCACAATTTCTCTACTCTCGTTACGCTCCCTCTTCCTTTCCTTTGTAATCTGCTCAGGTGGAAAAACAACCACCCCTACAGATAAAAAAGGTACAGCGAAATGAAATTTAACCTCGCATTATTAAATGCATGTGTGGTTTCTGCGTGCATGTTATCGACAACACCTGTTCTGGCTGCTGAAAAGTACGAAATTGCCGTGGTCGCTAAAGTGACCGGCATTCCCTGGTTCAACCGTATGGAAGTCGGCGTCAACGAAGCGGCGAAAAAGCTCGACGTTAATGCCTATCAGACCGGGCCTGCGACCCCAGATCCCGCGGCACAGGTCAAAGTGATTGAAGACCTGATCGCCAAGAACGTTAACGCCATCATCGTGGTGCCGAACGACGCCAAGGTGCTGGAGCCAGTGCTGAAGAAGGCGCGTGATAAAGGCATCGTGGTGCTGACCCATGAATCGCCAGACCAGCAGATTGGTCAGTGGGACATCGAAACCATCGACAGCGAGAAGTATGCACAGGCCAACGTCGATGAACTGGCAAAAGACATGGGCGGCAAAGGGGGCTACGCCATTTACGTTGGCTCGCTGACCGTGCCGTTGCACAACGCCTGGGCGGATTCCGCCATCAAGTACCAGAAAGTCAAATATCCGGACATGTTCGAAGTGACGTCACGTCTGCCGGTGGCCGAAAGCATTGATAAATCCTACGCCACCACGCTGGATTTGATGAAAACCTACCCGCAGATGAAAGGCATTATCGGTTTTGGCTCCCTCGGCCCGATTGGTGCCGGTCAGGCGGTCGCCAAGAAACGCGCCAAGGACAAAATTGCCGTGGTCGGCATCGCCATGCCGGGGCAGGCCGCCCCTTACCTGATGCGCGGCGACATCAAGAAAGCGCTGCTGTGGGATCCGAAAGACGCCGGCTACGCGCTGGTGACGGTGGCCGATCAGCTCTTGCAGGGCAAAGAAGTGACCAAAGACTTGTCGATCGAAGGTTTGGGTAAGGCCGACGTCGATATGGATAAGAAAGTGATTCGGTTTAATAAAATTCTTGAAGTTACCAAAGATAATGCCAAATCGCTGGGCTTCTAACCTTAAGTAATATTGCTCCACACCGGGAAAGTAATTAAATAACGTCGGCGCGCAGCCTATCGCGCCCGACGATAATAAGAACCTGCATAGGTTAATGTCATGACCACATCCACCGCATTTATCAGCCTGGAAAATATCAGTAAAAAATTTCCGGGCGTGCTGGCACTGGACCAGATCAACCTGACGCTGAATATTGGCGAAGTGCACTGCCTGGCCGGACAAAATGGCTGTGGCAAAAGCACCATAATTAAAATTATTTCCGGCGTTTATCAGCCGGAAAAAGGCGCCAATATTTCGCTGGAAGGCAAACTCTTTCATTCACTGACGCCGCAGTTGTCCGGTTATTACGGCATTCAGGTGATTTATCAGGATCTGTCGTTATTCCCCAATCTGACGGTGGCGGAAAATATTGCCATTCACCGCTACCTGCCCGGCGGTCATTTCTGGGTGCGCAAACGGGTGATGCGTCAGACGGCGCTGGCTGCCATGGCGCGCGTCGGCGTGCATATCGATCCCGACAAGAAAGTTGAAAAACTGTCGATTGCCGATCGCCAATTGGTGGCGATTTGTCGCGCCATCGCTGCCGAAGCGCGGCTGGTGATTATGGATGAACCTACCGCCTCGCTGACGCGTCAGGAGGTCGACGGCCTGCTGCGGGTGGTTAACGAGCTGAAAGCGGCCGGCATCTGCGTGGTGTTTGTCAGCCACCGGCTGGACGAGGTGATGGAAGTCGCCGACCGTATCAGCGTGATGCGCGACGGCAAACTGGTCGGTACTTACCCGGCAAGTGAACTCGACAGCCATGAGCTGGCGTTCCTGATGACCGGCCAACGCTTCCACTACAGCCAGTTACCCCCACGGCCAGCCGCCGAGAGTGCGCCGCTGCTCGAAGTGCGTAATCTCAATCGACGCGGGAAATATCAGAATATCAATCTTTCACTGCACGGCGGCGAGATCGTCTCGATCGTCGGCTTGCTGGGCGCAGGCCGCACCGAGCTGTGCCTCAGCCTGTTCGGCATGACCCACCCGGACAGCGGTGAAATTCGGATCGACGGCCAACCGGTGCGGCTGCATAACAACCGTGAAGCAGTGCGCCAGGGCATCGGCTATGTGTCGGAAGATCGTCTGACGCAGGGGCTGATCATGGAGCAGTCGATCTACGACAACACCATTGTCACGGTATTTGATCAACTGCATACCCCGCTCGGGCTGTTGGATCATGCCAAAGCGACCGCGTTGGTTAACCGGCTGATCCGCGATCTGAACATTAAGGTTTCCGACAGCGCGCTACCGGTCAAAACCCTGTCCGGCGGCAACGCGCAGCGCATCGCTATCGCCAAGTGGGTGGCCACGCAGCCGAAGATCCTGATCCTCGACTCGCCGACCGTCGGGGTAGATATCGCCAACAAAGAGGGGATCTACCAGATCGCCAAAGATCTGGCGGCGCTCGGCATGGCGGTGTTGATGATCTGCGACGAGATCCCGGAAGCCTATTACAACAGCCATCGGGTGTTGGTGATGCGCAAGGGCGAGCTGATCGCCGAGTTTTCGCCGCACCAGAGTACCGAACAACAGATCGCCGAGGTGGTGAATGGATAAGTCATTACTGGCCCGCCTGGCCGGGCGGCACGAGTTTTACCTTGGCCTGCTGGTGTTGCTGCTGGCCATCAGCCTGAGCGTTAGCACCAGCGAGTTTCTGACGCTGGGCAACCTGACCGACGTCGCCACCAGCTATGCCATTCTCGGCATTCTCGCCTGCGGCCTGTTCGTGGTGCTGATTGCCGGTGGCATCGACATTTCGTTCCCGGCGATCACCGCTATCGCCCAGTACGTGATGGCCAGTTGGGTGATCCAGCACGGCGGCGGTTTCCCGCTGGCGTTCGCTCTGGCGATAGGCGTCGGTCTGCTGCTCGGGCTGGTGAACGGTTTTCTGGTCTACTGGCTGAAAGTACCGGCAATCATCATCACCATCGCCACGCTGAACCTGTTCTACGGCTTGTTGGTGTACGCCACCAACGGCACCTGGCTGTACGGTTTCCCCGACTGGTTTATGGACGGCATCAGTTGGTTCTCATTCCAGGGCGCCGACGGCTACGACTACGGCCTGACGCTGCCGCTATTGTGCCTGCTGGCGGTAATTATCGTCACCGGCGTGCTGATGAACTTCACCCGTCTTGGCCGGCAGATTTTCGCCATGGGTGGCAACCGCGATGCGGCATCGCGTCTGGGGTTGAACCTGCTGCGACTGCACTTCTACGTTTACGGTTACATGGGCATTCTGGCGGGCATCGCCGCCGTGGTGCAGGCGCAGATCACCCAGTCAGTAGCGCCCAACTCCCTGCTCGGCTTCGAACTGACGGTGCTGGCGGCGGTGGTACTGGGCGGCACCAGCATGACCGGCGGCCGCGGCTCGCTGACCGGTACGCTGCTGGGCGTGGTGCTGCTGGCGTTCCTGCAGAACGGTCTGACGCTGCTCAGCGTATCGGCCTATTGGCACCAGGTGTTCAGCGGCGCGATCATTTTGATCAGCATCAGCAGCACCGCCTGGAATGAAAAACGCAAGCTGGCCAAGGAGCTATGAGATGACCCAGTTAACCCGTCTGATCCCAAGCGATCGGATCATCCGCCTGCAAAGCGCGATCATTATCGTCGTGGCGCTGCTGTTCACCGGGCTGCTTGGATCGCGCTTCTTCAGCCTCGGCAATTTCCAGTCGATCGCCTCGCAGTTACCGATCCTCGGCATGCTGGCGCTCGGCATGGGCATTACCATGCTCACCGGCGGTATCAACCTGTCGATTATCGCCGGGGCCAATGCCTGCTCGCTGGTGATGGCGGCAATTATCGTCAGCCACCCGGACCAACCGCTGTTTCTGGTACTGGCGCTGCTGGCCGGGTTGCTGGTCGCCGTCGCCATTGGCGCACTTAACGGCGTGCTGGTCGCCTGGGTCGGCGTTTCGCCGATCCTTGCCTCTCTCGGCACCATGACGCTGATCACCGGCCTGAATATTCTGTTGTCCAACGGCGCGGTGATCTCCGGCTTCCCGGCGGCGATTCAATATCTCGGCAACGGCAGCCTGCTCGGCATTCCGGTGGCGCTGCTGCTGTTCCTGCTGGTCGCCGTGGGCCTGTGGCTGTTGCTGGAGCACACCACGCTGGGGCGCAGCCTGTATTTAATCGGCTCCAACGAGCAGGCTACCCGTTTCAGCGGGGTGAATACCGCCCGGGTGCAAATCGCGGTGTATGTGCTGTCCGCCCTGCTCGGCTGGGGTGCGGCGTTGCTGATGATGGCCAAGTTCAACTCGGCCAAGGCCGGCTACGGCGAATCCTATTTGCTGGTGACCATTCTGGCCTCGGTGCTGGGTGGGATTAACCCGGACGGCGGATTTGGCCGGGTGCTTGGCCTGGTGCTGGCACTGATTGTGCTGCAAATGCTGGAAAGCGGCCTCAACCTGCTGGGCGTCAGCAGCTATCTGACCATGGCCCTGTGGGGTGCGGTGTTGATCTTGTTTATCGCGTTACAGAATCGAAAAGCCTAGGAGAAAAATAATGGCGAGCTATTTTATTGGCGTAGATGTAGGCACCGGAAGTGCGCGCGCTGGGGTATTCGATCTCAACGGCCATATGGTCGGGCAGGCCAGCCGGGCTATCGACCTGTATCGTCCAAAGGCAGACTTTGTTGAACAGTCCTCGGACAATATCTGGCAGGCAGTGTGCAACGCGGTGCGCGATGCGGTTAATCAGGCCGATATCAACCCGATTCAGGTCAAGGGGCTGGGTTTCGACGCTACCTGCTCGCTGGTGGTGCTGGACAAAGAGGGGAAGCCGCTGACCATCAGCCCTTCCGGCCGTACCGAACAGAACATTATCGTGTGGATGGATCACCGGGCCATCACCCAGGCCGAGCGTATTAACGCCACCAAACACCGGGTGCTGGATTTCGTCGGCGGCATCATCTCGCCGGAAATGCAGACCCCTAAAATGCTGTGGCTCAAGCAGCATATGCCGACCACCTGGGCCAACGCCGGTTACCTGTTTGATCTGCCGGACTTCCTCACCTGGCGCGCCACTCAGGACGCCACCCGTTCGCTGTGTTCGACGGTGTGCAAATGGACTTATCTCGGCCATGAACAGCGCTGGGACAAAAGCTATTTCAAACAGATTGGGCTGGAAGACGTACTGGAACACGATGCCGCCAAAATTGGCAGCGACGTCAAAATGATGGGTGAACCGCTGGGCCACGGCCTGACCCAGCGCGCCGCCAGTGAGATGGGGTTGATTGCCGGCACCGCGGTCAGCGTGTCGATCATTGATGCCCACGCCGGTACTCTCGGCACGCTGGGGGCTACCGGGGCTTCCGGTGAAGTGGCAGACTTTAATCGCCGCGTCGCACTGATCGGCGGCACCTCGACCGGGCATATGGCGATGTCGCGCACTGCACGTTTTATCCCCGGCGTGTGGGGGCCTTATTACTCGGCCATTCTGCCGGAATACTGGCTGAACGAAGGCGGCCAGTCCGCCACCGGCGCGCTGATTGACCACATCATCCAGTCACATCCTTGTTATCAGGAACTGCTGGCGCAGGCAAAAACCCAGGGGCAGACCATCTATGAGGTGCTGAACGCCCTGCTGCGCCGGATGGCGGGCGAGCCGGAGGATATTGCCTATCTGACCAAAGACATTCATATGCTGCCGTATTTCCACGGCAACCGTTCGCCGCGTGCCAATCCGACGCTAACCGGCACCCTGACCGGGCTGAAGCTGTCACGCACCCCGGAAGACATGGCGTTGCACTATCTGGCCACCATCCAGGCCATCGCCCTCGGTACCCGTCATATTATCGAAACTATGAATCAAAGCGGTTACAGCATCGACACCATCATGGCCAGCGGCGGCGGCACCAAGAACCCGATTTTCGTGCAGGAACATGCCAACGCCACCGGCTGTGCCATGCTGCTGCCGGAAGAGAGCGAGGCGATGCTGTTGGGCGGCGCGATGATGGGCACCGTGGCGGCCGGGGTATTCGACAGCCTGCCGGAAGCGATGAGCGCCATGAGCCGCATCGGCAAAACCGTGACGCCGCAGACCAACAAGATCAAACGCTATTACGATCGTAAATACCGCGTGTTCCATGAGCTGTATAACGACCATATGAAATACCGCCAACTGATGCAGGAGGACGCCTGATGCAGCAGGAATGGCAACGGGCAACACAGGCCTGGGCAATTTACAGCCGGGAGCTGGCGCAGTTGGGCCAGCGCATCGACCCACAAACCTGGCAACGGCTGTTGACCCTGCTGGCGGAGTGCCAGGGTAAAATTGTGGTCACCGGCGTTGGCACTTCCGGCATCGCGGCACGAAAAATTGCCCATATGCTGGCCTGCGTGGAGCGACCGGCTATTTACCTGAACGCCACCGACGCGGCGCACGGCGATCTGGGTTTTCTGCGCGGTGATGATCTGATGATCTTGATTTCACGCGGCGGCAATTCCGACGAGTTGACCCGCCTGCTGCCGACGCTGCAGGCCAAGGGCGTAACCGTGATTGGCGTGACGGAAAACCCGGATTCGGCGATCGCTCAGGCGGCTCAGTTAACGGTCCGCACCGGGGTTGAAAATGAGATAGATCCGCTGAACATGCTGGCAACGACTTCTATCGTGCTGGTATTGGCGATTTTCGATGCCGCCTGCGCCTGTCTGATGGAGCGCAGTGGCTACGACAAGGAAACGCTGCTGGCGGTACACCCGGGCGGTGACGTCGGCAAGCGTTTACTGCAGGGGCATTAAGGTAACAGGGCTCAGCATGCTGAGCCCCTACACACATGCCGAGCCCGTTATCACCCTCAGGCTTTGTTAATCGCCTCGATAATCACCAACTGGTCACTCAAACGCTTTTTCACCAGCGGATCGCTGGCGGCGCTCAACTGTGCCTTCAACGCCGCCTGTTGCTGCTGACGGGCCTGCGGTGTGCCGCTCAGCAACCCTTTCACGTTGAATGACGCCACGTTGCCGTAACGCCCATCTTCGCTGGTAGGTACGCTGATTTTGCCGTCGTTCAGCAGTTTTTCGACGATTTTGCGCTCACGTTCGTAGCCTTCCAGCCCGACCAACTGCCAGCGCTGCACCGCCTGCCCCTGATACTGGCCCTTTTTCACCTCGGTCAGATAGCGAATGGTCAGATTGCGGATGGTACCGGCCTCTTCACCGTATTCCACCTTGCTGTCAGACAGCACCGGGAACTGCATGCCTTCCAGCGCGCCGCCTTTTTGCGTCAGGTGCCCCATGCGGTAGCTGTTCATTCCCAGACGGATTGGCGTGCTGTCCGTCACCGGCGTGCCGTCGGCCATTTTCAGGTCACGGATGCGCTGCCCGGCCGGTTGGCGCAGGTCGATTTTGTAGGTCACGCCATCGAAGAAATCATTGGTGGAATATTTGGACGCGCGGCGCTGCGGGTTAAAACTGTAGGTCACGTCACCGTCATGCAGCTGATTGAAGTAGCCCGCCGACCATTCCATATACTTCTTCAATTCTTTGCCGCTGAGCTGATAAACGGTGATCTCGCCACCGGCATATTGGTAGTTGAAGGCAATGTCCTTGGCGGTGATGGTACCGACGTTCAGCTTCGGGCGATCGTTATCTATCTGCAACGCGATCACCTGCGCCTGCGGTGCATAGTAATGCCCGGCTTCCTGATACAGCTTGCTGATACCGGTATCCTGCACGTGCACCTGCGGAATGCCCTTCACCGCATCCGGCGGTACCAGATCCTGGCCGCTGAGCTGGGCAATCGGTCGGTTGGCGTTAGCGCGCAAAATCTTGTGGTACGGCTGATAAATCTCTTCGAGTTTTTTATCCGAGGCGATGCCTTTGATCGGGTAGGTGTAACTGTCTTTGTTGATCAGCACGTACTTGCCGTTGTGCTGCTCAAACTGCAGATCGATGCGTGACAGCGCGCGGCCATATTTGTCCGGTTCGGTGACGATCACGCCGTTAATCACTTCTTTATCGACTTTTACGTGCATATGCCCGGCGACAATCGCCGCCAGTTCCGGGTTGGCCCTGGCAATATCGCCCACGCCGGTCCCCGGCCGCTGGTTCTCGTTGTCGATCCCCATGTGTGCCACCAGCACGATGGCGTCCACTTGCCCCTGGATCTGCTGGATCACCTGCTTCACCGCCTCGACCGGATTGGTAAAGTTCAGCCCTTTCACCCGGTCGGTGCCTTTGGCGAATTCGGCAGTCATCGGCGTATCCATGCCGATAATGCCGATTTTCACCCCCTGGCGTTCAATGATTTTATACGCCGGCAGGTAGGGCTTACCGCTGTCCCAGAGAATGTTGCCGGCCAATGCCGTGCCTTTGAATTGATTGAGTGAAGTGGAAAGCGGTTTGAGGCCGAAGTCGAATTCGTGATTACCCATCACCCAGACGTCATAGTTCAGCGCGTTAAAGCCGAGGATCATCGGGCTGGTTTTGTCGTTTTTAAAGGTCTCGACAAAGTTGCCCTGAATGGTGTCACCGGCATCGACCAGGATCACGTTCGGCTGCTGGGCGCGCACCTGATGCACCTGAGTGGCAATTTGGCTCAGGCTGCCGGCCAGATTGGCGGTGTCGGTAGAATAATCCCAGGGCACAAAGGTGCCGTGCAGATCGGAAGTGCCAAGAATGGTGATATTGACAGGTTCAGAGGCCATCGCAGAGGTACCCAGGCAAAGCAAAACAGCAAGGAGTGTCTTTTTCATTATTTATTTAATTATAGGAAGGGAAACGAAAAGGAATCATGCGATCTGGAACACAAGCTTGCCAGTATCTTTGCAAGGTAAAAAATAAAATTGGGAGGTGGATCAATGAATACCTCCCTATTTCGCCCTCTATGCCCGCGGGCATAAATATTTACACGGGCATGTAGATATCGAAACGGTGACTTTTTGTCGTCGACGCCGCATGCGCCTGTACGTTAGCCAACGGCGGGGCGTAATCCGGGCGTTTCACCACCACGCGCTTGGTCGCCAGACGACGTGCCGGTTCCAGCAGACCATCTGCGTCATCATCGCTGCCCACCAGCGACTGGAATACCCGCATTTCTTTCTTCACCAATGCACTTTTCTGCTTGTGCGGGTACATCGGGTCGAGATACACCACCTCCGGCCGTGGATCAATATCCCCCAACGCCGTCAGGCTGGAGGCATGCAACAGCGTCATGCGTTCGCGCAGCCATGGGCCGATCTCCGCATCCTGATAGCCGCGCTGCAGGCCGTCATCCAGCAATGCCGCCACCACCGGATTACGCTCCAGCATCCGCACCCGGCAACCCAGAGAGGCCAGCACAAAGGCATCGCGCCCCAGGCCGGCAGTGGCGTCTACCACGTCAGGCCGGTAACTGCCCTTGATGCCGACCGCCTTCGCCACCGCTTCACCGCGCCCGCCGCCAAATTTGCGCCGATGCGCCATGGCGCCAGAGACAAAATCAACGTAGATCGCCCCGAGTTTGGGTTCGTCACGCTTGCGCAGCTCCAGCCTTTCGGGCGTCAATACCAGCGCCATCAGCGCCTCGTCGTCCGAAGTTAACTGCCAGCGCTGCGCCAGAATAGACAAGGCGCCGGGGTCGGCGCCTTCTTCACACAATAAACACACGCTCACCGGTGGGGTTATCCTTTAATGCCGTAATGGCGCAGCATAGCATCCAGCTGCGGCTCACGGCCACGGAAGCGTTTGAACAGTTCCATCGGCTCTTCCGAACCGCCGCGCGACAGGATGTTGTCGAGGAAAGATTTACCGGTTTCGGCGTTGAAAATCCCCTCTTCTTCAAAGCGTGAATAGGCATCGGCCGACAGCACTTCCGCCCACAGGTAGCTGTAGTAACCCGCCGCGTAACCGCCGGCAAAGATGTGGCTGAAAGCATGTGGGAAACGGCCCCAGCTTGGTGAAGGTACCACCGCCACCATTTTCTTCACTTCCGCCAAGGTTGGCAGGATCTGCGCGCCTTTGTCCGGGCTGTATTCGGCGTGCATGCGGAAGTCGAACAGGCCGAATTCCAACTGACGCAGAATAAACAACGCCGCCTGGTAATTTTTGGCGGCCAGCAGCTTGTCGAGCATCTCTTTCGGCAGCGGTTCACCGCTCTGATAGTGGCCGGAAATAAACGCCAGCGCTTCCGGCTCCCAGCACCAGTTTTCCATAAACTGGCTTGGCAGTTCGACCGCATCCCATGGCACACCGCTGATGCCGGAAACGCCGGCGGTGTCGATCTGGGTCAGCATATGGTGCAGACCGTGGCCGAACTCGTGGAACAAGGTGGTCACTTCGTTATGGGTGAACAGCGCCGGCTTGTCGCCCAACGGACGGTTAAAGTTACAGGTCAGGTAGGCGACCGGTTTTTGCAGCTCGCCGTTGGCCTTGCGCAGGCTGCCGACGCAGTCGTCCATCCACGCCCCGCCGCGTTTGTTTTCACGCGCATACAGGTCAAGGTAGAAGCTGCCGCGCAGCTCGCCGTTGGCGTCGAACAGATCAAAGAAGCGCACCTCTGGATGCCAGGTATCCACATCCTTGCGCTCTTTGGCAGTGATGCCGTAAATGCGTTTAACCACTTCGAACAGACCTTCCACCACCCGCTGTTCCGGGAAGTACGGGCGCAGTTGCTCGTCGCTGATCGAGAACAGGTGTTGTTTCTGTTTTTCGCCGTAGTAAGTAATGTCCCAGGCTTCCAGTTCATCTACGCCGTAATGCTGTTTGGCGAAGGCGCGCAGCTGCGCCAGCTCCTGCTCAGCCTGCGGACGGGCGCGTTTGGCCAGATCGCTGAGGAAACCGAGCACCTGCTCCGGGTTTTCCGCCATTTTGGTCGCCAGCGATTTGTCGGCGTAGCTGTCAAAGCCCAGCAGTTGGGCCAGTTCATGGCGCAGCGCCAGCGTTTCCGCCATCACTTCACTGTTGTCCCACTTACCGGCATTCGGCCCCTGATCGGAAGCGCGGGTAGCGAAGGCGCGATACATCTCTTCACGCAGTGCGCGGTTGTCGCCGTAGGTCAGTACCGGCAGATAGCTCGGCATATCCAGCGTCAGCAGCCAGCCGTCCTGCTCTTTGGCCTGCGCCATCGCCTGAGCCTGGGCCAACGCGCTTTCCGGCAGGCCGCTCAGCTCGGTTTGATCGGTAATCAGCTTGCTCCAGCCCATGGTGGCGTCGAGCACGTTGTTGCTGTAGGTAGAACCCAGCTCGGACAGACGCGCGACGATTTCACCATAGCGACGCTGTTTTTCCGGCGACAGGCCGATGCCCGACAGTTCAAAATCACGCAGCGCATTTTCTACCGACTTGCGCTGTGGTGCAGTCAGTTGATTGAAGGCTTCGCCTTCTTTCAGGCTGCGGTACGCCTGATACAAGCCTTCGTGTTGCCCAACCCAGGTGCCGTACTCAGACAGCAACGGCAGCGCCTGCTCATAGGCGGCACGCAGTTCCGGGCTGTTTTTTACCGAGTTCAAATGCCCCACCGGCGACCAGATGCGCGACAGGCGATCGTCAGATTCAGCCAGCGGCTGACACAGATTATCCCAGGTGAACGGTCCCGGCTGCGCGACAACGCGCTCTACCGCAGCGCGGCAATCGGCCAAGGCGGATTGCACCGCAGGCACGATATCTTCTGGGCGAATGGCGGAAAACGGTGGCAGGGAAAACGGGGTCAGCAACGGATTTGTCATAGGGCAGTCCTGATTAGCGTTGGGGCCCGCCGCAGCGGGCAGGCCTTAAAATGCGTATGAATATCTAACATGGAGCCAAGCGGCAGGAAAATCAATGATCGCGGCTCAGGTATTCCGGTGCGATCTGTTTCAAATCATCAAACACTGACCAAACATGGGCTTTAATCAGTTCCCGCGCGGGTTGCACCTGCCCACTGACGATCAACTGCAGCAGTTGCTGATGTTGTTCTATGGAGCGGCGAATACCTGCCACATTCACCGGTGAACACTGGCGAGCGCGATCCAGATGGGCGCGATTGGCATACAGATTATCCCACAGCGAATCCAGCGCCAGCTGGTCGACCAACCGGTGGTGGAACTCCAGATCAAAACGAAACACGCTGGCGTAGTCCTGCTTGTCAAAAGCGCCAAGCTGGCTATCGATCAGTTTTTGGCAGGCTTTTTCCACCGTTTTACTGATACCGCTTAATGCCAATTGCTCGACGACCGCGCCTTCCAGTGCCGCACGGATAAAAGCGTTCTCTTCTACCCGTTTGACTTCTATCAGTTTTACCCGTGTATGCAGGTTCGGCACCATATCGATGAAGTTGTCATGCTTCAACAAAATCAAAGCCTCTCGCAATGGCGTGGGCGATACATTCAATTGATGCGCGAGTTCGTTTTTTTCCAGAATCATTCCCGGCGCAAACTCACCATAAATAATGCGTTCTTTCAGCCAATGGTAAATTTGCATCTTGACGGGTTTTTCCCGATCCAACAGCAGCCGACTCATAACGGATCTCATAAGTGGTATTTCTGAAATAGTATTCTCCCACTGTTTACAAAGCTATAGCCCAGGTAAAAAGGTCGAAATCGCCGGTACCAGCGTCACCAACAGCAATACCGTCAGCAATGCCAGTAACAGCGGCCAGACCTCTTTGATAAAGGCAGAAACCTGGGTACCGGTAATCGAATTGGCAATAAACATAATGGTGCCCATCGGCGGTGTCAGGCTGCCAATCGCCAGGTTAAGAATGATCAGAATGCCAAATTGGATCGGATCGATCCCCAGAGCCTTCACCGTTGGCATCAGCAGCGGTACCAACACGATAATTGCCGCATTACCTTCAATAAACATCCCCAGGACCAGTAAAAACAGGTTGAGCGCCAACAGGAACAACAGCGGGTTATCCGACAGTGACGTAATCATCTCCGCGACCGTCTGGGCAGTTCGTTCCCAACTCAATATCCAGGCGAATGCTGAGCAGGCCATGATAATGAGCATAATACCCGCCGTAGAAGCGGCCGTATCCAACAGGGCCTCACCGATATCGGCCACCTTCATTTCACGGGTGAAAAACAGGCCGATGCCAATGGCAAACACCACCGCAATCGCCCCCGCTTCGGTCGGTGTGAAAGCACCGATGCGGATCCCGCCGATAATCACCAGCACCAGAACAAGCGCCGGCATCGCCTGCCACAGCGCTTGCCCAAGCTCGCGACAGTTCGGTGCATCGGTATTACTGGCCTGGTAATTGCGCCGCCGGGAAAGATGGCGAATAGTCAGCATCAGCGCCGCACAGCACAATATTCCCGGCACGATACCCGCCAGAAACATTTTGCCGATCGACACATCCGCCACATAGCCGTAAATAATCAGGGCAATACCCGGCGGGATGATTGGCGTGATCAACGACCCCGCCGCCGTCACCACCGTAGCGAAAGCCTTGCTGTAGCCTTTGCGCGTCATTTCCGGCACCAGCATTTTGCACAGCATGGCGCAGTCCGCCAAACTGGAGGCCGAAAGGCCGCCCATCAAGGTACTGAGTAGCACATTGGCCTGCGCCAGTCCGCCGTAGAATTTGCGCGTCAGTAATTCCGCCAGCGTCAGCATTCTTCGGGTAATACCGGTGTAATTCAACAAATTGCCCAGCAAGATAAAGAAGGGAATCGCAAGCAGCGTGGTGTTCTCACTGGCTCCGACGATCCTTTGTGCTGCAATGAGCGGCGAGGGATCGCCCGCGAGGAAAAACCAACTCAATACCGCCAGGATCACACTGATAAATATCGGTAATCTGCTGATAAAACCCAGCAGTAAAATAATGCAGGAGATCGCTACCGTCATGATGATTCTCCCATGCGTTTGTCGCGGTAACATAGGTTGACGACCAATTGCAGCACCATCAGCAATGACCCCACCGGGATCGCCATATCGATCCAGCGGTAACGAATACCGAGGATCGGGGTGATCTTTTCTCCCGCACCTTCCGCCAGCATCAAACCAAGCCAGGCAAACGACAGCAAGACAACTATGCTCAAGGCATCGTTCCAATAAAGCACCAGCCGGCGGGCACTTGCGGGCAACAGATTGACAAAAACATCAATGCCGACATGCTTGCGCCGCTTCATTGCGCTGACCGCCCCCAGCATGATGGCCCACAGATAGAGCGCTAATTGCAGCTCTTCCACCCAGGGCAACGGCGCATGCACCAGGTAACGCATCACTACCGCCAGTACCGTTACCGCCACAATCGCAGTCAACACCAGGCAGGCGAGAATATCGTCAAGATTAACCAATAACTTTCGGATCATGATTATCACTCCCCCGGTGCGATGCAGCGGAAGTTGTTGAAAAATGGCAGTCAATTATTCTAAATAGCCCTGAAGCTTGTCATATAATCCCGGCGTCCATTCCGGGAATTTCTGATAGGCCGACTTTGACGCCTGCCGGAATAATTCACGGTCAACCTCAATCACCGTCACGCCCGCCGCTTTCATTTTTTCCCGATCTTGCTTATCAGCCTGGATAATTAACCTGGTCATATAATTACCGGCTTCCTCACAGGATAGCGTTAACGCTTTTTTAATCTCATCAGGAAGTTGGCTGTAATATTTCTGACCAATGATCAGTTGGGTGACATTATCAATATGCCCGGTCATGATCAGGTACCTGGCCGGCTCAAAAAGCTTTTGGCCGTACAGTACCGGGATTGGGTTTTCCGCACCGTCGATCACTCCGGTAGTCAACGCGGTATACACTTCGCCCAATGGCATGGGGGTTGGGGTTGCCCCCATCGCCTTGATGGCTTCAATAAAGATACGGCTGTTGGCGACGCGGATTTTTACACCTTTCAGGTCCGCCGGGGTATGGATGGGTTTGTTCACCACCATCTGGCGGATACCGTACAGCCAGTTAGCCGCCAGGATATGAAACCCCTTGTCGTCCAGTTGGCGTGACAGGTCGGTAAACCAGGGCGTTTTGGTCAAGGTGAAAATATCGTTGTAATCGCGCCCCAGATACGGCCCCATCATAATGCCGAAGTCGGGTATATAGTCGGCAAAAAAGGCCCCATCTGCCAGGGTGATCATCGCACTCCCCAGCTTGATTTGCTCCATCACGTCTTTTTTTGATCCTAATGAAGAGCTGGGGAACAAAATAAGTTCACCTTGGCCGTTAGTTTTTTCTTTAAAGAGTTCAGCCCACTTTCTTACCGCCAGATCAAAAGGCTCACCCGGGTTATTTTCATAAGAAACCCGTATAGTATATTTTGCTGAAATTGATTCCGCGCTGAAAACAAGTAAAGAAAATAATGCGCAGGTCAATATGACCCAGCGCTTAAGTTGTCCTTTCATAATAATAATCTCCAGTTCAATTATTCAGGTAACCGACTGCGGATGCTTAAAATAGAATGACCGACTTCACATTGCCTGGCTGATTGAGTTGTTCAAATTGATATTGATCTAATTCAGAGAAAGGTATTTCCCGGGTGCACAGTTTTTCCGGGCTGATTTTTCCCTGCTGCAGTAAAGTGATTACCTTGATGAAGTCTTCGCGATCCGCTGCACGGCTACCGAGCAGTTCCAATTCCCTTTTATGGAAAGCCAGGTCATTGAAGCTCACTTCACCGGTATGCAGGCCGACAAACACCAACGTCCCGCCTGCGGCGATCCGTTCTACCTGACTGTTCATGGAAGCCGGGTTGCCCGTCGCATCAATAATCACCTGTGGGCCATCGCCGTGGGTCAACACCCGCAATTGTTGCTCAAAATCGGCATCTAATGGGTTCAATACGTCGGTAAAACCATATTGCTCGCCAGCAAATGCCTGACGCTGCGGATCGGCTTCTGCCACTATCACTTCGGCCCCCAGGCTACGCCCGATATCCGCAATGCCTAATCCGATAGCTCCCGCCCCCACCACCAACAGGCTCACTCCGTGGGTCACCCCACTGCGCCGTACCGCATGGGCAGCAATGGCATAAGGCTCAATTAACGCTGCCTGAAGATGAGGGATCCCCGTGACCGCCAGCAGAGCATCTTCAGCCACTGTCACATATTCCTGCATCGCTCCGGTTCGATGAATTCCCATCACCGACAAAGAAGTGCAGCAAGTGGTGCGTCCACGCCGACAGGCCGCACACCGCCCACAATGACGATAGGGGATCACCACCACCTGTTGACCGGGTTGATACAGCGCGGCATCTTGCCCGCAGGCCACCACTTCGGCGCTGATTTCATGCCCCAACACCGCCGGGTACTGCATCATCGGTTGGCGTCCGTGGAAAGCGTGAATATCCGAACCGCAGACTCCCAAAGCGCACATTTTCAGCAGGACTTCTCCAGTCCCCGGCAGCGGTATTGGCCGCCGCTGTTGGCTCAATTGACCCGGTTTAATGCACACTAATACCTTCATTTCAGAAGCCATAGCTCAGCGCTCCCCCGTCCACGGCAAAATCCTGCCCGGTGATGTAACGCGAGGCCTCACTGACCAAAAACCACACCATGGCGCCCAGTTCTTCACGCGGATGGCCGTAACGGTGCAGCGGCATCCGGTTAATAATACGTTCCAGCCGCTGCGGATCGGCGACCACCTGCGTCATATTGGTCTGGATCCAACCCGGCGCCACCGAATTGACGCGGATGTTTTCCTGCGCCCATTCCACAGCCAACCCACGGGTCATGCCAGTGACCGCTGCCTTGGTCGAGCAATAGGGCACCACCTCGCTAAAACCCAGGTGTGCCGCCATTGAGGAAATATTGACGATACGGCCGATATACGCCGAGCGGGTCAAATGCGGGAAACAAAGTTGCGACAAGAAGAATACGGCATCAACGTTAATCTGGTGAATTTTCCGCCACCAGGCTTCATCAACCTGTTCGGCGCGCACACGCTTGGTAATGCCTGCGTTGTTAATGAGGAAGTCGATCGCCCCATCAGCCGCGACCCTATCGACTGCGGCCTGTAATTGTTCGCGATCGGTAATATCCACTTGTATATCAACCACTCCGGGGTTCAACGCATAATCAATGCCGGTAGTCTGCGTGGCTTCCAGACTGAAGTTGAATACCCGTGCCCCGGCATCTGCCAGCAAATGAGCAATGCCGCGCCCAATACCGGATGATGCGCCGGTAACAATGCCGGTCCGGCCCTGTAATGAAAAATACTGAGTTAAAACGTCCTGTTTCATCGCCCTGTCCCTATTTGATTTCTGTCAGAGATGCCGGGTTGAAATTAAAGCCCCAGCCTGCACCCGAGCGCGGAAAAGCGTAGCCGCCGTCAATGGTCATCGGGTTATCGATAATGCTGTCGATCCAGTCGAAAGATTCCGCACCGTAAGGGTTGGGGATAGTGCACAGCAGCGGCACGTCATAATCCTTGTAGTAATGCGGTAATACCGGCAGGTGATGGGCATGTGCCAGCATCGCCGACTCACGCCAGGGTTCAACACCGCCGATGCGGATCAGATCCGGCTGCCATAAATCCAGCGCATTACGGGCGATCAAGGCCTTGAGCGGTTCCATGTCATATTCCCGCTCGCCCATTGCCAGTGCGATGCCGGTTTTCTGGCGCAACTGCTGATAGCCGTCAAAATCGGTATGCACCAAGGGTTCTTCGAACCAGTGGATGCCAATTTCTGCCGCCTGCGTCGATAACTTCAGCGCATCCGGCAGGGTCATCCCCTGATTGGCATCCATCATGATTTTCATCCCGGGGCCAACCGCTTCCCGCACTTTGCGCAAACGCATGATGTCTTGCTCTACCTCCGGCGAACCCACTTTTATCTTCACGGCCTGCAAGCCACGCGCCTGGTATTCCAGCACTTCTTCCAGCAGTTCGGCCTCGCTGTATGACAACCAACCGCCACTGCCATACACCGGCACGCGATCGACGGTGTTGCCCAACATCTTCCAGATCGGCTGTTGCAGGGTCTTACCCCATGCGTCCCACATCGCGACATTGAGCGTTGCCGCCGCCCACTTCTGCAAACCGTTGTGGCCAAAGTATTCGTGCTCTGCCGCCACGTCCCGCAGGAATTTACCGGTCTGCCAACAGTGATAACCCACGGCAAACTGTTGGAGATCTTTCATTGCTCCGGCAATAGCCTCGGGCGAATAGTGGAAAGAAAGCAAATACCCTTCGCCAGTGATGCCACTGGCCAGCACCACTTCGGCAACCACAAAGGAAATTTCATTGATGTAATGAGTGGAATCCGCGATAGGGCGAGATAAAGGTGATACGGCTCGATAGAGATTGACCTGTTTTATTTTGTCCATTGGCATACTCCAAAGTCGGCACAGGAATTAAAAACCTATTAAAACAAACGACTAAGTGACTTCACTGTCTGTAACCCTCGATGCAAAGCAACGATACACCGATATATCGGTTGATGCAAAAACAAACAACCCTAAAGGAGATCTCGTTAACAAAAACTATTGGCAGACAGGGTGAGGGTTTGGCATGAACAATCGTATCTGGATCCAACCCACAGCGGGTTGCACTAGCAGTGCACGAAATTTTCTGCCGAATGGCGGAAACCGGCGCAGGAAAATCAATGGCCGGTGTTGATGGATAGTACCTTAAACCGCACTCTGGCGGATCTGCGCCGCTAGGGCGGCCAGACGATCGTCGTCGGCACGTGCAGCATCGTGGGAAGACAGGTAACCTTCGTAGCGGTCGAAGAACTTCGTCGATTTCGACTCAATCGGCTGCCATTGTTCCAGTGCCGCGGTGCCGTGCATCGGGATCAGTTTGGCGTGCAGGTGATCGACGCCAAAGCCTTCGAACACCATGCCGCAGCGGCCCACATCGTCAAACGCCCGGTCGAGCAACTGCGCCACCCGTTTGGTCGCCAGCATCAGTTCGCTCAGCACGTCGTCCGCTACGGCAAAAGCGTAACTCTCGTAGTGCGCCTTGGGGATCACCACGCTGAAACCCTCGGTATTCGGATAGATGGACAGGAACGCCATGTGGCCGTCGTCCTCCCAAATTTTATGGCACGGCACCCGGCCTGCCACCATTTCACAAAATATGCAGCTCATCACGCCTCCTGAATCCAGCGACGAGCCGACGGCCCGCCGCAAAAAACCTTTTAGCAACATAGCCGATATTTTGCCTTTTGACTGCTACGGCCGTGCATTTCCCGCCCAAATCGCAGGACGTCGCTGCTGCCAGGGCGCCGCCCGCTCCAGTTGGCCGGCCAGTTGCAGCAGCAAATCTTCACGGCCAAAACCGGCGATAAATTGCATGCCAATCGGCAGGTTATGCTGCGCATCATGCGCCAACGGCACCGACATCGCCGGCACGCCCGCCACGTTAAATACCGGCGTAAACGGCGAGTGATCGAATAAATGCGCCGTCCACTCCAGGCCGCTCATCTCCGCCGCTCCTGTGCCGTAACGGCCAATCCGCCAGGGCAAGTCGGGCAGAGTTGGGGTCAGCAGCAGGTCATACTGCTGAAAATAAGCCGCGACGCCGCGAGTCACCCGATTACGCACCTCAAGCGCAGCGACCATATCCACCGCCCTGGCAGCCAAACCGTAGCGGTAACAGGCCAGCGTTTCCGGCTCCAGCGTTTCGGTTGAAATCGGCCGCCCGGTCGCCTGACTCAAACCATCTAGCCAACCGACCAGATTGGCACACCAGATTTGCGCATTGGCGAACACCAGCTCCTGCCAACTGACGCCGATCGCCATATCCACTTCGCTAACCTGATGGCCCAACTCACTCAGCAGCACGCCAGTGTCGGCCGTGGCCTGAGCGATTTGCGGATCGGTTTTGCCGCCGTTCCACGCCTGAGTCATCATACCGATGCGCAGTCGGCCGGGTTCTGACGTGACCTGTGACAGCCAACTCTGTGCCGGAGGCGCGGTGTAATAGGGTTCGCCGGGATGTGGATGCTGCAGGGCATCCAGCAAGGCCGCACTGTCACGTACCGAACGGCTCAGCCCCAGTTGAACGCCAAAACCGTTGAACACTTCGTCCATCGCCGGGCCATGTGATACCCGGCCACGCGTCGGTTTGAGACCGAACAAGCCATTCGACGAAGCGGGCACACGGATCGAACCGGCGGCGTCAGTGGCATGAGCGACAGGCACGATCCCGGCGGCCACCGCCGCACCAGCTCCGCCGCTGGAACCGCCGGCGCTGAAATCCGGGTTCCAGGGATTGCGCGTCGCGCCGTAAAGCACCGCTTCGGTGGTGGTGCTGAACGCCATTTCCGGCGTGGTAGTACGACCGAAGGTGACCAGCCCTGCTCGCCGAATATTGCTCATCAGATAACTGTCTGTAGTGGCAATATTGCCCTGCGCCAACCGGCTGCCCAGTTCCGAGAGCTTACCGGCCATGCTGATGGCGATATCCTTAATCAGGAAAGGCACGCCAGACAGTGGGCCATCCCCCTCCGATAGCGGCTGCGTCCAATGTTCCACCACTGCGTTAATCGCCGGGTTCACCGCCTCAACCGCGGCCTGCGCCGTCTGTTGCAGCTCCTGCGCACTGACTTCTCCGCTCTTTACCAGTTCGGCCAACCCCAGTGCATCGTAGTCAACGTACTCGCTCAGTTTCATCGTTTCGTCCTTATCCGTAGCAGTTTCGTCGGCTTTTCCGACGTCCGTTCCACGGTAAGAGGATTAACGCTATAGTTGAAATTGATAGATTTAATTCGAGGAATAGTTATCAACAATTTAAAACGGGTCGATCTCAATTTGTTGGTCACACTGGAAGTGCTGCTCACTGAGCGCAGCGTCACCCGGGCGGCCGCACGCCTTAACCTGAGCCAACCCTCGGTGAGTATTCAGCTCGCCAAACTGCGTGAGATTTACCACGATCCCCTGCTATTGCCCGGCTCACGCGGCATGTTGCCCACGGCACGCGCACTCGGCCTGCTGACGCCACTGCGCCAGACGCTGGCCGATCTCGGCCGTTTGGTGGCACCGGAACAGCCGTTTGATCCGCGACTGGCCGAAATGACCTGGCAACTGGCCGCCGCCGACGCAGCCGAATATGCCATTTTGCTGCCGATGCTGCCCAAACTACGGCTGGCGGCACCCAATTCCCGTCTGGCGATCCGTGAAGCGTCACCCAAAAATATGAGTCGCGATCTGGCCGACGGCGTGATCGACCTGGGTTTTCTGGCCCGTGAAGAGGCCCCCGCCGAGCTGCGACATCGCCAGTTGTTCCACGAGAACTACCTGCTGGTGGGCCGCCATGACCATCCGTTATTGCAGACCCCGCCTACGCTCGAGCAGTTCTGCCAGTTGGAGTTTGTTATGGTTTCACAGGACGGGGGCGGTTTTCGTACCCTGACCGACACGCTGCTGGAGGCGCAGGGGTTGGCACGGCGGGTAGTGATGTCGCTGCCGCACTTCCTATTCATTCCCGCGCTGCTGGCAAAATCCGATATGGTCGCCATGCTGCCTTCGCGCATGCTGGGCCAGCTACTGGGCGACCTGCGCACCTGCCCGGTGCCGCTGGAACTACCCGGCTATGACATGGTGATGGTCTGGCATGAACGTTCGCACCTGGATCCGGCCCATAGCTGGCTGCGCGAGCAGGTGGTTGCCGCCCTGGAGTCATCAGCTGCGTAACTAGAGGACATCGACCAGGTCAAACTCTTCAAATACCAGCCACATTTGCGGCGAAAAAGTGCCTTCTCGGGTAAAAAACGCCTGATGTCCCTCACGCCAGAAGGCCAGGCTCTTATCCCCCTCGCCTTCCAGCGCGGCCATCTCGGCGGTGACATCACAGTAACGAGTCAGCTTCAGTGAAAGCGTTCTGATGACACAGGCGGGTTCACCCCGGCCATTAAGGATCACGTTATAATCCCCGACCATCGGTGATTTCTCTTGTTGATAGGCGACATAGGAACCACAGGTTGCGGTTTTGTCGCCGTCGAGCACCCGTTGCAACAGCTCGTCCGCCAGCGCCGGACTGTCGCCGAATTGCCAGCGCGATGCGCCGGGATACTTAGCCAGAATAGCCGACTCGGTCATTGTCCTGCTCCTTGATAGAGGGTCTGCGGTAACGCATTCCGGTTTTTCCCGCCCAGACAGTTTATACTGTGCAGAATATAAGCCTTTATTCTGTTCAGCACGCTCCGTCGGGAGCACAAGGAATTACCACAAGCCATGTTAAGTTACCGCCACAGTTTCCACGCCGGCAACCACGCCGACGTGCTCAAGCACACCGTTCAGAGCCTGATCATTGAATCGCTGAAAGAAAAAGACAAACCTTTCCTGTACCTGGATACCCATTCCGGCGCAGGGCGCTATCAGCTGAGCGGTGAGCACGCCGAGCGCACCGGGGAATACCTGGAAGGCATAGGTCTGCTGTGGCAACGTGACGATCTGCCGGAAGAACTGGCGGCCTACATGGGTGTAGTGCACCATTTTAACCGTACCGAAAAGCTGCGCTACTACCCTGGCTCTCCGCTGATTGCCCGCCAGCTGCTGCGCCCGCAGGATAAAATCCACCTGACCGAGCTGCACCCGAGCGACTTCCCACTGCTGCGCAGCGAATTTCAGAAGGACGAACGCGCCAAGGTGCAACGCGCCGATGGCTACCAACAGTTGAAATCCCAGTTGCCGCCACTGTCACGCCGTGGGCTGATCCTGATGGACCCGCCGTACGAGATGAAGACCGATTATCAGGACGTGATCAAAGGCCTGCAGGAAGGCTACAAGCGCTTTGCCACCGGCACCTACGCGCTGTGGTATCCGGTGGTGATGCGCCAGCAGATCAAACGTATGCTCAAAGAGCTGGAAGCCACCGGCATCCGTAATATTCTGCAGATCGAACTGGCGGTAAAACCCGACAGCGACCAGCGCGGCATGACTGCCTCCGGCATGATCGTGATTAACCCGCCGTGGAAGCTGGAACAACAAATGAAAAACGTGCTGCCATGGCTGCACAAAATATTGGTGCCGTCGGGCCATGGTCACCATTTGGTGAACTGGGTGGTGCCGGAATAAGCTTCCGGGGCGCGGCCTGCCGCGCCTTTATACCCTATAGCTTTCAAGTTGCAGCTAGGCGGCCAACTCGCTCATCCCCAGGCGCTTACTTAAGTAAGTAACTGGGGTGAGCGAGTGCAGATAACAACGCTGCAACTTGAAAGATGACGGGTATACCCCACCTATCGCAACCATCGACGCAACCTTTGCGACAAACCTGCATCAGGCGTTAAACTCTTACGCTCTTCGATTCACACAATTCATGGAAATCCCAGATGACCAAACATTACGATTATCTAGCAATTGGCGGCGGCAGCGGCGGCATCGCATCGATCAACCGGGCAGCCATGTATGGCCAGAAATGCGCACTGATTGAAGCCAAAGAACTGGGCGGCACCTGCGTCAACGTGGGTTGTGTACCGAAAAAAGTTATGTGGCATGCGGCGCAAATCGCCGAGGCCATTCATATGTACGGCCCGGATTACGGTTTCGATACCACCGTCAATGCGTTTGACTGGAAAAAGCTGGTGGCTAACCGCACCGCCTATATCGACCGCATCCATAATTCCTACGACAACGTGCTGGGCAAAAACAAAGTCGACGTGATCAAAGGCTTTGCGCGTTTTATCGACGCTAACACGGTGGAAGTCAACGGTGAGAAAATCACCGCCGATCATATTCTGATCGCCACTGGCGGACGCCCAAGCCACCCAGACATTCCGGGCGCAGAATACGGCATCGACTCCGACGGTTTCTTCGAGCTGGACGCGATGCCAAAACGCGTTGCGGTCGTGGGCGCGGGCTATATCGCGGTGGAAATCGCCGGTGTGATGAACGCGCTGGGTGCCGAGACGCACCTGTTCGTGCGTAAACACGCGCCGCTGCGCAGCTTCGATCCGATGATTGTCGAAACCCTGGTGGAAGTGATGAACACCGAAGGGCCAAGCCTGCACACCGAATCGGTGCCGAAGGCCATCGTTAAAAACGCCGACGGCAGCCTGACATTGCAGTTGGAAAACGGCAAAGAATTCACCGTCGACAGCCTGGTGTGGGCGATCGGCCGTGAACCGGCGACCGATAACCTGAACCTGGCCGTGACCGGGGTGAAAACCAACGAAAAAGGCTACATCGACGTCGATAAATACCAGAACACCAACGTAAAAGGCATTTACGCGGTGGGCGACAACACCGGTGCCGTTGAACTGACCCCGGTTGCCGTGGCCGCAGGCCGCCGTCTGTCCGAGCGTTTGTTTAACAACAAGCCGGAAGAACACCTGGATTACAGCAACATCGCCACCGTGGTGTTCAGCCACCCGCCGATCGGCACTATCGGCCTGACCGAACCGGAAGCAATCGAGAAATTCGGTGCGGACAGCGTGAAAGTGTATAAATCTTCCTTCACCGCCATGTACAGCGCCGTAACGCAGCACCGCCAGCCGTGCCGCATGAAGCTGGTGTGCGTGGGTAAGGAAGAGAAGATTGTTGGCCTGCACGGCATTGGCTTCGGCATGGACGAGATCCTGCAGGGCTTCGCCGTCGCCATCAAGATGGGCGCCACCAAAAAAGACTTCGACAACACCGTCGCGATCCACCCGACCGCTGCAGAAGAGTTTGTCACCATGCGTTAATAGCGCGCCAGAGCGGCGAGAAGCTTGCCGCACTACAACCGAAAGGGCCATATGCCAGGCATATGGCCCTTTTTCTTAGTGCACGCTTCCCCTTCGCCGGTGATGGTTTTGCTTTAAGGGACACTAACCTCGGGTATCAACCGTCACAGAGGCCGACAAGCCACTGTCGATCTGCTCAGGATGGTCAAAAACAATTTTTACGGGTACGCGCTGCACAATCTTGGTGAAGTTTCCTGTGGCATTATCTGGCGGTAATAAAGCGAAGGTCGCCCCAGTGGCGGGGGAAATACTATCGACCTTGCCATAAAAGGTTTTCCCCGGATAGGCATCGATAGACACCTCAACCGGTAAACCTTTATGCATACGCGCCTTCTGGGTTTCCTTGAAGTTGGCACTTATCCACGGGGTTTTTCCGGACACGATGCTGGCAATGGCTTGCCCCGCCTGCACCATCATGCCGACCTGCAGACTACGGTTACTGATTACGCCGTCGATTGGCGCGATTATCCGCGTATAGCTTAACGTTAGTTTTGCCTGATCCAGATTTGCTTGAGCCTGTTCCACGTTAGCCCTGCTCTGTTCAATCTCGCTTTGTTGCACGCTGAGTTTGTCGCTTTGTGTTCTTAGACTGGCTTGCGCCTGGTTGTATTTCGCTTCAGCAACCTTGTAACTTGATGTCGCATTATCCATATCTCCTTGTGAAACATAGTGTTTTTTCTCCAGGATTTGGAAACGAAGATACTGTTGGCGGGTGTACTGCAGACTGGCTGCAGCAGAACTCACGTTACTGCGGTACTCTTCAATCGCGCTTTTTTGCATTTGGTAACTGGCTTGAGCATTGGTTAATGCCGCCTGACTTTGCGCCAACGTCGCCGCTGCTTTTTGCATGGAGACCACAAATTCCCTGTCGTCCAACTGCGCCAGCAAATCCCCTTTTTTCACCCTATGGTTGTCCTGAATATTTGAATTAACCACCACCGCACTGATACGAGCGCTGATATTGGTAATGTCAGTTTGTATATAGGCATTGTCGGTGGTCTGAAAATAACGCCAATAGAGAAACCAATAGAGAAAACCGGCCAACACCAATATCAGGACAAGTGATAGAGCTATTTTCCTAGCGTGTTTCATAGCTGATTCCAATAAGCTGAATGGCGTATAAACACCATTCAGGTTTAAAAATGGGTCATCTTGCGTGCAACATTAACCTTTCTCGTTATCACATCCGTACCAATTGCTTACCCAGATGTTTTCCGTTGAGTAAATCAATAAATGCCTGAGGGGCATTATCTAGCCCATCGGCTACCGTCTCTCGGTATTTTAACTGACCTTTCTCGACCGCATTCAAGAGATAAACATCCGATTCGGGGTAATCCTTAAACCATTCGGTTACCAGGAAGAAACGGTTTAATGGCGCATCAGGCAGAGATGAGAAAAAAGCCGCAGGGCTGGATGCATCAACATCAGTCCCTAAATTATAATTGGCCGCATTGCCACAAATAGGCACCCTGGCACCTTCATTCAGCAGTTTGGCCACAAACAATGAAATGCGTCCGCCAACGTTCTCAAAATAGATATCAATCCCCCGTGGGCAAGCGGCACGAAGATCTCGGTTAAGATCGGCGGTCTTGTAGTTCAGGCAAGCATCAAAACCCAACTCATCAACCACATAGCGGCATTTCTCGTCGCTTCCAGCCAACCCTACAACACGACAACCAGCCAATTTACCGAGTTGCCCGACCACTGAACCCACCGAACCCGAGGCGGCAGAAACCACCAGCGTTTCACCCGGCTTGGGTTTTGCTATTTTGTTCAAACCAAAGTAGGCCGAGCGGCCAGGTGTGCCCACCACGCTGAGAAAAATGGAAGATGGTAGTGAGGTAGGTGGCAAACGGTGGGCGATGAAATTTTGTGCATCTCCAACATAGTATTTTTGCCAACCTGAGTAGGTAAATACGCGATCGCCAATGCTAAACAGAGGATTGCGGGAAGCGATAATCTCACCAATAGTTTCCCCCTGGATCACCTCCCCTAACTTGATCGGGCTAACATAGCCGGTACTTTTATTAAGTCGTGGTCGAGTATAAGGGTCTATAGATAACCACTTATTTTCAACCAAAAACTCACCTGGACGCAATTCACCCACGGTGTCGGCTTCGACCCTGAAATTTTCCAGCATCACAGCCCCGTCAGGATGGCTATTCAATACGATCGATATATTCTCAAACTGAGTCATGTCGTTCCCCATCTAAACTGCATATGAAATTATTATCAGAACCGGCGACCGTAGCGGCCGATAAACTGGGTTTAGCGGCCTTTGGCTCGCAGGTGCGATGTCCAACGGTATTTGGGCCAATAAAAACTGAACAACACCATCAGTAAGGTCAGCGGCCAGCCGCCCATAAAAATAATCGTATCAACGGGAACATCCTGCCGTTGTGAAAGCACATACACCCCGACGGCTTTCAGCAGGAAAACCAGGATCCATGCCAATGAAACCTCATGCCAAACCTTGGCATACTGTGGAGTACCGTAAGCAGGAATGCTTTTCAACATCGGCATCGCTTGCTCTGCCAACGTACGAATCATTGGTCGCCCCACCAAAGAGTAGAAGCCAAATACCCCCACTACAGAAAGCGCACCGCTCACCGCGAGGAAGACATTTTCTTTCTTGATGGCAAACGGGGCGTAGCCATGCAAATAGAGGTAGTGGCTGAATCCCGACACCAGAATTAAGGCAATAACCGACAAAGAACCACCGCGTTTGTTCAGCAGCTCAACGACGCCGGAATACAGAGCCGTCACCAATAACGCAATGCCTGCGCCCCCCCACCAGAACGCGAGGTTATAAAGCACGATTGGGGTAATAATGGTGATACGCGCATCGCGCGATAACAGGTAATGCCAGACAGTCATCGGTTGTTGTCTCATTGACCCCCCTCTTTTTTCACATGCAAGCGAAAATCACGAGAAGAGAACAAAACCAGTAATGCCGTTGCCAACATCATTCCCCCCATGATCAAAAACAGATCGTTGAATGCCATGATCTCCGACTGGCGAGCGATCCTTTTACCAAGCACCGCAAAAGCGGTGCTTTTGACGCTGATGGCGTCAAAAGCCAGACCGCGTTGGATAAGCAGGCTTTTGATATTGGTAAGGTACTCCGCAAATGCACCACTGCCTGAAACCAGCGAGGTCTTGATGACATCAACATGCGTATAAATGCGCGTAATGAAAAACGTACTTAGAATAGCGGTGCCACAAGAGCCACCAAGACTGCGGAAAATATTGATCAGCACCGCTGAGGAGGCACTGTCCTGTTGCTGGACATTACGGGTAGCCAGCAGGGAGAGCGGTACCATGATAAAGGGCTGCCCTAATGCGCGGATCAACATGGACCACGCCATCTGCGGCCCGGCAAAATTGCCATCCATCGAACAATCCATAAAAGCGCTAATGGCTAATCCGATGAACCCGATGCAGATCAGATATTTCGGGTTGAAACGTTGAATTAACAGGGGAATAAACGGCAGGATGACCAACTGCGGGAAACCCATCCAGATTACCACCGTGCCAATTTCCGACGCATTGTAATCATGTACCATCGTCAGGTAATACGGCACCAGGAACAAAGTGCCGTAGATTGCCACACCCAGCATGGCGAAAATTACGATGGAGCACGAGAAATTATAATCGCGAAACAACCTGAGATTAATAAGCGGATGAGGATGAGTGAGTTGGGAATACATGAATATAATAAAGCTAATGCCAGAGGTGACTGCCAGCACACAGATCATGTTGGACTGTAGCCAGTTTTCCTCTCCTCCCTTTTCGAGAATGACCTCCAGCGCCCCCAAACACAGCATGACGGAAACAATGCCTACAAAGTCCCCGTGACGGATGATGTTCCAGTTAATGATGGGGTGTTTTAAAGCGTACTGGATCAGTACCCATGACAGCAACGCGGGTACTGCATTGATATAAAATATGGCGTGCCAGGAAAAGTTATCGGTCAACCAGCCCCCCAGGGCTGGCCCCACCGCCGGCGCAAAAGTGCCGATAATGCTGAATAACGACATGCCCAAAGGCCGCTTTTCCAACGGAAGGATCTCAATAATCAGCCGGAATGAAATGGGGATCAACGCCCCTCCACTGAATCCTTGCAGGGCCCGGAATACGATCATGGAGCTCAGATTCCAAGCGGCAGAACAGAGTAAGGATGCCCCCAGAAAACCGGCAATACACCACAAAGCATAGCGCCCCGTTCCCAACGCCTGACAGAGCCAACCGCAAAGCGGAATAGCCACAATCTCTGCTGTAAAATAAGAGGTCATTAGCCACGAACTGTCATTCAGCGTGGCAGAAAGCGCCCCCTGAATCACTTTCATTGACGAATTGGCGATTTGAATATCCAGGATAGCCATAAATCCCCCGATCAAACCGCCGATGATGGCGCACCATTCACGTCGGGACACGCCGACTTTCATAACCGGGGCCTCCGTTGTCAGCACTGCGGGACTCATAACAGCACCTTACGCAATTGGCTGGCCGTAGGGTTGATTTGCGGCGCATTCATCATCGAAATGTGGTTACCTGACGCGCTTATTACCGTCAAACCCCCTTTAGCCAGGCGGGCCCAACTCTGCCCCGGGGCAGCTTGCAGAAGGCGATCGGGTAGAATCTCCTCGGCCTCTACGACCACAATGTTGCCGGCGTAATCCGTTCCCTGGTAGCCGTCCGTAGCGGAAATATGGGCCTGCAGGATCGTCAGAAAATGTTGGAAATGTGCGTTGCTAATATTGTCGGGTACCAAATTTGCACGCTTGAACTCCTGCAGGAATAGCGCAGAACGCTGTTTTTCGGACATCGCAGCCAATGCTGGGCCGGTAATAGCGAGTGAAACCCCGGTAAAACGTTCTACCTTACGGGCAAAATAGGCCAGCCGTTCGTATTCATCCAACTGCGCCGCCCGGTCATTCTTCGCCAAAGGCGCCGGTTGATCCAATACCAATACCGTTGGTGTCCGCCCGCTTGCCCGCTGCAATTGCTGAGCCATTTCGAAGGCAATGGTCGCCCCCAAAGACCAGCCGCCAATCACCAGATTCTGTCGTTGAACGACCTCCTGCGCCTGTTGCAAATAAAATGCAGCTAACTCTTTGATATCATGGTTATAGGTTTCATCTTGGCTGAAACTCGCTACCTGCAAGCCGAACACCGGATACTCAGCTCCCAGCTCGCGAGCCAGCGGGTAATAACACAAGATGTTTCCACCAGCCGGATGAATCATCAAAAGGGTAGGTTTACACTCCTCAAGACCCTGATTTAGCATCACCAGCGGTGATAATGCGCGGGGCTTCTCCCGTGTCAACAAGGCCGCAAGTTGCCGGATACTGCTATGTTCAAACAGTACCCCCAAGGATAGCGAGGTGCCAAAATGCTGGTTTATCTCAATAATTAACTTCAATGCCGTGACCGAGTTGCCCCCCAGATTAAAAAAGTCATCTCGCGTATCCATCCGCTCGCGTTGCAGCACACGGCAATAAATGCCGTGCAGGCGGTGTTCGACCTCACCTTCCGGTTCCCGAGCCTGTTGAGACGTGTCGACATGGGCAAACGGCAGAGCCGCATAATCAATTTTGCCACTGGCCGTCAGCGGCAGATTTTCCGCCCATATCCATTGATCCGGCTGCATATAGTGAGGGAGTTTCTGTTGCAAAGCCGCCAACAGCTCCGCACGTCGTTCCTCTTCTACGCCACAGCAATAAGCCACCAACCGCGTCTCCCCATGGTTTAGCGGCCATTGCTTAACTGCAGCTTGCTCGACAGCAGGCTGCTGCCGCAACACGTGCTCTATTTCGCCCAACTCCACACGGTAACCGCGCACTTTCACTTGGCGATCAAGACGGCCTAGAAACTCAAGATTGCCATCCGGCAACCAACGTCCCTTATCACCGGTACGGTAAACACGCTCACCGACCAAGAAAGGGTGGGGAATAAAATGGAGCCGATTCTGCTCCTCGAGACCCACGTAACCGGCGGCCACGTGCGCACCACCCAGATAAATCTCACCAGGTAAGCCGACGGGCACTAGCTGTTGGTGGGGATCCAATACCAACACGTGGCTATCCGCCAGCGGTCGGCCCACAGGTAAATAATCGTTTTTCTCCCAGTCGACGTTGTCGGAAAGACTATAGGTCATGACTCCGACGGTACATTCAGTTGGGCCATAGTGATTGACCACCCGACAGGCAGGCCGCAATTGACGGATGTGCTTAATCAACGACACTGGCGCCTTCTCTCCCCCCAGAACCAGCAGATTGCGCGGCAGTAATGCGTCAGCCTGCGGTGACGTTAATAACGCAGCCAGATGCGTCGGCGTTATTTTCATGCAATCTAGCGGTTGCGCAGCCAAACTGGAAAATAAAGCCTGAGGATCGTTGAGTTTCTGGGTATCAATCACCTCAAGTTGCCCCTGGTTTATCAGCGCCGGGAACAACATGGTGTGCGCCAGATCGGTGGTGAAAGAAGAGAACATGCCATATCGCGCCCCAGTCGGTTGGTCGAGAACCGGGGTGATTGCCTGGCAGTAATGACTCAGGTGGTTATGATTGACCCTGACGCCTTTAGGTTTTCCGCTACTGCCTGAGGTGTAAATGATATAGGCAGGTGCCTCCGTCGACGCTTTCGGCAGAAGTGGATTGTGGCACGACAGTGTACCGAGTGCCTGCTCCAAAGGGATAGCAGGCACTGTGAGAGTGGGCGATTCCACGTCCACCAATACAAAGCGCACCGCAGCATCCTGCAAAATAAAATCAACCTGCTCCGCTGGCAGAGCAATATCGATAGGAACATAGCATCCGCCAGCTTTCAGCACTGCCAACAGGGCTATTACGCTACGTTCGCTTCTGTCCATGAACAGCGCGACAGGCTGCTCCGGCAACAGGCCATGTGCCAGCAAATAGTGCGCTATACGATTTGCCTGTTCGTTGAGTTGCCGATAGCTCAGCGTACGACCAGCACAACACACGGCCAGTGATTCTGGGACGTGATCAACCTGACGTTCAAATTGGGCATGCACCGACATGGGTGCGACACGGGGGACGTTCCGACATCCGCTTAACAATCGCAGACGCTCAGTTCGACTCACCAATGACAAATCCTGCACCCTTAACTTGGGCTGTTCGATACATGTTTCCAGCAAGGTGCACAGATCGCTCAACATGCGCTTTATCGTGCTGTGATTAAACAAGTCAGGATTGTAGTTCATGGTAAACAGCAAACCGCCTTGGTCTTCTTCTACCCACAGATTCAGATCCAGTTTCGACACACCGTAATCAACTTTTAGTGGCTTATAAGTGAACGGCGTATTGTTGTGGAAATGGGGAAATACCTGATAGGTGAGAGCCGCCTGAAAAAGCGGATTTACCTGCGGATTTCGTACATAGGCTATTTTATCGAGAATATCATTGAGCGGGATCGCCTGATAAACCTGAGCCTGCCCACTCTCTTCACGGGTACTATTGACTACGTCCTGCAGGGTTGATTCCGGACTTACCTTAAAACGCAGCGGCAGAGTATTCATAAATAACCCCATCATTTTCTGCGTCTCAGGTTGGCTACGGTTAGCAAAAGGCACGCCGATAACAAGCTGTTGTTGACCACTGTACTTATGCAATAGCAGCGTATACGCCGCCAGGATCACGTGGAATGGCGTAGCGCCCAGCTGCGCTGCGCACGTCTGCAAGCGCTGACCGAAACCATAGTCGAGATACTGCCCGGTCATACTGCCGGCAGTGCTCATTTTTAGTGGCCGTGGGCGATCGGTCGCGATCTCTAGTACGCCTTGCACGCCATCGAGCTTAGTGACCCAATGTGCCAGCCCCTGTTGATAATCTGAGCTGGAATACCACTGCTGCTCTGCCAGCGCATAGTCAGAAAACTGCAGGAAACCTTCGGTCTGCGGCGTATCGCCATTAAGCACAAGGAAATATATCTCCATAAATTCTTTGAAGAATAAATTCACCGTCCAGCCATCAGAAATAATGTGATGGAATGTCAGTAATAAAACATATTCATGGTGATTGGTTTTAATTATGCGCCAACATGAAAGCGGCCCACGGGCTAATTCAAAGTGCTGGCGACCTTCCTCACGCGCAACTCTCTCTACCCATCCGTCCCTTTCGTCTTCAGGAAGGGGCGTGATATCGTCATAATGAAAATTGAACAGGAGTTCATCACCCACGCATTGGCATAGCTCACCGGCTACCACGTTGAATGTCGTACGCAGAATGCTGTGCTTCTGCGTCAAATAGGCCAGCGTTTTTTTAGCCACCTCCGTGTCGATATCGTGTTCAACCCGACAAGTGATGGCATACGGATTGTTGTATGCCTTGGCATCATCAAGATATTGATCAAGCACCCATATGCTTTTTTGGGCACCGGTTACTGGAAAGTGGGTTCTGGCAGGCTCACTGTTTTTCTTGATGATTTTGCCAGATGCAACTGCACCCTGAGTTTTTCTCTCTCTGGCAATTTTTTTCAACTCATCCAGGCTCAATGATTTGAGCATGATGGTACTAATTTTAGTCATCATCGAATCCCGCTCTTGTCTGATTAAACATGTTTGCCCACGTGGTAGCCCCCAGACTCATGCCTGGGGGCGGCCGGGCTACTCGCCCTGCAGTAGCACCTCTAGTTCAGCAAGTATCAGTTTCGACAGCCCTTTAACAGTTTGATCCTGATAGAACAAATCGACGCGAATATCGATTTCGAAAACACCCGATACCGTCGACACCACCTGAACCGCCAGCAGGGAATTGCCGCCGAGTTCGGTGAAATTGTCATTTACGCCAATCCCCGAAATGCCGAGAATCGATTGCCAGACCTTGGCGATTTCTTTCTCAATGTCGTTTTCCGGTGCCACATATTCCACCGACAAAGCGGGCCTGATATGGCCATCGGATGCCCTCTCATTCACCTCTTCCAGTGCGGCTTCCTCTTGCGCAGGGATTGACTCGTAGATCAGTTGCCCAATATCACTGGTTACAATCACCAGTTGTTCAAACTCCAGGTGCGAAAGTTGCCGTTTCAGCGCATCAAGCCCCTCATAGAACAGAATGTCCTTGTCAGCCAGATTCACTTTTACCGCAGGTGTTGCCTCCTTATCGGTATGCTCAACCACCTGGTTATCTTGGGTCATTTTGATCAGCGTGTAGTTTTCCAGCGTCAGTAGGGGCATACCGGCGTGTGACAGGAAGACAATATCCATCGTAATGGCGCTATCGTTGTCGTGATAAGGACGCTTGAGCTTGATATGGGCATAACAATCCGCACTCAGCGGTGCATGGTAGGTTATCTTGCCGTAGCTGATTGGCAGGAAATTCTCTTTGGTGATGTAAGTCAGGCAACGGATCGCCGTGGCGTCAATCAAGGCCGGATGGTACGGATAACGCACAAAGTCGTCGAAGAATTCGGGGCTCATGACCTTGTGCATCAGCCATTCATTTTCCCCCCGCAAGATACCTTGGTGATTATCCCAACGCAGGCTTAACGACAGAAAAATATCGCCAGTATTGGCATTGCCAAGTTCACGCTCCAGCGGCTCGTAAGCCAATTCCGTGGTGCAGCGTTCACGGATTGCATTGATCGATACCGGTGAGCCTCCAGACTCGGTACTCTTCTGCCCCACCGTGCCCAATGCGTGTTCCTGCCAGTCAAGATCCAACGCCCCCCGGCTTCGCAGGCTAAATTTGTAGCCATTGCCTTCCGCCGTAACCAGCAGGTTCATCATGCGCGGCCAAGCGTTGTGATAAATGACCGGTTTCGTCAGCAACAGGTTCTTAACCTGCAACTTCTCTTGTGGTTTGAAATGGTTCATCCACTCATGCAGCATCGAGAGTATGGTCGCCCCCACCAATGACGGCTGATGCGTCAAGCGGTGCTCATCAATCACCCAGTCTTTTTGCACCTCCAGATTAACCTGGTAGATCTCTTTCATTCCTTCACGACCGACCAGCGTTAACAGATTGCCGACAACCTCCTCAAATACCGTGGATTTACTGCTATTTTTCTTCTCTAACAACTGTTTGCTCCAGCGTACTGCCATACCAATATCGCCCCATTTCCCCCAATTGAGGGAAACGGTACGACCTGAGCGTTGCTGGTTGCGGTAGTGAGCGAAAGCGTCCATGAACGCATTGCCCGAGCAGTAATCAATACGCGCCTCATCGCCAACGATAGAGGTAATAGAGGAGAACAAAATGAAGAAATCAGGTTGTTTGTCTTTAAGCAGGTCGTCCAGGGCCAGGCTGCCGATCACTTTAGGATCCAACACGGCGGCGCAATCCACGTCACTTTTTAACGGAATAATCCCGCCGCCGGCAATCCCTGCGGTATGGAATACGCCATCAATGCGATCAAAAGCAGAAAGCATATCGCGCATACCTGCATGATCGCACACATCAACCTGAGCAAGGTGCACGGTATTACCACGCTCCTCCAGGCGCAGGATCCCGGCGATCTTCTCACTAATCGGATCGTCCACCGGATGTTGTCGCATCCAGGACTGCCACTCAGCACGAGAAGGCAGCTCGGAACGGTATGTCAAGATCAAGGTGGCATTACCGATCTCGGACAAGTAGCCAGCAACCAACATGCCCAGCCCCCCCAAACCACCGGTAATCAGATAGACACCGTCATCTTTCACCTCTGCAGGTATACCCGTATCGTCTTGCTTCAGTTGAACGGCCTGATAATCTTCTTCCCAGCGGTTACGACCGCGATAGGCCACCAGATTGCCGTGTGTATCAATATGGCTTTCGGCAATCAGTTGCTGAGCGATATCTTGAGGGGCGGCGTAACCAAACAAATCCATATCAACCACATGGCACTGAACTTCCGGATACTCGTGATAAAATACGCGGGCCGGCCCAACCACCAGCGCTTTTTGCGGTGAATACAGCTGTTCTTCTGTCACGTTGAAAATGTTATTTGTCACGAACAGGAGATGCAGGTTGTCCAGAAGGTTCTCACTCACTAAAGCCTGCTGTAAGTAAAGAGGACTGTAAAAGGCATTGACCTGCAACGCACGGCGACAACCAATAAACTGTGGTTCCACATTATCGGCGGACAAATTCCACAAATTGACGATGCGTGTTGGGCGTAACTCACGGTTTTTGACGCTTTTTAACAGGCGGACATAATCTTCGCTCTTGCCGGGATCAATCACATAGCAGTCATTGGCCAGATCCTCCTGATAATGAGTCCCGCGCCAGACTGCCAGCACTTTATGCCCACCCGCCACTAACTGCTTTTGGATATGTTCGGCGATCACCATGGCATCAACGAACAGTAGCCAACATTCCGTGTCCGGATCGACAGGCTTTCCTGGCATAAACTTAGCCGGAATGGTGCGCTTCCAGGAGGGCATGTAAAACCATTCGCCAATTTCAGCTTTTTTACGTTTACGGGCGTTGAGAGACTTGGCATCCTGCGACGCAGCTCCTTCGTGGCCGCGTGGAAGCGCCGGCAATTTGAACTCTTTACGCTCGAAGGGATAGCCAGGTAATGGCAACCTACGGCGATGTTCCCCGTTGTAGAAGCTGGTCCACGAGATTTCAACACCGCTGGCCCATAAACTTCCTAAAGTCGTGAGCAAATACTCATCTGTTAAATCAACATCTTTTGCGGTAGGTAACGAGGAGTAGATCAGTGCTCCTTCATCGGCTTTGAAATGCTGCTTGGCGGCAGACTCCAGGGAACGGCCAGGGCCAACCTCCAGGAAGATATAATCCTGGTGTTCTTCAGACATCAACGTTTTGAATGCATGAGAGAACAGCACTGGATTGCGCACATGTTTAACCCAATAATCGCTGTCCATAGCCAGCGTATCGGACATCCAATCGCCACTCACCGTTGATACGAATGGGATTTGCGGGGCGTGCAATGCAATGCCGTCAATGACTTCTTTGAAGGCAGGCAATACGGGCTCCATCATGTATGAATGGAAGCCGTGCGAAGTATCCAGATGCTTGCAGAAAATATTGTTGTCTTCCAGTTGCTGCTGGAATATTTCGATCTCATCCAACTCCCCTGCAACCACACACAGACCCGGATAATTCACCGCAGCGATTTCCAATTTGCCGCCCTGCAATCTCTTGCGTAACGACTCTTCGTCCATCAACACTGCCAACATGGCTCCTGCAGGCAATGCCTGGACCAGTTTTCCTCGCAGCGCCACCGCTCTCAATGCATCTTCCAGCGAGAACACGCCAGCAATACAGGCTGCAACATATTCACCGACGCTATGGCCTATCATCGCATCAGGTTTAATCCCCCACGACATCCACAACTGCGCCAAGCTGTATTCCACAATAAACAACGCGGGCTGGGTAAACTGCGTTTCATTGATGCGCGATTTTCTTAAACCCTCTTCCCCCAGGAAAATAATCGATTGCAGATTCACGCCCAAAATAGGATCCAGATAACGACAACAGTGATCCATCACTTCTCTAAACACTGGGTAGGAGGTATACAGATCGCGTGCCATATTGATGTACTGGTTGCCCTGGCCCGGGAACATGAAAACCACGGCCTTACGGCCTTTACCTGCGGATGAAATAATGGCTGACGGCTGGTTCAGTTTCTCCAGTAATCTTTCCCTACCCTTCCCCACCAAAACCGCGCTATGACCGAACTGCTGGCGACCCACCTGTAAGGTGTAAGCGACATCGGCCAGGTTGGCGTCCTTATGTTCAATAAGGTAATCATGCATGCGTTGCTTCATGGCTACTAACGCAGTTCGGCTCTTAGCCGAAAAAGGCAGCATAATCAGACCATCGTGCCGATCGGCAACATCCCTTTGCGGCGGAGCCTCCAAAATAACGCAGGCATTGGTTCCCCCCACACCAAACGAATTCACCAAAGCGCGATGCGGTGTGCTCGAAGTCTCCAACTGACTCAATTCGGTATTCATTACAAACGGGCTGGTTTCAAATTCGATGTTGGGGTTTGGCGAGAGATAATGCAGTGACGCAGGGAGTTCCCCATTTTCCAATGCCAATGACGCCTTGATTAGGCTGGCCATTCCGGAGGCGGCATCCGTATGCCCAATATTGGTCTTTACCGACCCGATACGGCAATACTGCGTTTTATCGGTGAATTCTTTGAACGTTTGGCTCAGCGAAGTAAACTCAATAGGATCCCCCAACGCGGTGGCGGTACCATGTGCTTCAACAAAGCTGATAGTTTCCGGACTGACCTGCGCATTGGCGAACGCCTGTCTGGCTACCGCAATCTGACCCTCAATACTCGGGGCGGTATAGCCCGCTTTCAGATTACCGTCATTATTAATCGCTCCACCTTTGAGTACCGCGTAGATATGATCGCCATCGCGCAGCGCGTCATTCAAACGCTTCAATATCACCACCCCCGCCCCACGACTAAATACGGTGCCATTAGCCCGGGAGTCAAAGGCATAGCAGCGGCCATCAGCTGACTCCATCCCTCCCTGCATGTACTGATATCCGCGCCGTTCAGGGGTATCAAGTGAAACGCCGCCGGCAACAATCAGGTCGCTTTCGCCATTCAGTAAACTGTTGATCCCCATAACCACGGCAACCATCGCAGTAGAACAAGCGGTTTGCACATTGACGCTGGGGCCTTTCAAATTCAGCTTGTAGGAGACTCGCGTTGTTACATAGTCCTTGTCGTTATTAGTCACAACCGAGGCACCGCTAACGTATTTTTGCACCTCAGGATGCGCATTGACTTTGTTCAGGTGCCACGCGGTACCCGTGCCGCCAAATACACCCACTTTTCCGGGATAGGTAGCAGGCACATAGCCAGCATCCTCAAAGGCGTGCCAACTGCATTCCAGGAAAACACGGTGCTGCGGATCCATGATTTCCGCATCGCGTGGGGTGATATCAAAGAAATTAGCGTCAAAAAACTCAGCGTTGCCCAAAATACCTCTTCGGCGAATATAATTTGGCGAGGCGATCATTTCCTCTTCAATTCCGCTGGCCCGCAGTTCCTCTTCGGTAAACGTGCTGATCGTTTCGACTCCATCCAGCAGGTTCTGCCAAAACATTGCGGTATCTTCTGCGCCAGGGAAACGTGCAGACATCCCCACAATGGCGATATCCTTATCACGGGTCGTTGCTTGATTGTTCATCTTCTTACCTCACCATGTGTAGCGTAATTAAAATGAATTACTTCTTTTTACCTAAAATTTCAGCATGCTTATCAACAATACGTTGGCTCAGCATTTGTACTGTCGGAAATTGGAATAAATCCATAATTGAAACAGGTGCAGCAAATTTATCTTTTATTTCTCGATGGACTTTCGACATCAACAATGAGTTTCCTCCAGCATCGAAGAAATTGTCCTTCGGCGACAGCTCTTTGTTATTCAGTACAGACCTCCAAACTGAGATTATTTCCGCTTCTACTTCTGTATTCATTTTGGCTTTAATTTCGCCCATGTTTTTATCGCCTTTATTTTCATAGGAATGAAGATTCGACTTGTCGACTTTACCATTAGGATGAACAGGCATTTTCTCCAGGGGAGTAAATCTGGATGGCAACATAAAGAAAGGTAATGACTTTGCCAGACAGTTTTTTATCTCTTGAACATTGGCCGGTTGCTGGTGGCGAGTAACATAAAACGCAGATAATATTGGCGTGTTTTTGTCCGGATGCGTTTCGACAATTACGGCGGCATGTGATATCTGAGGCAATGCCTGAAGATGGGTTTCAATCTCAGCCAATTCAATTCGATGTCCACGTAATTTTATCTGGTCATCAACCCGGCCGATAAATGCCAATACACCATCATCACGCTGCTTGACCCAATCACCAGTGCGATACATTTTATTGCCTTGCTCATCGGCAAAAGGATTATTCACAAAGCGCTCATTGGTCAGTGCCTGAGCGTGCAGATATCCCTTAGCCAGAATATCCCCACCTAAATAGAGCTCGCCGCAGACGCCGCTCGGAACGGGGTTAAGCCATTCATCCAGCACGTAGACGCAGGCATGAGGGATCGGCTTACCAATGGGTACCATACTTTCACTCTCTCCAGAGCGACAAAGCCAGTGACAAGCAAAAATAGTCGCTTCCGTCGGCCCATAGAGATTATGAATTTGACCGGCGAACTGTCGGTCCAGATCGTCCACCAAACTTTGCGGCAGCGCTTCACCACCAGAGAAGATATGCCTCAATGTTCGGCAATTCCCCACCACCTCCGCATCAACGATAATGCGTAACGCCGTAGGCACAAACTGTGCCACAGTAACCTGGTGACGCTGGATAAAATGCGCCATCAGCAGCGGGTCGTATTTCGTTTCTTCGGCAATAAGTGCGCAACTTGCCCCGGCAATTAGCGGCCAGAATATTTCCCAGACCGAGACATCAAAACTGAAGCTGGATTGGTTAAGTACCACGTCACGCTGACTCAGTTGGAACGCGGCCTGCATCCATTCCAGATAATGTGCCACCGTGCGATGACTCACCATTACGCCTTTTGGCGTGCCGGTGGAACCAGAGGTATACATGACATAGCAAAGATGATCGTCGCTGACTTTTGGAAGCACCGGCGTTGCGGGTAAGGTGAGATCCAACTGGGTAATGTCCAACCACTCGCAATGGTGCGAGTTCACATTCAAGGCCGCTTCTGGCACCGTATCCGTAATGACCAGTTTGGTGTCGGCATGACATATCATGTACGCCAGGCGTCTTACCGGGTAATAAGGATCTAACGGCAAATAACAAGCGCCAACCTTTAATATTCCCAACAAGCTGATAACAAGGTCTATTCCTTTGTTAAGATAAACGCCTACAATATCCCCTGGTCCGACTCCGCGGCTAATTAGCTGCTCTGCCAACGCGTCAGTATATTGGTCTAACTGCTTATAAGTCAGTGTGTTTTCATCAGACCTTAACGCAATTGAATTGGGCGAATCATTACTTTGCCGCTTGAATTTAGCATGAAGAACACTCTCAGATTCCATGATCTGACCCTCTAATATTCATTAAAAATATGGCGTGCTTTTATTTTAAAAAGTGCTAACTATCCTGGCTGAATCATCGTTGTCAATAATGAGAGATATTTTTTGGATAAAACGTTTATCTGTTCTGCATTGAACACATTTTTATGATAATTAAAACAAACCCGTAGTCTATCTCCGTCATTAACTGACAATGTCAAATCCACTCTTGCCAATGAACTTTCAATAGAATTGACATTAAACTCAATGTTATCAATTGGCACCGCTGCAGGCATAGCAGTTAAATAGTTAAAACAGACAGGTGCATAGAGTTTTTCACTCCACCCCTGAGCACGAATATCGTTATTCAAAACATCATAAGGAAGCGTCTGATTATCTAAAATTGCATACATTTTTTTACGACAGCGCACCAGTAACGTATTAATATCATCGTTTGGGAAAACCTTATCGTAATAGGTAACCCGATTGACAAAGCATCCTAGTAACTCAGTTTCCTCATAGAGCATACGGCTGGAGACAGGAATGCCAATCGGTACATGCCGATAACGCGTGTCAGAGTTCAGTAACAGATTAAATGCCGCCAACATACAGACAAAAACGGTTGTTTGACGCTCTTTGGCAAAAGACCGAAGCTTTTGCGTCAAAACCGGGGATAAGATACAGCACCTGTTTTCCCCCTCTTGATCCGCCTGAGGATGGAATAGTGAGGCATCGGCACCGGCCTGCACATATTCAGCAAAGGTTTCCAGCCAAAATTGCCTTTCTTGCGGGTAACGTGTTGGTTTGATTATTTGTTGCTGCCATTGACGGTAGTGTTGATAGCGTTTTCCTTGACCAAGCCTGAAGCCGCGGTCGCCAGCATAGTAAGCTCGCATATAATGAATAAACTGATTAAAGAACAGAGAGATAGAGTCATGATCAAAAACAGTATGATGCACCTGCACTAACAGAATGTGTTGAGCATCTGCCGAAGACAATAACCTGATGCAGATAAGGGGCATCTGTTCCAGATCCATCTCAGGTGAACCGACCGATGCCAACAACAGTTCGTCGTTTAGCTCACCAGCGACAATCACCTCTTGGCAGCAGCGCTGTTGTGAAATTTGCAGCGCAGCAGAAGAATATGCCCCCTCGCGACAACTGACGTTATCAAGGTCAAAGCGGCTGCGCAGAACCGGATTGTCTTCCAGAATCCTCTGGGTACACCATTCCAGAGCGGCGATATTTAACGGCCCATGCCAGGTTAAGCAAAATGCAATCTGATAGGCCCGTGGGTCAGGACTTATCTGATCCAGGGTCAAGAAATAATGTTGCTCACCAGACAGGGGAGCCGACTCCAACCCCTGGTCAAGGCACACTGTATCCTCATCGTTGACATAGTAAGGCACAATAAACGACAGCAGATGAGGCGTAGCATTATTAAAGAAAAGGAAATAATCGATATCACTGAACAGTCTACGTCTAATCATTTGCCTGGCCTGAATGACCTGCAGCGAACTGCCTCCCAAATCAAAGAAGTTATCATCAGCCCCCAGCTCACGGAAATTCAGTATATCCTGAAATATTTCAATCAGTTCCTGCTCCATCTCATTGGCGGCCTGGCGATAAGAGTAGCTCAGTGTCGGCCGTGTTGGACAAGGTGCCGGCAGGCGTTGAAGATCCAATTTCCCATTGGGTAACTTGGGTAATGTTTCGACAGTAATAAAGTGTGACGGGATCATTCCTACGGGCAATTTTGTACGTAAGAAGCTTCTTATTTCATTTGTAGAAATTGAAGTGCCAGGGCTGACTAAATAAGCGATCAGCCGTGCTGAACCCTTCTCTTCACCGAAAGCACGCACCAAGGCATGACTAATTCTGGCATCTTCACGCAAGGCGGTTTCAATTTCCTCCGGATCAATACGCACTCCATTAATCTTGATCTGACGATCAATACGTCCCAGATAGACGATATCACCTTGCGAATCAAATCTTCCCAAATCGCCGGTGCGGTGAGCACGGTAGCAAACATTGTCACTTTCATAGGTGAAAAAACGTTGCTGAGTCAGGCTATCCTGATTGATATACCCCCGCGCAACCCCCTCACCAACAATGCAAATTTCACCACTTTTTCCAACCTCAACTGGCGTTAAATTCTCGTCAACAATGAGGATTTTGCTGCCGCGTAGCGCCTTGCCCAAAGTGACGGCATGCTGTTTCTCTAGCCGGGCAAAAGAACCATTGGCCGTCGCTTCCGTAGGGCCGTAAAGGTTATACACTTTGACTTCAGGGCACTGTTCAAAAGTACGCTCTTTGAGATCAAAAGGTACCGGCTCACCAGAGAGGAATACGATTCTGGGTAAATTCAACGGACTATCTACATCGCGATGATAACGCAACAATTCATCCCATACCGTTGGCACGCAATAAATTGCTCCCCGCGGATGTTGCTGATACCAAGACAGTAAGACCTCTGGCTCATGTAGACTATCAGCAGGCAAGATATGCAACGTATCTCCACGCAGCAAAGGGGCATAAAGTTGAGTGACTGCCGCAGCAAAGCTTAAAGTGGATGTCAGCGGCAATACCGCCTGAGTTTCGGGCCAGAGTTCCTGGTTAAACCAATTCAGATAATAGCTCAGGTTACAGTGCTCTATGGCAACGCCTTTTGGCGCCCCTGTCGAACCAGAGGTATACAGCACATAAGCAAGATCGGTTTCGTGCACAACAGGCAGGCTAATAGGAACCGTCAAATCTGGGTAGTGGATATCCTCCAGCGCCAGTGTTGAAGGGAATAGTTTTTCTATTCCGGCTTTATTGATGGTAGAACGTGTCGTTAGCAGCAGGAAGACCGAAGCATCATCGAGGATTTTAGTTATCCTCTCATTCGGCTGAAAGTGAGAAAGAGGTATATAGGTACAGCCCGCCTTAAGAATTGCTAACAAGACTACGGGCATCATCAAACCTGGTTCCAGATAAACGGCAATCCTTCCTCGCTGGTTTTTCGGATAGGTTGATATCAAGTAACCTGCCAACAAGTTGGATTGAAGCTCTAATTGCCTATAGCTCAAGTTCTGTCCGCTAAAAGTAACAGCAATCTTATCTGGTCGATGAGCTGACCATGCTGAAATAGTTTCAAAAACAGGTTTCCTGCAATTCATGGCGATTCCTTCCATATTTTCCAACCTTTATCCCCGCATAAAAATGGGGAATTCCAGGTAGATGCCCTATATTTTTTTACTCAATATGGTCCCTTGGCAAAATAATTAACCAAAATGTACAGTTAGTTTTATTTTTTAATAAAAAGCCGTCATTGCGACGGAAAGCACAGCATAAAAAAGTGTTATGACCCTATGGCATTTATCTCGCGCCGGCCAAAACCTCAGTTAAGCGTGCATGTTAAAATAAAGTGGCGATTGAAAAATGAACTCTGACTGGTAGATATTAACGGTTAGTAATTAGTTAGCAATGGTAATCCTATAGGGATATTTCTCAAAGATAAAAATGATTCCAAGTGTAACCCATCATGCTTTCTGCAAATACCAACGCGTTCAATAAATGTACGATAATAATTTATATTTATGTTTTATATGACAAAAAAAATTCAAGCGATTATGAAAATATTTGTTACATTTATGAGTTTAGATTAGTTTATATCCGCTTAACCAATCTTTAACTTAACCGAAATTAAACAAGTTCATATCCACAACGTGTGGCTGGAGATGTTTTTATAAATATAAAACTGTGATTTGGTTTACATTTTATGAAATAAACAAGAAATTATACACTTTGTAAACATTATAAATAGCAAGACTAAAAAACACACCACCACCAGTGGTGATAAATTGATCAACAATGTCAAAACTAAACCCATGTTAAACCGAAACAATATAAATTTATATTTATTAACTCTTATTTGATAAATTAGCGCTGAAAGCGTATTCGCTCTAGTACTGCCATCGACATGCAATACATCCCCAAAATTGAGAAAATATCTGGTATTAGCGCCACTTGTTTCACAGGTAATATTGCCCCTTATTTTTGAATTTACGCGTGCATCATCTGTCCCAGTTCGGAATGCACCGGTCATTCTCAGACCACCAAACGCGGCAATTCCGAACCCACACACAACCCATGTAGATGATCGCAAGTGATAAAGGCCGTACGTCACTTTGCAAGGGTGGGTACCCCTGCGTGCATCTTTTCACTCCCTGCACCATTTCCTTCGACACAAACCTTCATTTTCTGCCATTATTTTGCCTGATCAATGGGCGGAGCTCATGCAAGCATCCGCGACACTGGAGAACCCCGATGCTGTTCAAGTTATTTAAAAACATCACGTTGGCATTTGTTGCGTTGATGGTCGTCCAATCCAGCGCGCTGAGTTTTACTCTGGAAGTCTCGGGCAACATCCAAAACACCACCGATCCGGTAAAGAAAAGCTATCTGTTTACCGATAAACAACTGTTGGCGATGCCGGTGAGCAGCATCACCACCTCAACCTCCTGGACGCCGCAAAGAAAGTTCGAAGGGGTTGCCGTGGCGGACATTTTGGCGCGTGTCGGGGCCAAGGGCAGCACGCTGACGTTTTACGCGCTGAATGATTATTACATCGACGTGCCGCTGTCCGACGTCGAGAAATACAATATGATTTTGGCCTACAAGATGGACGGCGAAATGCTGAAGATCAGAAACTTCGGCCCGCTGTTTTTGGTTTATCCCAGGGATGCCGCAGGGCCTGAGTTGAATTCCCCGCTCTACAACTCACGCTTTATCTGGCAAGTGGACAGGATTGTGATCAAATGAAGCTCACAGGGTTTAAAAGCAACAGCAGGCTGGCAATCCCGGCTATTTTTGCCGCACTGTTTTTGGTTGCCTCTACGGTGACGCTGTATTACTACAGCGCAACCCTGTCAAAGAAGGGGCTGTATGCTATCGCCGGCACCCAGGAGAATTACTCCTGGTCGATCGCCAAGTTCTCCATCAAGCTGGCCGAGTTTGATACGCTGGTCGAACAGCTGAAAAATGCGCCGCAGGTGGACGCCGAGGCTCTGCGGCTTAAATTTGAAATCCTTTACTCTCGCTTTTACGTGCTGGAAACGGTGTCCGAGTCCACCCAGCCACTGTATGCCGAACCGGGTTATCCCGAGGTGGTCGCACACATGCGGGCGAAAATGGATCAGATTGATCATTTGCTCAACAGCCCAAAGATTGATTTCTCGTTGATTTCGCAGGCCATGAGGCAAATCAAGCCCTATGCGATTGAGATGGCCAACCTGACCGATCACGCTGAAGTGAAGCAGCGCACCGCCGCCTACGAAGACTATATCGAAAAACGACACATCATTTTTTATGGTCTGGTGATCGTGATGTTCTCGGTGATCGCGCTGATCGCCATCACCCTGATTGTGCTGCGCCAGCAGCGCCTGACAATCCGGCAGCAGGCCAAAGCGATTGAGGCAGAGAAAGCCACTCGCACCAAAAACGCCTTTCTGGGGGCCATTGGTCACGAACTGCGCACCTCGCTGCAAAGTATTATGTCTGCCATTGATGTGCTGGTGAATACCAAAGTGTCGGCCGAACATGCGGACACCTTCCAACGTCTGGAAACTGCCGCGCAGCAAATTGAAAGCCAGATGAAAGATCTGACCGATTACGCGCACCTGGACAGCGGAATGATGGAGCTGCGCATCGCCCCCTTCGACGTCCAGCGACTGGTCGAGGAAACGGCTAATGAAATCAATACGCTGAGTCAGAAAGATCAGGTGACGCTGTTATGTGAAGTGGAGTGCGGGCATCTGCAGATACATTCCGATCCACTGCGCATCAGGCAAATTATCGTCAACCTGCTGACCAACGCGTTCAAATATACCGAAAGCGGCACCATCACGCTGTATAGCAGCCTGCGGCGCCAGCCTAACGGCAATGCATTGATTATTGAGGTCACGGATACCGGCATCGGTATCGAAAAGGAGATGCTCGACCAGATATTCCAGCCCTTCACCCAGCTCGATCAGTCGCATACCCGGCAGTATGGCGGCGTCGGCATGGGGCTGGCGATTGTACACGGACTGGTCACGCTGCTCGACGGCAGCATTACCGTCTACAGTGAGCCCAAAAAAGGCAGCACCTTCATCGTCAGTATTCCGGTTGAAGTCAGCAACGAAGAACGGCTCGACGAAATACCTCACCACCACCAGGGCCTGCTGCAAAAACAGCAGCATATTTTGGTGGTTGATGACAACAAATCGGTGAGTGACGCCTTCGCGGCGCTGCTAGACAAGCTCGGCTATCAACATGAACTGTGCAATTCGTCGGAACGGGCGCTGCAAAAGCTGCTCCGTCGCCCTTATGACGCATTACTGCTGGATCTGCAAATGCCCGGCATTGACGGTGCCGCGCTGGCTAAACAATTACGCAGCCAACGTGGCCCCAACCGCGGTATTCCGATCGTGGGCATTAGCGCTTACACCCCGGAACAACTGTCTGTCGAACAGCGGGCGCTATTCGACAATTACCTGATGAAGCCGGTCAGGCTGGACGCGTTGTCTTCCGCACTGGCTTCACTGCTGGCCGCTAGAGATTAAAACAGCGCAACAGTGCGGCTTCAATCACATGGAGCCGTACTGGCTTTTCATAAGGGCCCAGTACGTCATAGTCGCGCATCGCCCTGGCGATTTCAGATTCGCGCTGATCGGTCCCTAACTGGCCGGTGAGAACCAGAACCGGCGCATCCGGGTTATCCGAGGCGCGGATGGCTGCAATACATTGGTCTGCCGTTTCCTGACCAATCAGCCAGTCGACCACATAACCATCGAACAGGCTCTGCTGCAACGCCAGGTTAAAACTGCTGACATCATAAAATGCCACCGCATGAAAACCGCGGCTGTTTAGGTATTTGGTCAGCTCATCGGCCGCCTGATGTGAATCATCAAGTACCGCAATGCTCAGGCGCTCATCTTCGACGGCGGCTGAGCGAAGCTCGATCAGCTCCACGCAAAAACGCTGCCCCAGCGGCGCATCATCCGCACGATAAAGACACCATTGCCCCGCCTGCTGCAACGCGACATATTCCGACGAACGTCCGCCAACCAGCTCATGGCCGATATAAGCCACACAACCCAGTTCCACACCACCCACATAAAAGATGGCATCTCGCACCATAGTTTGCGCAGAGATGACATTTTCAGGGCCGGTGTCCACGATCGCGGCAGGCGTTTCCCCTAATGCCGCAGCGACGTTGTTAATTTGCTCCAGAGTCCAGGGACTTTGCCCCTTCAGCTTACGATGCGCATGCGAAAAACTCAGATCCAGAATGCGGCTGAGCTCTTTGGCATGCTGACGCTTACCAATCCCATAATGTACAAACAGTTCCCTGACCCGGTTTGCTATCGACTGTGAATCGAATTTCTGGTGATTGTTATCCATTTTTTCCTTCGATTTTTTTTGCTGTTTTTTCAGTCGTTTTCATACTTGCCGTGCAAAAAAGCGATCCAAAACTGGTATATGGTACAATGTATAACCTAAACATTGCTTGACATACCACATTATATAGTCAAACATGGTATCAGAAGAGACACACAGCAACACCACAATAAAAATATAACAATAGTAAGATCGCATCACCAATAATCATAATGACACCAGGGAAAGCTCGTTTCAGTTACGACGTGAGAGAATGTATGCAATAGATCCTCGTCGTAATTTGGGCCGTAGCGCTAATCTGTTTTACCGCGTTTTGAACCGGGATCCGCAAGGGTCCCGTTTTTTTTTGTCGTTTTTACCGCAAAGCGGCGTGATGCATCATACGTTTTCCCTCCGTCATCACCCCGTTAAAATCCAAAAAAATAGGGCCAGCAAGCTGGCCCTAGTGTTCGTTAACAAAATTAAGATAGGGGGATCAGAACTTCCAGGTGAAACCAGCGTTGACGCTGTTGTCCTGGTAGTTTTGCGACAGTAACCCGCCGTAGCCCAATGACAGCGTGGCGTTCTTGTTCACCGCCACTTCCGCACTGGCTTTCAGCACCGCACCGTCACGCGAGGCCGACACGCTGTTCACCACGAACGGGGAATTACCCCCGTTGAAGCGCAGCCCGGTGCCGCGATCCAAATCGCCGTATTGATGCTGCCAACCCAGTTCGCTGCGCAGCGCCACCGACGTGGTTTTGCTCGCCTGCCACTCGGTATCCGCACGCAGCCCCAGCGTCGAGACGGTCGCGTCGGTATGTTGCTTGTCACCGTGCAGCGCCGCCGCCCCGCCGTCCTCCGAGATACCGTTGTTCTGGAAGTTGATGTACGCCAGGTTGGCGAACGGCTCCAGATTCACCCAATCAGCCTTCACGCTGTAACCCGCTTCGGCAAACACCTGCTCGGTGCGCGCACTGTATTTTGCGGTTTCCCGATCCGACTGCATGCCGTAATTGACCGAACGCGAGGTATCGAAACGGTGCCAGGTGTAGCCACCACCGGCACGCAGCGCCAGTTCACCAAACTGTTTGCCGCCGTACACCGCCAGGTGGTAGTTGTCGCTGTCGGCATTGGAGCCGTAGCCGCCGTCCAGCGAGGTGCGGGTGTAACCGGTCGCCACCCCTAACCGCCAGTCGTCCGCCAGCGCCGAGTCCAGCCCCACCAGCACGCCGTAGGTCGATGCCTGATAGCCCGTCGCATTGGCATCGCCCGACGCATGGTCCCAGGCCCCCAGTAACTGCGCCCAGGCACCGCCGTCGTCGTCCGCCTTGATGTCCGGCGAGGTTGCCAGCCCTTCCGCCTGTCGCAGACGGCCGTTCAGCGCATCACGCAGATAACGGCTGTCGTTAACCTGTGCCGAGGCAATATCCGCGTGGATCTGCCCGGACAACTGACGGAATGCCTGCCGCGCTTCCCCTGTAGAGCCAGCATTGAGGATGCTCTCGTACACCGGGTTGCCTGCCGCCAGGGCATCCGCCGCTGCCGCTACCGCACGCTCGTTCTGGGTTGCTGCCACGCTGGCAAAACTGGTGTCGTTACGGCCAACGTTCAGCGTGACCTGATTGGGTTGATAGGTCAGCCCGGCGCCCAGGAACAGGTAGTTTGGAGCCACCGAATCAAACTGCCCGCTGATACCCTGCTGCGCGGTCAGAATGTTGTACTGCTGGCCGAGCAGGCTGCGGACTTCGCTTTGCGACAGCAGATTGGTGCTGTTCTCCAGCGAAACAGCGACTTCACCGCCACCGATCGTTGCCGATCCGCTGCTTTGGATCCGATCGCTCTGGCCATTGGGCGCCACTTCCACCGCATAACGGGAACCCGGCTCAAAATTGACGTTACGCGTCACGTTCAGCGTGCCGATCGAGTTGCCCGGTGCCACGGTACCGCCGCTGCGGGCGGTCAGTGACCCGACCGTACCGGAACCACTCAGCACGCCGCTGTTTTGCACCGTGACGTCTGATGTGACCGAACCGTTAACCGCCAGCAGGCCGGTATTTACCCAGGTCGGGCCGGAATAGGTATTGGTGCCGGTCAGTACCAGCGCCCCCTGGCCTTCCTTGGTCAGGCCGCCATGGCCGTAGATGTCATTGGAATAGACCTCCACCGAACAGTGGTAGTCATCACAAATACGAGCCTGCAGCGTGCCTTGATCGATTTGCGCCCCGAAGCCGGGAATGTTGGCGACAAACTGTGACGAGCCGTAAGCCACGCCTGTCGGATCCGGAATGCGGAACTCTTCAGGAATATCTTCGACGGTATAGAACATGCCCGGGCCGTTAATCGCCTTGCCCAGATTGATCATCCCCCAGCCGTACAGCGCATCGATCCCCGGTGCGCCCATATCGGTGGCGGTGGTCTTCAACACGTCGGCAATTTGCGCCGACGTCATGTACGGGAAACGCTGCAGTAACACGGCAACCGCGCCGGTCACGTGCGGCGTCGCCATTGAGGTCCCATTTTTATTGCCATAGTCCGAGACCAATTGATTCGGATCGGAACCGTTGGCCACGGTACTGTAGATTTTACTGCCCGGTGACGAGACGCAGAAACTGGCGGTATAGCCGCAGCGTGAAGAGAAGCTGCTGATGGTATAAGGCACGCTGTTGGTGGAGGCATCATCCTGTGCGACGCTGGCAACCGACAGCCAGTTAGGCGCAATATCCGGCACAAAATAGGCCAGACCGCTGATCACGTCAGGTTGGTTGTAGTTGCCGTCGTTACCGGCAGCGAACAAGACCAAAATGTTTTTACGTGCCGCATCGATCGCGCCCTGATACCCCGCTCCCGCCAGGCTGCCCAGCAGCGGTTTCACCTGATCAAACTGTTCCTGTGCGTCTTTCAGTTCGAAATGCAGCGCGTCTGGCTTTTTGCCATTATCCGATAAGAAATCGGGAATACTGACGCCCCAACTGTTATTGATAACCCGCACGCCATTGTTGATCATCGCCTGCCAACCGGCGTTGGTTACGCTACCATCCAGCCCGAGGAATTCGCCATAGGCCGGGCCATCATTGTCGTTATCAACGCTGATTATCTGTGAATCAAAGGCGACGCCATGCATGCCGGTACCGTCGCGATTGGCCCCGCTGATGCCGGCCACATGTACGCCGTGGTTACTCAGCATACCCTGTGAACCACTGTAGAAATGGAAGGTGCCGTCGAAGTAAAAACGATCGCCAGCCTTAATCCCCTCCCGATGCGGATCGGTATAGGCGCGGTTCCCCTGGGTCACCACGTTCACCAGTTTGCCGTCACCGGCGAATTCAGGGTGCTTGTTCACCGGGGTATCAAAGATGCCCACTTTTTGCCCTTTACCGGTATAACCCGCGGCATAGGCCTCGTCAGCGTGAATCGCCCCCAACCCCCAGTTGGCGTTGAATTCATTACTACGCCAGCTTGCCGGATCGCCTGACTTACCGCCTTCCGTATAGGGCGCAGCCTGTACGCCACCGGCCGCCAACAGCGCGCACAACAAGGCGTTCAGTTTCCATGTCGGCGCCAATGCCGGTTTATTCTTTCCTGTCGCTTGCTTCATTCCCTTATCCTTTTTGTTTTAGTCAAACCGCCCCCGACGAGGCGGTTTGTCCCTCTGTTTTTTAAGATCAGAATTTCCAGGTGAAGCCAGCGTTGACGCTGTTGTCCTGGTAGTTTTGCGACAGTAACCCGCCGTAGCCCAATGACAGCGTGGCGTTCTTGTTCACCGCCACTTCCGCACTGGCTTTCAGCACCGCACCGTCACGCGAGGCCGACACGCTGTTCACCACGAACGGGGAATTACCCCCGTTGAAGCGCAGCCCGGTGCCACGATCCAAATCGCCGTACTGATGCTGCCAGCCCAGTTCGCTGCGCAGCGCCACCGACGTGGTTTTGCTCGCCTGCCACTCGGTATCCGCACGCAGCCCCAGCGTCGAGACGGTCGCGTCGGTATGTTGCTTGTCACCGTGCAGCGCCGCCGCCCCGCCGTCCTCCGAGATACCGTTGTTCTGGAAGTTGATGTACGCCAGGTTGGCGAACGGCTCCAGATTCACCCAATCAGCCTTCACGCTGTAACCCGCTTCGGCAAACACCTGCTCGGTGCGCGCACTGTATTTTGCGGTTTCCCGATCCGACTGCATGCCGTAATTGACCGAACGCGAGGTATCGAAGCGGTGCCAGGTGTAGCCCCCACCGGCACGCAGCGCCAGTTCACCGAACTGTTTGCCGCCGTACACTGCCAGGTGGTAGTTGTCGCTGTCGGCATTCGAGCCGTAGCCGCCGTCCAGCGAGGTGCGGGTGTAGCCGGTCGCCACCCCCAGCCGCCAGTCGTCCGCCAGCGCCGAGTCCAGCCCCACCAGCACGCCGTAGGTCGATGCCTGATAGCCGGTGGCATTGGCATCGCCCGACGCATGGTCCCAGGCCCCCAGTAACTGCGCCCAGGCACCACCGTCGTCGTCCGCCTTGATGTCCGGCGAGGTTGCCAGCCCTTCCGCCTGTCGCAGACGGCCGTTCAGCGCGTCACGCAGATAACGGCTGTCGTTCACCTGTGCCGAGGCAATATCCGCGTGGATCTGCCCGGACAACTGACGGAACGCCTGACGCGCTTCCCCTGCCGAACCGGCGTTGAGGATGCTTTCGTACACCGGGTTGCCCGCCGCCAGGGCATCCGCCGCTGCCGCTACCGCACGCTCATTCTGAGTGGCGGCCACGCTGGCAAAACTGGTGTCGTTACGGCCAACGTTCAGCGTGACCTGATTGGGTTGATAGGTCAGCCCGGCGCCCAGGAAGGGAGAGAAAGTTGAAGTGGAAGCAAACTGCCCACTGATACCCTGCTGGGCGGTCAGAATATTGTACTGGCGGCCCAGCAGGCTGCTCACGCTACCTTGCGACAGCAGGTTGGCGTTTTGTTCCTGCAACACCACGACCTCACCGCCGCCGATCGTCGCCGATCCGCTGCTTTGGATCCGATCGCTCTGGCCGTTGGGTGCCACTTCCACCGCATAGCGGGAACCCGGCTCGAAGCTGACGTTACGCGTCACGTTCAGCGTGCCGATCGAGTTGCCCGGTGCCACGGTACCGCCGCTGCGGGCGGTCAGTGAACCTACCGTGCCGGAACCGCCCAGCACGCCAGCGTTTTGCACCGTGACGTCGGAAGTCACCGAGCCGTTAATTGCCAGCAGGCCCTGATTGATCAGCGTCGGCCCCGCGTAGCTGTTGTTGCCGGTCAGCACCAGGGTACCGATACCCTGTTTGGTCAGGCCGCCGTGACCGGAAATGTTGTTGCTCCAGACATCCAATCCGCAATGCGTATCGTCACACACGCGTTCGGTCGGTTTGCCCTTGTCCAGCACCGCACCGACGCCCGGTAGATTCACCACGAACTGCTCCGGGCCATAAGCGCCGCTAACCCGAAACTCTTCAGGAATATCCTGCTCGGTAACAAACATGCCCGGACCGTTGATCGCCTTGCCCAGATTGATCATCCCCCAGCCGTACAGCGCATCGATACCCGGTGCGCCCATATCGGTGGTGGTGGTCTTCAGCACCGAGGCAACCTGTGCGCCTGTCATGTACGGGAAGCGCTCCATCAGCACCGCAATGCTGCCGGCCACGTGCGGCGCCGCCATTGAGGTCCCACTGTATTTGGCGTAACCGGTGGTCAGGTTATCTACGCTGTTGCCTTCGATGATTGAGCTGTACACCTTGCTGCCCGGCGCGGCAACGCAGAAGCTGGCGGTATAGCCGCAGCGGGAGGAGAAGGTGCTAATGCTGTAGTCGCCGGTGTTGTTCGGATCCTGCAGACTGGCGACCGACAGCCAGTTGGGGGCTATCTCCGGCACGAAATAGGCCAGCCCGGCCATGGCGTCCGGGTTATTGAGGTTATAATCGTTACCGGCGGCAAAAATGGTGACGATGCCGCTGCGTGCCGCATCGATTGCACCCTGATAAGCGCCGCCGGCTTTTGTGCCAAGGATCTGTTTGATTTGATCGAATTGCTTTTGCGCGTCGGCAAGCGTGAAGTGAGGATAGGCCGGATCCTTGCCACCCTGATCAAACTTCTCAGTGATGCCAATCCCCCAGCTGTTGTTGATAATGCGCGCGCCGCTGGCGATCAACGCATCCCAGCCGGCCTGGTACACCGCGCCATCGTTACCGAGAATGATGCCGTCTTCCGGCCCGGGGTCGCCGTTTTCCGCGCTGATGATTTGTGCGTTGAACGCCACGCCGTGCATCTCACCACCATCGCGGTTGCCGGCAGCAATGCCGCCCACATGGGTACCGTGTGAACCCAGGGTGCCGTCGGAATCCACGCTCGGCGTGCCGTCATAGCGGAATACGTCGCCTTTTTTCACCGGAATGTAGGGATCGGTGTATTCGCGAATGCCGGTCGTCACCAGATTGATCACTTTGCCCTGGCTGGCAAACTCCGGATGTTTGGCATACACCGGTTGATCGAAAATGCCGAGTTTTACGCCTTTCCCGCTATAACCGGCGGCGTAGGCCTGATCGGCGTGGATCGCTCCCAGGCCCCATTCGGCGTTAAATTCATTACTGCGCCAACTCGCAGGATCGCCCGGCTTGCCGCTCTCTACATATGGTGCAGCCTGCGCTCCACCGATCGCCGCCAGGCAAAAAAGCACAGCACTCCACTGTGCGCGATTAACACCAATTTCAGGCCAGCCGAAGGCCGCCTGAACAGGCTTGACTCCTCTACGTCTATTTTCCATCCCAGATACCGTCCATTGTTGTTTGCAAATGTCTTATTGATTTTTTTGTGTAACAGTTTCGTAACACCAAATAAATAAAGCACAACAATCTCAAGCGCGCCTAATGGGTCAAGGCGCTGGATGACCTAAACGGCAAACCTAAGGATCGAGAAAACAGGGGGAAAGGCATAAGGATCTTCGATGGCTATCACCAGCGAGAGGCGTGAATTTAGGGTGCTGAGGATAAAATATAATTCAATGAAAAATAGGGATAATAGAGACAATAAAGGCCGCAGGAACATCTCCATGCGGCCGGTAAAAAAATGCTTAAGACGCTCTTTTTATCAGTTTTAATTATAACTATTGCCAATACTCACTCAGTGAAATGTGCTGGTTTTCGCCGAGAATGACCGTAAAAATTGGACTATCATGCTAGTGGTTTTCTGCTGTTCATCGCATCTTCTTCAGCCTGGCGAATAATGGCTTTCGCCATCCATTGCGTCACATCCTGGATGCCACCGAGATCCAGTCCCCAAATATCTTTCAGTACCAGGAAAACTTCCGAACCATAGATCAGCGAGAAAGAATGAATCACCCGCTGTAACGCCTCGGGCGGTAGTTTATCCTGCAACGGCTCTACTGCCAGATTCAGCAGGCGTTTGCGGTTGCCGCGGACGAACTTTTCCCCCGGCGTCGCTTGCGCCCATTGTTGCAATGACAGCTGTAATGCGGCACGTAAAGCACCTTCATGTTGCTCCATCTGCGGATAGGCGAAAGCCAGCAATTGTTGAATACGTTTCAACGCATCATGATCCTCTGGTTGCCATTCCAGGATCGGCCCCAGACTTTCAGCCACGACCGCAGCAATCAATTCACTTTGAGTGGGGAAATAACGATAAGCCGTAGCCCTTGACACCTGCGCATGTGCGGCAAGCTCAGTGATCGACGGAAAGAAGCCTTCGTCATACAACGCCATGGCACTGGTCAACAGTAAATGATGAGTTCTGGCCCGGGCAGAGGTCAGAGATTTTTCCTGTTTCATGGGAAAGGCAGTTATTAGCACGGCAACCTCATACTTCATCGCATCTCCCGCTCTCGGGACAGGATGCGATAACCATCAAACCGACAATATCCCGCTTTATCGGCAGCATTAAAACGCTCAAAAATGAGACAAGTGTCTCATTTCGAACTGAACTGGGCTTGCATAAATGATACGACCGTCTCATTATGTAGATATATTAATCATTTTAACTTAAACGACCAACACCAGGGTTCCACATAAATTCATAATGCTATAATTTATAATATAAAATTAGAAATTCAGCAGGAATGGGCAATGTTTAATACTTCAAATTCTGTCTACATTGCTACCACAGCAGATACCAAAGGACAAGAACTGGAGTATGTTCGCCAGACGATCGCCAGCCTCGGTTTGCCCACTATTACCGTCGATCTCTCTACCAACAAACGGCCGGCCAACCCGGCAGTCGATATCTGTGCAGAAGAAGTTGCCGGCTATCATCCCGAAGGGGCCAAGGCCGTATTTTGCCCCCACCGCAGTCAGGCCATTACCGCGATGGCACTCGCCTTCGAACGTTTTCTCCTGACACGCCACGATATCGCGGCCCTGCTTGGTTTGGGCGGCTCTGGCGGCACAGCCATTATCACTCCGGCGATGCAAAAATTACCCATCGGCCTGCCTAAATTGATGGTTTCAAGCATGGCTGCAGGCGACGTCTCGGCATATGTCGGCAACAGCGATATCGCCATGCTTTATTCCGTCACGGATATAGCAGGCCTGAACCGTATATCGCGCCGTGTCCTGAGCAATGCAGCATGCCAGATTGCTGGAGCGGTACGTTTCGCCACCGCTCATGACATCGAGGAAAAACCGGCTGTCGGTCTGACGATGTTTGGCGTCACAACGCCTTGCATAAAAATGGTTGTTTCCGCGCTCGAACCTCAATGGGACTGCTTGGTATTCCACGCCACCGGCAGTGGAGGCAGAGCGTTGGAGAAACTGATCGATAGCCGTTTGCTGAGCGCAGCGCTGGATCTGACCACAACCGAAGTGGCCGATTATCTGTTCGGAGGGGTTCTTCCCTGCAATGAGGAGCGCTTTAGTGCCATCGCCCGCACCGGCATCCCCTGCATACTATCCTGTGGTGCATTGGATATGATTAATTTTGGCCCCCCAGAAACGGTACCGCCGCGTTATGCCGAACGCCTGATCCACCAACATAACCCTCAGGTTACTTTGGTTCGCACTACACCGCAGGAAAATGCCAGTATCGGGCGCTGGATAGGGGAAAAAATGAATGCTTGCAGCGGTGAGATACGATTTGTGATCCCGGGAGGGGGGGTATCCGCACTGGATGCTCCGGGACAGCCTTTTTGGGATCCGCAGGCATTGGCCGCCTTTATACAGGCGTTAGAAAGTACGCTTCGGCCAACTAACAAACGACGGCTGATAAAAACGGCTTATCATATTAACGATCCACGTTTTGCACATATTGTTACCGAACAGTTTCAACATATTGCCAACCCTCACCTCTTATCGAAGTGACTTGTTTTTGGTCAGAAAAAGCAAAAGGGCCAGAGATTAATCTGGCCCTTTTTATATTCACCACATGAATTTATTACTGTGAATTCGTCATTTTCGACTTCATGTTATTCATGTGCTCCATCATTTTTTGTTCGCGTTTCTGATAATTCTCATTGTATTGTTTTTTCTGCTCAGGGGTCAGCAGGTTATACATTTTATTTTCAGCCTTGGCGCGCTCCAGCATATGTTCGGACTGTGCTTTGCTGATGGCATCAATTTGGGTTTTCGCTTTGGCTTCATCGAAACTGTCGGAAGCGACCATACTATGCAGTGCCTGGCGTTCTTCTTTAGTACCTTCGCCGCGTTTCTGGTGCGATTCTTTCATAATATCGCGCATTTGCTGGCGCTGTTGCTCGGTCAGGTTCAGGCCGGCAAACGGCCCACCTTTACCTTCACCTTTATGATGCATCATTTTCATGTTCATCGGGGCGGCGTCTGTAGTAGCCGGTGCTGCCGTGGTATCTGCAGCGAAAGCCATAGAAGCAGAACCCAGTGCCAGAGTTGAAGCGACAAATAAAGCGGTCAGTTTACGCATATTCATTTCCTTAAAATTATTCTTCATCAGGAGCGCTGTACGTGAACAGGCTCATCTTTCGTCGGAGATAATAATAGGCCGATAAATATATAGTAATGCGATTGTGTGTAAATTTATTAAAGCCCGAAACACTTTTATCCATCAATAATGAATTAATTATGAAGATGGTGCGTATTATTTGGAAAGTTTGGTTTCCCAGAGCATAAAAACCACCACAACATGATGTCTTTTTCTATAGGATTATTCCCACCAGCGGCCCACTTTATTATAATGTAGCCCCCTCCGCTACAACCGCCCGGCAACAAAATGATCGCAGTGCGCGAAGCACCAGGATCGCATCAATCTCTCGAAATCCCCGGTTCTCACTTACACTTTAAAACGTGCGGCAATTTGACGATTACAGGGCAAAACTAATTATTGCTTATATAATAGTTTCATCCCCCGCCGGTGTAAAACCTGTTATATGATGGAGATACGTGCACTACGGCCACTCCCGGGCCAGAAACCTGCGGCTGCGCTCATCGCACAGACCTGGCTGTCGTGCCCTTTTGAGGAATCATCATGTTCGCAGACCAAGGCCCTATGCTTCTTAACGCTCACTTCGGCACCAACAGCCCTTATTGGCGATTGGCGTTTGACAGCAATGCGTTGGCGTTGTCGGCAGTCAAAGGTAAAACTCATATGGCCGTGGCGCTCAGCGCCATGCAGGCGGCTAAAATCCGTCGCCTGAGTGGCATTACCGCCAGCCTTGATATCACCATCACGCTCGGCGGCGAACCGATACATCTGCATCTGGTCGGGCGACGAGTCAACAATCTGGAATGGGCAGGCACCGCCTCCGCCTTCAGCGACACTCAATCGGTCGCCCGTGACCTGGTACACGGCCTATCCTTTGCCGAGCAGGTGGTGTCCGAAGCCAACTCCGTGATTGTGATTGTCGATCAACACGGCCGCATTCAGCGTTTCAACCGCCTGAGCGAAGAGTACACCGGTCTGCACGAACATGATGTTATTGGTAAAAACGTCTTTCAATTATTTATGAGCCCGGAGGAAGCCTCGGCATCACGGCGCAACATCGCCGGTTTTTTCCGTAATGGTTCCTCCTATGAGGTAGAACGCTGGATCAAAACGGTGAAAGGCGAGCGGCTGTTTTTGTTCCGCAACAAGTTCGTCCACAGCGGCAGCGGCAAAAATGAAGTTTTTTTGATTTGCTCCGGTACCGATATCACCGAAGAACGCCGCGCCCAGGAACGTCTGCGGGTGCTGGCCAATACCGACATCATTACCGGCCTGCCCAATCGCAATGCCATTCAGGACAAAATAACCCAGTCGATCGCCACTCGCGATGGCCACAGTGTTGGGCTGGTGTACCTCGATCTCGACAATTTTAAAAAGGTTAACGACGCCTACGGCCATATGTTCGGCGACCGTTTATTGGTGGAGGTGTCGCTGGCGGTGCTCGGCTGTCTGGATAACGACCAAACCCTGGCCCGCCTGGGTGGCGATGAATTCCTGGTGCTGGCCCAGCAGGCCGACCGCGAAATGCTGCAACGCCTGGCCCAGCGCATTATCGACCGGCTGAAAACGCCGTTCCGCATAGGGCTTATCGAAGTTTATACCGGCTGTTCTATTGGTATCGCACTGTGTCCCGAACACGGCAACGACCTCGACAGCCTGATCCGCAGTGCCGACACCGCCATGTATGTCGCCAAAGAGCATGGCAAACGGACCTATACCGTGTTCTCGCCAGAAATGAATAAACGCGTCGCGGAATACATGTGGCTGGACACCAACCTGCGTAAGGGATTGGAACAAAATCAACTGGTGGTGTATTACCAGCCAAAAATAGAGGCGCTCAGCGGCAGGGTATGCAGCGTGGAAGCGCTGGTGCGCTGGGATTCCCCCGAGCGCGGCCTGATCCCGCCGCTACAGTTTATCTCTTACGCCGAAGAGTCCGGTCTGATCGGCCCCCTCGGCCGTTGGGTGCTGCAAACCGCCGCCAAACAGGCCGCTCTGTGGCAACGACAGGGGTTGCAACTGCGGGTCGCGGTCAATCTTTCCGCCCGCCAGTTGGTGGATGACTCTATCGTTGAAGATCTGGCGCAGGTGTTGCAGCACAATCAGTTGACCCCCTGCCTGCTGGATTTCGAACTCACGGAAAGCAGCCTGATTGAGGATGAGAAACGCGCTCGCGAAGTGATCACCCGGCTACGCGAGCTGGGCGCACAGGTTCATCTTGATGATTTTGGCACCGGCTACTCTTCGCTGGCGCAGCTGGCGCGTATTCCGCTGGATGCGATTAAACTGGATAAAAGCTTTGTGCGCGGAGTGAATGACAATCCGGTTTCACAATCGCTGGTGCGTGCCATCGTCGCGGCGGCCGAAGCGCTTAAATTCCGGGTGATCGCCGAAGGCGTGGAAACAGAAAGCGAAAATCGGTTCCTCGATGAAATCGGCGTGGATGAAAAACAGGGGTTCCTGTTTGCGCGGCCAATGCTCCCGGAACAGCTGGAGCATTGGCTGCAGTCTTATCGCCCGCCATCCTCCTCAGCGTGAGGCGGGCAGGGCAACATTAGCCGGCACGACGCAGGTTCAGGGTATGACGATCCTGCAGCATCACCAGACGTTCGATATAGGCGCGATCTTTCTCCTCGATAGTGAAGGCCGAATGCACCCAGTCTTCGGTAATGTCCATCAGTTCCGAACGCGTCAACTGCAACACCCGCTGACGGGCACGCAGCATGGCACGCATGCCGTTCAGTTTGGGCCGAATGGTATCGATAAAGGTACGGGTCGCTATATAAGCGTCGCCAGGCTGGAATAACTGATCGACCAGGCCACGGCTTTCAAACCATTCCGCGGTATGCGACTCGCCGCCCCAAATCAGCTCTTCCGCCAGGCGCATGTTTCCTTTACGCGCCACCAGCGAATAACCGCCCATGCCGGGGAACAGATTAAACGCAATTTCCGGGAAGCCCATGCGCGCATTGTTCTGCGCCAGAACGAAATGGTGCGCCAGCGCCGCTTCAAAGCCGCCGCCCAGTGCACTGCCCTCGACCATCGCGATGCTAACCGCTCCGGTATCAAATCCGCGAGCCGCCGCATGCACGCAATCAATGCAGGCCCGTGCGTAAGCCATCATCGCCTCACGTTTGCGATTTTTAATCGCCTCGGCGAAGAACTGCAAATCGCCACCCACGTTGAACATATTGGGCACCAACGAGCCAGTGACCCAAAAATCAAACTGCAATGATGATTCTTTGGCTGCCTGCGCCAACGTCATGATGTCTTCAATTAACGCCTGATTAAAACAAGGGCGCGGTTCCGCACGCAGCAGCATCCACATGATGTGTCGCCCTTCTTCATAGTAAGCGGAAATCTGTGTCAAATTGCCCGCTTCGGTAAACGGACGACAGGTGGGGTGATTAAGTAATTTCATATGACCTTCCATTTTATCCAGTGATAACAGGTGAAACCGTTCCAGCCCCTACGGCTGCAGTCACGCGGCGGCTGGTAAACCGCAGCGCCACATCATGAGTAAACGCTTTCTTGGTGATGAAACAGATAAAAATTGGAGGTCGATGAACGAAAAAAACCCCGCTGGCACGGGGCTGACATAAGAATTTTACCTATCGGCAGGCAGTAACATTTCACCCGGCGAACGAACGCGTTAAGCTCACAAATTAGCCGGTTGCCCCCCCCGGCGGCCAAATCAGCGCGCCTTTTGGCTATAATCAAGGCTGAGAGAGCCTATTTATCGTTAAGGAAATCGTGACGTAATGCCTACAGGATCAGATAAAGACCCCCGACAGCCCAACAGTGAAGCGCCGCAAAAGCCGCTGATCGCCATCAAAACCGGCCACCAGACTATTGACCGCCGCATCTCCGGTTTTTCACGCCTGGTCGAACGCATCAAGGCCTGGCCAAGCATCGCTCACCTGCTGCGCGCCACCGAGCGCTTTAACGATCGTCTGGGCAGCCAGTTCGGCGCCGCTATCACCTATTTCTCGTTTCTTTCGCTGATCCCGATTTTGATGGTGTCGTTTGCCGCCGTCGGCTTTGTGCTGGCATCCAATCCTGACCTGCTGACTGAGCTGATTAATAAAATTGTCGGCAGCATCAGTGACCCTACGCTGGCCAGCACGCTGAAAAACACCGTCAATACGGCGATTCAGCAGCGCACCACCGTGGGGCTGACCGGTCTGGCGCTGGCGCTGTATTCAGGCATCAGTTGGATGGGTAACCTGCGTGAGGCGATCCGCGCGCAGTCGCGTGACGTATGGGAACGTAATCCGCAGGATCAGGAAAAAATCTACTTCAAATACACCCGCGACTTTATTTCGCTGAGTGGATTGGTGGTGGCGCTGATTATCACCCTGACGCTGACCTCCATCGCCGGTTCGGCACAGGCGGCCATTGTCCGTGCACTGGGCCTGGAGGGTATCGAGTGGCTGCGGCCGGCGATGACGCTGATTGCGCTGTCGATCTCCATCTTCGCCAACTATCTGCTGTTCCTGTGGATCTTCTGGATGCTGCCGCGGCATAAGCCGAAGAAGAAGGCGCTGCTGCGTGGCACGCTGCTTGCCGCCATTGGCTTCGAAGTGATTAAGTTTGTGATGACCATGACGCTGCCACAGGTGGCTAAATCGCCTTCCGGTGCCGCCTTTGGTTCGGTAATCGGGTTGATGGCGTTTTTCTATTTCTTTGCCCGACTGACGCTTTTTTGCGCCGCCTGGATCGCCACCGCGCAGTATAAAGAAGACAAAACTCTGCCAGCCTCCGAGCAATCCGCCCCCTAAAGCAATGCAATCATACCGGCCACTCTCTGGTGGCTGGTTTTTTATTCCGGAATTCAGCCTAAAACCCAGCACATAAAACCAAAATATCAACACCACACCTACCAAATCCAGCATAACAAACTACCCGATAACTTTTCTTTGCGGCTTTTACAGATGTTAAGTCTGCAAATCATTCATTTGGCAACGTTAAAAACCACGCAGAAACACGCCAATGAAACATTAAGCTTTTTAACCGGTTAATTGCGGCATTGTACAAAGTTTCACCATTGAAAAGGCATTTTGCTATGACTAAGATGGATTTTTACCAATCCAAAATATAAGAAAAATTATGCAAGCCTCCATCGCACCAACTCTGGACGCCGACGACGCGCCAACACCAGTCAACTCACGCGGAAAAGTGATTGTCGCCTCGCTGGTCGGGACCGCCATCGAGTTTTTCGATTTCTATATTTACGCCACCGCAGCGGTGATCGTATTCCCGCATATCTTCTTCCCGCAGGGCGATCCCACCACCGCGACGCTACAGTCGTTGGCCACCTTTGCCGTCGCCTTTGTGGCGCGTCCGATTGGCTCGGCGCTGTTCGGCCACTTTGGCGATCGCGTGGGGCGCAAGGTGACGCTGGTCGCGTCGCTGCTCACCATGGGGATTTCCACCGTGCTGATCGGCTTGCTGCCAAGCTACGAAACCATCGGCATCTTCGCCCCTATCCTGCTGGCGCTGGCGCGATTCGGTCAGGGCCTGGGGCTGGGGGGTGAATGGGGCGGAGCCGCCTTGCTGGCAACCGAGAATGCCCCTCCCAAGAAGCGTGCGCTGTATGGCTCGTTCCCACAGTTGGGCGCGCCTATCGGTTTCTTCTTCGCTAACGGCACCTTCCTGCTGCTCTCCTGGCTGCTGACTGACCAACAATTTATGGAATGGGGCTGGCGCGTGCCGTTTATCCTTTCCGCCGCCCTGGTGCTGATCGGCCTGTACGTGCGCGTGTCGCTGCATGAAACTCCGGTGTTCGCCAAGGTGGCCAAAGCCGGCAAACAGGTGAAAATCCCGCTCGGTACCCTGCTGAGCAAGCATTTGAAGGCGACCATCCTCGGCACCTTTATCATGCTGGCGACCTATACCCTGTTCTACCTGATGACGGTTTACTCAATGACCTACGGCACCACGGCGCAGCCGCTGGGGCTGGGTTACTCACGCAACAGTTTCCTGTGGATGCTGATGGTGGCGGTGATTGGTTTTGGTGTGATGGTGCCGATTGCCGGCCTGCTGGCCGATGCCTTTGGTCGCCGCAAGACCATGATCGTTATCACTCTGCTGATGATCGCCTTCGCCTTCCTGTTCCCAAGCATGCTGGGCTCCGGTAACCAGGCGCTGGTGATGGGCTTCCTGCTGTGTGGTCTGAGCATCATGGGCCTGACCTTCGGCCCGATGGGCGCGCTGCTGCCAGAGCTGTTCCCGACCGAAGTACGTTATACCGGGGCTTCGTTCTCGTACAACGTGGCGTCAATCCTCGGGGCGGCAGTGGCACCTTATATCGCCACCTGGCTGGCAACCCACTACGGCCTGTTCTACGTCGGTCTGTATCTGGCATCCATGGCCTGCCTCACGCTGATAGCCCTGTTGCTGATGAAAGAGACTCGCGACCAATCGCTGTAACCCTGCTTATGCGGCCCCTGCCTGCGGGGCCGCACTTCCCGCGTTGTCTCCTGTCATAAAATCAGACTATGCTGAATGCTTCTCCTTTTACGGAAATGGAAATCAATCATGTCTTTGCGCCGCAGGCTGTTTTTGTACGTTGCGCCGTTGCTAATGGCCGCCATTGTCATTGCTGGTGCGCTCTGGATATGGGTGAAGCCACCCCAGTCGAGCGCGCTGTGGCGCATCGTCAGCCAACAGTGTCTGCCCAACCAACAGGCAAATAACAACCCGGCGCCCTGTGCGCAGGTGGACCCTCAGGCCGGTTTTGTGGTGTTTAAGGACCGTAACGGGCCACTGCAATATCTGTTGATGCCAAGCGCTAAAATCACCGGAATCGAAAGCCCCGAGGTACTGGCTGCCACGACCCCAAACTTCTTTGAGCAAGCCTGGCAGGCACGGCACTTTATGGCGGATAAATATGGTAAAGAGATTGATGACGCCGATATTTCGCTGGCGATTAATTCGGCCTACGGCCGCACTCAGAACCAGTTGCACATTCATATCTCCTGCCTGCTGCCTGCGGTAAAAACGCAGCTGGCGCAGTATGCGGCAGATTACAGCGAGCGGTGGGAGCCGCTGCCTGGCGGCCTGCTGGGCCATGACTATCTGGTGCGCCGGGTGACGCCTGAAGAGTTGCACAAACAAGGGGCTTTCCGCCTGCTGGCAGATGAGGTAGCACGCTCAAAGGGGCGCATGGGGAGCTTTGGCCTGGCGATGACAGCCTTGCCGGGCGGCGATTTTCTGTTGCTGGCCACCGAGCGCAGCCTGCTGCCGTTTACGCTGGCTTCGTCAGAAGAGATCCAGGATCACGACTGCCGGGTTCTGCAGTAAGCGTGGCCCGCAATGCGGGCCGTTAGCGATCATTTTTTCTGCTTCATCTGCTGAAGGATTTTCCCGCACTGGTTTTCTTCACCGCCTTCGCTGGGGGAAACCAATGCCAGCAGGGCCGCTGCCGGCGTCAGCACCACGCCCAGTGCCACCGCCGCCGCACCACGTGCAATCAGCGGGCCGGCCTTCACACCGGCATCCGGGTGCGCGAAGGTGCCTTTCACGTACAGCGGTGAACGCAGCGTCAGCACCCGCATGCCCTTGCTTTCAGGATCGATGGACAAGTCCAGCCGTTCCGTAGCGAAGTTGGTATTGCCGCTGATGTTGATAATCGCGTTCTCGGTGTCGAACACAAACAGCCGAGGTGCCGCCACGCCGTCGTGGATACCAACATCCGCCGCCGCGCAGTTTATCCCCACGACGTCATCACCAAATAATTGCGCCACCAGATAGTTGCCGACGTTCAATCCGAGAATTTCCATCAGGCTGCGGCTAATCACCCCGTTGTTAATCACCATGCGCAAATCGCCGCTGCTGGTCGCCAGCAAATCGGCCACCGAATTGCCGCTGCCGGTCAGTTTGGCATCGCCGTTCAATTGCCCCAGGCTACGCTTCATCGAGCCTACATCCGGCAGCAACTGCTTGAGCTGGAATTTACGCGCATGCAAATCAGCCCGACCCTGCATCGGATTTTTGCTGCCATCGAGCCGGACGGTCGAATTGAGGTTACCGCCCGCCACGCCGAACCGCAGCGGATCCATCACAATGACGCCGTTATCCAATTGCAGATGGGTATAGAGATCGCTCAACGGCAGCGAACTGCCGTGTTCAATGCGTTTGGCGGTAAATTTGACGTCCGCATTCATTACCTTCCAGCTTTTGGTATCAAACTTTTCTACCGGCAGCACTTTGCCCGCTGGTTGGCGGCTCTTCTCACCGCGACCGGCTTTTTCCGTATTGGAGTCGGCACCAATCAGCGGTGCCAGATCGGCAAAGCGCAGCTGTTTCGACAACACTTCGCCGCTCAGCGTTGGCCGGGGTTTGCCGGCGACATATTTCAAATCGCCGTGGATATCGCTGTCGCCGATTTTGCCGTCGAATTTCTGGTATTGGAACACCGCGCCGCCTTTCTCGTGCAGTCGGGCAGTCAGGTGACCATCGGTGGAGTATGGCGGGGTATTGGGCAACAACACGCCGGTGAGGGCATACAGGTTACCCAAGCTGTCGCCGGAGAATTTAAGCCGCAGATCCAACCCGCCAAGGTTCATCGGGTCGGACAACGTCCCCGCCACTACCACCCGAGTGGAACCGGAGCGTACGTCGGCCTGCAGCGGGAATGGCACCTCGGCATTCTGCAACGACAGCATGCCGCCAATCTTGCCACTGCCCGATAACGGCTCGCCGTTGTATTTGCCTTTCACCTTCCAGCCGAAAATATAGTCTTGGGGGATCGTCGTGCCGGCATCTTTTTTGCCGGTGACTTCACTAAATGGCAAAGGCTTGCCGAGTGGATCAATCTCCGCGCGAAAATCGGCCTTCAGCGTGGCGTCCTTGAAAGCAATCTGGCCGCGATCGAAGACGATGTCATGAATATTCACCGACCAGGCAGACGGCGGCTGGTTAGGGTCACCGGCCAGGTTGAAGGTCCAGTTATTCTCACCGTTGGCCAACCGCTGCAAGCTGGCGTTCGGCTGTTTCAGCCAGATACGCGGGATCAACAGTTGTTTGCCCAACAGTGCCAGCGGCGAAATGCTGGCTTCGACGCGCTGTAACTGCACCATGCTGTCGCCAGGGATATTTTTCGGGTTGCCCAGTACCACATCTTCAGCATGAATTCGCGGCCAGGGCACCCAGGCGCGCCAGCCACCTATATCTTTATCATCGCGTGACCAGTCCACCCCCAAATCGCCACGGATGGCGAACGGACGATGCAACTCGGCCGACACCTTGTCATTGATGGTCGGTTTGAGGCGGTTCCAGTCGAAGGTCAGCACAAAGACCACCAACGCGGCGATGATCAGCAGCACAATGCCGCCAACCCAAGTGAACGCTTTTCCTGTTCTTGTCATAACGGCTCCCTGAACGCGATAGCTTACCCATAATTGATAAGTGGCTTTACCAAGCCTAGCCGAGGATAGGCAAGAGTTCACGCTTTAGAGAGAGACGGAGCTCAGGCGGCAGGCATGGAAAATCGCGTAGGCAGGGTTTGCAGGGTGTCAAAATGGGCCGGGCGAGAAAGAAAGTAACCCTGGGCAGCCAGCGCGCCAGAGCGCTGTACCAGCAACCATTCCTGCTCGGTCTCCACCCCTTCGACGATCACCCCTTCGCTATGCTGGTTCATCATTTTGATCAGGGTGACAAGTAACTGGACGCCATCTTCCGTTTGCTTGAGCAAGGTGAATAACTCACGCGCAACCTTGATGTATTGATAACGCCAGGTGCTGACGGCCGAGAAATTCGCCAGGCCGCTACCGAAGTCATCCAGCCACAGCCGCTCTGCACCGGCAATCTGCTGCAACGGGCCGTTTAATGCCATCCCGGCGTGCTCCACCAGCTCAAAACGCAGATAGGGCATGCCGGCAATCTGTCGCAGCAACGCGCCGTGCTGCTGCAATGCCTGCAAGGCAATACCGTCGATATTGACCGAGACCATCAGCCCGTGGCGACTCAGCAGCGGCTGCCAATACTGCAGCAATTCCAGCTGTTCCTGAATGATCTGCAGGCGCTTGCGGACGTCGAGGGCGGCGAAATAGTGCTCCGGGGACAGTCGTTTGTCTGGCGCGGACGGATGAGATACCGCGGTTAGCAGTTCAAGCGCCAGTAAAGCGCCACAGGTGCGGTAGATCGGCTGGAAGGTGTACTGACGGCGGCATTGACGCCAATAATGCTGCGCTTTGATATGCGTGCATACGGCGAGGAGTGGCGCCAGCAGACCCGAAATCATCTTGGTTGTCATTGGTACTATCGCCATCGAAGGGAAATGAAAACGCTCAGGCTTGCATGATTGCCTCCCTGATTTATCGGCAGCGGGCAATAAAACTTTAAGCGGCGACGAAAGCCTTCTACATTGAATACTGGTATTAAAACCCAAGGAAAATATATGCCTTACGTAAATATCAAAATTACCCGCGAAGGCGCGACGCCGGAGCAAAAGAAACAGCTGATCGCCGGGGTGACCCAGCTGCTGGTAGATACGCTGGGCAAGAACCCGGCTACCACCGTGGTAGTCATTGACGAAGTAGAAACCGACAACTGGGGTATCGGTGGCCAAAGCGTCACCGACCTACGCGCTGCCGCTAAATAACGGCCGCAGGTTGGCTACGCATCGGGAAACTTTTTAGTTTCCCGATCGCCGTCATAAATAAAATAAAACGTTGTTTTATTTTTATTGACTCCCCCATCCCTTGCATTGAGACTGGCTGTATTTCGCATCAATTCATCTTCTTCTTTCAGCCAGGGCTCGTTGACTATGACCACCCAAAATCTTGCCGTGATCGGCGAATGCATGATTGAACTGTCGCAGAAAGGCGCGGATCTGAGCCGCGGCTTTGGCGGCGATACATTAAACACCGCCGTCTACATTGCCCGCCAGGTGGCGGAAAGCACGCTGCAGGTGCATTACGTGACCGCACTCGGCACCGACAGTTTCAGCCAGGAAATGCTGCAGGTGTGGCAGCAGGAAAAGGTCAACACCAGCCTGATACAACGGCTGGAGAACAAGCTGCCGGGGCTGTACGTGATAGAAACCGATGCCACCGGCGAACGCACCTTCTATTACTGGCGCAACGACGCTGCCGCTCGCTACTGGCTGGCAGGCCCACAGGCGGAGAATTTGTGCGAGCAACTGGCCCAATTCGATTATCTGTACCTCAGCGGCATCAGCGTGGCGATCCTCGATTCGGCCAGCCGCAGCAAGCTGCTGGCATTGCTAAGACAGTGTCGCGCCAACGGCGGCAAAGTGATTTTCGATAACAACTATCGGCCGCGCCTGTGGCAAAGCCGGGAAGAAACCCAGCAGGTTTACCGCGAAGTGCTGGCCTGCACCGACATTGCCTTCCTGACCCTGGATGACGAAGATCTGCTATGGGGCAAACTGCCGTTGGAACAGGTGGTGCAGCGTACTCAGCAGCTCGGGGTAACGGAGATAGTGATTAAACGCGGCGCGGATAGCTGCCTGGTGTTCAGCGCCGAAGGCAGCGAATTTGAGATCCCGGCAGTGCGCCTGCCAAAAGAAAAGGTGGTGGATACCACTGCGGCAGGCGATTCCTTCAGCGCCGGTTATTTGGCCGTGCGTTTAACCGGTGGTGATGCCGTGCAGGCGGCGCAGCGCGGTCATCTGACGGCCAGCACGGTAATCCAACACCGCGGAGCCATTATTCCACTTGCTGCTATGCCGCAATAATTCCGGCCCTGTAGAAATGCGAAAGGCCAGCAACAACGCTGGCCTTTTTATTGGACTCGAAAACCAATCTTAATACCCTATGGATTTCAAGTTGTAGCTAGGCGCCAAGCTATCTCATCCCCAGGAGCTTACTTTAGTAAGTGACTGGGGTGTGATAGTGCAGGTAACAACGCTACAGCTTGAAAGACTCCGGGTATTTAGCCTGCTACCGCGATGCGTTTCATATCGGTCATATACCCGCGCAGCTTGCGGCCAACGGATTCGATCGGGTGATTACGCACCGCTTCGTTCACGTCACGCAGTTGCGCGTTGTCTACCGAAGTACCGGCAACAGATTTGCCCAGGTCACCCGCCTGCAGGGTGGTCATGAACTCTTTCAGCAGCGGCACTGCCGCGTTGGCGAACAGGTAGTTGCCGTATTCTGCGGTATCAGAGATGACCACGTTCATTTCGTACAGACGCTTACGCGCAATGGTGTTGGCGATCAGCGGCAGCTCGTGCAGTGATTCGTAGTAAGCGGATTCTTCGATGATACCCGCGTCAACCATGGTTTCGAATGCCAGCTCAACACCGGCTTTCACCATGGCTACCATCAACACGCCATGGTCAAAGTATTCCTGCTCGCTGATTTTACCTTCGAACTGTGGCGCATTCTCGAACGCCGATTTGCCGGTCTCTTCACGCCAGTTCAGCAGTTTCACATCGTCTTCTGCCCAGTCAGCCATCATGCCGCCGGAGAAAGCGCCGGAGATGATGTCGTCCATGTGTTTCTGGAACAGCGGTGCCATGATCTCTTTCAGTTGCTCAGACAGCGCATAGGCACGCAGTTTGGCCGGGTTGGACAGGCGATCCATCATCAGGGTGATACCACCCTGCTTCAGCGCTTCGGTGATGGTTTCCCAGCCGAACTGGATCAGTTTTTCTGCATAAGCCGGGTCAGTGCCTTCAGCAACCAGTTTGTCGAAGCACAGCAGCGAACCCGCCTGCAGCATGCCGCACAGAATGGTCTGCTCGCCCATCAGGTCCGATTTCACTTCGGCAACGAAGGAAGATTCCAGTACGCCCGCCCGGTGGCCGCCGGTCGCCGCTGCCCAGGCCTTGGCAATCGCCATGCCTTCGCCTTTCGGATCGTTTTCCGGGTGAACCGCAATCAGAGTCGGTACGCCGAAACCACGTTTGTATTCTTCACGCACTTCGGTGCCCGGACATTTTGGCGCTACCATCACTACGGTGATGTCTTTACGCACCTGCTCGCCCACTTCTACGATGTTGAAACCGTGGGAGTAACCCAGCGCCGCACCGTCTTTCATCAGCGGCTGTACGGCACGAACGACCGAGGTATGCTGCTTGTCCGGCGTCAGGTTAACCACCAGGTCTGCCTGTGGGATCAAATCTTCGTAGGTCCCTACCTTGAAGCCGTTTTCGGTCGCTTTACGCCATGAAGGACGTTTTTCGTCGATGGCTTCCTTACGCAGGGCATAGGCCACGTCCAGGCCGGAGTCACGCATGTTCAGGCCCTGGTTCAGCCCCTGCGCGCCACAGCCGACAATCACCACTTTTTTGCCTTTCAGGTAGCCGGCTTCATCAGCAAATTCTTCACGTGCCATAAAGCGACACTTGCCCAATTGCGCCAACTGCTGACGCAGGTTCAAGGTGTTGAAATAGTTAGCCATGGTGGTACTCCAGTTAGATGTTGTGTCTTGCTGTTATTTTCATTCCCCGCCCTGTCTGTGCGGAGATTCGTTAAACTCAATGTATAACAGGAAACGCGTTGCTTAAATTGATATATTACGAATGTGACATTGCAATTTATGCAACACTCTTGCTGCGAGCGTACTGATATGGATTTGCGTGATTTAAAGCTATTCCTCCATCTGGCTGAAAGCCATCACTTTGGCCGCACCGCCAAGGCGATGCACGTCAGTCCTTCGACGCTGTCCCGCCAGATCCAACGGTTGGAAGAGATCCTCGGGCAACCGCTGTTTTTGCGCGATAACCGCACCGTGCAGCTCACCGATGCCGGTGAACAGTTAAAAGATTTTGCCCAGCAGACGCTGCTGCAGTACCAGCAACTGAAGCATTCGCTGGGTCAACACGGCCCTTCGCTGAGCGGCGAATTACGGCTGTTTTGCTCGGTTACCGCCGCCTACAGCCACCTGCCGCCGATCCTCGATCGCTTCCGCGCACAGCATCCACTGGTAGAAATAAAACTGACCACCGGTGACGCCGCCGATGCGGTCGATAAAGTGCAGTCCAACGAAGCCGATCTCGGCATTGCCGGGCGGCCCGAAACCCTGCCCACCAGCGTGGCGTTCACTAAAATCGGTGAGATCCCGCTGGTGCTGATTGCTCCGGCGCTGCCCTGCGCGGTACGCAGCCAGGCGTTTGCCGAGCAGCCCGACTGGGCCAATATTCCGTTTATCCTGCCGGAGCACGGCCCGTCGCGAAAACGCATCGAACTGTGGTTCCGTCGCCAGCGCATCGCCAATCCGCTGATTTACGCCACCGTTGGCGGCCACGAGGCCATCGTTTCGATGGTGGCGCTGGGCTGCGGCATCGCGCTGATCCCCGGCGTGGTGGTGGACAACAGCCCGGAGCCGGTGCGTAATCGCATCTCGCAACTGGAGAATATTTCCATGGTCGAGCCGTTCGAGCTGGGGGTCTGTGTGCAGAAAAAACGCCTTAGCGATCCGCTGATCGACGCTTTCTGGCGCTTACTTTCATAAATCCGCTGGATCGACTTGCTTCATCGTCTCCACCTGCATCAGCCAATGGTAAAGCGGTTCCAGCTGCAGGAAGCCCTGCGCCAGAGTCTGCACCAACCCGGCGTTGAACAGCTTTTCCACCTGACTGTCGGTCGCCATCACCGCAAAGGACTTGCGGTTGTACCAGGTGGCAATTTCTGGCGCCTGCTCTTTCACTAACGGCCGCTTGTAGCTTTCACCCACCAGCTCGAACGGTGGCCGGCAGCAGGCTGCGACCTCCAAAAAGGGCTGCGGTCGGCGTTGCAGCGTATGGCGAAACAGATCCATGGTCGGTTTGTTGGCGCTGTAATAACCCAGCCCGTAACGCAACATGTCCGGCCCCAGTTCGAAGAAGTAGACCGGCGCGTCCTTCCAGTCTTTGCTTGGCCGTTTGAACGTCAGCCACATGCGGCTGCGGTAGCGCGATTTGTCGTGGGAAAAACGCGTGTCGCGATGTATGCGCGACAGCGTTTTGCCGATCGCCGGCCGGGTCTCGAATAAGGGATCGATCGCCAACATCGCCGGACTCAGTTCGGCTATCAACGTACGGAATGGCGTTAATAGTTCACGATCGTAAACGTCGCGGTTGGCCTCAAACCATTCCTTGTCGTTCTCAATGCGCACCTGCTGAAGAAAATTCAGGCCCTGCTGGCTAAAACCATTAAATTGCTGCGTCATGTTCCTTCCCGTAACAAGCTTTCTAGCGGGGATTATGCATGGCTTCCATCTGCCAACGGCGCTTTAGAAAAACGCGCCGGCGCGTCCTGAAATAGGCAACATACAGATAAAACACCGTCCGGTTACTGAAAATAATCCCGCCAATGCAGGCACACAGCAACATCAGGCCATTGGCAATGCCGGTGATGTTTGCTGCCCAGGCCGCTACTGCACCGATCAAAAGCGCGGCCAGCATGCCAAGATAATATTTCAGCAATACTACCCCTGTGTTTTTACCCTGAACCAGGTGAAACAGGACAAGCGTCATCCACACGGCCATGATGGCGCCGCTGCCTAATAATGTGGCAGCAGAGGCACTGCCGGTTACCGCAAGGGCTATATCGGCCAATAGCCCCATGGTTCCCGCCAACCCCAGCGTAAGACAAATTAGCAGCAACATGACATTGCCCACGCCCGGCGGCGACAAACGCTGCCCCGGCGTCAAAAAATGTTGCTCAAGCTGCGCATCCACGCCGGCATATACCGCCGGATCCCGCTGCAGGATTTGCTGTTCCATTTCTCGCCCTTGAGATATCAGGCGGTTAATCATCCAGTCCGACATTACCTCACCATCTGCGGTAATTTTTGCATGATCCCAACAAAATATTGCCCCGTTTCCTTCACATTAGCAGGCGAGGACAAAGTGCCGCTGATACCGCTGCCCACAAAGGCCATCGAGTTATTCAGCGCCGACCGTAATTGCTGTCGAAGTCCGTTCTGAAGGGCTTGTGTTGGATAGCGCTTCGGGTATAAGCCCGCGTTAACCATCTGTTTTAACACTTGATTGGAAATACCCGGATTCTCCGCCCTGATGATGCTCTCAGTGAGCCTTTTCCTTTCACTTCGTGGCATGCTTTTTAGCCACTCCGTCGCCTTACGCGATGAAACTCTTCGCATGGCACGATAAGTCATGGCCGCTTCTTTCAATGCTGCCCCGGCGCTAGCCAAAGAGATCACATCCAGAATGGTGCTGGTGGCGACATACCATTGCTCTGAATCTAACTGCGCAAGCTCATCGCCTTTCCCATCATAAAGCTTATTCACGCGATACAAGCCATTACCGCACTGTAAGGCACTGGCAGCCATGCCGGCATAGCCTAAATAGGCGATGGCCGAACTGGTGCCACCGGTAAAGGGTACCGCAACACTCCCCGACGCCAGTAAAAAAACGGAGACCAGCAGTGTGCCGCAAGATAGCGCTGCCGAAGCCAGTTCTTTGCCGACGTTCGGTTTGGTCAAAGCCTCAGACAGGGTATTGGTCGCCGCGGTACGTGAAGTATGCGCAACGGTTTTGGTGATCACCACGTGGGTGACCTGTGAGGACGTTGAGTAACCGGTATGTTTGGTCGGCCTGACCAAATACGAATTTTGGCCGTCAGAAAAAATAATCCCCACCCCATGAAAAGCGATACTGCAATCCAGGGAGTCTTGCAGGGCTTGTAAATCAATATCCCGATACATTGCCTGCACATTGCCGTTACCGAGCATTCGTGCGAACTCGGCGCTGGTTAATTGATCTTCGGGAGAACCAAATGGCGAAGAAAAAGCCGTTGTCATTGTCGCGCATCCCTATACGTCAAAAGTCTTGGCAGTATAAAAATGCACAACAAAATCACAACAACGCAACCTATAAACTGGCTTATAGGTCACGATTACTTATGTATTTCTTATCAACCCTGCAAAAAGAAGCGGAACGCCGGGTTGTCGGTTTCATCGTGGCAGTCATAGCCCAGCGCCTGCAGGTGCTGCTCAAACTCGGGTTCGGTCTGCGACAGCTCAAAACCTGCCAGCACGCGGCCAAAATCGGTGCCGTGACTGCGGTAATGGAACAGTGAAATATTCCAATGGGTGCCCAACGTCTGCAAGAACTTCAGCAGTGCGCCCGGTGACTCCGGGAATTCGAAGCTGTACAGACGCTCGCGCAACGGCTTCGAAGGACGCCCCCCCACCATATAACGCACGTGCAGCTTGGCCATTTCATCGTCGGACAGATCCACCACCTGATAACCATCGGCCTGTAGTTCATCGATGATTTCCAGGCGTTCGGCATGGCCGCGCGTCAGGCGGACACCGACGAAAATACAGGCGTTATCTGCATCGGCGTAACGGTAGTTGAACTCGGTCACCGAGCGCCCGCCCAGCAGTTGGCAAAACTTCAGGAAGCTGCCTTTCTGCTCTGGAATGGTGACCGCCAACAGGGCTTCGCGTTGTTCGCCCAGTTCGCAGCGTTCCGACACATAGCGCAAACCGTGGAAGTTCAGGTTGGCGCCGGACAACACGTGCGCCAGACGTTCGCCCTGAATATTGTGCTGCTGCACATACTTTTTCAGCCCGGCCAGCGCCAGCGCACCGGACGGCTCGGCAATGGCGCGCACGTCTTCAAACAGATCTTTGACCGCGGCGCAGATGGCGTCGCTGTCAACGGTGATCACGTCGTCCAGATATTCCCGACACAGGCGGAAGGTTTCGTCACCGATGCGCTTTACCGCCACGCCTTCGGCAAACAGCCCAACACGGGCCAGATCCACCGGTTGTCCGGCATCCAGCGCCGCGCGCAGGCAGGCGGAGTCTTCCGCCTCCACGCCGATCACCTTAATCTGCGGCATCAGTTGCTTGATCAATACCGCCACACCTGCCGCCAGACCGCCACCGCCAACCGGTACAAACACCCGGTCGAGATGAGCGTCCTGCTGCAGCAGTTCCATCGCCAGCGTACCCTGCCCGGCGATCACCGTCGGGTGGTCGAACGGCGGCACGAAGGTCATGCCCTGCTTGAGTGAAAGCTCTATCGCTCTGGCCTTGGCTTCATCAAAGTTGGCGCCGTGCAACAGCACCTCGCCACCAAAGCCGCGTACCGCATCCACTTTGATATCTGCGGTGGTCACCGGCATTACGATCAGCGTTTTGATCCCCAGCCGTTTGCCTGAATAGGCCACGCCCTGCGCATGGTTGCCGGCCGAAGCCGTCACCACGCCGCGCGCCTTTTGTTCTTCGTTCAGGCTGGCGATCATCGCGTAGGCCCCACGCAGCTTGAAGCTGTGTACTGGCTGACGATCTTCGCGCTTCACCAAAATAGTATTGCCGAGCCGCGAAGAGATTTTGCTCATGGTCTGTAACGGGGTGACCTGAGCCACCTCGTAAACCGGCGAGCGAAGCACCGCTCGCAGATACTCCGCGCCACAGGGGGCGTCGGGTAGGGGTTGCGATACCGCCATGATGCTTAGCCTCCCAGCTTGCTCTTGTCGCGTACTGCGCCTTTGTCCGCGCTGGTCGCCAGTGTGGCGTAGGCGCGCAGAGCGAAGGAAACCTGGCGCTCACGGTTTTTCGGTGTCCAGGCCCGATCGCCACGTGCCAGTTCAACTTCGCGGCGTGCCGCCAGTTCGCTGTCGCTGACATCCAGTACCATGCTGCGTTTTGGAATATCGATGTCGATCATGTCGCCGTCTTCGATCAGCGCAATCAGACCGCCGCTGCCCGCTTCCGGAGAAACGTGGCCGATAGACAGACCCGAAGTCCCGCCAGAGAAACGACCGTCGGTGATCAGCGCGCAGGCCTTACCCAGGCCCATGGATTTCAGGTAGGTGGTTGGATAGAGCATTTCCTGCATGCCCGGCCCGCCCTTCGGCCCTTCATAGCGGATCACCACGACGTCGCCGGCAACCACTTTGCCGCCGAGGATCGCTTCTACCGCGGTGTCCTGGCTTTCATACACTTTGGCCGGGCCACGGAAGGTCAGGTTGTCTTTATCGACACCGGCGGTTTTCACAATGCTGCCGTCCAGTGCCATATTGCCGTACAACACGGCCAGGCCACCTTCCAGGCTGAAGGCATTTTCCAGCGAGCGGATACAGCCTTCTGCGCGGTCATCGTCCAGCGTGTCCCAGCGGCAATCCTGCGAGAACGCCTGGGTGGTACGGATACCCGCTGGACCGGCGCGGAACATTTTCTTCACCGCTTCGTCCTGAGTCAGCATGATGTCGTACTGGTTCAGCGTTTCCGTCAGCTTCAGGCCCAGGATGTTATCGACGTCGCGATTCATCAGACCCGCACGATCCAGCTCGCCCAGAATCGCCAGTACGCCACCGGCACGGTGCACGTCTTCCATATGGTATTTCTGGGTGCTTGGCGCCACTTTGCACAGGTGCGGTACCTTGCGCGACAGACGATCGATATCTTCCATGGTGAAATCAATTTCACCTTCCTGAGCCGCCGCCAACAGGTGCAACACGGTATTGGTCGAACCGCCCATGGCGATGTCCAGCGTCATGGCGTTTTCGAATGCGGCCTTGTTGGCGATGCTGCGTGGCAGTGCGCTTTCGTCGTCCTGCTCGTAGTAGCGCTTGGTCAGCGCAACGATGCGTTTGCCGGCGTTGAGGAACAGATCCTTACGATCAGCGTGGGTCGCCAGCAGCGAGCCGTTGCCCGGTTGGGACAGGCCCAGGGCTTCGGTCAGGCAGTTCATCGAGTTGGCGGTGAACATACCGGAACAGGAGCCGCAGGTCGGACAGGCGGAACGTTCGATCTGCGCGCTGTCGGCATCGCTGACGTTCGGGTTGGCACCCTGGATCATGGCGTCGATCAGATCCAGCTTGATGATCTTGTCGGAAAGCTTGGTTTTGCCGGCCTCCATCGGGCCGCCGGAAACGAAAATCACCGGAATATTCAGGCGCAGTGACGCCATCAGCATCCCTGGGGTGATCTTGTCGCAGTTGGAGATACACACCATCGCATCCGCGCAGTGGGCATTCACCATGTATTCAACCGAGTCGGCGATCAATTCGCGCGACGGCAGGGAATAGAGCATGCCGCCGTGGCCCATGGCGATACCGTCATCCACCGCAATGGTGTTGAATTCTTTGGCGACGCCGCCTGAGGCCTCGATCTGTTCTGCAACCAGTTTGCCCAAATCACGCAGGTGCACATGGCCCGGAACGAACTGGGTAAATGAGTTGACCACCGCAATAATGGGTTTGCCAAAATCGTCGTCGGTCATTCCGGTCGCGCGCCATAATGCGCGGGCACCCGCCATGTTGCGGCCGTGGGTGGTGGTGGCGGAACGGTACTTAGGCATGCTCTTCACTCCAAATGTATTTATTACAGGCGGCGAACGAACCGCCTGGATATTCTTATCTGTCTGTCGATTTACCCGTTGCCTTTCAGGTTGCGGGTAAGGATTTTATGGATTTACCGGATCCAGCCAACCATATTTGTCTTCGGTCTTGCCGGTAAACAGGCCAAAGAACGCCTGTTGGATCTGTTTGGTCACCGGGCCGCATTTACCAATGCCGACCTTGATGCCGTCAACGCTACGAACCGGGGTAATTTCTGCGGCGGTACCGGACATGAACACTTCATCGGCCAGATACAGCGACTCGCGCGACAGCACTTGCTCACGCACTTCGAAGCCCATGTCTTTCGCCAGCTTGATGATGGCATCGCGGGTGATACCCGGCAGCGCGGAAGAGGTAAACGGCGGGGTGAACAGCACGCCCTCTTTCACTTCAAACAGGTTTTCACCTGCGCCTTCGGAAATATAGCCGTGCACATCCAGCGCGATCCCTTCCTGATAACCGTGGCGGCGCGCTTCACTGCCCACCAGCAGGGAGGAAAGATAGTTACCGCCGGCCTTGGCCGCGGTTGGGATGGTGTTTGGTGCCACGCGGTGCCAGGACGAAACCATCGCATCGATACCTTGATCCAGCGCCTCTTCACCCAGGTACGCGCCCCAAGGAAACGCCGCGATAATCACGTCTGTTTTGTAACCTTCCGGAGGGTTAACCCCCATGCCGACGTCACCGACAAACACCAACGGGCGAATATAAGCGCTGCCCAGATTATTTTTACGCAGCGTGGCGCGACAGGCTTCCATCAGTTCATCAACGCTTTGTGATACCGGCATACGGTAGATTTTCGCCGAGTCATGCAGGCGCTGCATATGTTCACGGTGACGGAACACCACCGGGCCTTTATGGGAGTCGTAGCAACGGACCCCTTCAAACACCGAAGTGCCGTAGTGCAACGCATGCGACATCACGTGCACTTTGGCGTCAGCCCAAGGAACCATCTCACCATTGAACCAAATGTAATCGGCTTTCTTCGTCATTGTTATTTATCCTTCTCGCGCGTCAGGCGCGTATTTGTTGTGATGTTTGTTGCTGGATCTCAACGCAGGAGACATCCATCAGTTTGCTCAACTGAGATGACAGTAGATCCACCGGGCGCTGGCTGGCAACGGTCAATTCAATATTAATCTTGTCGGTATTTGCCGCCGTTGCCATATTCATAGCACAAACCTGAAAACCACGATGACGCACGACACGCAATACGCGCTCTAACATTTCAGGGCGAAAACGGGCCTGGATCGAGAGTTGATGCTGCATCATGATATTTTCTCCAACATGGTTTCGTTACCGGCACCCGGCGGCACCAGCGGCCAGACGTTTTCAAGTTCATCGATCGACACGTGCAGCATGTAAGGCCCTTCGCTGTTGAATAAGGCATCGAGTGCGTCTGCTACCTGGTCTTTGCGGGTAATACGCTGGCCGGGGATGCCAAAGGCATTGGCCAACATCAGGAAATCGGGGTTATCGGAGAGATTGGTTTCGCTGTAACGCCCGTCAAAAAACAGCTGCTGCCACTGACGAACCATCCCCAAACGCTGGTTATCCAGCAAAACGATTTTCAGCGGTAACTGTTTGCGTTTGATGGTACCCAGCTCCTGCACATTCATCATGAAAGAACCGTCACCCGATACGCAGACCACCGTATCCTCCGGGCGGGCCATCTGGGCGCCAACCGCGGCCGGAACGCCAAAACCCATGGTGCCCAAACCGCTGGAGGTGATGAAATTCTCAGGGCGTTCAAAGGTCATGTGCTGCGCGGTCCACATCTGGTGCTGGCCCACGTCGGTGGTGATTACGCTGTTGGCCGGCTTGCGCTCGGACAGCTGCTTCAACAACAGCGGCGCGTAGATCGGCTGGCCTGGATGGTCATAACGCCAGGTATGGGTTTCTTTCAGTTCAACCACTCGCTGCTGCCAGGCGGCGATCTTCAACGGCTGCTGCAATGCCGGTAACAAGGCTTTCAAATCACCCTGCAGCGCCACGTGGGCCTGGCGCAACTTGCTCATTTCCGCCGGGTCGATATCCATGTGGATCACCTTGGCATGCGGGGCGAAAGCATTCAGTTTACCGGTTACGCGATCGTCAAAACGCGCGCCAACGGCAATCAGCAAATCGCACTCCTGCACCGCCAGGTTGGCGGCTTTGGTGCCATGCATCCCCAGCATACCGAGGTAGTACGGCTGCTCAGCGTCCGGTGCGCCCAGCCCTTTCAGCGTGGCAACGTTGGGCATTTGGGTCACCGCGATAAACTCTCGCAGCGCCGGTACCGCCTGCGCCATGCCAACACCGCCGCCGACGTACAGCATCGGCTTGTGCGCCTGCGCCAGCAATTCGGCGGCCTGCGCCAGCTCCGCTGCCGGGTAGTGCAGTTCTTCCTCTACCGGCATCAGGTGCGGGTGTAATTCGCCGTGTGCCAGTTGGATGTCTTTCGGGATATCGATCAGCACCGGGCCAGGACGACCGCTGCTGGCGATGGCGAAGGCTTCCGCCATGATGCCCGGCAGCGCATCCAGTGATTCCACCAGGAAGCTGTGTTTGGTGCAGGCCAGCGACAGGCCGAGGACATCGATCTCCTGAAAGGCATCGGTGCCAATCAGTGCGGAGCCTACCTGACCGGTGATCGCCACCAGCGGAACAGAATCCAGCAGCGCATCGGCCAGGCCGGTGATCAGGTTGGTGGCGCCGGGGCCGGAAGTGGCGATACAAACGCCCACCTTGCCGGTTGAACGGGCATAACCAATGGCAGCCATCGCGGCGCCTTGCTCGTGGCGGCACAGCAGGTGTTCCACCCCACCGTCATACAATGCATCATAGACCGGCATGATTGCGCCACCCGGGTAGCCGAAAACCGTATCAACTCCCTGTGCACGCAATGCTTGTACTACCCACTGAGCCCCGTTCATAGTTATTTCCCCGCCTTACTTCGACAACTGCAGGATTTTGTTCTGTCATTCATATTGTTATCCTCGTTTCACTTTTCTCTTGCCAATAAAAAACCCCCGGACCTTTCGGTGCGGGGGTTCTCTTGCGATTCCGGCTTGTTTTCTAAGCCATTCTTCGTCCAAGTGCAGCCCCGCACGGTGGGATAATAATCACCACCACGCTAATCACGACTAGGCTAATCACTTGGGCAAAGGCTTTCATAATAGGTTTGTTCACTGTGCTCGTTTCGAACTAATGCCTACAGAGGTACCATAGTCCCGCGCGGCATGACAACACTTTTTTTGCGTTATTATTCGGCGCAATCTGGTCATACCTCGTGCAAAATGCCCGGATTTCAAACGTTAGCCTGCACGCCCGAAGAGTTAACCTCACCCGAGATTGCCTTGCCGCGCGTGTCCTTGCCAAAGAACACCAGTAGCGCAATGACAATCGCCACCGTGCCGGCAATAATCGCCATCGCCAGGCCATAATTATGGCCGTGATGTTCGGCGATGGTCGCCTGCAGCGTAGCGTTGACCGAAGCAATCAGGTTACCCAGTTGGTAAACAAATCCTGGCAGCACCGCACGGGTATTGGCCGGCACCAGTTCGGTGAGATAAGTCGGTATCACGCCCCAGGCTCCCTGCACCATGAACTGCATCAGAAATGCGCCAATCCCCAGCATCAACGAGCCGCTGGAAAATGCCCAAAGTGGGATCACCGGCAAGGCCAATAACGCGGCAATGATAATTGCCTTACGGCGGCCGATTTTTTCCGATAGCGCACCGAAGAAAACACCGCCGATAATTGACGCGATATTGTAGCTAATAGCGATGATACTGACGGTTTTAGGATCGAAACCGTGCTGAACTTTCAAAAACACCGGATACATATCCTGGGTGCCGTGCGAGAAGAAATTGAATGCCGCCATCAGTAACACCAGATAGCCGCACAGCTTCCAGTGACTTTTCAATACCGGCAGCAGGGCGCTGCTTTCCTTGCGTTCACGCGCCGCCAGCCACACCGGCGATTCCTGCACGCAGTAGTAAATAAACGGCAGCAGTAAAATTGGTGCCGCCCCGATCACAAACATGCCGCGCCAGCCAATCACCTCAAACAGCAGGCCATACACCACCGCCGCCAATAGATAACCGAACGGGTAACCGGCCTGGAAAATCCCCGACATCAGGCCACGCGAACGATCCGGAATGGTCTCCAGCGCCAGCGACGACGCGACGCCCCAGATCCCGCCCATCGCCACGCCGTACAACACCCGCAGTAACAGGAATACCGTCAACGACGGTGCCGCTGCGGACAACAGTTCAAAAATCGAGAAGAACACGATATTCAGCATCAAAATCGGTTTACGGCCATACTTTTCCGCCGCCCGGCCGAAGATCAGTGCACCAATCGGTCGCACCGCCAGCGTCAGCAAGATAGCCAGCGTCACCTCCTCCATGCCGACATGGAAAGATTGCGCGATATCGCTGAGCAGAAAGACCAGCACGAAAAAATCGAAAGCATCAAGCGTCCAGCTTGAAAAGCTGGCGATAGCTGCATTGCGTTGCAGCGGGGTCCAACCAAACATAGTGTTATCCCTACTCTGGAATACGAGGTCATGAGGTTTAGCGGCTGCCGCAGCGGAAGGCGACGGCGGTCGGAGTTTGTTAACGAAGTGATTTTTATTTTAATCAATTGTTAAATACACCCATTCCCCCCCTCACTGCAACTTGGTTAGCTTGCTAATTTGTTGCAGCATTCACGTATTTGTTAAGGGGTATTGCCGCAACTTGCGCAGTGCTGCACAAAAATTCGTTATCTCTATGAAATTCATTGTTTTAATTGCGGATTTCCACGCAAACATTCCAAGGTTACCGCGCCTTGCCAGGGTCTTTGCCGCATCATGTTGCCTACAGCAAGGAGAGCAATATGTCACTGGCGGTTATCTATACCCGAGCCACGCTGGGCGTTCAGGCCCCTTCGGTTACGGTGGAAGTGCATATCAGCAACGGGCTACCCGGTCTGACCATGGTCGGCCTGCCGGAAACTACGGTGAAAGAAGCCCGCGATCGGGTACGCAGCGCATTGATCAACAATGGTTTCACCTTTCCCGCGCGGCGTATCACCGTCAATCTGGCACCGGCCGATTTACCCAAGGAAGGTGGGCGTTACGACCTGCCGATCGCTTTGGCGATCCTCGCCGCCTCCGAACAGTTACCGGCCGATAAGCTGGCTCGTTATGAATTTCTTGGGGAGTTGGCGCTATCCGGCGCACTACGGGGAGTCAGTGGCGCGATACCCGCCGCGCTGGCCGCAATGGATGCGGGCAGGCAGTTGATTCTGGCTGCCACCAATGGCCGAGAGGTGGGGTTGATTACCCAGAGCGAAACCCTGGTGGCAGAACACCTGCTGGAGGTGTGCGCCTTTCTGCTGGGTAAAGGGGACTTACCGATAGCCAGCGCGCCGCCGGCAATGGAGAGCGCGCAAGAACCTGCCGACCTGCAAGATATCCTGGGCCAGGAACAGGCTAAACGGGCGCTGGAGATCGCCGCGGCCGGGGGTCACAACCTGCTGCTGGTCGGCCCACCGGGAACCGGGAAAACCATGCTGGCCAGCCGTTTGAATGGCCTGCTGCCCCCGCTGACCGAACGAGAGGCACTGGAAAGCATCGCGGTAGCCAGTCTGCTGCATCACCCTGCACAAGCGCTGCCATGGCGACAGCGGCCGTTTCGCGCACCGCATCACAGTGCCTCGATGGCCGCGCTGGTTGGCGGCGGCTCGCTGCCGCGGCCGGGTGAGATATCCATGGCGCACAACGGCGTGCTGTTTCTTGATGAGTTGCCCGAATTTGAAAGGCGAGTGCTGGATGCCCTGCGTGAACCCCTCGAGTCCGGCGAAATAGTCATTTCTCGCGCTACGGCCAAGGTCTGCTTTCCGGCCAGAGTGCAGTTGATCGCCGCCATGAACCCCAGCCCCACCGGCCATTATCAGGGCATGCATAACCGCGCGTCCCCACAACAGATCCTGCGCTATCTCGGGCGGCTTTCAGGGCCGTTTCTCGATCGCTTCGATTTATCGATTGAAGTGCCACTGCTGCCACCAGGCGTGCTGAGCAAACGACGCATCGCCGGTGAAAGTAGTACTCAGGTACGCAAGCGGGTGCTGCTGGCACGCGAAAGGCAGCTCAACCGTTCAGGGAAGATCAACGCCCTGCTGAATAATCACGAGGTAGAGCGTGATTGCGCATTGAGCGAGGCGGACGCAGATTTTCTTGAGACGACGTTAAATCGATTGGGATTATCGGTTCGCGCCTGGCAGCGGATTTTAAAAGTGGCTCGCACCCTGGCGGATTTAGCAGGAGATCGGGATATTGATAAGCGCCATTTGAGCGAAGCGCTGGGCTATCGCAGTATGGATCGCCTGTTGCTGCAGCTGCACCGCAGCCTGGAATAAAAATGGGGCCCAAAGGCCCCATCGTTATCAATCGTCGCTGTCGGTGTAATCTTCCACCGCATCAGCCTGCGGCTTGCCGCCGGACAGGGTATGGAATTTTTTCGGGCGGCGTGTGCGCACCAGATATTTAGCCCATACTTTTTCCTGCTCGGTAACCGGCTCACGCTCACCGTGGCACACTGCGACGAACAACTGTTCTTCTTCAGTGACCGGCTGACGTTTGCCCGCGTCCAGCTCATTGAACGCATACCCGAAACGCTCTAGCAATTGCGCTTCTTTAATGGTGAAATCGCCGTGACGGGAGAACCCGCGAGGATAATGTTTATTATCAAAAAAACGACTGGTCGTGGTGAAGCTATCCGCCATCTGACACGCTCCTAATTCTCTCATGGCCGTGCTGTTTATGGCGCGGAGTATTAGATAGGCTTGACATTGTGTAAAACAAAACATTTAAATCTTAACGATAAAAATTTCTGGAGATGGGTGTGGATACCGAATTACTGAAAACCTTTTTGGAGGTCAGTAGAACGCGTCACTTTGGCCGAGCCGCAGAATCCTTGTACTTAACGCAGTCTGCCGTTAGTTTTCGTATCCGCCAGTTAGAAACCCAATTGGGCGCGAATTTATTCACCCGACATCGTAACAATATCCGTCTGACGCCAGCAGGGGAGCGGCTTCTGCCCTATGCTGAGAGCCTGATGACGACCTGGCAATTGGCGAAAAAAGAGGTAGTGCGTTCGCTGCAGCATACTGAATTGTCCATCGGTGCCACCGCGTCATTGTGGGAAGCTTATCTGACCCCGTGGCTGCAATCGTTGTACCAACAACGCGAGGCATTACAGCTGGAAGCCAGGGTGGCGTTACGGCACTCTTTGGTAAAACAGCTGCATGAAAGACAGCTCGATTTGCTTATCACCACCGAGCCGCCAAAAATGGATGAACTGGCCAGCCAGCTGTTGGGCAATTTCTCGCTGCGGCTGTTCTCCTCCACCCTGCGTGATAAACATGCGCCGATGCCGTATATCAAGCTGGAATGGGGGGCGGATTTTCATCAGCAGGAGAGCCGTATGCTGGAGGGGGATAATTTGCCGGTACTCACCACAACCTCCGCACACCTGACCCGACAACTACTGGAAACCACCGGCGGCTGCGCCTTCCTGCCCAGTCAATGGGAGAAGGACTACCCGCAGTTGGCCGCCATTGCCGACATCCCGCCGATAATCCGCCCGCTGTATGCCGTTTGGCTGCAAAATAGCGATCAGCAGCCGCTGATCCGGCAACTGCTGAAAATACCTTTAAATACTACGGCATGAGGCGTTATAACGGCGTTAAGCGAGGATGCCGGGGTTTGGTTCGTCTACCGAGCCAAAACGCGCTCATCGCCTTCTGAAGGCCGATAAAGCCGAACAACAGAATGCCGATGACAATTTTGGTCCACCAGGAGCTGAGCGTGCCGTCGAAAGTGATGTAACTCTGTATCAGCCCCTGGATCAGCACGCCGAACAGCGTGCCCAATACGGTGCCGACCCCACCGGTCAACAAGGTGCCACCAATCACTACCGCAGCAATGGCATCCAGCTCGACCCCGCTGGCCGCCAGCGCGTAGCCCGCTGAGGTATATAACGAGAAAATAATCCCGGACAACGCAGCCAGCGTGCCTGAGAGCATATAAATCAGCACCGTAGTCCGTTGCACCGGTACGCCCATCAGCGCCGCAGACACCCGATTACCGCCGATGGCGTAGACGTTGTGGCCAAATCGGGTGCGGTGCGCCAACACTATGCCGACCGCCACCACCATTAGCATCACCAACGCCAGCAGCGTGAAACGGCCGCCACCCGGCAGTTTCCAGGCGTAGTTCGCCAGCGTGGCATACAACGGGTGATCAATGGGAATCGACTCTTCCGAGACGATAAAACTCATGCCCCGCACGAAGAACATTCCGGCCAGCGTGATGATAAACGCCGGTAGCTTCAACACATCGATGATCCAGCCCATCAGTGCACCAAACGATGCCCCCATCAGCAGCGCAATAACAAACGCATAGCCCGGGGCAATACCGTAGGTTCCGATCAATTTGGCCAATAGCACCCCGGTGAAGGCGATCACCGAGCCGACCGACAGATCAATACCGCCGGAAAGGATCACAAACGTCATGCCTACCGCGACAATGCCAAGAAAGGCGTTGTCGGTCAGCAAGTCACACCACACCCGCGTTGAGGCAAAGCTGGGGAACTGAGTAAGGCAAAAACCATAGCCCAGGAGGAACACCAGGACAGTCATCAACAGTGGCAGATTACGCTTGATCATGGCCTTTTTCTCCTAAGCAGTTGACGCAACGAAATGCTGGGTGATTGCACCATCAGCACCGCCAGCACCACGATCGCTTTCAGCACCAGATTAAACTCCGGCCGATAGCCGGAGAGCAGAATACCGGTATTCATCCCCTGAATAATTAATGCCCCCACCACCGACAGCAGCAGGTTAAAACGCCCCCCAAGCAATGAACCGCCGCCAATCACCACCGCCAGGATTGCATCCAACTCCAGCCACAGCCCGGCATTGTTGGCGTCTGCACCCCGGATATCCGCCGTAACTATGATCCCGGCCACCGCAGCACAGAGCCCGCAGATCACATATACCGCCATCACCACCCAGCGCGTACTGACCCCCGCATTGCGGGCCGAGCGCAGATTGATGCCCACAGCCTCGATAAACAGCCCCAGCGCCGTTTTACGCGTCAGCAGCCAGATCAACAGCAGCATCACTGCGGCAATGATCGCCGGCAGCGGCAAATACATCAGCGCGCCGCTACCAAGCCACGCCAACCCTTCTCGTTCAAAGGTGACGATTTGTCCTTCGGTGATCAGTTGTGCAATGCCACGACCGGCCACCATCAGCATCAACGTGGCAACAATCGGTTGTATCTGCAGTACCGCCACCAGAAAACCGTTCCACAAGCCACACAGCGCTCCGGCCGCCAAAGCAGCGGCCAGCACGTACCCCAGCGGATAACCGGCACTGGTCAAGGTTGCGGCCGTGGCACCGGCTATCGCCATCACCGCCCCCACGGAAAGGTCGATACCCCCGGTGGCGATCACTAACGTCATGCCCAATGCCAATAACGCTACCGGCGCGCCACGGTTAACGATGTCGATCACGCTACCAAACAGTCGGCCGTCCTGAATGTGGATGGAAAAGAAATTCGGGGCGACCAGGCTGTCGATCAGCAAAATCACCGCCAGCGCCCCCAGTTGCGTTGCCCCTGCGGGGAACACCCATCTGACCTTGCGTGGCCCACCGGACATGGAAAAACTCCTGAGGTTCATTCAACCCCCTGTTGCGCGGCAATCGCCTGCATGATTGCAGGCACCGTAATGGCGTCATGTTCAAGCTGCGCCACGTGCTTTCTGTCGCGTAGCACCAAGATACGATCGGCATAGCCCGCCAGCTCTTCCAGTTCGGAAGAAATCACCAGCAGCGCCAGCCCTTCATCACAGAGTTTTTCAATTAAACGAATGATTTCAGCATGTGCGCCAACGTCTATTCCGCGGGTCGGTTCATCCAGGATCAAAAAACGCGGTTTGGTCGCCAACCAGCGGGACAGCAACACTTTCTGCTGATTGCCACCGGAGAGATATTGGATCTGCTGTTCCGGCCCCGGAGTACGGATGCCCAGCAGTTGGATATAACTCTCGGCAATCCGGGTTTGTTCCCGCAGCGATAAGGGTTTTAACCAACCGCGTTGCGCCTGCAGAGCCAGAATGATGTTTTCCCGCACCGTTGCAGCGCCGACAATCCCGTCGGTTTTACGATCCTCAGGGCAATAGCCGAAACCGAGACTGGCCGCTTTACGAGGCGTACGGATGTTCACCCTACGGCCCTCGACTTTGGCACTACCGCTATCACGAGGTTTGATGCCGAATATCAGCTGAGCCGTTTCCGTACGCCCCGATCCCAGTAGGCCGGCCAGGCCAACTATCTCGCCCGGACGTATTTGCAGATCGAAGGGTTCAACCATGCCGCGCCGCCCGTAACCACTGAATTCGACCAGAGATGGCGCTTCAGTTAGCCCGTGCTCACCGCGTTTGAGCAGCGATTCGTCAAAGGCATGGCCAAGCATCATCTGTACCAATTCCAGGCGCGGTAAATCAGCGGTAATCTTGGTTCCCACTAACTTACCGTTGCGCAGTACGGTGATGCGATCGCAAATACGGTAAACCTGATCGAGGAAGTGGGTGACAAAGATCATCCCCATGCCCTGGGTGCGGAGCTGGCTGAGAATACCCAGTAGCATGCTGACTTCTTTAGCATCCAGACTGGCGGTTGGCTCATCCAGGATCAGGACTTTCGCTGACAAGTCGACCGCCCGCGCGATAGCGATAATCTGCTGGATCGCAATGGAGTAATTCCCTAATGGCTGGCTGACATCCAACTGTAATCCATACCCCAATAAAAGCTGTTGGGCCTGGCGCAGCAACTTTTTTTGATCAACCAGACCGAAGCGCGTTGGCTCTCGACCAATGAACAGATTGGCCGCCACCGAGATATTCGGCAGCAGGTTAACCTCCTGATAAACCGTACCAATCCCCAGCACTTGCGCCTGTGCGGTGCTCTGTGGGGCGATTGCGCGCCCCTCCAGCAGTATCTCACCGGCGGAACGCTGATAGACCCCGGTTAACGCTTTGATTAACGTGGATTTGCCCGCGCCATTTTCACCCAGCAACGCCATGATCTCTCCGCGCTGCAACGTGATATCGACCTGCTCCAGCGCTTTAACGCCAGGAAACTCAACGGATAATCCCTTAATCGCCAATAACGTGGTCTGAGATGTGTCCATCTTCTGTCCCGCCGGTAAGTGGATTAATAACCCATACTTTTCTTCAGCTCGAATTCCTGTTTCGCAGTATCTGGCTGCAGCAGTTTCGATTCAGTCTGGATAAACTTCGGCGGCTGAGTGCCATCTTTCTTCATCGCCAACAACGCATCGAACGCCGGGCCAGCCATATTCGGCGTCAGTTCAACCGTGGCATTAGCTTCACCATTCATCATCGCTTTGAATATGTCTGGCACACCGTCGATAGAGACAATTTTGATCTGTGAGCCCGGTTTTAAACCCGCCTCTTTGATTGCCTGAATAGCACCAATCGCCATATCGTCGTTATGCGCATACACCGCACAAATATTTTTGCCGTTTTGCTCGGCCTTGATAAAGCTTTCCATCACTTCTTTGCCCTTGCTGCGGGTAAAGTCGCCGGATTGCGAGCGGATGATTTTAACGTTGGCAGCGGTGGCTATGCCGTCGGCAAAGCCTTTCTTGCGGTTAATGGCGACGCTGGAGCCCACGGTCCCCTGCAGTTCCACCACGTTACAGGGCTTGCCGGCGACCTCTTTCACCAGCCACTCTCCTGCGACTTTACCTTCATGCACGCTGTCGGACGCCACGGCTGCGGTATACAACGAGGGATCGTTCACTTCGATCATCCGGTCGAGCAGGAATACCGGGATCTTGGCCTCTTTGGCCTCTTGCAGTACCGGGGTCCACCCGGTGGCGACTACCGGTGCAATGAAAATGGCATCAACACCCTGGGCGATGAAGGATCTGACCGCTTTGATCTGGTTTTCCTGTTTTTGCTGCGCATCGGCTATTTTTAACGTAATACCGCGTTTTTCCGCTTCCTGTTTCGACACCTTGGTTTCGGCAGAACGCCAGCCCGATTCCGAACCAATCTGAGAAAAACCGACGACCAGCGGTGCCGCCTGTACCGTACTTATCAATGCGCCAGTGATGACGGCCGCTAACAGCAGACGTTTAATCATGTTTGTGTTCTCCCCGCACTGCCCAGGCATCAGGCGACCTCAGGCAGTGGTAACTGTTGTTGTGTATGCTGCATATTTTTCTGGTGAAGTGGGTATCCAAAGACTCGGACACCCATTAGGTGTAGTCGAAAATCAGGCAGGAATAATGAGCGGCATCACATCACGGGAGAACAACCATTTTGTACATGGATCCAGCTAAAAATGTCTAAATTTGGAACAGTTTCGGCAGGGTTTTTAGGCAATTTATCAGAGGAATAGCGAAGATTAGGGAAAGTTGAAAGCAAAAAAAACCCTTCGCTTTCGCAAAGGGTTTCTAATATGGCAGGGGCGGAGAGACTCGAACTCGCGACACCCGGTTTTGGAGACCGGTGCTCTACCAACTGAGCTACGCCCCTAAATCATGCTTAACATTATGCCTGCTAAAGTTAGCAGGCATAATTTAAATAAGTGGCGGAACGGACGGGGCTCGAACCCGCGACCCCCTGCGTGACAGGCAGGTATTCTAACCAACTGAACTACCGCTCCACCGGTTCTTTCACGTTACATCTTTCGATGTGGCAAAATCGCGCTTGGCGATCTTGCTCATTACCGGGTGTCAAACCGATAACGTTTAATTGATGCCTGGCAGTGTCCTACTCTCGCATGGGGAGACCCCACACTACCATCGGCGCTACGGCGTTTCACTTCTGAGTTCGGCATGGGATCAGGTGGGACCACCGCGCTATTGCCGCCAGGCAAATTCTGTTTCATTCCAGCCGTCATTTCCATGACCACCAGAACCAATCTCGGAACGCGCTGAAAATCTCTCAAATCAAAACACTTTTGGTGTTGTAAGGTTAAGTCTCACGGATCATTAGTACTGGTTAGCTCAATGCATCGCTGCACTTACACACCCAGCCTATCAACGTCTTAGTCTTAAACGTTCCTTCAGGGGAATCAAGTTCCCAGGGAAGACTCATCTCGAGGCAAGTTTCGCGCTTAGATGCTTTCAGCGCTTATCTTTTCCGCACTTAGCTACCGGGCAATGCCATTGGCATGACAACCCGAACACCAGTGGTGCGTTCACTCCGGTCCTCTCGTACTAGGAGCAACCCCTCTCAATCTTCCAACGCCCACGGCAGATAGGGACCGAACTGTCTCACGACGTTCTAAACCCAGCTCGCGTACCACTTTAAATGGCGAACAGCCATACCCTTGGGACCTACTTCAGCCCCAGGATGTGATGAGCCGACATCGAGGTGCCAAACACCGCCGTCGATATGAACTCTTGGGCGGTATCAGCCTGTTATCCCCGGAGTACCTTTTATCCGTTGAGCGATGGCCCTTCCATTCAGAACCACCGGATCACTAAGACCTACTTTCGTACCTGCTCGAGCCGTCACTCTCGCAGTCAAGCTAGCTTATGCCTTTGCACTAACCTCACGATGTCCGACCGTGATTAGCTAACCTTCGTGCTCCTCCGTTACTCTTTGGGAGGAGACCGCCCCAGTCAAACTACCCACCAGACACTGTCCTCACCCCAGATTATGGGGCCGAGTTAGAACATCAAACATTAAAGGGTGGTATTTCAAGGTTGGCTCCACGCAGACTGGCGTCCACGCTTCAAAGCCTCCCACCTATCCTACACATCAAGGCTCAATGTTCAGTGTCAAGCTATAGTAAAGGTTCACGGGGTCTTTCCGTCTTGCCGCGGGTACACTGCATCTTCACAGCGAGTTCAATTTCACTGAGTCTCGGGTGGAGACAGCCTGGCCATCATTACGCCATTCGTGCAGGTCGGAACTTACCCGACAAGGAATTTCGCTACCTTAGGACCGTTATAGTTACGGCCGCCGTTTACTGGGGCTTCGATCAAGAGCTTCGCCTTGCGGCTGACCCCATCAATTAACCTTCCAGCACCGGGCAGGCGTCACACCGTATACGTCCACTTTCGTGTTTGCACAGTGCTGTGTTTTATTAAACAGTTGCAGCCAGCTGGTATCTGCGACTGGCTTCGGCTCCGAGAGCAAGTCTCTTCACCTACGCGCCAGCGTGCCTTCTCCCGAAGTTACGGCACCATTTTGCCTAGTTCCTTCACCCGAGTTCTCTCAAGCGCCTTGGTATTCTCTACCTGACCACCTGTGTCGGTTTGGGGTACGATTCTGTGTTACCTGATGCTTAGAGGCTTTTCCTGGAAGCTTGGCATCAACTACTTCTGCACCGTAGTGCATCGTCATCACGCCTCAGGGTTGAATAAGCAACCGGATTTACCAGGTCACTCCCCCTACACGCTTAAACCGGGACAACCGTCGCCCGGCTAGCCTAGCCTCCTCCGTCCCCCCTTCGCAGTAACACCGAGTACAGGAATATTAACCTGTTTCCCATCGACTACGCCTTTCGGCCTCGCCTTAGGGGTCGACTCACCCTGCCCCGATTAACGTTGGACAGGAACCCTTGGTCTTCCGGCGAGCGGGTTTTTCACCCGCTTTATCGTTACTTATGTCAGCATTCGCACTTCTGATACCTCCAGCAACCCTCACAGGCCACCTTCAACGGCTTACAGAACGCTCCCCTACCCAACAACGCCTAAGCGTCGCTGCCGCAGCTTCGGTGCATGGTTTAGCCCCGTTACATCTTCCGCGCAGGCCGACTCGACCAGTGAGCTATTACGCTTTCTTTAAATGATGGCTGCTTCTAAGCCAACATCCTGGCTGTCTATGCCTTCCCACATCGTTTCCCACTTAACCATGACTTTGGGACCTTAGCTGGCGGTCTGGGTTGTTTCCCTCTTCACGACGGACGTTAGCACCCGCCGTGTGTCTCCCGTGATAACATTCTTCGGTATTCGGAGTTTGCATCGGTTTGGTAAGCCGGGATGGCCCCCTAGCCGAAACAGTGCTCTACCCCCGAAGATGAGTTCACGAGGCGCTACCTAAATAGCTTTCGGGGAGAACCAGCTATCTCCCGGTTTGATTGGCCTTTCACCCCCAGCCACAAGTCATCCGCTAATTTTTCAACATTAGTCGGTTCGGTCCTCCAGTTAGTGTTACCCAACCTTCAACCTGCCCATGGCTAGATCACCGGGTTTCGGGTCTATACCTTGCAACTATTCGCCCAGTTAAGACTCGGTTTCCCTACGGCTCCCCTATACGGTTAACCTTGCTACAAAATATAAGTCGCTGACCCATTATACAAAAGGTACGCAGTCACCCAACTAGTAGGCTCCCACTGCTTGTACGTACACGGTTTCAGGTTCTATTTCACTCCCCTCGCCGGGGTTCTTTTCGCCTTTCCCTCACGGTACTGGTTCACTATCGGTCAGTCAGGAGTATTTAGCCTTGGAGGATGGTCCCCCCATATTCAGACAGGATGTCACGTGTCCCGCCCTACTCATCGAACTCACAGTTAATGCATTTTAGTGTACGGGACTATCACCCTTTACTGTGCGACTTTCCAGACGCTTCCACTAACACAAGAACTGATTCAGGTTCTGGGCTCCTCCCCGTTCGCTCGCCGCTACTGGGGGAATCTCGGTTGATTTCTTTTCCTCGGGGTACTTAGATGTTTCAGTTCCCCCGGTTCGCCTCATACGACTATGTATTCATCGTATGATAGTGCAACGAATTGCACTGGGTTTCCCCATTCGGGTATCGCCGGTTATAACGGTTTATATCACCTTACCGACGCTTATCGCAGATTAACACGCCCTTCATCGCCTCTGACTGCCTAGGCATCCACCGTGTACGCTTAGTCACTTAACCTCACAACCCAAAAGTGTTTCCACATTTGCATTGCTACATTTGAGAGACTCTATGACAGGTTAATCCTTACTCCAGTACATCTACGGAGGAGTAAGTTTCAGCTGTCATGTTTCAATTTTCAGCTTGTTCCAGATTGTTAAAGAGCAATATCTTAAACATGACTCTTGCGAATCAGTTTTAAGATTTTTTGATATGGTGGAGCTAAGCGGGATCGAACCGCTGACCTCCTGCGTGCAAGGCAGGCGCTCTCCCAGCTGAGCTATAGCCCCATATCAGAAAAGCATTTTTCACACCTTATCTACTACCTTCGCCAATTCGCTTCTAGTCAAAGCGAAGTCCTACGACGTTTATTCACATAAACGAATAGGGTGACAACGCAGGATAGGAGAGAATTGGTGGGTCTGAGTGGACTTGAACCACCGACCTCACCCTTATCAGGGGTGCGCTCTAACCACCTGAGCTACAGACCCGACAAGGTGCTTTAAGACTTAACCGCGAAGATTAAGCCTTATGCTCTCTTTCATTTCATCAGACAATCTGTGTGAGCACTTCACGCAATCAATATCATTAGGTAAGGAGGTGATCCAACCGCAGGTTCCCCTACGGTTACCTTGTTACGACTTCACCCCAGTCATGAATCACAAAGTGGTAAGCGCCCTCCCGAAGGTTAAGCTACCTACTTCTTTTGCAACCCACTCCCATGGTGTGACGGGCGGTGTGTACAAGGCCCGGGAACGTATTCACCGTAGCATTCTGATCTACGATTACTAGCGATTCCGACTTCACGGAGTCGAGTTGCAGACTCCGATCCGGACTACGACGTACTTTATGAGGTCCGCTGGCTCTCGCGAGTTCGCTTCTCTTTGTATACGCCATTGTAGCACGTGTGTAGCCCTACTCGTAAGGGCCATGATGACTTGACGTCATCCCCACCTTCCTCCGGTTTATCACCGGCAGTCTCCTTTGAGTTCCCACCATTACGTGCTGGCAACAAAGGATAAGGGTTGCGCTCGTTGCGGGACTTAACCCAACATTTCACAACACGAGCTGACGACAGCCATGCAGCACCTGTCTCAGAGTTCCCGAAGGCACTAAGCTATCTCTAGCGAATTCTCTGGATGTCAAGAGTAGGTAAGGTTCTTCGCGTTGCATCGAATTAAACCACATGCTCCACCGCTTGTGCGGGCCCCCGTCAATTCATTTGAGTTTTAACCTTGCGGCCGTACTCCCCAGGCGGTCGACTTAACGCGTTAGCTCCGGAAGCCACGCCTCAAGGGCACAACCTCCAAGTCGACATCGTTTACAGCGTGGACTACCAGGGTATCTAATCCTGTTTGCTCCCCACGCTTTCGCACCTGAGCGTCAGTCTTTGTCCAGGGGGCCGCCTTCGCCACCGGTATTCCTCCAGATCTCTACGCATTTCACCGCTACACCTGGAATTCTACCCCCCTCTACAAGACTCTAGCTTGCCAGTTTCAAATGCAGTTCCCACGTTAAGCGCGGGGATTTCACATCTGACTTAACAAACCGCCTGCGTGCGCTTTACGCCCAGTAATTCCGATTAACGCTTGCACCCTCCGTATTACCGCGGCTGCTGGCACGGAGTTAGCCGGTGCTTCTTCTGCGAGTAACGTCAATGCAATGTGCTATTAACACACTACCCTTCCTCCTCGCTGAAAGTGCTTTACAACCCGAAGGCCTTCTTCACACACGCGGCATGGCTGCATCAGGCTTGCGCCCATTGTGCAATATTCCCCACTGCTGCCTCCCGTAGGAGTCTGGACCGTGTCTCAGTTCCAGTGTGGCTGGTCATCCTCTCAGACCAGCTAGGGATCGTCGCCTAGGTGAGCCATTACCCCACCTACTAGCTAATCCCATCTGGGCACATCTGATGGCGTGAGGCCCGAAGGTCCCCCACTTTGGTCCGAAGACGTTATGCGGTATTAGCTACCGTTTCCAGTAGTTATCCCCCTCCATCAGGCAGTTTCCCAGACATTACTCACCCGTCCGCCGCTCGTCACCCAGAGAGCAAGCTCTCTTGTGCTACCGCTCGACTTGCATGTGTTAGGCCTGCCGCCAGCGTTCAATCTGAGCCATGATCAAACTCTTCAATTAAAAGCTTGATTTGCTTCAACTCGTGAAGCGATGCTCGAAAATAACTTTCGTAATAGTCATTCAGTTGGACAAGCCAACGAAACAACTTATTGCTTGGTCACTCTTCAAGACTTGATATTTTTTCGAACCCGAAGGTTCTGGATATCGTCTTGTGGAGTGCCCACACAGATTGTCTGATAAATTGTTAAAGAGCGTTCGTTACGGAGATAACTCTCGGTAACGCGGGAGGTGCATATTACGCTTTCCCGCTGAAGAGTCAAGCTTTTTTCTTATTAAGAAACGGTGTTTTCACCGGCTTGCTTCTTCCTGGCTGGGCGACTTGGTTCTCGTTAGAGGAGTCGTTGTTCCCGGTCAGTGGAGGCGCATTATAGGGAGTTCTCAGAACGCCGCAACCCCTAATTTCAATATTTTTTCCGACCGTTGAATGTTTAACCAAAACGGTCTTAAACAGGCAGTTTTTTCAACGATTTAAAGCCATATCCCTGCAGAACGGGCAATAAAGCGTCAGTGTCTTCATTTAACGCCATGCAATACGCCAGATTATCTTCCTGCGTAGACACCAGATTTTCCTGTGTCGAGATCAACCAGGCGGTACGACGGGCGATTGCCGCGCCGGAATCGATCAGCCGGGTTCCCTCAGGCAACACCTGCATTAACTCTTCTGCTAATAAAGGGAAGTGGGTGCAACCGAGAACTACAGTATCCGGCGGCTCACGCATGCTCAGCCATGGATGCAGGATTTTCTTCAGCGTTGGCAATGGTACAGCTTCGCCATGCAGCTTGGCCTCTGCCAGCTCCACCAGCTCTGAGGACCCTAATAGCTCAATTTTGCAATCGGTGGCGAAGCGGGCAATCAACTCATGAGTATAGGTGCGCTGTACGGTACCGCGGGTAGCCAGCAGGCCGACGACGCCATTGGCAGTCAGACGGGCGGCAGGTTTGATGGCAGGTACCACACCAACGACCGGGAAGGTAAAGCGTTCACGTAAGGCCGGTAAGGATACGGTACTGGCTGTGTTACAAGCGATGATGACTATCGCCAGAGGATGGCGCTGCTGCACCGCACTGACAATCTCCAGCACGCGTTCAACAATAAACTCTTCGGATTTCTCACCGTAGGGAAACGCCACATTATCGAAAGCGTATATATAGTGCAGGTCCGGCAGCAGTTGCCGAACCTCTTGATACACCGATAACCCGCCGACGCCGGAATCAAATACCAGTACCGTCGGACGGGTCTTCGCGGTGGTGTTAGAAGGTATAGCTTCCAGTGAGGTAGTATTCTCTTCCTGGAGTAGCGTAGCCATAAGCCGTCTCATAATCTTTATCAAACAGGTTGGCGATTCTACCACGAACTGTCAGATGAGATGTGACCGGATACGAAACTGCGAGATCCCACAGGCTGACGCCACCAAGTTTGACAGTGCGTGTCGTGTAACCACTGTAATCGCCATCATAACGTTCCCCCAGATAATGGTAGGTCACGGCCCAGTCGAAATCATAGACCTGCCAGTCCAGCTCATATTTCACCTGTTGCTTGGCCCGACGCAGCAGCACTTCGTTGGTTTTGGCATTACGCGGATCAACGTAATCATAGCCAATCTGGTGGGTCAACGGCCCGGTATCAAAGGAAGCCGTAGCCTCGACACCTTTAATGGTTGCCTGATTAACGTTGTAGTAAGCAGAACCAGAGCCGCTTGAGGCATAGCTGATCAGGTTATCTATATCGTTGCGATATCCGGTGACGCGCCAGGTAACCGGCCCGGTCAACCCTTCAAAACCCCCTTCCCACTGTTTACTTTCTTCTGGTTTCAAATCCGGGTTGCCGCCAAAGCTACCGTATTGTTGCCCCATATTCGGAGCCTTAAACGCAGTGCCATAGGAAGCAATAGCGCGGTAGCCCTCAACAAACTCCCATGCGGCGCTGGTTTGCCAAGTGCCATGCCAGCCAAATTGCGAGTTATCGTCACCACGAACTGCCCCTTCCAGAGTAAAGGCATCAATTTGTTGCTGTGCCGTCAGATAAAGTCCGGTATTACGCTGACTCTTGCTGTCGGTAATATAAGCAGTGCCTGGCTCAATTTTCTGATCCTGCCAATCAACACCCGTACTGATGTTGCCATTGGCAACCTGGAACGTATTACCCCACTGCACATTGTATTGTGTGGAATCATCCAAAGTTGCAGAAGCAGAATAAGGGCCATACTTGGGATCGTAGTTATAGTCCTTACTGTGGCTATAGCTGGCAATCAACTGAGTGGCATAAATACCGTCCTGGTAACGCAGACCGCTATCCCAACTTTGGCTATAGAGCTGACGGGTATCCGGCAGTGCGTCTGAATGTGCCGGGTCGGAATAGCTGTAATTACCATCATAAGCCGTACGGTTGTCATAACCGTAGCCGCGAACAAATCCGCTGAAAGCCTCATTAAACTTATGATCTATGCTGCCATACAGAGATTTACTCATGAAACCGTCGCGGTCAGTTTGCGCCGGGTTACCAAAGCTGTCTGGCAGATTCGCCACCACGTCATACCCTTTGGTATAGGTGTAGTTACCGGCGAGGGTCGCAACCGTGCTGTCGCCCAACTGTTGCTGAGTGGAGGCGTCATAGGCCTGATAGCCGTTTGAACCCATGCCGGCAGAAAGCGTAGTACCGTTCTTTTCACGGGTGGTAATGATGTTGATCACGCCGCCGATGGCATCGGAGCCATATACCGCCGAGCGCGGCCCACGGATGAATTCAATTTTCTGTACCAGCGAGATCGGAATTTGACTGAGGTCGGAAGAACCACTGACGCCAGCCTGATTCAGACGAATGCCGTCAATCAACACCAGTACATGGCTGGAGTTGGTACCGCGGATAAACAGCGAACTGGTTTGCCCCAACCCACCATTTTGCGACACATCTACGCCCGGCAGGCGGCGCATCACATCGGTCAGGCTTTTTGCCTGCCAGCGGTCGATTTCGTCACGGGTAACGACAGAGGTGGGTGCCAGCACGGAAGAAACCGGCTGCGGAAAACGGTTGGCGGAAACCACCAGGTCATCGCTGTTCTTGGCTGTGGTGTTGTCTTGCGCCCATCCAGAAAAAGCCGTGATCGAAGAAACCACCGCCAGCAGTGTATTTTTTGTAATTGTCATGAAAAAGCATCCAAACTTAATTGGCGGATGCCGCAGGATCATGGCCGGTATTTCGCGACGGCCACGGACATTGCGACGTAACACCGGCAGGTCTTCGGGCTTGGGAGTTGCGGGTGGCCTGTGAGCGACCTGCACCGGGCGATGACTTCCCATCCTGCAATGGACAGTGTCTGCGTAAAACGCTATCGCCGTGACTTCCCCTTACCGCTGCGCGTCAGCTCCGGATTCGAACCGGATTCCCTTTTCACTCGCTGCTTGAGGCCGGACGACAATGCTACGATCAATGTAAATAGATGTCTAGACTGCCATCAGTGTTACAAATAATAAACACGACAAAACTGGACTTCACGGACTGATTCCCTACAATCCCCGCTGATCAATTTTGCCTGACGAGAAGAAACATGACGCCCGAGAATTTGCCTATTGAACGTTACGATGACCAACTGGCGGAGAAAACTGCCCGGCTGAAAACGCTGATGTCACCGTTCACGGCACCCGAGCCGGAAGTGTTCCGCTCGCCGGTAAGCCACTACCGCATGCGCGCCGAATTCCGCATCTGGCATGATGAAGACGAGATGTACCACATCATGTTTGATCAGCAGACCAAGCAACGCATCCGCGTCGACAAATTTCCTGCCGCCAGTGAATTGATTAACCGCCTGATGAGCGCCCTGATCGCTGCCATCAAGCCGGAGCCGATTCTGCGCCGCAAGCTTTTCCAGATTGACTACCTGTCGACCCGCAGCGGCAAAATCATTGCCTCACTGCTGTATCACCGCAAACTGGACGACGAATGGCAGCAGCAGGCAGAAAAGCTGCGTGATGATCTGCGCGCGCAGGGCTTTGACCTGCAACTGATTGGCCGCGCGTCTAAAATGAAAATCATGCTGGATCAGGATTATGTAGACGAAGTGCTGCCGGTTGCCGGCCGCGACATGATCTATCGCCAGGTGGAAAACAGCTTCACCCAGCCGAATGCGGCGTTGAATATACAGATGCTGGAATGGGCGTTGGACGTCACCACCGGTTCTAAAGGCGATTTGCTGGAGTTGTATTGCGGTAACGGTAACTTCTCTTTGGCATTGGCGCGTAACTTCGAGCGGGTGCTGGCTACCGAAATCGCCAAACCTTCGGTCGCTGCGGCACAGTACAATATTGCGGCCAACCAGATCGATAACGTGCAGATTATCCGTATGGCTGCGGAAGACTTTACCCAGGCGATGAACGGAGTGCGTGAGTTTAATCGGTTGAAGGGTATCGATTTAAGCAGCTATAACTGCGAAACCATTTTCGTCGATCCGCCACGCAGTGGGCTGGACGATGAAACGGTGAAGATGGTGCAGGCCTATCCGCGTATTTTGTATATCTCATGCAACCCGGAAACGCTGTGCACCAATCTGGAGACCTTGCAGGAAACCCACAGCATCAGCCGCCTGGCGCTGTTCGATCAGTTCCCGTACACCCATCATATGGAATGCGGCGTACTGTTGGAAAAACGCGTTTAATCTGACAGGGGCGCCATTATTGCTGCGCCCCTGCTTTACGCCCATCAGGCCGGCGTATTCTCATCCAGCACCTTGCGCGCCTTCAGCTTGATTCCAATCCAGAACACCAACGCCACGGAAATGATCGCCGGCAGGAAGTTAGAGCCAATCTGCGGGTATTCGGCCCGGACGATCGCACTGTACAACAACACCCCCAGCAGGAAGGTCGCTGCGGCCAGCTTGGGCATGCCGTCCGGCATCGCACGGTGCAAATAACGCTGGTGCAGACAGTAAACCGCCAACACCAAAGTCAGGATAGGGAAAATCGAAAACGGCACCACCGAGCTGAACAACGCGGCGAACGAACCGTTGATCGACAGGCCGGCAATCAACGCCAGCAGTAAGGTGCCATTCTCACGGCTTGGTTTTTCCATCGCTTTCTACCTTTTATACGTGGGATACAGAAGCTTTTTCTTGTTGGCGGCGATACCAATAATAAGCACCTTTGGAAATCATCCGCAGTTGCAGCACTAAACGTTCCTCAAGCCGACGCCGTTGTTCGAGATCGATGTCCAACGCTTCAGCACCGGCGCTGAATACGATAGTCACCATGGCTTCCGCCTGCGCTTCGGTAAAACTGCGCGGCATATGGTTTTCCAGCTCGAGGTAATCTGCCAGTTCGGCGATAAAATGTTGGATCTCACGCGCTACCGCCGCACGGAAGGCCGACGAGGTACCGGAGCGCTCACGCAGCAACAGACGGAAGGCGTTGGGATTGTTACCGATAAACTCCATAAAGGTGGAGACCGAGGTGCGGATCACGCTGCCGCCCTTGGCAATACGCTGGCGTGCCTGACGCATCAGTTGCCGCAGCATCAGGCCGCTCTCATCAACCATGGTCAGCCCCAGCTCATCCACGTCACGAAAGTGACGGTAGAATGACGTCGGTGCGATGCCCGCTTCACGCGAGACTTCACGCAGGCTCAGGCTGGCGAAGCTGCGTTCGGCGCTTAGCTGGCTGAAGGCCGCCTCGATGAGGGAACGACGCGTCCGTTCTTTTTGTTGTGCTCTGACGCCCATATGCATATCCAGATAAGATCCATTTTGTCAGTCTAACGCCGTAGACCCGGCAATATAGCAAATTTTATTGCAACAGCATTTATACAAACGCGCCCTGTCACAGTTTCCGCCTGCACCATTTGTGCTTTGCCTCAAAAAGCCTAATGGTGATTGGGCACTCAGCGCTATGATGTTAAGATACCGTTGTAATTTTGTAATTAAGACAGGTCTCTCCCCTATGCAACAGCACTATCAATTTGATGCCATAGTTATTGGCTCGGGCCCTGGTGGTGAAGGTGCCGCTATGGGGTTGGTGAAACAGGGCGCCCGCGTGGCCGTTATCGAACGGTACAATAACGTAGGCGGCGGATGTACCCACTGGGGTACCATCCCGTCCAAAGCCCTCCGCCACGCCGTTAGCCGCATTATCGAATTCAACCAGAACCCGCTTTATAACAACTCACGCACGCTCAGCGCGACATTCCCTGATATTTTGCGCCATGCCGATAACGTGATTAACCAGCAAACCCGGATGCGCCAGGGATTCTATGAGCGTAACCAATGCAAGCTGTTTGCCGGCGACGCACGCTTTATCGACGCCAACACCGTCAGCGTCAGCTATATGGATGGCACTCAGGACACTATCCGCGCCGACCATATCGTGATCGCCTGCGGTTCGCGCCCTTACAATCCGTCGAGCGTCGATTTTAACCATCCGCGCATTTACAACAGCGATTCAATTCTCGAACTGAACCACGAACCGCGTCACGTGATCATTTACGGCGCCGGGGTTATCGGCTGCGAATATGCATCTATCTTCCGCGGGTTGAACGTGAAGGTCGATCTGATCAACACCCGCGATCGCCTGCTGGCGTTCCTTGACCAGGAAATGTCAGACTCACTGTCTTACCACTTCTGGAACAACGGCGTGGTGATCCGTCACAACGAAGAATTCGAGAAGATCGAAGGCACCGACGACGGCGTGATTGTTCACCTGAAATCCGGCAAAAAAGTGAAAGCGGACTGCCTGCTGTATGCCAACGGCCGTACCGGTAACACCGACTCGCTGGGGTTGGAGAACGTCGGTCTGGAATCAGACAGCCGTGGCCTGCTGAAAGTGAACAGCATGTACCAGACTGCGCTGTCGCACATTTATGCCGTGGGTGACGTAATTGGTTATCCAAGCCTGGCATCTGCCGCTTACGATCAGGGCCGTATTGCCGCGCAGGCGATTGCTTCAGGCGAAGCCAGCGGGCATCTGATTGAAGACATCCCCACCGGTATCTACACCATTCCGGAAATCAGCTCCGTCGGTAAAACCGAGCAGGAACTGACAGCGATGAAGGTGCCGTATGAAGTGGGCCGCGCCCAGTTCAAACATCTGGCGCGTGCGCAGATTGCCGGGATGAACGTCGGCAGCCTGAAGATCCTGTTCCATCGCGACACCCTGCAGATCCTCGGGATCCACTGCTTCGGTGAGCGTGCGGCGGAGATCATTCACATCGGCCAGGCGATCATGGAACAGAAAGGTGAAGGCAATACTATCGAGTATTTCGTTAATACGACCTTCAACTATCCGACCATGGCCGAAGCCTACCGGGTGGCAGCGCTGAACGGCTTAAACCGCCTGTTTTAGCGTAGTACCCAGGTAGTTTTGCATGTGCTCGCGGATCGCCTCGGCCAATTGCTCATAACGACTGCGCAATGGGGAGCCGGGGCGGTACACCAGCGCAATGGTGCGCTTGGGTTCAGGTTTATAACAGTCGAGATAGCACACGCCGTCACGCTCGCGCTGCGGCGGTACCGCTAATGAAGGCAACAACGTAATACCACTGCCCGCCGCCACCATATTGCGCAGCGTTTCCAGGCTGGTCGCCCGGAAATGGGTATCCTCGTCGGCACCGGCCTGGAAGCAAAAGCCCATTGCCTGATCGCGCAAGCAGTGCCCATCTTCCAGCATCAGCAGTTTTTCCCCTGCCAAGTCCGGCATCGCCACGCGGTCACGCTGCGACCATGGGTGATCGGAGTACACCGCCAGCTTCATTGGCTCATCAAACAACGGCACTTCGATAAAGGCTTCGCTTTCCTTCACCAACGCCAGGATCGCACAGTCCAGTTTACCGCTGTCGAGTTGCGCCAGCAGCTGTTGGGTTTGCGCCTCATGCAGGTACATTTCCAACTTGGGAAAGGTTTTATGCAGCGTAGGGATGATCTGCGGCAGCAAATAAGGCCCGACGGTGGGGATCAAGCCGATATGCAACGGCCCGGACATGGCTTCGCCCTGCTGGCTGGCCATCTCTTTCAGCACTTTGACTTCGCGCAGCACGGTACGTGCCTGCTCCACCAGCAACAGACCCGCCTGGGTAAATAACACCTTGCGGCTGGTGCGTTCGAGCAACATCACACCCAGTTCGTCTTCCAGCTTGCGGATCTGCCCACTGAGCGTGGGTTGGCTAACATGGCATGAATCGGCGGCACGGCGGAAATGCCGGTGCTCGGCCAAGGCGACCAGGTACTCTAAATCACGAATATTCATTGTTTCCCTCCAGACCACGATAGCTCATGGCGATAGATAAGATAGCAATGAGCGATTAGAACTATCAAGCCCCGAGGTCGATAATGTGTCCCAACAAAGCGGCAGTACGCTGTCAGCTAGAAATTATTTTTCCTAATTAAAGGGTTAATTGATGTTTACCAGTCAAGAAGGCAAAAAAGTTCCTCAGGTCACCTTCCACACCCGCCAGGGTGACCAATGGATCGATGTGACTACCAACGACCTGTTTAAAGATAAAACCGTCATCGTATTTTCACTGCCGGGCGCGTTCACCCCAACCTGTTCTTCCAGCCACCTGCCACGCTACAACGAGCTGTCCAGCGTATTCAAACAGCACGGCGTTGACAGCATTCTGTGCGTCTCGGTGAACGACACTTTCGTGATGAACGCCTGGAAAGCCGATCAACATGCTGCAAACATCACCTTTGTGCCGGACGGCAACGGTGAATTCACCAAAGGCATGAACATGCTGGTCGAAAAAGCCGATCTGGGCTTTGGCCCACGCTCATGGCGTTATTCGATGCTGGTACGTAACGGCGTAGTGGAAAAAATGTTTGTCGAGCCCAACAAGCCGGGCGACCCGTTTGAAGTGTCTGACGCCGACACCATGCTGAAATACCTGGCACCGGAATTCAAAGTGCAAGAGTCGGTTTCCCTGTTTACCAAGCCGGGCTGCCCGTTCTGCACCAAAGCCAAACAAATGCTGCAGGAACGTGGCATCCAGTATGAAGAGATTGTACTGGGTCAGGACGCAACGACCGTCAGCCTGCGCGCCGTCAGCGGCCGTTCCACGGTACCGCAGGTGTTCATCGGCGGCCGTCATATTGGCGGTAGCGATAACCTGGAAAACTTCCTGTCAGCCTGATTTATAAGTAATAACATTTATAAGTAATAACAAAGCCAACGTGAACTTTTGGCGGGCTCCGGCCCGCCCTTTTTTTAGCTTTCAGGAGCGGATATGAAATTGTTGAATGTTGACGTCGCCGTTATCGGTGGCGCTTCATCGTCTCGGGGTTGAGACCAAAGTGTTTGGCGTTGGCGGCGCCGTCGGTCCGTTGACTGACAGCACGGTACGCAACTACGCTGCTAAAACCCTGGGCGAAGAGTTCTATCTTGATGCCGATGTGAAAGTGGAGATGATGCAGCGCGAAGGCGACAAAGTGTTTATCCGTTATCAGGATTTACACGGCAAGACGCCGGAGATCAGGCGCGCATTGCCGGGACGTTCACGCGTGATACTACGTAACAAAGGTATCCTGCACGTCTACGGCGAACAGGGCCCGGACGTTTCCTCGGTGCAGAGATGATGGGGCCGGACGTCGAGCATATCGCCCATCTGCTGGCCTGGGCGCATCAGCAGCAAATGACCATCAATCAGATGCTGGACATGCCGTTCTACCATCCGGTGATCGAAGAAGGTCTGCGCACCGCGCTGCGCGATCTGCAGGCCAAGCTTAAGCTGGGTGAGGCCGAGGCCGAACGCTGCCAGCGCTGCCCGGGCGAGTAATCTTTCTAAAAACAAAGGGCGCAGTTCTGCCTATGAACTGCGCCCTTGATACTGAGTAACCTAATTAAGCCAAACGCTGTTTCGCTGCGGCGATCGCGCTGGCGACCTGCTGAGGAGAAACGCCTCCTTTGGCCGAGCGCTTATCCAGGCAAGACTGCAGTGCCAGGATCGGGTACACATCGTCGCCAATCACTGCGCTGAACTTCTGCAAATCAGTCAACGGCAGGGCTTCCAGCGCCTTGCCCTGACGAATGGCCTCCACTACCGCTTCACCGACGATATGGTGCGCCTCACGGAACGGCACGCCTTTGGCGACCAGATAGTCCGCCAGTTCGGTCGAGTTGGCGTAACCCTGCTCCGCCGCTTCTTTACAACGCGGACGTTTCACCTGAATGCCATCCAGCACCAGCGCAGCCATCTGCAAGCAATCCATCCAGGTATCAAGCGCGTCAAACAGCCCTTCCTTGTCTTCCTGCATGTCTTTGTTATATGCCAACGGCAGGCCTTTCAACGTCATCATCATACCGGTCAATGCACCCTGCACGCGGCCACATTTGCCACGGATCAGCTCCAGTGCATCCGGGTTTTTCTTTTGCGGCATCAGCGATGAGCCGGAAGTCACACGGTCAGACAGATCGACAAAGGCAGCTTCGCCACTGTTGAAGAAAATCAGGTCTTCGGCAAAGCGCGACAGGTGCACCATGCTGATAGAAGCATTGGATAACAGCTCCAGCACGTGATCACGGTCGGAAACGCTGTCCAGACTATTACGGGTGGCCGAAGCAAAGCCCAGCCAACCGGCCAGTTGTTCACGGTCGATCGGATAGGCGGTGCCGGCCAGCGCACCGCTGCCCAGCGGGCTGACGTCCAGGCGCTTCAGCGTGTCCTGCAAACGGCTTTCGTCACGCGCCAGCATTTCCACATAGGCTAAACACCAGTGGGCAAAGGTCACCGGCTGCGCGCGCTGCAGGTGGGTATAACCCGGCATTACCGCGTCTTGATTGGCTTCGGCAGTTTCCACCAGCGCCTGTTGCAACTGCACGATGGCCTGATGCAGTTCGCCGATCTGCTGTTTGCACCACAATTTCAGATCGGTCGCGACCTGATCGTTACGGCTACGGCCGGTGTGCAGTTTTTTGCCCAGATCGCCGACTTGGTCGATCAGCTTCTGCTCCACCCAACTGTGAATATCTTCTGCATCGCTGCTGACAATCGCCTGCGGATCGGCCTGCACTTCTGCCAACAGCCCGTTCAACGCCTGCTCAAGCTGCTGCTGCTCGGTTGCCGTCAATACGTTGACGGTGACCAGCGCTTTCGACCAGGCCACCGAACCCACAATGTCCTGTTCCGCCAGGCGATAATCGAAGCGCAGAGAATCGTTTAATTGTTTGAACCGCTGATCTGCCGCCTGACTGAACCGTCCGCCCCAAAGTGCCATACCTTACTCCTGATTTTTATGCGAATAGGGGCGCAGCACGCTGCGCCCCTATCAAGTCACGCCGAATAATTAATAAGTTACTTGTTCTTGATCTCGTTCAGCGCGCGAATGCGTGAAGAGAGTGAGAACAGACGGATAAAACCGCCCGCGTGGCTGTGATCGTAAACTTCGTCTTCGCCGAAGGTCGCGAACTCTTCGGAGTACAGGCTGTTGGCGGATTTCTTCTGAATCGCCGTCACCTGGCCTTTATACAACTGCAACACCACTTCACCGTTAACTTCTTCGGCCAGCGCTTCGGCGGAGGCCTGCAGTGAACGACGCAGTGGAGCAAACCAACGGCCATCGTACACCACGTAAGACATTTCCAGGCCCAGTTGCTCACGCCATTTGAAACTGTCGCGATCCAGCACCAGCTGTTCAACGCCACGCAGTGCCGCCACCATAATGGTGCCGCCCGGGGTTTCGTAGCAGCCGCGGGATTTGATGCCTACCAGACGGTTTTCTACGATATCGATACGGCCCACGCCATGCTTGGCACCCAGCACGTTCAGGGTTTCCAGACATTTGTACGGGCTAAGAGCTTCACCGTTAACGGCCACTACGCAGCCTTTCTCTACGGTGATGGTCACTTGCTCAGGCTGGTCCGGCGCTTCCTGCGGATCGACAGTCCAGACCCAACAGTCTTTGTTCGGTGCGTTCCACGGGCTTTCCAGCACGCCGCCTTCGGTAGAGATATGCCAGGCATTCTCGTCACGGCTGTAGATTTTTTCCAGCGACGCGGTGGTCGGGATGTTGCGCTCTTTCAGGTAGTCCAGCAGCGCTTCACGGGAACGCAGGTTCCACTCACGCCAAGGGGCAACCACTTTCAGATGTGGGGCCAGTGCGGTATAGGTGGTTTCGAAACGCACCTGGTCATTACCTTTACCGGTTGCGCCGTGGCACACCGCGTCAGCACCCACTTTCAGCGCCAGTTCAACCTGCGCTTTAGCGATAATCGGGCGCGCCATGGAGGTGCCCAGCAGGTAGCTGCCTTCATACAGGGCGCCGGTCTGCAGTACCGGGTAAACGTAATCACGGATGAATTCTTCACGCAGATCAACCACGTGGCACTCAGAGGCACCGGATTGCAGGGCTTTTTGCTCCACACCTTCCAGATCGCTGCGCTCCTGGCCGATATCCGCCACGAAGGCTACCACTTCGCAGCCGCCGTAGTTTTCTTTCAGCCAGGGAATGATGGCCGAAGTATCCAGACCGCCAGAGTACGCCAGAACGATTTTTTTGATGCCTTGGTTTTGCATGGTCTTTTCCTTTTTAATTCTATATTTAAGCGAGGATCCGGGTGCCAATTGACACGCCGTTAAACAGTGCAGGAAGCTGATCGGCATGGCGCCAACTGGCGATATCTACCGGGCGACCGAGGGTGCGGGCCGCATCGAGCGCCGCATTCACCTTCACCACCATACCATCAGTGATGATGCCCTGGGCAATCAGTTGTTCCGCTTTTTGCGCCGTCATTTCTGCGATGCGTTGCCCTTTTCCGTCGAGGATGCCACTGACATCCGACAGCAGGATCAAATCCGCACCCAGCGTGGCGGCCAGAGCCGTCGCTGCCTGATCGGCGTTCACATTCATTAACTGCCCATCGGCGGTAATACCGATGGAACTGATCACCGGCAGATAACCGGCGCCCAGCAGGGTATTGAGCAACAGCGGGGAACCCGGTTGCGCATTGCCCACGTGGCCCAGCGCTGGATCCAGCGGGGTGACAGTCACGCTGCCACCATCCGCCAGGCTCAGGCCGACCGCATTAATCTGGTGCTTGATGGCCCACGCCAGCAAGGTTTTGTTGGCGGTGCCGGCCAGCGCGCCGGTAATAATGTCAATCTGATCGGCCGGAGTCACACGCAGGCCATTTTTCTTCACCACCGGCAGGGAAAGCTTTTTCATCAGTTCATCGACCAGGCAACCGCCGCCGTGAACGATCACCAACGGGCGCTGATGCTGCTGACGGTAGCTGTCCAGTGCGGTAAACAGACGCTCCAGCGCCTCTTCACTGTCTAATAACACGCCACCTAACTTGATAATTAACGGGTTCATCGCTGTATACATCCCACGCTGGTGATTTATTAAAGTAATGACTGGGTTTCAGGGAACCCAAAACGGATATTCAGGCATTGCACCGCCTGAGCGGCTGCGCCTTTCAACAGGTTGTCTTCCGCCGCCACGGCAATCAGGTGTTCGCCCTGCACGGCAAAGCCGATGTCGCAGAACGGCAGCCCGACGACTGACTTCAATGCCGGTACGCCCTGGTCGTACAGCCGCACCAGCGGTTTGTCGTCATAGGCGGCGTGATAAACGGCAGCCACATCCTGCGCGGTCACACCGGCTTTCAGGCGACAGGTAATGGTTTCGAGAATACCACGCGGGAAGTTACCCAAATGTGGCGTAAAAATGACCGGCACGCCCAAATGCGCGACGATTTCCGGATGGTGACGGTGGTTGAAAATACCGTACGGCTGCAGGCTCACCTCACAGAAACTGGTGGTCACGCTGGCCTTGCGGCCTGCACCGCTAACGCCGCTGGTCGCGTTGATCACCGGCCACTGCTCAAGGTTCAGCAACTCCTGGTCGATCAACGGTTTCAGTGCCAACTGCGCCGCCGTCGGATAACAGCCCGGTACGGCGATCAGCTGAGCCTGTTTGATTTTGTCGCTCTGCCATTCCGCCAGACCATACACCGCCTGCTCCAGCAAGTCGGCATGCTGATGTTCAAAACCGTAATATTGGCTGTAGAAGGCGGCATCTTTCACGCGGAACGCACCGGACAGGTCAAACACCACGCAACCTGCGGCCAGGAATGCCGGCGCGATATCGTGGCTAACCTCGTGTGCCGTCGCCAGGAACACTACGTCAATACCCACAGCGGCGGCGGCTACATCAACCAGCGGCTGCAAGGGGAGATCGACGATGCCTTTTAACTGGGGGTGCAAATCGGAAAGCAATTTTCCTGCATCTGCACTTTGCGCTGAAACCGCTAAAGCGGTTATGTTCATGTGTGGGTGACGATTAAGGTACGCCGTGAGCTCTGCTCCGGCATAACCGCTGGCACCGACAATCAGCGTATTCAACATGGGGCCTTTCACCTTCTAGACTTGCGTTTGGTCGTATTCGACTCAGGTTTCCAGGCTCACCAGCGTTGTTTTGCCGTTCACCCACGAGGTCGAGCGTTGATGTTTTTATAATCATCCGGGAATCGGGTTCCCTTACGCTCCAGCTTATTGTATTTTTATTCACAATAATTGCATGAATATTGATACCAACCTAACCAAAGGCTGTCAACAGTGAAGATGAAATTACCTCCATTTATTGAGCTGTACCGGGCGTTGATCGCCACTCCGTCGATCAGCGCCACCGATGGCGCCCTCGATCAGAGTAATGAAGCATTAATCAACTTGCTGGCCGGCTGGTTTGCCGATTTGGGCTTCCGCGTCGACGTGCAGCCGGTGCCGGACAGCCGCAACAAATTCAACCTGCTGGCCAGCATTGGCGAAGGCAGCGGCGGCCTGCTGCTGGCGGGTCACACCGACACCGTGCCTTACGATGAAGGCCGCTGGACGCGCGACCCTTTCACCCTGACCGAACACGACAATAAGCTGTACGGTCTGGGCACTGCCGATATGAAAGGCTTCTTTGCCTTTATTCTGGATGCGGTACGCGACATCGACGTCAGCCAACTGACCAAGCCTTTATACATTCTGGCCACCGCAGATGAAGAAACGACGATGGCCGGCGCACGTTATTTTGCCGCCTCGACCAGCATCCGTCCGGACTTCGCCATTATCGGTGAGCCAACCTCGCTGCAGCCGGTGCGTGCGCACAAGGGCCACATAGCCAACGCCATCCGCATCGTCGGCCAATCCGGCCACTCGAGTGACCCGGCGCGCGGCGTGAACGCCATCGATCTGATGCATGAAACCATCGGCCGCCTGATGGAGCTGCGCAAAACGCTGCAAGAGCGCTTTAACAACCCGGCCTTTGCCGTGCCCTACCCGACCATGAACTTCGGTCATATCAACGGGGGCGATGCGGCCAACCGTATCTGCGCCTGCTGCGAGCTGCATCTGGATATCCGCCCGTTACCGGGCATGACGCTCGACAACATCAACGAACTGATGCAGCAAACGCTGGAGCCAGTCAGCCAGCGCTGGCCGGGCCGCCTGAGCATTGAGGAGTTGCATGCCTCGGTTCCGGGTTATGAGTGCCCGACCGATCACCATATGGTGGCGGTGATTGAGAAACTGCTGGGCACCCGCACGCAGGTGGTCAACTATTGCACAGAGGCTCCCTTCGTCCAGCAGGTCTGCCCGACGCTGGTGTTGGGTCCCGGCTCTATCGACCAGGCGCATCAACCGGACGAATACATAGATACCGGCTTTATCGAACCGACGCGCAAGCTGCTGGGTCAGTTGGTCAGCCACTTCTGTCGCCAATAAACCTGACACAGGGTAGGGTTAATGATTTATCATCTCCCTACCCATTAATAAGTAGCAAACCAATGAAATAAGCCAGACTGATAACCGGCGCAGCGTAATTAAATTTCAGAAAATGCGCCGATTTTGATGTTTTTTTGCTAAAAATAGTGTCAATTGACCATTGGACAGGAACGTGGCGAGATGAAACAGGCGCTGTTCGCCTGACACGTGAAATTTACTTACAAGATAAAAATCATACAGAACTGGGTCAGGGGTTATATGAACGAACAATATTCGGCAATGCGAAGTAATGTCAGTATGCTCGGCAAATTGCTCGGCGATACCATCAAAGAAGCGCTGGGCGAGCATATTCTCGATCGCGTTGAAACTATCCGTAAGCTTTCCAAATCTTCACGTGCAGGTAACGAAGCGCATCGCCAGGAGCTGCTTTCTACCTTGCAAAACCTGTCCAACGACGAGTTGCTGCCGGTCGCACGCGCCTTCAGCCAGTTTCTCAATCTGACCAACGTCGCCGAGCAGTACCACAGCATTTCACCCAATGGTGAAGCCGCCAGCAACCCGGAAGCGCTGGCGCAGTTGTTCACCCGGCTGAAAGACAAAAAGCTCAGCACCAAGGAGCTGCAAAATGCGGTGTCACAGCTGTCCATTGAACTGGTGCTGACCGCGCACCCGACGGAAATCACTCGCCGCACCCTGATCCACAAGCTGGTTGAGGTCAACACCTGCCTCAGCCAACTCGACCATAACGATCTGGCCGACTACGAGCGCAACAAGATCATGCGCCGTCTGCGCCAATTAGTGGCCCAGTCCTGGCATACCGACGAGATCCGCAAACATCGTCCCTCCCCGATCGACGAAGCCAAGTGGGGCTTTGCGGTGGTGGAAAACAGCCTGTGGGAAGGGGTGCCTGCCTTCCTGCGCGAATTCAACGAACAGTTGGAAAACTCCATCGATTACAGCCTGCCGGCGGAAGCGGTGCCGGTACGTTTCACCTCCTGGATGGGCGGTGACCGCGATGGCAACCCTAACGTGACGGCTGAAATTACCCGCCATGTACTGCTGCTCAGCCGTTGGAAGGCCTGCGACCTATTCACCCGCGATATTCAGGTGCTGGTCTCCGAATTGTCGATGACCGAATGTACCCCGGAACTGCGTGCACGGGCCGGTGGCGATGAAGTGCAAGAGCCGTACCGCGAAATCATGAAGCAACTGCGCAGCCAGTTGATGAGCTCTCAGGCTTATCTGGAAGGTCGCCTGAAGGGTGAGCGCGTACTGAAACCGCACGACCTGCTGGTGAATAACGAACAGCTGTGGGAGCCGCTGTTCGCCTGTTACCAGTCGCTGCAGGCCTGTGGCATGAGCATCATCGCCAATGGCCAGTTGCTCGATACCCTGCGTCGCGTACGCTGCTTTGGCGTGCCGCTGGTGCGGATCGACGTGCGTCAGGAAAGTACCCGCCACACCGAAGCCATCGCCGAATTGACCCGCTATCTGGGGCTGGGCGACTACGAAAGCTGGTCGGAAGCCGACAAACAGGCGTTCCTGATCCGCGAACTGAACTCCAAACGCCCGCTGGTGCCACTGAAATGGGAGCCGAGTGCCGACACCCAGGAAGTGCTGGAAACCTGTCGGGTGATCGCCGAAGCGCCACAGGGTTCGATTGCCGCCTACGTGATTTCCATGGCTCGCACGCCTTCTGACGTGCTGGCGGTTCACCTGTTGCTGAAAGAAGCCGGGTGCCCGTTCGCCCTGCCGGTGGCCCCGCTGTTCGAAACCCTCGACGACCTGAACAACGCCGACGACGTAATGACCCAGTTGCTGAATATTGACTGGTACCGCGGCTTTATCCAGGGCAAACAGATGGTGATGATTGGCTATTCCGACTCGGCAAAAGATGCCGGAGTGATGGCCGCCTCCTGGGCGCAGTACCGCGCGCAAGACGCACTGATCAAAACCTGTGAGAAAGCCGGCGTGGCGCTGACATTGTTCCACGGTCGCGGCGGCTCGATTGGCCGTGGTGGTGCCCCGGCGCATGCGGCACTGCTGTCGCAACCGCCGGGCAGCCTGAAAGGCGGCCTGCGCGTCACCGAACAGGGTGAGATGATCCGCTTCAAATTTGGCCTGCCGGAAGTCACCATCAGCAGCCTGGCGCTGTACACCGGTGCGATCCTGGAAGCCAACCTGTTGCCGCCGCCGGAGCCGAAAAAAGAGTGGCGTGCACTGATGGATGACCTGTCAGACACTTCATGCAAAATGTATCGTGGTTACGTGCGTGAAAATCCGGAATTCGTGCCGTACTTCCGCGCCGCGACGCCGGAACTGGAGCTGGGCAAGTTGCCGTTGGGTTCACGCCCGGCCAAACGCAAGCCAAACGGCGGCGTTGAAAGTCTGCGCGCCATTCCATGGATCTTCGCCTGGACGCAGAACCGCCTGATGCTGCCGGCCTGGCTGGGTGCCGGTGCCGGTTTGCAAGAGGCGGTGAAGGCCGGTAAGCAGGATCAACTGGAAGCCATGTGCCGCGACTGGCCGTTCTTCTCCACCCGCATCGCGATGCTGGAAATGGTGTTCGCCAAGGCCGACCTGTGGCTGGCGGAATACTACGATCAGCGTCTGGTCGACAAATCGCTGTGGCCACTGGGCCAGCAATTGCGCGACCAGCTGGCAAGCGACATCAAGGTGGTGTTGACCATCGCCAATGACGCGCACCTGATGGAAGACTTGCCGTGGATCGCCGAATCCATTGCGCTGCGTAACGTGTATACCGATCCACTCAACGTACTGCAGGCGGAACTGTTGCACCGTTCACGTCAACAGGAACAACCGGATGCCCGCGTTGAGCAGGCGCTGATGGTGACCATTGCCGGCGTCGCCGCCGGGATGCGCAACACCGGCTAGGTAGAGCGTTGTAAAAAACGGCTCCTGTTCACAGGGGCCGTTTTTTTATCCATCGCCAATGCCGTTATCTATAGCGCGCTAAGTCGCACAGGCCGATTGCCTTCAACCTCGGGATAATTCTCGAACGTATGACGAATCAACTGCCGTAACCATTGATTCGCCGCATCATCATGAAAATGCGGATGCCAATACTGACGCAGAGTAAAAGATGGCAGCAGGATTGGCGGTGGCAGCAATGTGATGTGACGACTCTGGGCAAAAATCAACCCCAGCTCTAACGGCACCGTCGCAATAAGATCCGGATTTTGCTCCAGTAAAAACGGAATGGTCAGAAAATGCGGGGTGGTCAGGCATATATTGCGTCGTATCTCCAACTGTTCAAGCACCGCGTCATAGCAGGCCCCCAACCGGCCGGGATATTTGACCGCCACATGAGGCAAGGACTCAAAGAGATCGTGCGTGATGCCCTTATGTAATTGGCTATTGTGGCTACTGCCCAGCACCACAAAGGTGTGATCATAAAGCCGTTGCTGAAACAACACTTCCGCCGGTGAGGGAAATGCCCCCACCGCCAAATCCAGCTCCCCTCCGGCCAACGCCTGCTCCATCTGCTCCGGCGCTATCTGCACGCTGCGCAGCGTGCAATGGGGCGCCAATTGGCGAAACTGCCTCAGCAACGTTGGCAGCATCACCACTTCCCCAAGATCGGTCAGGGCCAGGGTAAATTGGCGCCGCGCCAATGCGGGTTCAAAAGGGGTCGGTGACTGGATATGCTGGCGTACCTCCAACAATATCCGGCCGATCGGGGCGCGCAGCTGCAACGCTCTGGGGGTCGGCTCCATGCCAATGGCCCCTTTGATAAACAGAGGATCGGCAAAGAAAGTCCGCAAACGCGCCAGCGCATGGCTCACCGCACTTTGAGAAAGACCGACCTTTTGCGCTGCGCAAGTAACATTTCTTTCACATAAAAGTGCATCAAAAACAATGAGGAGATTTAAATCAAGTCCTTTCATATGCATAGCATGCATCTCCTGATGAATCCCTTTGCGTTGAACTTAACAATATAATTACATAGTTTGCAGGGAATGCAACGAGCTGCCTTTAGGCGGCCACAAAACCCCTACACAGGAGTGTGCTATGTTTATTCGCAATACGTGGTATGTCGCTGCCTGGTCACATGAAATTCTCGACGATGCGCTGTTTGCTCGCACCATCATTGGTATTCCCATCGTATTTTATCGGACCGAATCCGGAGCAGTGAAGGCGCTGGAAGACCGCTGTTGCCATCGCGGCGCACCTTTGTCTTTAGGAAACCGTGAAGGGGACGACATCCGCTGCATGTATCACGGGCTGAGATTCACCTCAGAAGGTGCCTGTGTTGAAGCCCCGCTGCAAAGCCGTTTACCCCCGCAAGCGCGGGTGCGTAGCTTCCCGGTGGTAGAGCGCAATAACTGGATTTGGCTGTGGCCCGGTGACCCGCAGTTGGCCGACCCGGCAACCATCCCCGACACACCTTGGCTGGACTCGCCGCAATGGCGCTATATCCCCGGTTATCTGCATTATGACGTCAACTACCTGCTGATCTGTGACAACCTGCTCGACTTTTCCCACTTGCCCTACGTGCACAGCACCACCCTTGGCGGGGGTGAGGAATACGCCAACGTGCAGCCCAAGGTGGAGAAAATGGAAGACGGCGTTCGCATCACCCGCTGGCTGATGAATATGCCTCCGCCGCCGTTTGTTCGCGATATCGAAGGCTGCCCCGAACGGGTCGACCGCTGGAATATTTACCATTTCACCCTGCCGGGCATTCTGCGGATGGATTCCGGCGTCGCCCCGGCAGGCCAGGGTGCGCCTGAGGGTAATCGCAATGGCGCTTTGGAGTTTTACAGCTGTCAGGCGCTCACGCCGGAAACGGAAAACAGCACCCACTATTTTTTCTGCCAGCCGCATAACTTTGCGCTGGATAAACCAGAGGTCACCGCGCAGATCCACCGCGCTATCCTGCAAGCCTTTGATGAAGACCGCGTGATTATCACCGCCCAGCAACAGAGCCTGGCGCTGGCACCGGACTTCAAGATGCTCCCCTTTGCCATTGATGCCGCCCTGGCGCAGTTCCGCTGGCATGTCACGCAGCGTCTGGAACAGGAAAGTCGCAGCGGGGAAACGCCATGAGGACGGTTAAGGTCTCCCGGCTTTATCACCTGGCGGAAAACGTGATCGGCATTGAGTTAACGGCAGCCGACGATCGTCCCCTGCAGCCCTTTGCCGCCGGCGATCACCTGGACCTGCATTTACCCAATGGTCAGGTCAGGCCTTACTCGTTATGCAATGATCCTCACGAAACACATCGCTACTGTCTGGGGATCGCTCTGGCCAGCGCTTCGCGTGGGGGATCTTCCTATATTCATCAGCAATTGCGCGTAGGGGAACAACTGACCATTGGTGAACCGCGCTCACTGTTTTCTTTAGTTCCCGGCGCACCGCACTACCGCTTTATTGCCGGGGGCATTGGCATTACCCCGATCCGCAGCATGATCCTGTGGTGTCAGCGGCACGGATATTTATGGCATTTGGATTGGTTTATCCGCTCTCACTACCCTCAGTCCTGGCTGGAACCCTTGTTAGTAGCAGGAAACAGCGTACGCATCCATGCCGACAGCCAAACCCGCAGCCAGGACCTGGCGTCGGCCATGGAGGCCATTGCGTCTGAGGAGCGCATTTACTGTTGTGGGCCGGAGTCGCTGATGGAAGAAGTACAACGCCTTGCCCAGGCGCAGCAGATCCCTGCCGACCGGCTTCATTTCGAACGTTTTACTGCCGGCGAGGTTATCAGCGAGGAGGGAGAGGCTTTTGATATTGAATTGCAGCGCAGCGGTGGGCGTTATCGGGTGTTGCCCGGCATCTCGATTTTGGAAACTCTGGCACAAAACGGCATCAATCTGCCTTTCAGTTGCCGCGAGGGGCTGTGTCGCAGTTGTGAAGTCACCCTGTTGGCGGGTGAAGCAGACCATCGGGATTATGTTTTAAGCGATGAAGAACGCGCCACCAACCGTTCGATTCTAATTTGCGTTTCCCGCGCTCTTTCACCTACGCTGGTGCTGGATCTCTAGCGTAACGACGGAAAAGACTCATACCGGTCAGAGCTTACTGACCGGTATTTTTTCAGACGACAGCCACAGGACCTGGGCGCACGCCCAACGTATGGCAAATGGCGTAACTCATCTCGGCGCGGTTCAGCGTATAGAAGTGGAAGTCTTTCACCCCTTCGCGGCTGAGAATTTTCACCATATCCATCGCGATATTGGCACCGACCATTTTGCGGGTTTCGGCATCGTCGTCCAGCCCTTCAAACATACTGGTCATCCAGCTCGGCACACGCACGTTAGTCATGGTGGCAAAACGCTGCAACTGCTTGAAGTTGGACACCGGCAGAATGCCCGGCACGATTTCCACGTCAATACCGGTCGCCACGCAGCGGTCACGAAAACGCAGGTAACTTTCCACATCAAAGAAGAACTGGGTAATCGCGCGGTTGGCACCGGCATCGATTTTACGCTTCAGGTTAATCAGATCCGCCTGCGGACTTTTGGCTTCCGGGTGCACTTCAGGGTAGGCCGCCACCGAGATATCAAAATCGCCGACGTCTTTGAGCAAGGCCACCAAATCGGTAGCGTACATTTCGGGCTTACCGCTGCCCGGTGGCAGGTCGCCACGCAGCGCCACGATATGACGGATGCCGCTGTTCCAGTAGTCGGTAGCAATCTCGCGCAGCTGAGCCGGGCTGGCGTCGATGCAGGTCAGGTGCGGTGCTGCCTCCAGACCGGTACGCTCCTTAATCCCTTTGATAATGCTGTGGGTACGATCGCGCTCGCCGGAGTTGGCACCATAGGTCACAGAGACAAATTTAGGTTTCAGGCTGCTCAGACGATCGATGGACTGCCACAGGGTGTCTTCCATCTCGCTGGTGCGCGGCGGGAAGAACTCGAATGATACGTTAATCTGGCCGTTTAACTCTGCCAGACTCTGATTCAGCGCTTCCCGCTGGTTTGCGTGAAAAAAACTCATACCCTGTCCGCCTCTTATCGATCGCTGTTTTGCTTTATCTTATTAAGCGTCTATACGTTTAGACGTCTAGATAGAAAATGCCGTATGTTGACTAAAGAGTCAACAGGAAACTGAGGGGAATAAGATGATTAATCCTCACCCGTTAAGAGAAAGAACTTCACGTTCAGAATAAGAAGAATTATGGCAGGAAAAACGAAGGGCGCGGCGGATGCGCGCCCTCAGACTGCTGACAAAGTCATTTGTGGCTAAAGTACTATTTTGAGTGCTAATAAAAACAAAGGATTATGTCTTCTGGTTCAACCCAAACACCCGAAAACCACGTTTTTCGGGTGTTTGTCATCAAACGAAGGGCGCGGTTGATCCGCGCCCACAAGAAGATTAAAGCAGTTGTGCCAAACGGTTAAGGTCTGACTGGATCGCACCGGCAGTGACGTCACGCCCGGCACCCGGCCCGCGGATCACCAGTGGGTTGTCGCGGTACCAGCGGCTTTCGATAGCGAACACGTTATCGCACGGCAGCAACGATGCCAGCGGATGTTCAGGCCGTACCGCTTCCACGCCGACACGCGCCTTACCATTGGCATCGAAACGCGCCACGTGGCGCAGCACCAACCCCATTTCACTGGCGGCCTCAAAACGTTGCAGCATCTGCTGGTTCAACGCATCGCCGTTTTCGAAGAACTGATCGACGGAGCCCTGTTCGGCCCCCGCAGGCACCAGCGATTCGACTCGTACCTGATTCGGCTCAATATCGTAGCCCGCTTCACGCGCCAGGATCACCAGCTTGCGCATCACGTCCTGGCCGGAGAGATCGACCCGCGGATCCGGTTCGGTCAGCCCCTGCTGCCAGGCCTGATCCACCAACTCGGTGAACGGCACCGTGCCGTCGAACTGCAGGAACAGCCAGGAAAGCGTACCGGAGAAGATACCGCTGATCGCCAGAATGCTGTCGCCGCTGTCACGCAGATCTCGCACCGTATGATTGACCGGCAGACCGGCACCGACGGTAGCGTTATACAGCCAGTGGCGGCCGGTTTTGGCGAAGGCATCACGGATTTGGCGATAATTATCGCTGCAAGATGCGCCCGCCAGTTTATTGGCGCTGATCACATGGAAGCCATAGCTGGCGAAATCCAGATATTGTTCGGCCAGCTCCTCACTGGCGGTCACGTCAAGCACCACCAGATCGTCGAACGGATGCGCACGCATCCACAGGAACAGTGACTCTTCGTCCAGCTCCTGTGCTTCGTCCTCAAAGAACGCCAGGGCGCGGCTGGCATCCAGCCCATCGTAATTGAGCAGGCTGCGGCGGCTGTCCACCACGCCCGCCAGGCTGAACTCAAAGCCGCTGCGTGCGGAAATATTTTTCTGCTCGCGGGCAAACAGCTCCAGCCAGCGTGCGCCGATGTTGCCTTTACCGAACAGCACCAGGCCAATGCTTTTTTCGGCGCGGAACAGGGTCTGGTGCAGGCCCTGGATCAGCAACGCGGTCGGCCCCTGACGCAGTACCGCCACCAGGCTGATGCCGTCTTCGGCCTGCCAGATAAATTCTACCGGCTGGTCTTTCAACTGTTGATAGAAACGGTGGCTGTGCAGCGGATTCTTGCAAACGCCCGCGCCCACCAGCGCCACCAGCGCCAGGCCTTCACGCAGCCGCAGCTCACCCGGTAATGCCGCTTCCTGCAAGGTACGCAGCACGCTATTGACCACTTCCGAGGTGTAGCACAGTTGAACCAGATTACGGTCAGGGTGAATGCCGATCGCCAGCGGTTTGATTTGCGCGCGCTTGAGTACCAAATCCAGCTCTTTCTGCGCCAGTGTGAAGTCATGCTGGCTGGCAACGTTCAGCTCAATCAAACACACGTCGTCATGGCTGGTGACAATCTTCGCGCCGGTGCCGGAGGCCAGCACGCGTTCGATACGCGTTGAGCCTTGTTCCGGCTGATAGCTACAGCGCAGTTGCAGATCGATATCACTGCCGGACACCGGCTGCAGGGTACGGGTATGCAGCACCGGTGCCGCCAGGCGAGCCAGTTCACTGGCTTCATCCAACCGCAACAGTGGCAGCAGGCAGGCATCTTTTACCTTGCGCGGATCGGCGCTGTACACCCCGGCCACGTCGCTCCAAATGGTCACGCGCTCCGCACCGGCCAACGCGCCGACCTGGGTAGCGGAATAGTCACTGCCGTTACGCCCCAACAACACGGTTTCACCGGCGTCGTTGCGTGAAATAAAGCCGGTCACCACCAGGCGTTTGCCCGGGTGCTGAGCCAGCAACTGTTGCAGCAATGGATAAGAGCGGCCTTCGTCAACCTGGGGTTGAGCGGCACGCTCCGCGCGCAGGAAGTCACGCGCATCCAGCCAGGCGGCCTGCATATCCAGCTTGTTCAGTACCGCCGCCATCAGCCGCGCCGACCAAATCTCACCGTGCCCAACGACCTCGGCGTATACGGCGTCGTCGAGCTTTTCGTCCAGCAACACCGCCAGACGCTCCAGATCCTGAATAAACTCGGCGATCAACGGCTCGGCAGTTTCCGGTGGGAGCAGACCGCCAATCAATTCGCTGTGATAGCGACGCAGCGTCTGCTGAACCTGATGTGCAGAAAGACGATCGCTTTGACTGAGCTTCAGCCAGCTAATCAGTTGGTTGGTGGTGCTGCCGGCAGCCGACACCACCATCATGTCACCCGGTTGGCTGTATTCGGCCATGATCCCGGCCACCCGCAGATAACACTTCACGTCTGCCAGGCTGCTGCCGCCAAACTTGTGTAGTTGACGCCCGCTCACCGGCCCTGCTACCGCAATTGCATTCATGCTTACCTCGTTGCCGCCGCCTGGAAGGCTCGTTCCAGATCGGCAATCAAATCTTCACTGTCTTCAATACCCACGGAGATACGCAGCAGGCTCTCGGAAATACCGGCCGCCGCACGGGCTTCTGCCGCCATACCTGCGTGGGTCATGGTCGCTGCATGCGAGATCAGGCTTTCTACGCCGCCCAAGGATTCTGCCAGAGTAAACAGCTCAAGGGCAGACAGAAAACGGCGCAATAGCGCTTCATCACCGTCCAGTTCAAAGCTGAGCATCGCGCCAAAGCCGCGTTGCTGACGACGTGCAATCTCGTGCCCAGGGTTCTGAGGCAGAGAAGGATGATACAGCTTTTTCACCAAGGGTTGCTGCTGTAAATAACTGACAATCGCATCGGCGTTTTGTTGCGCCGCCTTGATACGCGGCGACAGCGTGCGCATGCCGCGCAGCAACAAATAGCTGTCGAACGCGCCACCGGTCACGCCGATATTATTGGCCCACCACGCCAATTCCACCGCCAGATCTTTATCTTTGGCAATTACCGCGCCGGCCACCACGTCGGAATGGCCATTGAGGTATTTGGTACAGGAATGCACCACCAAATCGGCACCCAGCCCAATCGGCTGCTGTAACGCCGGGCTGAGGAAGGTGTTGTCCACCACCGTCAAGGCCCCCACGGCGTGTGCCGCATCGCAAATCGCCGCAATATCCACCACACGCAGCAGCGGATTACTTGGGCTTTCGATCAGCACCAGCTTGGGCTTTTGCGCCAACGCCTGCTGCAGTGCTTCTTCATTCCCCTGATCGACAAACAGCACGCGGTAAGCGCCACGCTTGCTCAGGCTGTCGAACAGACGGTAGCTGCCACCATAACAATCATGCGGTGCCACCAGCAGATCGCCGGGTTGCAGGAATACCGTGGTCACCAGGTGGATTGCCGACATCCCGCTGCTGGTCATCACCGCACCGGCGCCGCCTTCCAGTTCCGCCAGCGCACGCTGGACCACGTCACGCGTCGGGTTACCGCGACGTGAGTAGTCATGAGCACGAGGCTGGTTGAAGTCGGTGAAATTATAGGTGCTGGAAAGGTGGATCGGCGGGACAACGCAGCCGTACTGTTCGTCATCGTTCAGGCCGCTACGTACGGCAATCGTGGCAGGTTTACGCGTCATAGGGTCTCTCGGCTCTCGGGATTGGGATGAATGAGGCCTAAAGATTAATCGCAGTGAGGATAGACGTCAATACATCTGGACATCTAAACTTCTTTGCGTATAGATTGAGCAAAAGCCTAATACCCGCTAAAATTATGCCAGTTTTAGATGACGATACGATGTTAACCCGGAATGCATAGGCGACGCCTATTGATCGTCCGCATTCAGTGACCCTGGTCGCGTAAAATTGACATTTATTTAGTGAGAACAGTGAAGATCGGGCATAATTGGCCGGTTTTTAGAATTTTGTAATTTTTCTGACAATTTTAAGGTGTCCCATGGCTGAGTGGAACGGCGAGTATGTCAGCCCTTACGCTGAACACGGTAAAAAAAGCGAGCAAGTAAAAAAAATCACGGTATCCATTCCGCTGAAGGTCCTGAAAATCCTTACCGATGAACGGACGCGTCGCCAGGTGAATAACCTGCGCCATGCCACCAACAGCGAATTGCTGTGCGAAGCATTTCTGCACGCCTTTACCGGCCAGCCGCTGCCGAACGACGAAGACCTGCGCAAAGAACGCAGCGATGAAATCCCGGAAGCCGCGAAACTGCTGATGCGTGAATTGGGTGTGGATCCCGATACCTGGGAATACTAAGCGCCGGTCTGCACTTGCTTGCAGACGGTAGAAACGAAAAAAGGCGCCGAAGGCGCCTTTTTCATCTGACGATAAGAAATCTTATTTCTTAGCGCCTGGCACGCTGAAACGCTTGTTGAAGCGGTCAACGCGGCCACCGGTAGCAACATCACGCTGCTTGCCAGTGTAGAACGGGTGGCATTCGCCACAAACGTCCAGGTTCAGATCGTGACCCACTGTAGAGCGGATTTTGATCACGTTACCGCAAGAGCAGTTAGCAGTAACTTCTTCGTATTTTGGGTGGATACCTTGTTTCATGGGAAACCTCAGTTAAGGCCGTGTCGCTATCCAGCCCTGTTTCGCCAGACACCACACGTGGTTGATAAAGAATTTGGTATCGAATTATACCAAAGGCGGCAAATTATACAGAATTAAAAGTACCGCGCAATCGGAACCGTACATTTGCCGATGCGCAGTGTAAACTGATGGACTCTTTTTTTCACTCTGGATGACCCCATGCCTGTTGTTCACGTTGCTTTGCCGGTCCCCCTCGCCCGCACCTTCGACTATCTGCTGCCGCAAGGCCTGCAGCCGGCGGTCGGCGCGCGCGTAGGTGTGCCCTGGGGTAAGCAACGGGCGATCGGTATCGTCACCGGCTGCAGCGAAACCAGCGAATTGCCGCTGGACAAGCTTAAACCCATCGACAGCGTGCTCGACAGCGCCTCGCTGTTTTCCCCCAGCCTGTGGCGCATTCTGCGCTGGGCCAGCGACTATTATCATTACCCCATCGGTGAAGTGCTGTTCCACGCATTGCCTATCCTGCTGCGTCAGGGAAAACCGGCTGAAGCGGCACCGCTGTGGCAGTGGTTCGCTACCGAACAGGGCCGCGCTACGCTGCCGGAAAGCCTGAAACGCGCGCCCAAGCAGCAGCAAGCACTGGCCGCGTTGCTGCAACGCCCGGTCTATCGCCATCAGGTCAGTGAACTGGAATTAACCGAGAGCGCCTTGCAGGCATTACGCACCAAGGGGCTGATCGATTTACGCTCTCAGACGTTGGCGGTGCAGGACTGGCGACCCGGTTTTGAAGTGCTGGGTGAACGGCTGCGGTTGAACACCGAGCAGGCGACTGCCGTGGGTGCCATTCGCAGCGAAGACGAGCAGTTCGCCACCTGGCTGCTGGCCGGGGTCACGGGTTCCGGCAAGACTGAGGTCTATCTCAGCGTACTGGAAAACATCCTGGCGAAGGGCAAACAGGCATTGGTACTGGTGCCGGAAATCGGCCTGACGCCGCAGACCATTGCCCGTTTTCGCGAACGCTTCAACGCTCCGGTGGAGGTGCTGCACTCCGGCCTTAACGACAGTGAACGGCTGGCAGTCTGGCTGCGCGCCCGCAGCGGCGAGGCGGCAATTGTTATCGGCACCCGCTCGGCGCTGTTTACGCCTTTTTCGCGCCTGGGCGTGATCATCATCGACGAAGAACACGACAGCTCTTATAAACAGCAGGAAGGCTGGCGCTACCACGCCCGCGATCTGGCGGTATTCCGTGCCCGCGAGGAAAACATCCCGATGGTGATGGGCACCGCCACGCCGGCACTGGAAACGCTGCACAATGTGCAACTGGGTAAATATCGCCAGCTCAAACTCACCCAGCGTGCAGGTAATGCCAAACCGGCGACGCAGCATCTGATCGATCTGAAAGGCCTGCCGCTGAAAGTGGGTCTTTCGCAGCCGTTGCTGAAAAGCATGCAGCACCATTTGAAGGCCGGTAATCAGGTGATGCTGTTTCTTAACCGGCGCGGCTACGCACCAGCGCTGTTGTGCCACGAGTGCGGCTGGATCGCCGAGTGCCAGCGCTGCGATCATTACTACACCTTCCACCAGAATCATCGTCAACTGCGCTGCCACCACTGCGACAGCCAGCGTCCGGTCCCCCACCAGTGCCCACAATGCGGCTCTACTCATCTGGTGTCGGTCGGCGTCGGCACAGAACAGTTGGAACATGAACTGGCGCCGCTGTTCCCGGAAACGCCGATCACCCGTATCGATCGCGACACCACCAGCCGCAAAGGCTCGCTGGAACAGCATCTGGCGGATATTCACCGCGGCGGCTCGCGCATTTTGATCGGCACCCAGATGCTGGCCAAGGGCCACCACTTCCCGGATGTGACGTTGGTAGCCCTGCTGGATGTCGACGGCGCTCTGTTCTCGGCCGACTTCCGTTCCGCCGAGCGCTTTGCCCAGCTGTATACCCAGGTCTCCGGCCGCGCCGGCCGTGCCGGTAAACCCGGTGAAGTATTGTTACAGACTCACCACCCGGAACACCCACTGCTGCAAATTCTGCTGCAGCAGGGTTACGACGCCTTTGCCAAACAGACGTTGGCGGAGCGCAACAGCGTGTTCCTGCCGCCCTATACCAGCCATATCATCGTGCGTTCGGAAGATCACGATAACCAGCAGGCCCCCCAGTTCCTGCAGCAACTGCGCAATCTGCTGGAAGCCAGCCCGTTGAAAGATGACTCGCTATGGGTGATGGGGCCGGTCCCGGCGCTGCAGTCGAAACGCGGCGGTCGTTTCCGCTGGCAACTGCTGCTGCAACACCCTTCCCGGCGGGTACTGCAACAGTTAATGAAAAGCTCCCTGCCGCTGGTCAGTACCCTGCCACAAGCACGTAAGGTGAAATGGACGCTGGATATCGATCCGATAGATAGCTGAACCCAGAAAAGTCCGATTCAGTTCATCCAATGCAAACGTTTACCCTTGAAATTGCGAGCGAACGCTAAAAAACCTTCCCAGGTCACACTTTTTATGCAAATTAGGTAACAAAGGCAGGACATATTCTGTTTAGAATAACTGCGAAGGCAATTTGTCACCTCTTGCAGGACAGTGATGGAATGTTTGAGCGCGGATGGCGCTAAATGATAACAACACCACCGCACGCCAGAATTTGTGAGCAAACTGAAGTCGTCGCGTTGGCATGGGGCTAACGCAAGGAGAAAGGCGTTGGAACACAAGAAAGAATTATCCATGGCAACCATGAAAGACGTTGCCGAAATGGCGGGCGTTTCAACGGCAACCGTGTCGCGTGCGCTGATGAACCCGGAAAAGGTGTCAACGCCGACGCGTCAGAAAGTGGAACAGGCCGTACTGGCCGTGGGCTATTCTCCTCATGCCCTCTCTCGCAATATCAAGCGTAACGAATCCCGGACTATCCTGGTGATCGTCCCCGACATTTGCGATCCGTTTTTCGCCGATGTGATCCAGGGGATCGAGCAAACCGCCGCACAACAGGGCTACCTGGTGCTGATTGGTGACTGTGCTCAGCAAAACCAGCAGGAACGCACCTTCGTCAACCTGATCATCACCAAACAAATCGATGGCATGCTGCTGCTCGGCTCCAACCTGCCGTTCGATGCCAGCAAGGAAGAGCAGCGTAACCTGCCGCCAATGGTGATGGCCAACGAGTTTGCTCCGGAGCTGGAACTGCCGACGGTGCACATCGATAACCTGACCGCCGCCTTCGAAGCCGTGCATTATTTACATCAGCTCGGCCACCAGCAAATCGCCTGTGTCGCCGGGCCGGAGCAGATGCCGCTCAGCCATTATCGCCTGCAAGGTTACATTCAGGCGCTACGTCGTAATGGCATTACCGTCGAAAGCAGCTATATTACCCGGGGTGATTTCACCTACGAAGCTGGCGCTCAGGCGCTGGCAACGTTGATGGCACAGCCAAAACCGCCGACGGCAGTGTTCTGCCACAGTGATGTGATGGCCATTGGCGTGCTGTCGCAGGCGAAAAAGATGGGGCTGCGGGTACCGCAGGACCTTTCTATCATCGGCTTTGACGACATCAAACTGGCGCAGTATTGCGATCCACCGTTAACCACAGTGGCTCAACCGCGCTACCAGATTGGCCAGCAGGCCATGTTATTGCTGTTGGAGCAGCTACACGGGCAGACCGTGGCAAGCGGCTCCCGGCTATTGGACAGTGAATTGATTATCAGAGGCAGCACCGCTGCCCCGAAACGCTAGTCAAATATTTTAGGGTTCAGTAACATGACGGACTTATCCCCTCATCAGGACACAGCGGAATAATAGTGGCACAAAAAGACTATGTAAGCCGTGGGCGCGCAGCAGGAGCTAAGCGTAAAACCCCCAGCCGTAAAAAACGCAGTTCTCCGAAGGTTTCCAAAACCGTGTTGGCGTTAGCCGTCGCACTTCTGGTTGTCTTTATCGGTGGCCTCTATTTCATTACGCACAACAAGCCGGATGACGCGCCGCTGCTGCCTGTGCACAGCAATCGTCCGGGTAACGGCTTGCCGCCGAAACCGGAAGAACGCTGGCGCTACATCAAAGAGCTGGAGAATCGTCAGATTGGCGTGCAAACCCCGACCGAACCTACGGCAGGCGGTGAAGCCAACTCCAAGACTCAGTTGACTGCAGAGCAACGCCAACTGCTGGATCAAATGCAGGCGGATATGCAACAACGTCCGACACAGCTCAATGAAGTGCCGTATAACGACCCTTCTCAGGCCGCCGCACGTAGCCGTCAGCAGCAGCAGGTGCAGCAACCACCGGTGACTCAACCGCGTAACCCGTTTAACAACGGCGCGACGACAGCACCGGTACAGCAGCCGGCTCAGCCGAAGCCACAACCCAAGCCGCAGCCGGTAACGCAGCCGCCGGTGCAGGTTAAGCAGCCGAAACCTGAGGTCAAACCGGAAACCAGGCCGGAAGTGAAACAGGAAACGGCCAAGCAGGAAACCAAGCCAGAGTCGAAGCAAAAATGGATGGTGCAGTGTGGCTCGTTCCGTGCAACCGACCAGGCAGAATCCGTGCGTGCGCGCCTGGCGTTTGAAGGTATTGAAAGCCGTATCACCGCCGGCGGCGGCTGGAATCGTGTGGTGCTCGGCCCATACAGCAGCCGGGCTGCTGCGGACAAAACCCTGTCGCGCCTGAAGGGCGTAGGCATGTCAAGTTGCATTCCCCTCTCCGTTGGGGGTTGAAAAGCTTCAATCCCCCCCCATCTATACTCTCAATATGCCTCGTAGTGTCTGCGCAAGCAGATACTGCGAGGGCTTCTTTCCGTCTTCAACGAGGGTCTGCTCGTGACAACAATTGTAAGCGTACGCCGTAACGGCCAGGTAGTGATCGGTGGCGATGGCCAGGCTACCTTGGGCAATACGGTAATGAAGGGCAACGTCAAGAAAGTGCGTCGCCTGTATAACGACAAAGTGATTGCCGGTTTTGCCGGTGGCACCGCGGATGCCTTCACGCTGTTTGAGCTGTTCGAGCGCAAGCTGGAAATGCACCAGGGTCACCTGGTGAAAGCAGCCGTTGAATTAGCGAAAGACTGGCGCACCGACCGCATGCTGCGCAAGCTCGAAGCGCTGCTGGCAGTCGCGGATGAAAACTCCTCGCTGATCATCACCGGCAACGGTGACGTGATCCAGCCTGAAAATGATTTGATTGCGATTGGCTCCGGCGGTCCGTACGCCCAGGCAGCCGCCCGCGCGATGTTGGAAAATACCGAGCTGAGCGCCCGCGAAATTGTTGATAAGTCTCTCAACATCGCCGGTGACATCTGTATTTACACCAACCATTTCCACACCATTGAAGAATTGCCTTCCAAAGCGTAAGGATCGAATACTATGTCTGAAATGACCCCGCGCGAGATCGTCAGCGAACTGGACAGCTACATCATTGGCCAGAACAAAGCCAAACGTGCCGTTGCCATCGCCCTGCGTAACCGCTGGCGCCGGATGCAGCTCAACGAGATGCTGCGCCACGAAGTCACGCCAAAGAACATTCTGATGATCGGCCCGACCGGCGTCGGTAAAACCGAAATCGCCCGCCGTCTGGCGAAACTGGCCAACGCGCCGTTCATCAAGGTTGAAGCCACCAAGTTCACCGAAGTGGGCTACGTTGGGAAAGAAGTGGATTCTATTATCCGCGACCTGACCGATGCTGCGATCAAAATGGTGCGTCTGCAATCAATCGACAAGAACCGTACCCGCGCCGAAGAACTGGCGGAAGAACGTATCCTTGATGTGTTGATCCCACCGGCCAAGAACAACTGGGGCCAGGCGGAAGAGCATCAGGAGCCGTCCTCGGCACGCCAGGCATTCCGCAAGAAACTGCGTGAAGGCCAGTTGGACGACAAGGAAATCGAGATCGATCTGGCCGCAGCGCCGATGGGCGTAGAAATCATGGCTCCTCCTGGCATGGAAGAAATGACCAACCAGCTGCAGTCAATGTTCCAGAACCTCGGCGGCCAGAAGCAGAAACCGCGCAAGCTGAAGATCAAAGAAGCCTTCAAACTGCTGGTGGAAGAAGAAGCCGCCAAGCTGGTGAACCCGGAAGAGCTGAAAGAACAGGCGATCGAAGCGGTTGAGCAGCACGGCATCGTGTTTATCGACGAGATTGACAAAATCTGTAAGCGCGGCGGCCAAAGCTCCGGCCCGGACGTGTCTCGCGAAGGCGTGCAGCGCGACCTGCTGCCGCTGGTGGAAGGCTGTACCGTTTCCACCAAGCACGGGATGGTGAAAACCGATCACATTCTGTTTATCGCTTCCGGCGCATTCCAGACCGCCAGCCCTTCAGACCTGATCCCGGAACTGCAGGGTCGTCTGCCGATCCGCGTTGAGTTGCAGGCGCTGACCACCGAAGACTTCGAGCGTATTCTGACCGAGCCAAGCGCTTCGCTGACCGAGCAGTATAAAGCGCTGATGGGCACCGAAGGCGTCAATATCGAGTTCACCGCCGAAGGTATCCGCCGCATCGCCGAAGCCGCATGGCAGGTTAACGAAAGCACCGAAAACATCGGCGCACGTCGTTTGCACACCGTGCTCGAGCGTCTGATGGAAGATATTTCTTATGATGCGAGTGAAATTAACGGTCAATCCATTACAATTGATGCGGATTACGTAGGTAATCATCTGGATGAACTGGTAGCGGATGAAGATTTGAGTCGTTTTATCCTATAATCGCTCAATCATGTCCAGTCAGTCATCTGTGGGAGGCATTTGCCTCCCACAACTATTTCTAACGGACACAGCCACTAACTCTGAAGCGAAAAATGAGCTCATCAACTACCATCTCCCCGGCCAGAGCCTGGCTTGAAAGTTTACGACCGCGCACCCTGCCGCTGGCCTTTGCCTCGATCGTCGTCGGTTCCGCCATTGCCGCCTGGCAAGGTAGCCTGAAGCCCGGCGTGGCGCTGCTGGCGCTGCTGACGGCCGGCCTGCTGCAAATTCTCTCCAACCTGGCGAACGACTATGGCGATGCGGTAAAAGGCAGCGACAAAGAAGATCGTATCGGGCCGCTACGTGGTATGCAAAAAGGCATGATCACCCAGGCACAGATGAAACGGGCTTTGGTGGTGACGGTGGTACTGATCGCCATCGCCGGCAGTTCGCTAATTGCCGTGGCCTGTGAACAACCCAGCGATGTGGTGGGTTTCCTGGTGCTGGGCGGGCTTTCTATCGTCGCAGCCATTACCTATACCGTCGGCAACAAACCTTACGGCTATCTGGGCTTGGGCGATATCTCGGTGCTGGTGTTCTTCGGCTGGCTGAGCGTCGCAGGCACTTTTTACCTGCAAACCCACGCCTTTGACAGCATCGTGATGCTGCCGGCCACCGCCTGTGGCCTGCTGGCAGCGGCGGTGCTCAATATCAATAATCTGCGCGATATCGAAAGCGATCGCGCCAACGGCAAGAATACCCTGGCAGTCCGGCTCGGGCCGCAGAAGGCGCGTTATTACCACCTGTTGCTGCTGATCGGCGCGGTGGCGTGCTTTACGCTGTTCACGTTGCTCAACCTGCATAGCCTGTGGGGCTGGTTGTTTGTCTTGGCTATCCCGTTGCTGGTACGCCATGGCTTACGCGTGTTGCGTGACCCTACGCCAGCCGGTATGCGGCCGATGCTTGAACATATGGTTAAGGCGGCGCTGCTGGCCAATATATTGTTCGCTATCGGCGTGGTGCTCAGTTAGCCATCGAACTGATGATTTTGCCAACAGGGCGAATAAAGGGATATACTGGTTATTCCAGCGGCAAACAGACGTAAAATCCTATGAAATACGATACTTCCGAACTTTGCGACATCTATCACGAAGAGGTGAACGTAGTTGAGCCTCTATTCTCCAATTTTGGCGGGCGTACTTCATTTGGCGGGCAAATCACTACGGTGAAATGCTTTGAGGATAACGGTCTGTTATTCGAGCTGCTTGAAGAAAACGGCCGTGGTCGCGTCCTGGTGATTGACGGTGGCGGCTCGGTACGTCGTGCCCTGATCAACGCAGAACTGGCACGTCTGGCCACCCAGAACGAGTGGGAAGGCATCGTGGTGTACGGCGCGGTTCGCCAGGTAGACGATCTGGAAGAGATGGACATCGGTATTCAGGCAATGGCGGCCATTCCGGTCGGCGCCGCCAGTGAAAGCATTGGCGAAAGCGACATCCGCGTTAACTTCGGCGGTGTGACCTTCTTCTCCGGCGATCATCTGTATGCCGACAATACCGGTATTATCCTGTCCGAGGATCCACTCGATATCGAGTGATTTTCAGACAGGAAAAAGGGCGCCATAGGGCGCCCTTTTCGATCGTGCAATACGGAATCAGACTTCTTCCATTTTGCCCAACAGCGCACGCAGACGGTCTTGCCATACGTGCTGCTCTTCTTTCAGTTGCTGGTTCTCGCGTACCAACGATTCGTGGTTGCCAGAGGCAGCCTGAACTTCCTGTGAAAGAGTGTTGTTTTTGTCTTTCAGCTCTTCAATTTCCATCTGCAGCAGGGTGATGGTATCGATCGCCTGCTGAACTTTTGATTCCAATTTCTCAAATACTTCAAATGACATTCTTCAGTCCCCTCATGATAGCAAGGCGTACATCTATAGGTAACGGCCGCAACTCTGGTTGCAACTGCTGCGAATATGCATCGCGCCAAGTGACACACGCTTTTATTGAAAATAACGCGCCTGTCTCGATAAAACGCTTCTTTCGATAAAAACGATTGTAAGTAGCCTGTCCCCGACTGTCTAGCAACATCCGGCTCAACGCGCAGTCTGTTGCAATTTTCCTGCCGCCACTATCAGCAAAAACTGAAAATACTCACCGCGCGTAAATCGCTTTGTTAACGAACGGTGGTCAAATCACTGGTCAGATCACAGTTTCATGGAGCAGAAAGAACACAAAACGACGCGAATTCGCTCAATTTTATGACGAAGCACACACATTTTGATTTCGCTATTTCTCGTTTATGTTCGTTAACGATAAATTTACATCACGTCCTCAATTAATAATTGGACGAGATGAAAAAAACTGTACCCATAGGCCAGATCGATACACACCCAGAGCCTATAAACCCATAACCGCCGTTTTGCAGGACAACAACATTATGAGCCAAACCACCAGTCCGACCCTAAAAGGCCAATGTATCGCCGAGTTTCTCGGCACCGGCCTGTTGATATTTTTTGGCGTAGGCTGCGTTGCCGCGTTGAAACTGGCTGGCGCCAGCTTCGGCCAGTGGGAAATCAGTATCATTTGGGGCCTGGGCGTTGCCATGGCCATCTATCTGACCGCTGCCATCTCTGGTGCGCATCTCAACCCGGCAGTCACCATCGCACTGTGGCTGTTCGCCTGCTTTGACGGACGCAAAGTATTACCTTACATCGTCGCGCAGATCGCCGGAGCCTTCTGCGCCGCAGCGCTGGTCTACGGGCTGTATTACAACCTGTTCTTCGATTTTGAAGCGGCCAACCATATGGTGCGTGGCAGCGACGAAAGCCTGGCCCTGGCCGGCATCTTCTCCACCTATCCTAATGCACACATCTCCGTGGGTCAGGCTTTCCTGGTTGAAACGGTGATTACCGCGATCCTGATGTGCCTGATCCTGGCGCTGACCGACGACGGCAACGGCATTCCACGTGGCCCGCTGGCACCGCTGTTAATCGGTATTCTGATTGCCGTGATCGGCGCCTCTATGGGACCATTGACCGGCTTTGCGCTGAACCCGGCCCGTGACTTCGGTCCGAAAATGTTCGCTTATCTGGCCGGCTGGGGCAAAGTGGCCTTCACCGGTGCGCGTGATATCCCGTACTTCCTGGTGCCAATCTTTGGCCCAATCATCGGTGCCTGCCTGGGTGCCTTCGGCTACCGCATGCTCATTGGCCGCAATCTGCCGTGTGACGTTTGCGTAGAAGAAGAAAAACCCGCCGCCAAGGCTCAGCAGCGTAAAGCGTGATTGGCACAGTTTTAAAACGGTTAACAACAGCAGGACTAAAATCATGACTGTAGAAAAAAAATACATTGTCGCTCTCGACCAGGGAACTACCAGTTCACGTGCCGTAGTGCTAGACCACGATGCCAATATTGTTGCGGTGTCGCAGCGTGAATTCACGCAGATTTACCCGAAAGCCGGCTGGGTTGAGCATGATCCAATGGAGATTTGGTCATCACAGAGCTCCACGCTGGTGGAAGTGCTGGCGAAAGCCGACATCAATTCCGATCAGATCGCCGGCATCGGCATCACCAACCAGCGCGAAACCACCATCGTCTGGGAAAAAGACACCGGCAAACCAATCTATAACGCCATCGTCTGGCAATGCCGCCGCACCGCCGATATCTGTGAAAAACTAAAACGCGATGGCATGGAAGAGTACATCCGTCACAACACCGGCCTGGTGGTTGACCCGTACTTCTCCGGCACCAAGGTAAAATGGATCCTCGATCACGTTGAAGGTGCCCGTGAACGCGCCAAGCGCGGCGAGCTGCTGTTCGGTACCGTCGACACCTGGCTGGTGTGGAAAATGACCCAGGGGCGGGTGCATGTGACCGATTACACCAACGCCTCGCGCACCATGATGTTCAATATCCATGAGCTGGACTGGGATGAGCGCATGCTGGAAGCGCTGGATATCCCGCGCGCCATGCTGCCGAAAGTTCGTCCATCCTCTGAAGTGTACGGCCAGACCAACATCGGTGGTAAAGGCGGTACGCGTATTCCTATCGCCGGTATTGCCGGTGACCAGCAGGCGGCACTGTACGGCCAACTGTGCGTTCAACCGGGGATGGCGAAAAACACCTACGGCACCGGCTGCTTCCTGCTGATGAACACCGGCAAAGAAGCGGTACGTTCCAGCCACGGCCTGCTGACCACTATCGCCTGCGGCCCACGCGGCGAAGTGAACTATGCGCTGGAAGGCGCAGTCTTCATCGGCGGCGCTTCTATTCAGTGGCTGCGCGATGAGCTGAAACTGATCAGCGATGCGGCCGACTCCGAATACTTCGCCACCAAGGTGAAAGACAGCAACGGGGTATATGTGGTGCCTGCCTTTACCGGTCTGGGCGCGCCTTACTGGGACCCGTATGCCCGTGGCGCGATCTTCGGTCTGACCCGTGGCGCGAACAGCAACCACATTATCCGTGCCACGCTGGAATCCATTGCCTATCAGACGCGCGACGTGCTGGATGCCATGCAGGCCGACTCCAACACCCGCCTGCAATCGCTGCGTGTGGACGGTGGCGCGGTCGCCAACAACTTCCTGATGCAGTTCCAGTCTGACATCCTCGGGACCCGTGTAGAGCGTCCTGAAGTGCGTGAGTCGACGGCGCTCGGTGCGGCATTCCTGGCAGGCCTGGCTATCGGCTACTGGAACGACCTGGATGAAGTGAAGAGCAAGGCGGTCATCGAGCGTGAGTTCCGTCCAAGCATTGAAACCACCGAGCGTAACTTCCGTTACAGCGGCTGGAAAAAAGCGGTTGCCCGCGCGCAAGCATGGGAAGAGCACGACTAACGCTGTTTTGCTTTGTTGACCTCATCACGCGCTGCCTCCGGGTGGCGCGTTTTTTTTGCCCCGCCCCACCATCGCCCGCTGTGATAAACTTTGTCGATATTTTCTCCCTTTCTCACAGACAGGTTTTGCCATGAAACGTGAATTAGCCATCGAATTTTCCCGTGTTACCGAAGCTGCCGCGCTGGCGGGCTACAAATGGTTGGGACGCGGCGATAAGAACGCCGCCGATGGTGCTGCGGTCAACGCAATGCGCATTATGCTTAATAAAGTGGATATCGATGGCCGCATAGTGATCGGCGAAGGCGAAATTGATGAAGCGCCAATGCTGTATATCGGCGAGCAGGTCGGCAGCGGCCAGGGCGACGCGGTGGATATCGCCGTCGACCCGATCGAAGGCACCCGCATGACCGCCATGGGCCAGCCCAATGCGTTGGCTGTACTGGCGGTGGGCGATCGCGGCACCTTCCTGCACGCCCCTGACATGTATATGGAAAAACTGGTGGTAGGCCCGGCAGCGCGCGGCGCGATCGATCTTAACCTGCCGCTGGCCGAGAACCTGAACAAGGTCGCGGTCTGTCTGGGCAAACCGCTGAGCCAATTGACGGTGGTCATTCTGGCCAAGCCGCGTCACGACGGCGTTATTGCCCAGATGCAGCAACTCGGGGTACGAGTCTTCGCTATCCCCGACGGCGATGTGGCGGCCTCAATCCTGACCTGTATGCCCGACAGTGAAGTCGACGTGATGTACGGTATCGGCGGTGCACCTGAAGGGGTCATTTCCGCCGCGGTGATCCGTGCTCTGGACGGTGATATGCAGGCACGCCTGCTGCCGCGCCACCAGGTGAAGGGCGACAGCGCCGAGAATCGCCGCATCGGTGAGGAAGAACTGGCGCGTTGCAAAGAGATGGGGATTGAAGCCGGTAAGGTGCTGCTGCTGGATGATATGGCGCGCAACGACAACGTGATTTTCTCCGCTACCGGCATCACCAAGGGCGATTTGTTGGAAGGCATTAGCCGTCAGGGCAATATGGCCACCACGGAAACCCTGCTGATCCGCGGCAAATCACGCACTATCCGCCGTATCCGCTCAACCCACTATCTGGATCGTAAAGACCCGGCGCTGCACGAGTTCCTGCTGTAAATAATCAGGGCGCCTTCGGCGCCCTGTCAGTTTTATACGGTATGTCCCTGATGCTGCATCCGGTGCGATAACGGCCACCAGCACAGCAAAATCAGTAATGCCATGGCAAACATCAGCAGGCCGAGGCTAAACTGCCCGGTCTGCGGCAGCATGGCGGAAAGCCAGGTCGCCAGGCCGGAGCCCATGTTCTGCATGCCCCCGACCAATGCGCCAGCCGCACCGGCCAGATAAGGAAACGGCTCCATCGCCCCGGTAGTGGCCAGCGGGAATAACATCCCGGCACCGAAGAAGAACAGCGCAGCCGGCACAATCAGCGTCCAGATATTCATCACGCCAAACCACCCGGGGATCCACATCATCAGGCCCGCCAACAGGCAACTGATCACCGAATGCCACACCAGACTGTGGAAGCTTTTGCCGTCACGACCGGCATACCAGGCACCAAAGAACGCCGCCGGGATTGGCAGAATAAACAGGATACTGACGGTCAGTCCGCTAAGGCCCAATACGCCGCCCATCAGCACGCCGCAGCTGGCTTCAAAGACCGCGATCCCCGCCAGAGCACCAATCAGCATCACCAGATAACAGCTGAAAGTACTGTCCGTCAGCAGCTTGCGGAAGCTCGCCAGCATGCGCCGCTTTTCGGTCTGCTGCGGTCGGGTTTCCGGCAGCCAGCGGAACATGGCGAAGGCTACACCGGCGCACAACACCAGCAGGAAGGCATAACAGGCGCGCCAGCCAAATATCATCGCCAATGCCCCACCGATGATCGGTGCCAACAGCGGACTGACCAGAATGCCCATGTTGAGCAGGCTGTTGGCATAGCGCAGCGAAGTACCGGCATACAGGTCACGCGGCATGGTTCGCGCCATCACCCCCGCCACGCCGGTCCCCATCCCCTGAATGGCACTGGCGGCAACCAGCATCGTCAGGTTGGTGGACAGCAGCGCGCCAAGCGCACCCATCATGAAGATCATCATCCCGGCCAGGATCACCGGCCGACGGCCAATACGGTCCGACAGCGGGCCGTAAATCAACTGCGAGAAGCCATAGGTCATCAGATAAGCCGCCATCACGCGCTGCACGGCACCGGAGCGCACCGACAGATCCTTGGCAATATCAGCAATCACGGGGACATAAATGGTTTGTGCCATCTGACCGACGGCCACTAACAGGGTAAGCATCACCAACAGGTGAAAGTTTTCTATTTTTCTCATTATCTTCGTTAACGTATTAACTCGTCACAGCGTCCCGGTATGGCCCCTAATTCAGCCAGAACGGCGAGCAGCCCTCTATGGCGGCATAAGCTAACAAATTTAATTTTTTTAGCGAGTTTCCGGCAAATATTGATCTCCGTCACAGTGGCAGCAAAGCCAACCAGCCTCGTAAATTAAACTGTACGTCTACTGCTTATGGGTTAAAAATGGCAAACTTTCAATAGTTTGGCTTTAGCATTTAATCGATAATTATTTTCATCATCTTGAAATAAAATAACGCCATAGGGATTGGGTTTATGAAGACAACAGAGCTGATTTTATTGCAGTTAAAAACCTTGGGGCCGCACTCTGCCAAAATGCTGGCTGAGCGTCTGGACATCACCCCCATGGGTATCCGTCAGCATCTGCAATCTCTGGAAAAACGTGAGCTGGTGGGTTACGAGGAAGCGCGTACCAAGGTAGGTCGCCCCACACGCTACTGGTCGCTGACCCAGCAGGGCCACGCCCAGTTTGCCAATGGCCACGATCGGCTGGCGACAGAGCTGTTGGGATCCGCCCATCAGTTGTTTGGGGCGGAAGGGGTGGAGCAGTTGCTCAGCGCGCGCGAAGACAAGCTTTATCAGCGCTATGCTGAAGAACTGTCTGAGGAAGACTGCCATCAGGCCAAACTCGCCCGATTGGTGCGCCTGCGGCAGCATGATGGCTACATGGCCGAACTGTTAGAGCACCCGCAGGGCATGCTACTGGTGGAAAACCACTGCCCAATCGGCGTGGCGGCCACCGCCTGCAGCAGCCTGTGCAACTCGGAGCTGCAACTGTTTAACCGTCTGTTTGGCCAGGGTTATCGCATCGAGCGTACTGCGCATGCTATTTCCGGCTCACGACATTGCGCTTATTTGATTCGACCATTGGAGCTTTAGAGTATGGCTGACTGGGTTAATGGCAAGGTTACACAAGTCACGCAATGGACCGACGGGCTGTTCAGCATCACCGTCCATGCCCCCATTGCTCCCTTTATCGCCGGGCAATTTGCCAAACTGGCGCTGGAAATTGACGGCGAACGCGTGCAGCGCGCCTATTCCTACGTCAATGCCCCCAGCGATCCGAACCTGGAGTTTTACCTGGTCACCGTGCCGGAAGGCAAACTAAGCCCACGCCTCAATCAACTGCGACCGGGTTCCGAAGTGATGGTGACCAAAGAGGCCGCCGGATTTTTCGTGCTGGAGGAAGTGCCTGAATGCGACACCCTGTGGATGTTGGCGACAGGCACCGCCATCGGCCCTTACCTGTCGATGCTGCAGGAAGGCAAAGACCTGGAACGCTTCAAAAATCTGGTGTTGGTGCATGCCACCCGCTTTGCACGCGATCTCAGCTACCTGCCGCTGATGCAGCAATTACAGCAGCGTTACAATGGCAAACTGCGCATTCAGACTATTGTCAGCCGCGAAGAGGTCACCGGCTCGCTGACCGGCCGCGTACCGGCGCTGATCGAGGATGGACGGCTGGAAGCGGCCGTGGGATTACCCCTCGACGCGGAAACCGACCACGTCATGCTGTGCGGTAACCCGCAAATGGTGCGGGATACCCAGCAAACGCTGAAGGATCAGCGGCAGATGCGCAAGCACCTGCGCCGCAAGCCTGGCCATATCACCAGCGAGCAATACTGGTAGCGTACGGCCTCATTGTGCGCTGAACTTCACCGGCACGGCCGGCGGGCCAAAACGGTTGGCATCGGGCGTGCCGACAAAGGCGCCCAAATCGATCATCATCATCACAATGATCAGCGTCGGGATAAAACGCCCGACGCCCCATTGCCAGAGCGGTGCCAGCATCTGCCAGTTGCCCGCCGCCAGCAACCACGCCAGGATCAGCAATAACGCCCACCAGCCGGCTTTATTGCGGTCGTGCAGCCGTTTCACCAGCACCGCCGCCGTCGGCCATAGCAAGCCCACGATAAAGAATGCGATGGTCTGGATATCCACCAGTTCACGACTGGCGAGAGAAAAAGCCACAACCATCAGCACCAGCCACAGCACCATCCAAATCCAAAAGTCACGCCGCCCAATTCGGCCCTTAAACGAAAAGCACCACTGTTGTATTGTCATTGAATCCTGCGTTGTTAGCCTGCCCATATTCTGCCGTGCAGTGTAACATAGGCGCTGCCGGGCGAAGATTTCTGCCCTGCATTACGCGGAGTAACGCACAGCTTTCCTGTCAGCAAGCGATAATGGCGTGGGATCTTTGACAATCCCCCTGGGTTATCGCTTTAATCGGAGCCATCTTTGTTCTTGATGCCGTGTTATACCATGCTGAGAAAAACCATCGCCATCGCCTGCCTGTTGCTGAGTATCAGCAGCGTCTGGGCCGATCCGCCGGATGCCGCCGTCAGTGCATCGCCCACTGCGCCGTATCTGCTGGCCGGCGCGCCGACCTTTGATCTGACGGTGGTCAAATTCCGCGAAAAATATAACCGCGACAACCCGACGCTGCCGATTGGCGAATTTCGCGCCATCGCAACCGCAGAGGACGATACGCCACTGCTGACGCGTGCCGCCAGCAAGCTGAACGAAAATCTCTACGCCTCCACTGCGCTGGAAAAGGGCACCGGCAAAATCAAAACGCTGCAAATTACCCATCTGCCGCTGCAGCAAAGCAGCGAAGAAAAGGCGGCCCGCACCATTGCCATCAACTATATGGCCGCACTGATGCGCCAGTTTGAACCGGCGCTGACGGTGGAAAAAAGCCTGAGCAAAGTGGCCAACCTGTTGGAGAAAGGCAAAGGTTCACGCTTTTACCAACAGCAGGTCGGTGCGATCCGTTATGTGGTCGCGGACAACGGCGATAAAGGGGTAACTTTCGCTGTTGAACCGGTTAAGCTGACGCTATCCGAGCCGTAACAGCCGGTCATTTAATGACGAAAAGCAAAGCCTTCGCGCTTAATCATCTCTATACTGTTGGGCAGGTAAACTGCCGGTCCGGCAGTGGTTATTTCGACTCTCGCGTTCCCTTGTTGGAGGAAAAAACATGCGTCATCCATTAGTTATGGGTAACTGGAAGCTTAACGGCAGCACTCACATGGTTAACGAACTGATCGCCGCGCTGCGCAATGAACTGAGCAGTGTTGACGGTTGTGGCGTCGCTATCGCACCACCGGTCATGTACCTGGACCAGGCCAAGCACGCGCTGGCCGGCAGCCGCATCGCTCTGGGCGCCCAAAACGTAGACGTGAATCTGTCCGGCGCATTCACCGGTGAAGTTTCCGCCGACATGCTGAAAGATATTGGTGCGCAATACATCATCATCGGCCACTCCGAGCGTCGTACTTACCACAAAGAAACTGACGCTGCGATCGCCGAGAAATTTGCCGTGCTGAAAGCTGCCGGTCTGATCCCAGTGCTGTGCATCGGTGAAACTGACGCTGAAAACGAAGCGGGTAAAACCGAAGAAGTTTGCGCACGTCAGATCGACGCCGTACTGAAAACCCAGGGTGCAGAAGCCTTTAAAGGCGCGGTTATCGCTTATGAGCCAATTTGGGCTATCGGTACCGGCAAGTCTGCCACTCCTGCGCAGGCACAGGCAGTACACAAATTTATCCGCGATCACATCGCCAAGCAGGACGCAGCCGTGGCTGCAGAAGTGATCATCCAGTACGGCGGCTCCGTGAACGACAAAAATGCTGCCGAGCTGTTCACTCAGCCGGACATCGACGGTGCGCTGGTTGGCGGCGCATCACTGAAAGCCGATGCTTTCGCCGTGATCGTCAAAGCCGCTGCTGCTGCTAAAAAAGCCTGAGTTCACCCGGCTTATAAATAACAAAACCCCGGCTTGCCGGGGTTTTTTATTGGTGCCCATTGAGCATCAACGTTTGCTGATTTCGTCAAACACGCCGCCGGTGGCAAAGTGCACCTTCTGCGCCTGAGTCCAGCCACCGAAAGTATCATCCACGGTGAACAGTTTCAGTTTCGGGAACTGGTCGGCAAACTTGGCCGCTACCGCCGCATCGCGTGGACGGTAATAGTTTTTCGCCGCGATGGTCTGCCCTTCCGGCGTATACAGATACTTCAGGTAAGCCGTAGCCACATCACGGGTACCGCGCTTATCAACCACTTTATCCACCACCGACACGGTCGGCTCGGCCAGAATCGATTCGCTTGGGGTGATAATCTCAAACTTGTCCTTACCCAGCTCTTTTTCCGCCAGCAGCGCTTCGTTCTCCCAGGCGATCAGCACATCACCGATACCGCGTTCAACGAAGGTATTAGTTGAACCGCGCGCACCGGAATCCAGCACTTCGACGTTCTTATACAGGTTTTTAACGAATTCTTGCGCCTTGGCCTGATCGTTATTGTTCTGATGCAGTGCATAACCCCAGGCTGCCAGATAGTTCCAACGCGCGCCACCAGAGGTTTTCGGGTTCGGGGTGATTACCGAGACGCCCGGTTTGGTCAAATCCGCCCAATCGTGAATTTGCTTTGGATTACCTTTGCGCACCAGGAACACAATGGTCGAGGTATAAGGTGCCGAGTTGTCCGGCAGACGTTTGATCCACTCTTTATCAATGCGCCCGCGCTCAGCGATAGCGTCCACGTCATAGGCCAGTGCCAGTGTCACCACGTCGGCCTCAATGCCGTTAATCACCGAAGTCGCCTGCTTGCCGGAGCCGCCATGCGACTGGCGCACAGTAACTTTATCGCCGGTCTGCTGCTGCCAGTATTTACCGAATGCGGTGTTATATTCCTGATAGAACTCACGCGTCGGGTCGTATGAAACGTTCAGCAATTGGATATCTTTCGCCATGGCGCCGGACGCCAGCAGCATTATTGTCAGACCTGCACCCCATTTACGCATACGCATCGACTTGCTCCCCCAGGAAAAATAATCGCAACCTCAATCGGTTGATTTAGCATCAGAGCCTGCCAGAAACTCGGCTATCAATTAAAGAATAAAAAATGTTGGGCTAGACGATTCTGGAATATAACCACAGCAGACATAAAAAAAGCCTCCGCATGCGGAGGCTTCTGTTGACTGAATTAAAACGGGATCAGTACAGTTTTTTCGCCGTTTCCAGCCAGTCGCCCTTGAATGGACGCTTCATGTTTTCGATCGCATCGATGATGTCGTGGTGCACCATCTTCTCGTTTTGGATACCGACACAGCGGCCGCCGTAGCCCTGCAACAACAGCTCGATGGCGTAAGCACCCATGCGGGAAGCCAGAATACGGTCGTAGGCTACCGGTGAACCACCGCGCTGAATATGCCCCAACACGGTAGCACGGGTTTCACGCTTGGTTTCTTGCTCGATATGGCGTGCCAGCTCATCGATATCGCAGATATGCTCGGTGATTGCCACGATCGCGTGTTTTTTACCCTTGTCGATGCCGGCTTTGATTTCACAAACCAGATCTTCACGGTTGAACTCAATTTCAGGCAACACGATGAACTCGCAACCGCCGGCAATCGCCGCCGCCAGCGTCAGATCGCCGCAATAACGGCCCATCACTTCAACGATAGAAATACGCTGATGTGAAGATGAGGTATCGCGCAAGCGGTCAATCGCTTCCACCACGGTTTCAAGCGCGGTGAAGAAACCGATGGTGTAGTCGGTACCGGCCACGTCGTTATCGATAGTGCCCGGCAAGCCAATACAAGGGAAACCTTCTTCCGTCAGGCGTTTAGCCCCCATATAGGAACCGTCACCGCCAATCACCACCAGCGCATCAATACCGCGGTTTTGCAGATTTTCAATCGCCTTGGCACGTACGCTGTCGTCTCTGAACTCCGGGAAACGGGCTGAACCAAGGAAGGTGCCGCCGCGATTGATCATATCGGACACGCTGTAGCGGTCCAATTTTTCCATGCGATCTTCGTACAAGCCAAGGTAGCCATCGTAAATACCAAAAACTTCCAGACCTTCTGAAAGTGCAGCACGCACAACGCCACGGATCGCAGCGTTCATACCCGGCGAATCACCGCCACTTGTCAGTACACCGATTTTCTTGATCATGACTACCTCTGAACTGTAGATGCAATTTCTTAAGAATTCTGTATTCGCCGATTGTCCTGGAACCTCTCCGGCTGTAGAAAATCAGCTTTACGGCTTATTGCTGGATATTATAACAAAAACACCCAGCTGAATTGATTCAAGTCACGCAATATTGCGGTAAAAAACCATCATGGCACGCTGAGCTAACTCCGCCATTCACCCGTTGCACCAATCTTGCAGGCCCTGTATTGATTATAGCTCCCAACGCCCCTGTCGGCCCTCTGGCACCACGGAACAGGGATCCTGGTGAATGAGGACATCCGCTCCGGGGAAACGATGCAACAGTGCCTGTTCCACCTGCTCGGCCAGAAGATGCGCCTGCATCAGCGGCAGCGCATCATCCATTTCCAGATGCAACTGGATGAAACGCGTCGGACCTGACTGGCGGGTCCGTAGGTCATGCGCACCTTTCACCCCTGGCCAGGAGGAAACCACATCAATAATTGCCTGACGCTCATCGTCCGGCAATGCCCTGTCCAGCAGCGATTGCACCGCCTCATGGCCCATCCGCAGCGCGCTATAAAGAATGTAGACGCCAATGGCCAATGCAAACAGCGCATCCGCCCGTTGAAAACCGTACCAGCTTAGCGCAAGCGCTATAAGAATAGCACCATTCATCATGACATCTGACTGATAATGCAGCATATCTGCTCGTACGGCCTGACTACGGGTTTTCCTTACCACCCAACGCTGATAGGTGACCAGCAGCAAGGTGCTGAACAACGCCACCACCGTCACGGCAATACCAACACCGGGATCGCGCAGCGTTTCCGGAGAGTACAGATGCTGGAAGCCGGTCAGGAACAGAAACAGTGCCGAGCCGGAAATAAACATGCTCTGCGCCAGCGCGGCCAACGACTCGGCCTTACCATGCCCGAAGGTGTGTTCCTCGTCGGCCGGCTGCAGTGAATAACGCACCACCAGCAAGTTGGTCAGCGACGCGGCGATATCCACCAGGGAATCTACCAAAGCGGCCAGCAGGCTCACCGAACCGGTGTGGTACCAGGCGACAATTTTGATCAGTAGCAGTATCGAGGCCAACGCAGTGGCAGCTAACGCGGCAGATTTCACCAAACGCGCATATTGCGGTTCCATAACCCATCCAGGTTAAACGTTGAGAGGGCCAATATAGCGGAATGATGGACAAAAAAAACCCCGCCATCATGGCGGGGGAAGACAGGGATGGTGTCTATGGCAAGGAAAAACAGGGACTACTCAGTCATACTTAACTTCTGGGCAGAAGTTTGCTGCAAACCAGAAATTTGTTGCTCCATCTGCTGCATGCGCTGCTGATGTTTCTGGTCTAAAACACTTTTTTGCTGTGGCGTCAGCAGGTTATACATTTGATTGCGTACTCTGGCCATTTCGACCTGGCGCTTAACCTGTTGCTGAGCCATCTGTTCCGCCTGGGCATACACGGCGGCTTCATCAAATTTGTCTGCGGTCACCAGCTTATGCATGGCTTCCATTTCAGCTACATTGACACCAGGCAGATCGTGGCGCGCCTGGCGCATTAAATCTCGCATTTGCTGACGCTGCTGTTCAGACAGGCTAACACCGTCAAACATGTGGTGCTGACCTGGTGCTCGGGTCATCGCGTCGTTGCCGGGAGTCGGTACAGTTTCCGATTTAGTGTCAGCAGCAAACGCAGCGGTAGAACCTATTGCCAGCATTGATGCCATAACTAATGCGGTCACCTTACGCATTTTAACTCCTCGTGCTTTCTCACTTTGCGAATCAACGAGGAGCAGTGTACTGCTGCACCTGCAAACATGCGTCAGTGCATGTAAAACTACGTAAAGTCATGGAATGCCAACAGTTGATGACGTATTTTGCGTCAGGAGGAAAAAATACAATGAACAAAATTCTGTTAGTTGACGACGACCGCGAGCTGACCTCGCTGTTAAAAGAACTTCTTGAAATGGAAGGTTTTACTATCGTCGTGGCCTACGATGGTGAACAGGCGTTGTCGCTTCTGGACAGCTCCATTGATCTGCTGTTGCTCGATATCATGATGCCGAAGAAAAACGGTATCGATACATTAAAAGAGCTGCGTCAGCACCACCAGACGCCGGTCATTATGCTGACCGCTCGCGGCAGCGAATTGGACCGGGTACTGGGTCTGGAGCTGGGTGCCGATGACTACTTGCCAAAGCCTTTTAACGATCGCGAACTGGTTGCGCGTATTCGTGCGATTCTGCGCCGCTCCAACTGGAGCGAGCAGCAGCAAAATGTCGATACCGGCGCACCCACGCTGGACGTTGACGGTTTGCAGCTCAATCCGGGCCGCCAGGAAGCCAGTTTCGACGGCCAAACGCTGGATCTTACCGGCACCGAATTTACCCTGTTGTACCTGCTGGCACAGCATCTCGGCCAGGTAGTCTCTCGTGAACTGCTGAGCCAGGAAGTGCTGGGCAAACGTCTGACGCCGTTTGATCGCGCCATCGATATGCACATCTCTAACTTACGACGTAAACTGCCGAACCGCAAAGACGGCCACCCGTGGTTCAAAACCTTGCGTGGACGGGGTTACTTAATGGTATCTGCAACATGATCAACAGTTTGACGGCACGTATCTTCGCCATTTTTTGGTTCACATTGGCCCTGGTGCTGATGCTGGTGTTGATGGTGCCCAAGCTCGACTCCCGCCAAATGACCTCGCTGCTCGACAGCGAGCAGCGGCAGGGGCTGATGCTGGAACAACATGTCGAGGCCGAGTTGCAAAACGATCCGGCCAACGACCTGATGTGGTGGCGGCGTTTATTCCGCGCCATTGAAAAATGGGCCCCGCCAGGGCAGCGCCTGATCCTGGTCACCAGCGAAGGCCGGGTGATTGGCAACATGCAACGCAACGAAATGCAGTTGGTGCGTAATTTTATCGGCCAATCTGATAATTCCGACCACCCGAAGAAGAAAAAATACGGCCGCGTCGAACTGGTCGGCCCCTTCTCCGTACGCGATGGTGAAGACAACTACCAGTTGTATCTCATTCGTCCGGCCAACAGCCCACAATCCGACTTCATCAACCTGATGTTCGACCGGCCGCTGCTGCTGCTGATCGTCACCATGTTGATCAGCGCCCCATTGCTGCTATGGCTGGCCTGGAGCCTGGCGAAACCGGCACGCAAGCTGAAAAACGCGGCCGATGACGTTGCCCGTGGCAATCTGAAACAGCATCCGGAGCTGGAAGCCGGGCCGCAAGAGTTTCTGGCGACCGGTGCCAGTTTCAACCAAATGGTCAGTTCGCTGGAACGCATGATGACCGCTCAGCAACGGCTGATCTCCGACATCTCGCATGAGCTGCGCACCCCGCTAACCCGTCTGCAGCTGGCTACCGCGTTAATGCGTCGTCGCCACGGCGAAGGGCGTGAGCTGGAGCGCATCGAAACCGAGGCGCAGCGTCTGGACTCGATGATCAACGATCTGTTGGTGCTGTCACGAGGACAGCAGAAAAGCGAGTTGGTCCGTGAGCGGCTGCTGGCCAATGAACTCTGGGCCAATGTACTCGATGACGCCAGCTTTGAAGCCGAGCAAATGGGCAAGCATTTGGAAGTCACCGCTCCTCCTGGTCCATGGACGCTGTTCGGCAACGCCGGCGCGTTGGACAGCGCACTGGAAAACATTGTGCGTAACGCACTGCGCTATTCGAACACCAGGATCGCCGTGGCGTTCAGCGCGGACAACCAGGGCATTACCATTGTGGTCGACGATGACGGCCCTGGCGTCAGTACGGAAGATCGCGAGCAAATTTTCCGACCGTTTTATCGTACCGACGAAGCACGCGATCGCGCCTCCGGTGGCACCGGCTTGGGCCTGGCGATCGTAGAGGCGGCAGTCAACCAGCATCGCGGCTGGGTGAAAGCGGAAGACAGTCCGCTCGGTGGCCTGCGGTTAGTCCTGTGGTTACCCTTGCATCAGCGCTGATCGCCTAAGACAGGTCGGTAAGATTTTGCTATTCTGCGCCCCTCGTCATGAGGGGCTTTTTACATGTTGAACATTGTTTTATTCGAACCCGAAATTCCACCCAATACCGGCAATATCATCCGCCTGTGTGCCAATACCGGCTTTCAACTGCATCTGATAGAACCGATGGGCTTCCCGTGGGACGACAAACGCCTGCGCCGCGCCGGGCTGGACTATCATGAATTCGCCAGCATCCGACGTCACGCCGACTACGCCGCTTTTATCGCCAGCGAAAATCCGCAGCGGCTGTTTGCCCTGACCACCAAAGGCACCCCCGCGCACAGCGCGGTCAGCTATCAGGCCGGCGACTATTTGCTGTTTGGGCCGGAAACCCGCGGGCTGCCTGCTGAAATCCTCGAAGCCTTGCCGGCACAACAGAAAATCCGCATTCCGATGCAGGCACAAAGCCGTAGCATGAACCTGTCCAACGCCGTCGCCGTGGTGGTGTATGAAGCCTGGCGACAACTGGACTATGCGGGCGCATTAATTAAATCTTAAAACAACGACATGCCCTGATCGCCTTCGAAAACCGGCTGTATATCACGATCCAGACAACGGATATAAAAACAGGGCACGCTTGGCCCCAAAAATATTCGCTGCGGCAGAAGATAATAAGCTATGTTTTGTAGGGGGTAATCACCACTCATCATAGGAAATCGTATGAAAAAACAACGCTTGAGCGTTGCCATGGCGGCATTGGCAGTGAGTTTGTTGCTGGCGGGTTGTTCGTCCAAAGTGACCACTACAAAGCAGTACTCGGGGTTCCTGTCTGACTACAGCAAATTGCAAGAAACGACGTCGCCAAGCGGCCATAAAACGCTGCGTTGGATCGACCCAAGCTACAAAGAATCCAACTACCGCGGCCTGTATTTCCAGCCGGTCGTCTATTTCCCAGCGGAAAAACCGACCACACGTGTGAGCCAGGACACGCTGAATAAAATCAAGGCCTATTCCACCCAGCGGATAAAAGCTGCGCTTCAGGATCGCTTTACCATCCTGAAAAGTCCGGCCGGTTCGCGCGTTCTGGTGGCCAAACTCGCCATTACCGCCGTCTCCGCTGAAGATGAAGACATGAAATTCTATGAGGTCGTTCCAGTTGCCGCGGTGGTTGCCGGCACCATGGCTGCCAGTGGCCACAGAACTCAAAACACCACGCTTTATATTGAAGGTGAGTTGATCGATCAGGACACCGGTAAAACAGTGCTGGAAGTCGTGCGTAAAACCTATGGCAAAACCGTTAGCAACGACAGCACGCCGGTCACTGCTGAGGATGTGAAAGCGGCGATCGACGACGTCGTCACCGATATCACCAACTTCCCGAAACAGGGTTAATCCCGCGTCAGAAAGCATCAGGGGAGCCGAAGCTCCCCTGAATTTATTCTTGAACCCACCGGATTAAATACCGTCGCCGTACTCAAAACCGTGGTTGGTACCGTTGAAGTACTGATCCATATCCATCGATGGCGTATCGCTTTCCGGTCGACCGACAATGCGCGCCGGCACACCGGCAGCCGTAGTATGCGGTGGCACCGATTGCAGCACCACCGAACCGGCACCGATTTTCGCGCCTTTACCCACTTCGATATTGCCGAGAATTTTAGCCCCGGCGCCAATCATTACGCCTTCGCGGATCTTCGGGTGGCGATCGCCGCTGGTCTTTCCGGTACCACCAAGGGTGACCGATTGCAGAATAGAGACATTATTTTCTACCACCGCGGTTTCACCGATCACAATGCCGGTAGCGTGGTCGAGCATGATGCCGCAGCCAATGGTCGCAGCCGGATGGATATCCACGCCAAAAGCGACCGAAATCTGGTTTTGCAGATAGATTGCCAGCGCCTGTCGCCCCTGCAACCACAGCCAGTGGCCGATACGGTAAGCCTGCAGCGCGTGGAAGCCTTTCAGGTACAACAGCGGCGTTGAGTACTTGTCTACTGCCGGGTCACGCAAGCGCACCGCCAGGATGTCGCGAGCCGCCGAAACGATCATTTGCTGATCGGCCAGGTAAGCGTCTTCCACCACTTCACGCACCGCAATAGCGGGCATAATCGGGTTGGCCAACTTGTTTGCCAGAATATAGCTGAGCGCACCACCCAGGTTGTCGTGCTTGAGCAACGTCGCATGATAAAAGCTAGCCAGCATCGGTTCACACTCAGCCAGCTCTCTCGCCTCTGATTTGATGCTATTCCAGACCTGCTCTAACTCTTCTGACGACATCAGGTTCCTCTCCGCCTTGCAAAACAGGCTGCCTCACCGCATCGCAGTCAGGCAGCCCAATTCAATTGCCGGGTCAGCATGCCGCCCCGCATATCAGTTTTATAGGTTATGCGCTGTGCTTTTCGTCTTTTCTGGTACGCCCCAGCAGGCTCAGCGCAGCTTCCCGGGCATTTTTATGGCAATACAACACCTGATAAATCTGTTCGGTAATCGGCATTTCCACGCCGTAGCGTTGCGCCAGTGCCAATACCTCTTTGGTATTGCGATAGCCTTCGACCACCTGACCGATGCTGTCCTGCGCTTCCTGCACGCCTTTACCCTGTCCCAGCATAATACCGAAACGGCGGTTGCGCGATTGATTATCGGTGCAGGTTAACACCAGATCGCCCAACCCGGCCATGCCCATAAAGGTCGATGGGTCAGCCCCCAACGCAGAGCCAAGACGGGTCATTTCCGTCAGGCCACGGGTAATCAGTGCCGTTCGCGCATTGGCACCAAACCCGATACCGTCTGACATCCCGGCACCGATGGCAATCACGTTCTTCACCGCCCCGCCCAGTTGAACGCCGATAAAATCGGGGTTGCTGTACACGCGGAAACTTTTGCCACAGTGCAGCAACTGCTGCAAATCTTCGGCGAACTGCGCGTCGGTAGAAGCCAGCGCAATCGCGGTCGGCAGCCCGGCGGCCAGCTCTTTGGCAAACGTCGGCCCTGAGACCACCGCCAGCGGAATAGTCTCGCCCAGCGCTTCGCGCGCCACGTCCTGCAACAGCCTGCCGGTTTCCGCTTCCAGCCCTTTGGTGGCCCACACAATGCGGGCATCCGGACGCAGATGCGGTTTCAACTGGCGCAGCACGTCACCGAACACGTGGCTTGGCACCACTACCAGCACATCGCGGCTGGCAGCCAGCGCGCGCGCCAGATCGGCTTCGAGCAACAGGGTATCGGGGAAAGCGACATCGGGAAGAAATGCCTGATTGCAGCGATCGCGCTGCATCTTTTGAATTTGCTCGGGGTTATGGCCCCACAGCACCACGGAGTGGCCGTTACGCGCCAGCGTAATAGCTAATGCGGTGCCGTACGAGCCGGCACCGATTACAGTCATTGAAGCATTGACGGTGTTCATCAGGCATCCTGATGTGGTGTGGCACCTTCGCCTTCTGACTGCTGCTGCAGATAGTTCATGAACAGCGCGTCAAAGTTAACCGGTGCCAGGTTCAGCTGCGGGAATGTACCGCGAGAAACCAGGCTGGTGATGCACTCACGCGCATACGGGAACAGAATGTTCGGGCAGTATGCACCCAGGCAATGCGCCAACTGAGTACCGTCGATGCCCGCTACGGAGAAGATACCCGCCTGCTGCACTTCACACAGGAACGCAGTTTCTTCGCCCAGAGAGGCCGTCACGGTTACGCGCAGTACAACTTCATACACTTCATCAGCCAACTGGCTGGAAGCGGTATCTAGATCCAGTTTAACTTCTGGCTGCCATTCCTGCTGGAAAACCTGCGGAGCCTTTGGCGCTTCGAAGGAGATATCCTTGGTGTAAATACGCTGGATCTGGAAAGCCATCTCTGTGCTGTTTTGTTCTGACATGTGTGTAATACCCTTGGTTAAACGTCCTTATTGATACTCAGTAACCGGCAGTCATCCGCTTAAAGCAGCGGATCCAGACCACCACGAGCATCGAGTTCATATAAATCATCACAGCCGCCAATATGTTGGCCGTCGATGAAAATCTGAGGCACGGTGGTGCGCCCACTGCGCGCAATCATCGCTTCGCGTTTTTCATTATCACCATCAATGGCGATTTCGTTAAACGCGGCTCCCTTGCTGTTCAGCAGCGCTTTGGCGCGATGACAGAACGGACAGGTCGCTTTGGTGTAGATATCAATGTTAGCCATGGATTACCACCTCAAATACGTTAAAGAATTACTTACCGCGCACTAACGGCAGGTTTTCCCCGCTCCAGCCGGCAATACCGTCTTTCAGCGTAACTACGTTTTCAAAACCGGCCTTGCTCAGGTTCTCTGCCGGCTCGCGGGAGGTGGTGCCGTTGGCACAAACCACGATGATCGGCTGAGCCTTGTGTTTTTCCAGCTCGCCCAGACTGCCGCTTTTGATTTCGCTGGCGGTCAGGTTGATGGCGTTGGCCAGGTGGCCTCGGCGGAAATCATCACGGCTGCGGGTATCAACCACAACGGCATCTTCTTTATTAATCAGGCGGGTGGCTTCACCACGGGTGATCTCTTTCACCTTGGAGAAACTGCTCTTGAACGTCATGACGATCACCGCAACCAGCAGGGCGATCCAGGCCAGGCTCAGTATGGGATGCTTGCTAACGAATTGCATAATTTCTTGCAGCATGGGGTGTAACAACTCCCGTTAGTTAAGGGAAAAAATAACTCAAGGTTCCAGAGTATACCTGCCGAGTGCAGCAAATACAGCCAATAAGCAAGCGCTATTGCAGAAACTGCGGGCTACGCTGAGAAATTCACGATGCCACAGCATAAAAGCCGCCCTTGTTCACCGCAACTTTGATCTCTCTGGGCTCTTTTTAAGCGGTCGCGTTGTAAAATCGGGCGGTTTTGAGAGTGAATAGTCATCCGCCCGGCCAGGGGTTGATGACTATTCACAACTTAAAAGTTCATAACGAGGTTAACGCAATGTCGAGTAACAAAAAGCCGATGGTACTGGTGATCCTGGACGGTTACGGCCACCGCGAGGAGCAACAGGACAACGCCATTCTGAACGCCAAAACGCCGGTAATGGACCGTCTGTGGCAACAGCAGCCACACCAGCTGATCGCCGCGTCCGGGCTGGATGTCGGCCTGCCTGACGGCCAGATGGGTAACTCGGAAGTCGGCCACGTCAACCTGGGTGCCGGGCGCATCGTTTATCAGGACCTGACCCGACTGGATAAAGAGATCAAAGAAGGCGATTTCTTCGCCAACCCGACGCTGACGGCGGCGGTCGATAAGGCCGTACAGGCCGGCAAAGCGGTACATATCATGGGCCTGCTGTCACCGGGCGGCGTCCACAGCCACGAAGACCATATTCTGGCGATGATTGAACTGGCTTCGCAGCGCGGCGCCAAAGCCGTTTACCTGCACGCCTTCCTGGACGGTCGCGATACCCCGCCACGCAGCGCAGAAGCCTCTCTGCAACGCTTTAGCGATGCCTTTGCCAAACTGGGCACCGGGCGCATCGCGTCGCTGATTGGCCGTTATTACGCCATGGACCGCGACAACCGTTGGGACCGCGTTCAACTGGCCTACGATCTGCTGACCCAGGCCAAGGGGGATTACGTCACCGATAACGCCGTGGCTGCTCTGCAGGCCGCTTACGAGCGCGGTGAAAACGACGAATTCGTCAAGCCGACCGTGCTGCAAGCCGCCGGTGAAGCCAAGGCCGAATTACATGATGGCGACGCACTGATCTTCATGAACTTCCGTGCCGATCGCGCACGCCAGATCGTCCGCTCTTTCGTTAATGCCGATTTCGACGGCTTCCCTCGCGCCAAAGTCATCAATTTTGGTGATTTCGTGATGTTGACCGAGTATGCCGCCGATATCAAAGCCCCTTGCGCCTATCCGCCTGCATCGCTGAGCAATACCTTCGGTGAGTGGCTGATGAAACACGACAAGACCCAGCTACGCATCTCGGAAACCGAAAAATACGCTCACGTCACCTTCTTCTTTAACGGCGGTGTTGAAGAACCCTTCACCGGTGAAGATCGCGTGCTGGTCAACTCACCGAAGGTCGCTACCTACGATCTGCAGCCGGAAATGAGCGCCGCCGAGCTGACCGACAAACTGCTGGCCGCCATTGCCAGTGGTAAATACGACGCCATTATCTGCAACTATCCGAATGGGGACATGGTGGGCCATACCGGGGTCTACGACGCGGCAGTGAAGGCAGTAGAAACTCTGGATAACTGCATTGCTCAGGTGGTTGAGGCAGTTAAGGCCGTCGACGGGCAGTTGCTGATCACCGCCGATCACGGCAACGCCGAACAAATGCGCGATCCGGCTACCGGTCAGGCGCATACCGCTCACACCAGCCTGCCGGTACCGCTGATTTACATCGGCAAGCCTGCCAGCGCAGTCAATGGTGGCAAGCTTTCGGACATCGCGCCAACCATGCTGGCGCTGATGGGAATGGAAATCCCGCAAGAGATGACTGGTAAGCCGCTGTTCATCGTGGAATAATCCTTCTCCATGAGGGAAAAGGCGTTTTTTGCACTATCAAGGGTAACCCGAAGCGCAAACGCAGGCAGCCAACCGCTGCCTGAACGCACCGCGCCAAGGAAGTTGACCACCATGTGCGCCAGCGTATTTTACGCTGGCGTCTTGTTGTTGCCGTTAGCCAGCCAGGCGGCGGAAGACAACAAATCCCAACTCAAAGACATCCAGCAGAGCATCGCCGAGAAAGAAAAGGCGGTTAAACAGCAGCAGCAACAGCGCAGCTCACTGCAAGACCAGCTTAAGCAGCAAGAAAAAACCATCGCGCAGGCCAGCCGCCTGCTGCGTGATACCCAGGGCACTTTGAGCCAGTTGGGGAAAGATATCTCCGGCCTGAACGCCTCAATCGCCAAGCTGCAAAAACAGCAGTCAACCCAGCAGGAAATCCTTGCCAAGCAACTCGATGCCGCCTTTAGGCAGGGTCAGCACAGCGCCGTCCAGTTGGTGCTTAGCGGTGAAGAGAGCCAACGCAGCGAACGTATTTTGGCTTACTTCGGTTATCTGAACGAAGCACGCCAGCAAACGATTGAAGAGCTGAAACAAACCCGCGCCGAACTGGCCAAGCAAAAAACCACGCTGGTCGCCAAGCAAGGCCAACAGAAATCGCTGCTGGGCGAGCAACAGACGCAGCAACAGAAGCTGGAGCAGGCACGCGGAGCGCGTAAGAAAACGCTGACCGCATTGGAAGCCTCGCTGGAAAAAGACCAGCAGCGTCTGGTGGAACTGCGTCAGAACGAAACCCGCATGCGCGACAAAATTGCCCGGGCCGAACGAGAAGCCCGCGCCCGTGCGGAACGCGAAGCCCGTGAAGCCGCCAAGGTGCGCGAACAGGTTCGCGTCAAAGAACAGCAGGCGAAGAAAACCGGCACCAGCTATAAGCCAAGCGAAGCCGACCGTTCACTGATGGCCCGTACCGGCGGCCTCGGTCGACCAAACGGACAGGCCATATGGCCGGTGCGCGGCCGCACACTGCACGGTTTCGGCGAACAGCTGCAGGGCGAGCTACGCTGGAAAGGCATGGTCATCGAGGCCAGAGAAGGCAGCGAAGTGAAAGCCATTGCCGATGGCCGCGTATTGCTGGCCGACTGGTTGCAGGGCTATGGCCTGGTGGTCGTCATCGAGCACGGTAAGGGTGACATGAGCCTGTATGGCTACAACCAAAGCGCGTTGGTCAATGTCGGGGCGCAGGTGCGTGCCGGTCAACCAATCGCCTTAGTGGGTACCAGCGGGGGCCAGGGAACGCCGTCGCTCTATTTCGAAATCCGTCGCCAGGGTCAGGCCGTTAACCCACTGCCGTGGTTGGGAAGATAGATTTGCGCTATATCAAAACCCGTACTGTCGTATTGATTGGCTGTCTGCTGCAGGTTTGTGCCGCGCAGGCAGGGAAGTTATCCATCGTTATCGATGACGTGGGTTATCGCCCGCATGAGGAAGGCGCCGTGCTGCAGATGCCGACGGCTATCTCCGTCGCCGTACTGCCCAACGCCCCTCATGCCCATTTAATGGCCACCCGCGCCCACAGTCAGGGCCGCGAAGTGCTGATCCATATGCCGATGGCACCGCTCAGCAAGCAACCGCTGGAGCGCGATACGTTACAGCCTTCCATGAGCAGCGAAGAGATCCAGCGCATTATCCGCAATGCGGTCAATAATGTGCCCTATGCGGTGGGTATGAATAACCACATGGGCAGCGCCATGACCTCCAGCCTGCCGGGCATGCAGAAAGTGATGCAGGCGCTCGACAGTTACCAGCTCTATTTCCTCGACAGCATGACCATTGGCAATAGCCAGGCCACCCGCGCTGCCGCCGGCACACACGTGAAGGTGATCAAACGGAAGGTATTCCTGGACGATACCGCCAACGAGGCCGATATCCGCCGTCAGTTCAACCGCGCGGTCGAGCTGGCACGACGCAACGGCTCCGCCATCGCCATTGGCCACCCGCGCCCGGCAACGGTAAGAGTGTTGCAGCAAATGCTGCCGACGCTGCCGGCCGATATCGTACTGGTAAAACCGAGCTCCCTGCTGAATGAACCGCAAGGTAGCAGCGGTGGCAGTTACGTCCCACCAGTGGCCAAACCGCCGAAACCGCAGCCGAAGAACCCGTTCACTGGCGGTATCAAACAGTGCAAGGTCAAGTTGCCGAAGGAAAAAGTCAGTGCAGGCAAGGCTATAAGCGTGATCGGCGAAAGCGTGGCACAGTCGCCGGCCGTGACCTTTATTAAACGCCAGTGGCAACGCTGGACAGGGCCGGAACAAACCAAGTCATAAGTTTTCCCGCTAAAACAGGCGACAAGCAGAGCCTTCTGCTTGTCGCTTTTCTTTTCCTGAAATCCCCTCACACCTGCCCGTAACCCCAATCATCACACCCGATAAACTCATTAAAAAATCTTTATTTATGATGATAAAAACATCATTTTTAAAAAGCATAAATGTAGAAAAAAAAGCAATAACAATAAAATAAATCAAATAATTTCAATGCAAAACCATACCAATCATTCCATTTCACATGATCGCAAAGACATTAATACCACCCGCAAAAGTTAATGTTTATTAATCTATATCAATAATACGTCGGCAAAACAGGCATAGGTTAAACAACGAGCAATACATAAATGGAGTTTATTGATATGAAAGCACTACTGGTAGAAAGCGAGTTTACAACACCGGGCGGTTACCCCACCGCCGCAATAGAACGCCTGATTAAGCAGTTGAATAACCGTGATATTGAAGTCATGCGCGCCACTTCTGTGCCGGACGGTGAGTCCATTATCGACGCTAACGAGCCTATTGATTGCCTGCTGTTGGCCCGTAGCATGGACCCGAAAGAAGTCGATCCCGCACAGAACTTATTGGATAAACTGCATGAGCGCCAAGAAAATGCGCCGGTGTTTCTGCTGAGCGACCGCGGCACCGTAACCAAAACACTTAGCCTCGAGATGATGGAGCAAATCAGTGAGTTCGCCTGGATCCTGGAAGACTCGGCCGATTTTATCGCCGGGCGCATTATGGCCGCCATTAGACGCTATCGACAGCAGCTACTGCCGCCGCTGATGTCGGCCATAATGAAATACAACCAGACCCATGAATATTCCTGGGCGGTGCCTGGGCACCAGGGCGGGGTAGGCTTTACCAAAACGCCGGCCGGCCGTATATTTCACGATTTCTATGGCGAGAACCTGTTTCGCACCGACTCAGGCATCGAACGTACCGCACTGGGCTCATTGCTGGACCATACCGGCGCCTTCAAAGACAGCGAAACAAATATTGCCCGCGTGTTTGGCGCTGAAAAATCCTATTCGGGCGTGGTAGGTACCTCTGGCAACAACCGTAGCGTAATGCAGGCCTGTTTAACCGAGAAGTTGGCTGCAGTAGTCGACCGTAATTGTCATAAATCAATCGAGCAGGGGCTAATTCTCACCGGGGCCGCACCGGTCTATATGAACCCTATCCGCAATGCTTATGGGATTATTGGGCCAGTACCAAATTCAGAGATGTGGTACAACACCATAGAATATAAACTGCTGCATAATCCATTTGGCGAGCGGGATAATGGATACCTTGTACTAACAAACAGTACTTATGACGGTATTTGTTATAACGTAGCAGCGATAGAGCGCGCTATTAGTCCCGGGGCGGGACGGGAAAGTATAGTTCCAGTGCTTCATTTTGATGAAGCCTGGTACGGCTATGCTCGCTTTAACACGATGTATAAAAATTACTTTGCCATGCGCGACAACCCAAAAGATCATGCATCGAATTTATCAACGGTCGTCGCCACCCAGTCCAGCCATAAAATGCTCAATGCACTGTCACCCGCCTCTTATATTCATATCCGTAACGGTGAGAAACCCTTAGATTTCCCGCGTTTTAACCAAGCCTATATGATGCACACCACCACCTCACCGTCTTATATCATTGCCGCGTCTAACGACATTGCCGCGCAGATGATGGATGGAGAATGCGGTCAATCGCTGACGCAGGAAGCGATTAATGAAGCGGTGGACTTCCGCCAGGCATTAGCCCGCCTGTATGCAGAATTCCAGAAAAAAGGTGAGTGGTTCTTTAAACCCTGGAATATCGAAAAAGGTCGCAAACCCGGTGAAGAAAAAGACGTCCCATTCCAAGATATCCCCGCAGAGGCTCTGGCTACCGATCAAAGCTACTGGGTAATGAATCCAGATGATGAGTGGCATGGCTTCAAAGGTCTCGACGCGGATTGGGCGATGATCGACCCGGTCAAGGTCAGCATCCTGGCTCCGGGCATTAACGTGGACGGTACGCTGGAAGACACCGGGGTGCCGGCAGCCCTGGTTAACGCCTGGCTAGCCCGCAACGGCATTGTGCCAACCCGCACCACCGACTTCCAACTGATGTTCCTGTTCTCTATGGGGGTGACCAAAGGGAAATGGGGGACGTTGCTGGAAGCCCTGCTGTCCTTTAAACGTCATTATGACGCCAACACCCCGCTGTCCGAAGTGCTGCCGGAACTTGCCGCAAAATACAGCGCGGAGTATGGCGCACTGGGTCTGAAAGATCTCGGCGATAAGATGTTTGCCTTCCTGAAACAGGATGACCTCGGCAAGTTGCTTAACCAGGCCTATGACGCTCTGCCAACACCAGTATTAACACCGCGTGCCGCGTACCAAAAAATGGTTCAAGGCGAATGTGAGCTGGTCGGTCTTGATGACCTGCATGGCAGGGTAGCAGCCAATGCGGTTCTCCCTTACCCACCGGGTATCCCTATGCTGATGTCCGGTGAGCAGTTCGGTGAACCCGTAGACGGGAAAGAAAGTGCGCAAATTGCCTACCTGCGCGCATTGCAAAAATGGGATGACACCTTCGCAGGGTTTGAACACGAAACTGCAGGTATTACCATTACCGATGGTAAATACCAGGTGATGTGTATTAAAACTATCTGACCGGGGCACCGCACGTGGCTGTGCGGTTAATCACCTGACCACGTCATTCAGGGCCGGAAATTCCGGCCCTTTTACCCACATCAAACCCGGATTTAAAAACTAATCCCAGCTCAGAATCACTTTGCCGGACTGGCCGGAACGCATGGCGTCAAAGCCCTGCTGGAACTGGTCGATTGAGAAACGGTGGGTGATGATAGGTGTCAGATCCAGACCGGACTGGATCAGCGCCGCCATCTTGTACCAGGTCTCAAACATCTCACGACCATAAATCCCTTTGATAAACAGCCCTTTGAAGATCACCTGATTCCAGTCGATCGACATATCCGACGGCGGAATACCCAGCATGGCAATACGCCCGCCGTGGTTCATTGAGTTGAGCAGCGTACGGAACGCCGGTGGCGCACCGGACATTTCCAGCCCAACGTCAAACCCTTCGGTCATGCCCAGTTCGGCCATCACGTCGTTCAGGTTTTCTTTGCTGACGTTCACCGCACGGGTCACGCCCATTTTGCGCGCCAAATCCAGACGGTATTCGTTAACGTCGGTGATCACCACATGGCGGGCACCAACGTGCTTGCACACCGCCGCCGCCATGATGCCGATCGGCCCGGCGCCGGAAACCAACACGTCTTCACCCACCAGATCAAACGACAGCGCGGTGTGAACCGCATTGCCGAACGGGTCGAAGATGGATGCCAGCTCATCGGAAATATTGTCCGGGATTTTGAAGGCGTTAAACGCCGGGATCACCAGATATTCAGCAAATGAGCCAGGACGGTTCACGCCCACGCCGGTGGTGTTGCGACACAGGTGCGTACGGCCACCACGGCAGTTACGGCAATGGCCACAGGTGATATGGCCTTCGCCGGAAACGCGGTCACCCACGGTGAAGCCTTTGACTTCCTGGCCGATGGCAACCACTTCACCCACATATTCGTGGCCAACCACCATAGGGACCGGGATGGTTTTCTGTGACCATTCATCCCAGTTATAAATATGAACATCGGTACCGCAAATCGCAGTTTTACGGATTTTAATCATGATGTCGTTATGGCCCAGCTCCGGCTGAGGCACATCGGTCATCCAAATCCCTTCTTCCGCTTTCAGTTTTGACAATGCTTTCATGGTTTTACCTTATGCAATAACGCCAAGATCTTTGCCGATACGAATGAACGCCGCAATCGCACGTTCAATTTGCTCCGGGGTATGATCGGCGGACATCTGGGTACGGATGCGCGCCTGGCCTTTCGGCACCACCGGATAGAAGAAACCCGTTACATAAATGCCTTCCTTGAGCAACGCATTGGCAAATTCCTGCGCCAGTTTTGCTTCACCCAACATCACCGGGATGATGGCGTGATCGGCCCCGGCCAGCGTAAAGCCCGCCGCGGTCATTTTTTCACGGAACAGGCTGGCATTGGCCCACAGGCGGTCGCGCAATGCGTCGCCCTGCTCCAGCAGTTCCAGGACTTTAATCGAGGCGGCAACGATCGCCGGTGCCAACGAGTTGGAGAACAGATAGGGGCGCGAACGCTGGCGCAGCCACTCCACCACTTCTTTCTTCGCTGCGGTATAACCGCCGGAAGCGCCGCCCAATGCCTTACCCAGGGTGCCGGTAATGATATCGACGCGACCCATGACTTCACAATATTCGTGGGTGCCGCGCCCGTTGGCCCCGACAAAACCGACCGCGTGGGAGTCATCGACCATCACCAGCGCCTGATATTGGTCCGCCAGGTCACACACCCCTTTCAGGTTGGCGATCACACCGTCCATTGAGAACACGCCGTCGGTGGCGATCATAATGTGGCGTGCGCCGTCGGCTTTCGCCTGCTCAAGCTGCGCGGCCAGTTCGGTCATGTCGTTGTTGGCGTAACGGTAGCGCTTCGCCTTGCACAGGCGAACGCCGTCAATGATCGACGCATGGTTTAACGCATCGGAGATAATCGCGTCTTCCGGGCCCAACAGGGTTTCGAACAGCCCGCCGTTGGCATCAAAGCAGGAGGAGTACAGAATGGCGTCTTCCATGCCGAGAAAATCGGCCAGCTTTTGCTCCAGCTGTTTATGGCTGTCCTGGGTGCCGCAGATAAAGCGTACCGACGCCATGCCGAAACCGTGGCTGTCCATACCGGCCTTGGCTGCCGCAATCATTGCCGGGTGGTTGGCCAGGCCAAGATAGTTGTTGGCGCAGAAGTTGATCACATGGCGGCCGTCAGCAACGGCAATATCCGCCTGCTGAGCGCTGGTAATAATGCGTTCTTCTTTGAACAAACCTTCGCTGCGGGTGGTCTCAAGTTGTTGTTCCAACTGCTGATAAAAAGACGCGGACATTCGGTTATCTCCAGGATTGGTCTGTTTTCAACATATTTTACTGATTTGTAACCAAACTGACGAGAATCTGCGGGAGAGAATATGAAAATTGCAGCAGATATCACGGCAAAGTGCTGCAGCACTCGACAACGCGGGATATTCGGAGCCCGTCCGATGTTTGCGGCGACATGAAATGCTATTATAAGCGACATTGTGTGTGGGACAGCCTGTCCCACCGGGCAGAATAACAGGGGTAACCCAATGATTATCGTCACTGGTGGCGCCGGCATGATCGGCAGCAATATCATTAAGGCGCTGAATGACACAGGGTATCGCGATATCCTGGTGGTAGATAACCTGAAAGACGGCACCAAATTCGCCAACCTGGTCGATCTCGATATCGCCGACTATATCGATAAAGAAGATTTCATCGCCAACATCATTGCCGGTGACGATCTGGGCGAAATCGACGCCATCTTCCATGAGGGTGCCTGCTCTTCCACCACCGAGTGGGACGGCAAGTACATGATGGACAATAACTATCAGTACTCCAAAGACCTGCTGCACTACTGCCTGGAACGCGAGATCCCGTTCCTGTATGCCTCGTCTGCTGCCACCTACGGCGGCCGCGAAGAATTTATCGAAGAGCGCCAATTTGAAGCACCGCTAAACGTCTACGGCTACTCAAAATTCCTGTTCGACCAATATGTCCGTGAAATTCTGCCTGAGGCAGAATCACAGATCTGCGGCTTCCGTTACTTCAACGTCTACGGCCCGCGCGAAGGCCACAAAGGCAGCATGGCCAGCGTGGCGTTCCACCTGAACGGCCAGATCAACCGTGGCGAGAACCCAAAACTGTTCGACGGCAGCCAGGACTTCAAGCGTGACTTCATCTACGTCGGCGACGTGGCGGCAGTGAACCTGTGGTTCTTGAAAAGCGGCGTATCCGGCATCTTCAACTGCGGCACCGGCCGTGCGGAAACCTTCCAGGCGGTCGCCGATGCCGTGGTCGACTTCCACCAGAAAGGTGCGGTAGAAAACATTCCGTTCCCGGAAAAACTGAAGGGTCGCTACCAGGAATTCACTCAGGCCGACCTGACCAAGCTGCGCGCTGCCGGCTATGACGCACCGTTCAAAACGGTCGCCGAAGGCGTGAAAGAGTACATGGCCTGGTTGAACCGCACCGCTTAAGCTGAAGGGATTTGACGTAGGGTATGAAAATACTGGTTATCGGCCCTTCTTGGGTTGGCGATATGATGATGTCGCAAAGTCTCTACCGCACCCTGAAGGCCGAGCACCCGACGGCAGAAATTGATGTGATGGCACCGGCCTGGTGTCGTCCATTACTGGCGCGCATGCCAGAGGTTAATCAGGCCCTGTCGATGCCATTGGGCCACGGTGCGCTGGCACTCGGTGAACGTCGACAACTGGGGCATGCCCTGCGAGCCAACGGCTACGATCGCGCCTATGTGCTGCCAAACTCATTCAAATCTGCGCTGGTGCCCTTCTTTGCCAAGGTGCCGCAACGCACCGGCTGGCGCGGGGAAATGCGCTATGGCGTGCTGAATGATATTCGCTTGCTGGACAAAGCCGCCTTCCCGCTGATGGTGCAGCGTTACGTGGCACTGGCCTACGATAAACAACGCATTCAGCGCACCGAAGATCTGCCGCAGCCGCTACTGTGGCCGCAACTGCAGGTCAGCGACGAAGAGATTGCCGAAACTACCGCCGCCTTCAACCTGACCGACCATCGGCCGATTATCGGCTTTTGCCCCGGTGCCGAATTTGGTCCGGCCAAACGCTGGCCACATTATCACTATGCCGCTCTGGCGCAGAAGCTGATCGACCGGGGTTATCAAATCGCCCTGTTTGGCTCCGCCAAGGATAATGAAGCGGGTGAGCAGATACGGGCCGCGCTGGATGATGACTCCCGTGGCTTTTGCATGAATCTGGCCGGGGAAACCCAGCTTGAGCAAGCGGTGATCCTGCTGGCTTCCTGTTCGGCCGTGGTCAGTAACGACTCCGGTTTGATGCACGTAGCAGCCGCGTTGAATAAGCCGCTGATCGCCTTGTACGGCCCAAGCAGCCCGGACTTCACGCCGCCGCTGTCCGACAAGGCCAAAGTGATCCGATTAATTAGCGGTTACCATAAGATACGCAAAGGCGATGCCGATCAGGGTTACCATCAGAGCCTGATCGATATTCAGCCACAGCAGGTGTTGGACGCGCTGACGCCGTTACTTGCCGCCAGCGAGGAATAAACATGCAGGTGTTGATTGTAAAAACTTCCTCCATGGGAGATGTGCTCCATACGCTGCCGGCGTTAACCGACGCGATGCGGGCGATCCCCGGCATTCGCTTTGACTGGGTGGTAGAGGAAGGTTTCAGCCAAATTCCCACCTGGCATCCGGCGGTAGACCGCGTGATCCCGGTGGCAATCCGCCGCTGGCGAAAAAACTGGTTTGGCAGCGAAACTCGCCAGCAACGCTGCGACTTTAAACGTGTGGTGCAGGAACGAAATTACGACGCGGTGATCGACGCCCAGGGGCTAATCAAAAGCGCCGCACTGATCACCCGCATCGCCAAAGGCAGCAAACACGGTCAGGACAGCAAAAGTGCCCGTGAGCCCTTCGCCAGCTGGTTCTACAACCACCGCTACGATATCGACAAACAGCAACATGCCGTTGAGCGTACGCGCGAGCTGTTCGCCAAAAGCCTGGGCTACGAAAAACCCGACAGCGTCGGCGATTACGCCATTGCGGCCCGTTTTCTCAGCCATCTGCCGGCCGATGCCGGCCAGTATCTGGTGTTTTTACATGCTACCACTCGCGATGAGAAACACTGGCCGGAAACACACTGGCGTGCGCTGATTGCGTTAACTGAGCCAACCGGTTTGAAGATCAAACTGCCGTGGGGCGCAGAGCACGAGCGTCAACGCGCACTGCGTCTGGCGGAAGGCTTTCCACAGGTGGAGGTTTTACCCAAGCTCAGCCTGCAGCAGGTGGCCGAAGTGCTGGCCGGTGCGAAATGCGTAGTCTCGGTTGATACCGGCCTCAGCCACCTAACCGCCGCGCTAGACAGGCCGAACATCACGCTGTTCGGCCCCACCGATCCAGGATTGATCGGTGGTTACGGTCAGAATCAACACTCATTGATTTCCCCAGAAAAAAGCATGGCGACCCTCACCGCCGACGCAGTCTGGGCAGAGTTGCAAAAGGTTATTGGATGAAAAAGCTGCATGTTATCAATTTAGGGAAAATGGGGGGCGTTGAACGCCTGTTCCTGCAGTACATCAACGACACCAGCGACGGCAGCAACGAGGTGATTTGTATCAGCAGTGAAATCGGCGAAGAGATTCGCCGGCAAATGCCTGGCCAGAAAGTCACCTTTGCCAATCGATTGATCAACTCACTGCCACTACGCTGCCCGCAATTTTTGCGCAAATACCTGCTGAAAAGAAAAATCGAGCGGGCTAACGCCGACGTGGTGATCGTTTGGGACCTGGTGCCCGGTCTGGCCGCCAAACCGAAACGCGGCAAGCTGGTTTACTACGATCACGGCTGTTCATGGCGCTACCCAAAGAATCAAAAGACCTTACGTTTTCTCGCCATGCTGGACGGGGTGATCTCGGCCTCATTTGCCTCAAAACGGGTGATGGAACTGCGCTTTAATTTGCCCTGCCCGAATCACGTGGTGATCAATCGGCTGAAAACGCCCTCCGGTATCAGCGATAACCTGAAACCGCTCAGTAAACCGATCAGGATCGGTACCGCCTCGCGTCTGGTCAGCCTGAAAGGCATCAGCGTGTCGTTGCTGATGATGCAAGAACTGCTGCGTCGTGGGCATGATGTTACTCTGGAAATTGCTGGCAAGGGACCCGACAGGGAAGAATTTGAAGCCCTGGCCAAGAAACTTGGGCTGGGTGATAAAGTCACTTTCAGCGGCTTTCAGGATAACGTCGCCGACTTCTTCAACCGCACGCATATCTATATGAGTACGCCGATCACCGAACCCTTCGGTTTATCCTGTATGGAATCGTTATATTTCGGCGTCCCGGTGATTTTCCCGCAGGTCGATGGCCAACCCGAGGTAATTAAAGACGGATGCTGCGGCATTGGGCTAACGCCTTCGGTGACGATTGAAGAACATCAACGCCTGACCGGCATCCTGGTGGATTTCCCTCACGATGTCTACGATCCGCTGAGCGATACCCTGGTAACGCCGAAACTGCTGTCACACCTTGAGTGCGCGGATGCGGTGGAAAGGCTGATGGTGCCAGAAACCTATCAAATCATGAGTCAAAATGCGCAACGTTACCCGGCCGAACATTTCAGCTACGCTATGTTCAAAACAGAATTTGACGATGCGCTGAAGTCATTTATTACCCAATCGTAATGTGAGCCGGAAACATAGCCCCATGCAACTACTCAAAGAAACCACACCGCACCCTGTCTTCAGTTATCTGATCTATTTGGGATGTTCTATCGCATTTTGTACTATCCCCTTCGGTTCCGACACCGGGCGCAATCTTTTTTATGTCGCCAGCTATATCTCATTTATCGCCGTCTGTTTAAACCTGAAGTATTACTTTAAAAACAAAAGAAACCTTATCGTGCCCGTTCTGTTTTTCTGCGTAGGCATGGGAAGCATTTTCTGGTTGCAGCACTTCAAACAACCGGGCGAGTACATCAATATTTACCGCTCATACATGTCGACCGGCAAGTTGCAGATCGCCACCGCTTTTATTCTGCTCATCGCGCTAAATGAGCGCCTTTGCATGCAGCGCGCATTTATTATTATTGCGTTGGTGGCGGGTATTGCGGTCAACGGTTATTCCCTCTATCAGGGGTTGTGGCTGGATATTGGCCGTGTAGAGATTAACTTCGATCGCGCTACCGTTGCCGCTTATTTGATTACCGCCATCAACCTGGTCATGCTGCAGGCGATTCTGATGCTGCGAACGAAATACCGCATTCCGCTGTATATCTTCGGCTTCCTGATCACCTTTTCCACACTGGTGCTGACCGGTACACGGGCGGCAATGCTGGTCTATCCGGTTGCGGTAGGCCTGTCGATACTGGCGACAAAACACCTGATTTCCCATAAGCACAAAATTTTGCTGATAACCTCGGTTCCGCTGTTGCTGCTCGCTAGTGGTCTGGTCTTCAAATCACAGATTGAACAGCGAATTGCCGCATTTGAAACCGACCTGCGATTGATCGATCAACCTCAAACTGAGAACTCAATTATTTCCCGTATTTCAATGCAAATTGCCGCTATACATACGGGTTCAGCGGCGCCGCTGGGTCAATCTGCCGAGCAGCGTGGAGAAGAAATTCGCGCCATGGTCTTACACCAACCGCATTTGGCCGGCGTAATGCCTTATATCAATGTACATATGCACAATGAGCTGCTGGAGACCTACTCGCTCAAAGGCGTCTGGGGGGGCCTGTTTTTACTGGCGCTCTACATCGGCTTATTTGTTTCCTCATTAAAGCCTCACCGCAATGCACTGTTGCTGGGTGTGACCTTCAGCCTGTTTGTTTATGGGCTCAGTGACGTCATATTCTTTAGCACTGAAGGTACGGCGATTTTTTGCCTGGCGATCGTTGCCAGCGTGCTTTCAGTGAAAAAAACGTCGGTCGCTCAGGATTAACCTCATGAACTCATCGCCGCCTCTGCTCAGCGTTATCGTGCCATTTTACAACAACGAAAATTTCGTCGTTGCCAGCCTGAGCTCGCTGTTTAACCAGATCGGCGATGATATCGAGGTGGTCATCATTGATGACGGATCAACCGACAATTCCGCCTCGCTGGTGCGCCAACTGTTAGCCGAACGCCGGCATTCCCAGGTGGTCTTTATTTCGCAAGAAAATAGCGGTATCGCCTACGCCCGCAACGTCGGCTTGCAGCTGGCTACCGGGCGCTATGTCACCTTCCTCGACGGCGACGACTTGCTGAGCAGCGACTATCTGGCCATTCTGCGGCCACTGCTGCTGGCAAACGAAGACGACCTGATCGATTTTAATTATCAGAAGTTTACTGACAGTCCGCCGGTACAACCTGTTGGCACCGCGATCCGCAGCAGCACTTATGACTTTGCTGGCCAGGGCCTGGCCTGTCTCACTCCGTTATTTGCCCACTCAATGTGGCACCTGTGGAGCCGTGTCTATCGACGCTCATTGTTGGAAGGTGACCGATTCGAAGACGGTCGACGCTATGAAGATGTCATTTTCACGCCTTTTCAATATTTCAAGACGCGCAAAATTGCTCATCTCGACCACGTGCTCTATTTCTATCGAGATAACAGTCAGGGGATCACCCGCAATATCAAACCCAAGGATATTGAGGACATGCTTTTTGCGACGGGGAAAATGCTGAGTTTTGTCGAACAGCACCGAGGTGACGAGCCACTGCGCCAGTTGGCGGCTCTGATGCTCGGGAACTGTTTTTCAGAAATCAGAGGGATGTCGAAAGCGCTGTACGGTTACTATCACTATGAGCCGGAAGCGCTGCGCACCTTCAAGCGCCTGGCTGAAGTCTGTAGCAACAGCGGCGTACCGCATAAGAAAATCCGACAAATGCAGTACGCCTGGATCGATACCTGCGTGTCAAAAATCCGCTGGCAATGGATAAAGCGCGGCTAAAGCTGCGCTTTATCCAACGACAGATGATCCACCACTTCGGCGTAAATGCGCTGTGGCTGGATCACCCCCATCGGGCTTTCCGCCTCCAGCGGCATGGTATAGCCGGTGCGGGAAACCTGAATGATCCGATGAAGTTCCAGATCCTGAATCGGCCCGGTAGAGCGTGAATCGGCGGTGACAAACAGGCTGATGGTTTTTACCTTCAGCGCCACCGCCAGGTGCAACGGTCCGGTATCGCCGGTGATCAACACGTGGAAGCTGTCGATCAGCGTCAGCAGCCCCTGCAACCCCGTTTTACCAATCTGATTGTCGACGCATGTCCGGGTTTCAGGACTGATCTGGCTCAGGAATTGCTGCGCTTTCCCTTCATCAAAAGGCCCGCCAATCAGTACAATACGCACGTTGGCCTGCCTGGCCACCAGTTCGTCGGCCAGCCGGACAAAATGCGAAACCGGCCAGCAACGTGATTCGGTAGAGGCCCCAAGCTGGAATCCAATCGTACAGTGCTCACTGCTTTTGACACCTGGCTGGTAGGGCGCTGGAATTTCCATAGTGGGATCATCGCTACGGCAGCCCAGAATTGAAATCAGCTCCAGCTTGCGACGAATAAAGTGGCCGTAGTAATGGAAGATATAGTTGGTCAGCCAGGGTTCAAGCCCGCAAATACCTGAGCTGTAGTTATCCCTGATAATATATTTAGCCCCGGATAAAACGGCGCTAATAATGTCATACGGCAGATGTGAGTGCAGGATCAACGCCAGGTCAGGTCGATGCTCACGCAATGATTTTAGCAATGGGCGCATGGTTTTGATTTTGCTATCCCAGTACACCACCCGATCATAATAGCGGCCGTTCTCTACCAGTTCCTGGTTCTTTTTATGCACCACCAACGTAATATGTGCATCAGGGTAGCGTTCCCGCATCGCACGCAGCGCAGGTGTGTTGAACATAAAGTCACCCAGCGCCGTGGTGGAATAGATAACGATATTGTCAAACTGCAGCTGACTGTCGAAAGTCGCTTTATCCTGGAAGCGGTCGGACTTTGCTGTATAGCGTCGCAAAAACCAATCCGCGACCTTAATTTTCCATTTTTTCGACATGTCAGTTCACTTTAAGTTGATAATATTCGGCCAACGTCATACCCACCGTGCGTTGCTGCAGCCAGGCAAAAAGCTGCTCCAAATCACGATATAACACTTCAATATCCTGCTGCGTTTTAAAGGTCGGGCTGCCGCCAGGCATAAACTCGGACGAGTGCAGCATAAACTCAACGTAGTCATGCCCCTGCGCCAGACATTGCTCCGCCACCGACTTCATTTTTTCCAGATTACCGCCGCTGGGCCGCAGCCAGTGGACCGACGGTGAACGCTGTTTGCCACGCAGGCTATCGTAACCCTGCTTTAACGTATTCATCAGTGCCGAATGCTTATACTGAATGCTCATCGGCACTTCCAGCAGCGGTGAGGAACCCGCCCTGGCAATATTTTCCGGATCGATAAAATAGGCCTGCGATGGGAAGTTACGGTAGTCGGTACCGCCGTTACCTTGTGGATTACCCGGTGAATATTGCCAGTTAACTCGCGGCGTCACCGAGCAATCCACCTGATAGCCATATTCCAGCAGCAAAGCCGCATAGTATTCATTAAAAGCCCAGCGCCCGGCACGGTGGCTGAGCATCTTGGTCTGGAAGCTGTCTTCCAGCAGTTTGGTCATATGATCGACCTTGGCGCGGATTTGATCGGCCGGGTATTCGATCAGATAGGGTTTATGTCGCCAGTCGTCGTCGGTTAATGGCGTCAGTGGCGGACTGTTCCAGGCATGCAGATGCATGCCAACTTCCCCGGTATTACGCGCAATCACATCGCGGGCGAACTCGACATACTCTGCATCCACCGCCATTTCGTAGTTGGTGAGGTACACCGGCTTAAAGCCATATTTCTCACACAGCGCCTGAAAGCGCGGCAAAAAGCGCGTGTTTTCGGTCGAAATACGATCGTGGTTTTGCCACAGATTGTCGCCTTCGGTATCAATGGTGATGAGAAATGCCGGTTTGGTCATAAATAGAAAGCCTGATATCCATAGATATACATTATGTTACGCAGGGCGTTTCGCCAGGGCAAACGACTTCGCTGCCTGGTTTGGACAACGTTGAAGGCCTTTTGTCACTCCCCCAGGCTATTTTTTCGCTTCACGGCAAGAAAACCGAGCAACAGTAGCCACATGCGATCGGGTCATTTAGAATCAAAGATTGGTTTCCCTGAAAGCGACTCATGATGAACGACGCGCCAGCCCTTGCTCCTGATACCTCGATACAGCGTATTTTGATCGTTAAACTTCGCCACCACGGCGACATGTTGCTGATCACACCGGTCATCAATACCCTGCGGCAAAATTACCCGCAGGCGCAGATCGACGTACTGCTGTATAAAGAAACCCAGGAGATGCTGGCCAGCCACCCGGCTCTGACAAACATCTTCGCTATCGATCGCCAGTGGAAAAAACAGGGCACTAAAGCGCATCTGCGCCATGAACTTAACCTGATTCGGCAGCTCAAGGCCCAAAGTTACGATCTGGTGGTCAATCTGGCCGATCAGTGGCGCAGTGCCCTGCTCTCCAGGCTGACCGGCGCGCGTATTCGTCTGGGTTTCGATTTTCCCAAACGTCAGGGCTTCTTATGGCGCCATTGTCATACCCATTTGGTACCGGTGAGCGATCACGCCCGGTTGCATACGGTTGAACAGAACCTGTCACTGTTAGAACCACTCAACCTGCCAAATATTAGCCAACAGGTGACCATGGGCTACCCGCCGCAGGACTGGCAGACCTGCGAACAGTTGTTGCAGCAACAGGGCATTAGCGGTGATTTTATTGTGGTGCAACCCACTTCCCGCTGGTTCTTCAAATGCTGGAGCGAAGAAAAAATGGCGGCTACTATCAGCGCGTTACAGGCCGATGGTCACCAATTGGTGGTCACCTCCGGGCCGGACGCAAAAGAACGTGAAATGGTGGAGCGCATCTTGGCACTCTGCCCGCCACAGGGCGTAATTTCGCTGGCGGGTCAACTGACGCTGAGGCAACTTGCCGCCCTGATCGACCACGCTAAACTGTTTATCGGCGTAGATTCGGTGCCTATGCACATGGCCGCGGCGCTACAGACCCCTTGCATAGCGCTGTTTGGCCCTTCCAAACTGGTGTTCTGGCGCCCCTGGCAGGTGATTGGCAACGTAATATGGGCCGGAGACTACGGGGACTTACCCGATCCGGACGCCATCAATACCGGCACCGATGAACGTTATCTGGACCTTATTCCTACAGACGCGGTGATTGCAGCCGCGCGGAGCCAGCTTTCATGAAAGCATTTCGTTTGGCGATCGTTCGCCAAAAATACCGCCCGGACGGTGGCGCTGAGCGTTTCGTTTCCCGCGCCCTTGAGGCGCTGGAACAACAGGACCTCGACCTGAACGTTATCACCCGTGAATGGCAGGGTGACGCCAATCCAAACTGGCATATCCACCTGTGTAACCCGCTAAAATTCGGCCGCATCAGCCGTGAACGTGGCTTTGCCGAAGCGGCCAGAGCACTGTGGCAGAAAGAAAACTTCGATCTGGTGCAAAGCCATGAACGCATCCCAGGCTGCGATATTTACCGCGCCGGTGATGGCGTGCATCGCCGTTGGTTACTGCAGCGGGCTCGTTTGTTGCCGGAGTGGCGTCGTAAATGGCTGTTCTCCAATCGCTATCACCGTTACGTGATGTGTGCAGAACGGGCAATGTACGCTGCGCCGGAGCTGAAGGCCATTATCTGCAATGCCGAAATGATTAAGCAGGAAATCATTGATGACTTCGGAGTCCCCGCCGATAAAATCACGGTGATCTACAATGCCATTGATAATCAAAAATTTCCGCCCGCCGATGCCGAATTGCGCCAGCAGTTGCGTCTGCAGTATCAGATCCCGCAGCAGGCTCACTGCCTGGTTTTTGTCGGTTCCGGTTTTGAACGCAAAGGGCTGGCCGCTGCCATCCGTGCCGTCGCGGCGACCGACAGCTATCTACTGGTGGTAGGCAAGGATAAGGCGGAAAAGCGTTATCAGGCGCTGGCGCAATCACTGGGCTGCAGCGATCGGGTGCGATTTATGGGGGTGCAGAAACAAACGCTGCCGTTCTATCAGGCCGCCGATGCGCTGTTGCTGCCCACGTTGTACGATCCGTTCCCCAACGTTATTCTGGAAGCCATGTCCTGCGGTTTGCCGGTCATTACCAGCACCACCTGCGGCGGCTCGGAGTTTATCACTCAGGGGCAAAATGGCTTTGTTACCGATGCCCTTGATGTCCCCGCGCTGGTCGCGGCGATCGTAGCGCTACCACGCCAGGCCCTGGGCTCCGCCATGGGTGAAGCAGCAAGAGCGCGTATCATGTCGGCTACCCCGGCACGCTTGTCGGAACAGCTGATCTCCCTTTATAACCGGCTGCTGGATTAACTATGCGTATTCTGATGATTATCGACGGCCTGCCAGGCGGAGGCGCTGAAAAAGTGGTGCTGACCCTGTGCCAGGGAATGCAGCAAATGGGCCATGACGTCAGCCTGATTTCATTGCGCGACGTCTGTAACTATCCAATTCCCTCCGGCATTCACTATCAGGTGGTCGCAGACCATAGCCGCTCACCATGGCGTAAACTGACCGAACTGTCGCGCCGCGCCGCCGCATTGGATCGGGCGATCGCCGACAATGAACGCCAACAGGGTGCCTATGACTTGGTGTTCTCCAACCTGCATAAAACCGATCGCATCGTTAGCCGCAGCAAGTTGCTCTCGTCAGACCGCCTGTGGTTCTGCATTCACGGTATCCTGTCGACCTCCTATCTGGGCCACCGCAAGGGGCTGGATCGTTGGCTGAAACAACGGAAAATCACCCAGGTTTACCAGGGCAGAAATATCGTTGCCGTCTCGCAAGCCGTGGGGGACGATTTGCAGCAGAACTTGCCGATCCGCCCAAACCGATTGGCGGTGATCAATAATCCGTTTGATATTGCCGCCATCGAGCAGCAGGCGGCGGAACCCTGTGAGCTGGCAGGCAAAGATTATCTGGTGCATGTCGGGCGCTTTCATCCGCACAAACGGCACGATCGGCTGTTGAAGGCCTATGCCCAATCGGGCATACAAGCCCCGCTGGCACTGATCGGCACCGGCAGTGAAGCCAGCGTAGGGGAAGTGAAACAACTGGCAAACCAGTTGGGTATCGCAGATCGAGTACTGTTCCTCGGCTTCCAGGCCAATCCCTACCCGTTTATTCGGCACGCATCACTGCTGGTACTTAGCTCCGACAGCGAAGGCTTTGGTAACGTGCTGGTGGAAGCGCTACTCTGTGGTACTCCGGTGGTCAGCACCCGTTGCCCCGGCGGGCCTGCAGAAATTCTGGAAAAAGCGGGAATGGATAACGCACTGGCGGAACTTAATGAAAAATCACTGGCGGAGAAAATGGCAGACATTTATGCCAACCCACCAGAGATTAATTACCAACAACTGTTGAGCTATGGACTAGAGCCTATTTGTCAGCAATACCTGGCACTCAAGAAATAAATAAGGCAGGGGATCCCTGCCTTATAGTTAATTAATTTAGTGTCTGTATTTTTTTCCAGACGTCTTCCACAGGAACATCAATACAGTCGCCCGATTCGGTTTGCAGAATCTGATAGCGTCCAGACCATGGATGCCAGGATTCTTTATCCGTATCGCCAAAGAACACCACCATATCTTTATTCAACGCCGCCGCCAGATGCATCTGCCCGCCATCGCTGCACAGCACTCTGTCGCATAAATCAAAACCGGCCAGCAGTTCACGCACCGACGCCGTTGGGTACAGCGCCACGCGCTCACTCTGACATAACGCCAACAACTGCTCTGCGCGTTTCTGATCGCCGACATCATCCGGCGTTAGCGTGCCCTGAGGCGACCAGAAAATCAGTATCGCCGTATTCTGTTCGGCGAGTAAGCGGTTGATAATTTCGGCATAGCGCTCGATCGGCCAACGCCGTTTAGGGCTGCGACTGCTGATATGAACCGCGAAAACTCGCTCGACCGGCGGCAGGCATTGTTGCAAACGCTGCGCCGCCCGCTGGCGCTCTTCAGCCGTCAGATACACCCGCACCGGGGGGATAGGAATGCGCTGGTCAGTAATCGCCGAAAGGTAGCTGTAGGTGTGCTCTACCTGATGCTTGCCGCTGAAATTCTCCTTACGAAAAGGATGATGAATCTCAGGCGTACCCAAATCTGCACCAATAATATTGCCGATCCCCGCCATTTTTGCCAATCGCAGGCTGTACTTGCAGGGAACCGGGTTGGCCAGGATCGCCGCATCAAATTTTATTTTACGCAGTTTAAGAAAAATCATCAGGCGTTCGAAATAAACCCCCAACGTGGTTTCATTTTTCGCCTTGTGCTTTGCCTTTTTATAGACGAAGACCTTTTCAAGGTGCGGGTTATTTTTAACAACATCCTGACTGACTTTATTGATTAACAGATAAAGTTTGGCATCCGGATAGGCAATTTTCACCCCTTCGATCAGCGGAGTGGTACAAACAAGATCGCCAATATTGTCACGGCGAATAATTAAAATATTCTTCATTCCAAGCCTATCAGCGAAATCTCTCGCCTGTTGTCTGAAACTGACACCCAAGGTTACCAAATTAGCGCCTTTCCCTTCCAGTTATGGTACTATTCTGAATAACCCATATAAATGAAATTGATAGAATGTTGCTGCGTTTATATCAGGTACTACTCTACCTCATCCAACCCCTGATCTGGCTCCGCTTACTGTTGCGCAGCCGCAAAGCTCCAGCCTACCGTAAACGCTGGGCAGAACGCTATGGCTTCTGCGCCGGAAAAGTCGTACCGGGTGGCATCATGCTGCACTCCGTCTCCGTGGGTGAAACGCTGGCGGCCATCCCGTTGGTCCGCGCACTGCGCCACCGCTACCCCTATTTACCGATTACTGTGACCACCATGACGCCGACTGGTTCAGAACGCGTGCAGTCCGCCTTCGGTAAAGACGTTCATCATGTTTATCTCCCTTACGACCTGCCAGGCTCGATGCATCGTTTTCTGGATCAGGTGAACCCCAAGCTGGTCATCATCATGGAAACCGAGCTGTGGCCCAATCTGATTAACGCCCTGCATCAGCGTCAGATCCCTCTGGTCATTGCCAACGCCCGACTTTCCGCCCGCTCTGCCGCAGGCTATAAAAAAATCGGCGGTTTCGTGCGCGATATGCTGCGCCGCATTACGTTGATCGCCGCGCAAAATCAGGAAGATGGCGAACGTTTTGTCGAACTTGGCCTGAAACGTTCACAACTGACTGTAACCGGCAGCCTGAAATTCGATATTTCCGTTACGCCTGAGCTGGCTGCGCGTGCAATCACGTTACGCCGCCAATGGGCGCCACGTCGCCCGGTGTGGATCGCCACCAGCACCCACGAAGGTGAAGAAAGCATTCTGCTGGCCGCGCACCGTAAACTACTGGAAAAACACCCTGACCTGCTGCTGATCCTGGTGCCACGCCACCCGGAACGCTTCGCTACGGCCAAAGAGCTGGTGCAAAAAGCCGGCTTCAGCTACACCCTGCGCAGCAGTGGTGAAATCCCTTCCGGCGGTACCCAGGTGGTGATCGGCGATACCATGGGCGAACTGATGCTGCTGTACGGCATTGCCGATCTGGCCTTCGTTGGCGGCAGCCTGGTGGAGCGCGGTGGACATAACCCGCTGGAAGCGGCTGCGCACGCCATCCCGGTGCTGATGGGGCCACATATTTTCAACTTCAAGGATATCTGCGCCAAGCTGTCACAGGCCGAAGGTCTGATCACCGTGACCGATGAAGATTCGCTGGTCAAGGAAGTGGCTACGCTGCTCACCGACGAAGACTATCGCCGCTATTACGGCCGCCACGCGGTAGAAGTGCTGTATCAAAACCAGGGAGCGCTGCAGCGCCTGCTGCAATTGTTAGAACCGCATCTGCCGCCCCGGAGTCATTAAGTGAGCGCGCGCAAAAGTCTGTCGGTGGTGATTATCGCCAAGAACGAAGCCGGGCTGCTGCCGGATTGTCTGCAATCCGTAGCCTGGGCAGACGAAATCGTCATGCTCGACTCAGGCAGTCAGGATGACAGCGTCGCCGTGGCCGAAAGTTTGGGCGCCAAAGTATTCACCCACGTCGACTGGCAGGGATTTGGTAAGCAGCGCCAACTGGCTCAGAGTTACGCCAGCCACGACTATATTCTGATGATCGACGCCGACGAACGCGTTACCCCGGAACTGCGCCAGTCAATTGAACAAACGTTGACTGCGCCGGACGATAATCAAGTCTACAGCTGCGCACGCCGCAACCTGTTCCTAGGGCGTTTTATGCGTCACAGCGGCTGGTACCCGGATCGCGTCAACCGGTTGTACGCCAACCAGCGCTATCGCTATAACGACAATCTGGTGCATGAGTCGCTCAATACCAACGGGGCGAAAGTGGTGCCGCTTAACGGCGATCTACTGCATCTGACCTGTCGCGACTTTTTTGCCTTCCAGCGCAAACAGCTGCGTTATGCCGAAGAATGGGCCAACCAACGCCACCAGGCCGGCAAGCGCTGCGGCTATCTCTCGATCCTGACCCACACTCTTGGCGCCTTCTGCAAAACCTGGCTGCTGCGTGCCGGCTTCCTGGACGGTAAACAGGGGTTGCTGTTAGCCGTGGTCAACGCGCAATATACTTTCAATAAATATGCCGCACTCTGGGCATTGGGCCGCAACTATTCAGAGAAGTGAATCATGACCCGTAAAGCCATTTATCCCGGTACTTTCGACCCCATGACCAACGGCCACCTGGATTTGGTAACCCGTGCGTCATTGATGTTCGATCACGTCATTTTGGCGATTGCCGCCAGCCCGAGTAAAAAACCATTGTTCACACTCGATGAGCGCGTAGCTTTAGCCAGCCAGGTGACATCTCATCTGGATAATGTGGAAGTGCTGGGGTTCAGTGAACTGATGGCGCATTTTGCTGCTCATCAGAATGCCAATATTCTGGTTCGCGGCCTGCGTGCGGTATCTGATTTTGAATATGAACTGCAGTTGGCCAACATGAATCGCCATTTGATGCCGACGCTGGAAAGTGTGTTTCTGATGCCTTCCGAAGAGTGGTCGTTTATCTCATCCTCGCTGGTGAAAGAAGTGGCGCGCCACGGCGGTGACATCGCCCCTTTCCTGCCGGCCGTAGTTACCCAGGCATTGTTCGAAAAACTCGCCGCGCAATAATCAGCGCTGGCAGCGCGGGCAGAAGAAAGTGCTGCGCTGCCCGTGCTTGGCGGACTCAATCGGCGTGCCGCACGCGCGGCAAGGCTCACCCGCTCGCCCATACACCTGCAGTTCCTGCGCAAAATATCCCGGCTTGCCGTCCGACTGCAGGAAATCACGCAGCGTAGTCCCGCCCTGCTCTATCGAACGCAGCAATACCGCCTTAATGGTTGCCACCAAAATTTCGGCTTCTACCTTGCTCAGCGAGCCTGCTGGCCGGTCAGGCAGGATCCCGGCGGTAAACAACGATTCACTGGCGTAGATATTGCCCACGCCCACCACCAGCTTGTTATCCATCAACCAGGGTTTGATCAGCGTCCGCTTGTTGCGTGATTTTTCGTACAGGTAGGCACCGGTAAAGGCTTCACTCAAGGGTTCCGGTCCAAGGTGAGCCAGCACATTGCTGGTCGCCAGATCGTCACACCATAGCCAGGCACCAAAACGGCGCGGATCGGTATAACGGAGCGTCATGCCATTGCTGATCACCAGATCGACGTGGTCGTGCTTTCCAGCCTCGGTTTCCTCCGCCAACATCCGCAGACTGCCCGACATCCCCAGATGGACGATAATCCAGCCGCTAGCCAGTTCAATCAGCAGATACTTGGCGCGACGCTGTACGCTGAGTACCGGCTGGTCGCTCAACGCCAGAATTTGCTCGGAGACCGGCCAGCGCAGGCGTGCATTGCGTACCACGGCATATTGAATACTATGGCCAACCAGGTAAGGTTCAATACCGCGGCGGCTGGTTTCAACTTCTGGTAATTCAGGCATCTGGCGCTCTCCTGTCGGTTTTCTACCTTTAGAATGCAAAAAACCCGGCCTGAGCCGGGTTTTTATTAATCCACTAAAATTATTTAATTTTAGCTTCTTTGTAGATCACGTGCTGGCGGACAACTGGATCGAATTTCTTCAGTTCCAATTTTTCCGGCTTAGTACGCTTGTTCTTCGTGGTGGTATAGAAGTGACCAGTACCAGCAGAAGAAACCAGCTTGATCTTCTCGCGAACACCTTTAGCCATGATGCAGTTCCTTAATACTTCTCACCACGGGTACGCAGATCGGCCAAGACCGTCTCAATACCCTTCTTATCAATAACACGCATACCTTTAGCAGATACACGCAGCGTTACAAAGCGCTTCTCAGCCTCAACCCAAAAACGGTGTGAGTGCAGGTTCGGCAGAAAACGGCGTTTGGTCGCGTTCATTGCGTGGGAACGGTTGTTACCGCTCACCGGGCGCTTGCCAGTAACTTGGCAGACTCGTGACATGTCTATTCTCCAAAAATCAAATCAGCTCGAGCTTCGTATAGAGTATGGCCGCCTCGTCAGGCTTTTAGAGCCCATCTCAGCAAACTTCATACTGAGGAGACTCTCGTCATCAGGTTAGAAACCACACATCAGGTTGGAAACCTGCTGAGATAGGCTCTTACGCCAAACCCAAGATTCTCAAAGGTGGCGTAGTATACGCTCTGAAGCGTAAGTGCTCAAGTCCCGAACAGCTAAAGATCCCAGAAGGATCGCGAAAAAATCGCTTAAAGCCATCCGCGCTCGGCAAAAGAGACACATTCACCCCGACCTATCACCAAATGATCGAGCACTCGGATTTCCAATAACAGGCAGGCATTAACCACTTGCTCGGTTATCAAACGATCGGCATGACTGGGTTCCGCCTTACCCGAAGGGTGATTATGCGCCAGAATAATGGCGGCCGCATTAGCCTTCAACGCTTCACGCACAATTTCTCTCGGGTATACGACAACGCTGCTGATGGTACCAGCAAACATCTCCTGATGGCGAATAACACGGTGCTGATTGTCTAAAAACAATACCAAAAACACTTCCCGCTCATGATGTACCAGCAAACTTTGCAAATAATGCTGGGTCATCCTGGGGTTAAGCATGGCATTTTCCTGCGCCAGATGGCTGGAAAAGAAGCGGAACGCCAACTCGGAAATCGCCTGCAGTTGCGAATAACTGGAGTTGCCCAGCCCTTTGTGGCTGCAAAAAACCGAATGATCCGCCGACATCAGGTGATACAACGAGCCAAACTGCTCCAACAACTGTTCAGCCAGTTGCATCACGTGCACCCCCGGAAAACCGGTGCGCAGAAAAATGGCCAACAGCTCCGCATCAGACAGCGCCGATGCTCCGTAACGCAATAGTTTCTCCCGTGGTGCCAGCGTGTCCGGCCACAAGGTGATTCCCTGACTGCTCATCTTCGCCTCCCTGAAAACGCCACAGCATGCCACGCAGCGGAGAGGCCAACGACAGGTGTTTGATAACATTGCGAAGTACTGCGCAAAGCACAATGTAACGCACTGCAGACACAGCGGAATCGCTCACCTGTCTGGCGGTTATGCTAAAATGGCACATCTTTCGGATTCAATCGGACAATCATGATGACGGGACTTTCCGGCAAACATATTGTGCTTGGCATCAGTGGCGGCATCGCCGCATACAAATGCCCAGAACTGGTACGCCGCCTGCGTGACAGAGGCGCCGAAGTGCGTGTGATAATGACCAGCGCGGCGAAAGCCTTTATCACGCCGCTGACGCTGCAGGCCGTTTCCGGCCATCCGGTCTCAGACGATCTGCTGGATCCCGCCGCCGAAGCGGCAATGGGCCATATCGAGCTCGGTAAATGGGCAGATCTGGTGATCCTGGCTCCGGCCACCGCCGATCTGCTGGCGCGCGTCGCCGCCGGTATGGCCAACGATCTGCTGACCACGGTTTGCCTGGCCACCGCGGCACCCATTGCCGCTGCCCCCGCCATGAACCAGCAGATGTATCGTGCCGTCGCCACCCAAGCCAACCTGCAAACTCTGCAGGCGCGCGGCATGCTGCTGTGGGGGCCAGACAGCGGCAGCCAGGCCTGCGGTGACGTCGGCCCAGGTCGCATGCTCGATCCGCTGGAAATTGTCGAACTGGCGAACAGCCATTTCTCTGCACCACAAGATCTGCAACATTTAAAGATTATGCTCACCGCCGGCCCGACGCGCGAAGCCTTGGATCCGGTACGTTTCATCAGCAATCACAGCTCCGGCAAGATGGGTTTTGCCATCGCCCGCGCCGCCGCGGCCAGGGGTGCACAGGTCACGTTGATAGCCGGGCCGGTCAATCTGCCAACCCCTCCCTGGGTCACCCGGGTTGACGTCGTCAGCGCGTTGGAAATGGAGCAGGCCGTACAGCAGCGCGCCGCAGCGCAAGATATTTTTATTTCCTGCGCCGCAGTAGCCGATTACCGTGCGGAACAGATTTCCGATGAAAAAATAAAAAAACAGGGTGATGAAATCATCCTCAAAATGGTAAAAAACCCCGACATCGTTGCCGGCGTTGCCGCAATGACGAAAAAGCGCCCCTTTGTCGTGGGGTTTGCCGCCGAAACCCAGAATGTGGAAGAATACGCGCGACAAAAACTGGCGCGTAAGAAACTGGATTTAATTTGCGCTAATGATGTATCGCTTGCAGAGCATGGGTTTAACAGTGACACCAATGCCTTGCACCTTTTTTGGCAGGATGGAGAAAAGCGCCTGGCGCTGAGCGACAAGGCACTCCTTGGCCAACGTTTAATAGACGAGATAGTCAGCCGTTATGATGAAAAAAATCGACGTTAAAATCCTGGACCCGCGTATTGGCAAGGATTTCCCATTACCGACCTACGCCACCCCTGGCTCTGCAGGCCTCGATCTGCGCGCCTGCCTGGACAGCGCCGTTGAACTGGCACCGGGTGAAACCCAGCTGCTGCCTACCGGCCTGGCTATTCACATCGCTGATACCGATCTTGCGGCAGTGATCTTGCCACGTTCCGGTCTGGGCCATAAACACGGTGTGGTGCTGGGCAACCTGGTCGGCCTGATCGATTCCGATTATCAGGGTCAACTGATGGTTTCCGTCTGGAACCGCGGTCAAAAATCCTTCACTATTGAACCCGGCGAACGTATCGCGCAGATGGTATTTGTGCCGGTGGTACAAGCTGAGTTCAATCTGGTTGAAGAATTCGACAGCAGCGAACGTGGTGCCGGTGGTTTTGGCCACTCCGGCCGCCACTAAGCGATACCCGATTGCCGACAGGGAAACGTCGCCTGAAATCTTGCCACACCGGAGAGAAGGACAGCTCTACGGCAAGGTTTGCCCGGCTACGATTTCAGCGCAGACCAGGACGCGCGGAGAATACAGGTCGTTAAGGCCGCTGACCCCAGCATCGTAAAAAAAGCCATCACATAAGCCGCACAGAGATAATCTCTGCAGCGGCCGATGCCCGGGTTTTCGAAAGTCTAAGCAGTTTTAGCAAGGGTCTAATCAGACATGGCAGAAAAAGAAAAAATCAAAAGGAACCGGCGCGAAGAAATACTGCAGGCGTTAGCCCAAATGCTGGAATCCAGCGACGGCAGCCAGCGTATTACCACCGCTAAGCTTGCCGCTAACGTCGGAGTCTCCGAAGCTGCACTGTACCGGCACTTCCCCAGTAAGACACGGATGTTCGACAGTCTGATCGAGTTCATTGAAGACAGCCTGATCACGCGCATCAACCTGATCCTGCAGGATGAGAAAGAAACCTTTAACCGCCTGCGTTTGATTCTGCTACTGGTGCTGGGGTTTGCCGAACGCAACCCGGGCCTGACACGTATCATGACCGGCCACGCACTAATGTTTGAGCAGGATCGGCTACAGGGGCGAATCAACCAGCTGTTTGAACGCATCGAGGCGCAGCTGCGCCAGGTGTTGAAAGAACGCAAACTGCGGGAAGGCAAAGGCTTTATCGTGGATGAAACGCTGCTGGCCAGCCAGTTATTGGCGTTCTGTGAAGGCATGCTGTCACGCTATGTGCGCTCCGAATTCCGCTACCGCCCAACGCAAGAATTCGATGGCCGCTGGCCACTGTTGGCGGCACAACTGCAATAAACCCTATGCCGGGCGCGTTTGGTTGCGCCCGGCATAGTAGACTCCGCGTTAAACCCCGTACTGCTCGCGATAAGCACGAACTGCCGCCAGGTGATCCGCCATTTCCGGTTTTTCTTCCAGATAAACAATCAAATCCTTCAGCGTCACGATGGAAATGACCTTGCAGTGATAGTCACGCTCAACTTCCTGAATGGCAGAAATATCCGCGCGGCCGCGCTCCTGGCGATCGAGAGAAATCAATACCCCAGCCAGGGTGGCACCACCAGCGCCAATGATTTCCATCGATTCACGGATCGCCGTACCGGCAGTGATGACGTCATCCACCAGCATTACACGGCCCTGCAGCGGGCTGCCTACCAGAGTGCCCCCTTCGCCATGGGTTTTGGCTTCTTTACGGTTAAAGCAGTACGGCACATCACGCTCATGATGTTCTGCCAATGCAACCGCCGTGGTGGTCGCGATCGGAATGCCTTTGTAGGCCGGGCCAAACAGCAGGTCGAACTCTATACCGGAATCCACCAGCGCTTCGGCATAGAAGCGCCCTAACAGCGCGAGATCACGCCCGGTATTAAACAGGCCGGCATTAAAGAAATACGGGCTGGTGCGGCCGGATTTCAGGGTGAACTCGCCGAATTTCAATACCTGCTTGTTAAGCGCGAACTCGATAAACTGGCGCTGATAGGCTTTCATTACTGCTTCTCCTCGTCTGGTCGTTAGATCTGTTAATACTGCCGCCCGATCGCCGGGCGTAAAAAAGGCGACCCTTGAGTCGCCTTAATAATTAGTCTGCCAGCGCCGCTTTCTGCGCCTGGAAGATGGTATCGATGCCCCCTCGGGCCAGCGCCAACAGCGCCAATAGCTCATCGTGGCTGAACGGCTCGCCCTCGGCGGTGCCCTGCACCTCGATCATGCGGCCATCTTCCATCATCACCACATTCATATCGGTTTCTGCTGCAGAGTCTTCGACGTACTCCAAATCACACAGCGCTTCGCCGTTAACAATGCCGACGGAAACTGCAGCGACCAGCCCTTTCATCGGGTTGGCTTTCAGCTTGCCATTAGCCACCAGCGCATTCAACGCATCGGCCAACGCAACACAGGCACCGGAAATAGACGCGGTACGGGTGCCACCATCGGCCTGCAAGACGTCACAGTCGAGCGTGATGGTGAACTCACCAAGCTTTTTCAGATCTACCGCTGCACGCAGTGAACGGGCGATCAGACGCTGAATTTCCAGCGTACGGCCACCCTGCTTGCCTTTTGCGGCTTCGCGGGCGTTACGGCTGTGGGTAGAACGCGGCAGCATGCCGTATTCAGCGGTGATCCAACCCTGGCCCTGACCTTTCAGGAAGCGCGGAACGCCCTCTTCTACCGTGGCGGTGCACAAAACCTTGGTATCGCCAAACTCAACCAGCACTGAGCCTTCTGCATGTTTGGTGTAGTGACGGGTCAGTGTCAGTGGGCGAACTTGTTGTGGTGCTCTGCCTGCAGGACGCATGGGCTCTCTCCGGCTTCTAATCAACGATTGGCTGCGCATTATACGGGCTTAGTGACGTAATGCCTATCCTGCCCGCATCTCCAACGCTATAATCGCTTCATCTTTTCCTATTACGGGTACGCATCAATGATCCGCAGCATGACAGCCTACGCCCGGCGTGAAATCAAGGGTGAATGGGGCAGCGCAGCTTGGGAGCTGCGTTCCGTGAACCAACGCTATCTAGAAACCTACATCCGCCTGCCGGAGCAGTTCCGCAGCCTGGAGCCGGTGATCCGCGAACGTATTCGTGGCCGCCTGACCCGTGGCAAAGTGGAGTGCAACCTGCGCTTCGAACTGGATCCGAGCGCACAAAGCTCAATGATCCTGAACGAAAAACTGGCCAAACAGCTGGTTGAAGCCGCCAACTGGGTAAAAATGCAGAGCGACGAAGGTGAAATTGATCCTATCGACGTACTGCGTTGGCCAGGCGTGATGTCTGCCCAGGAGCAGGATCTGGACGCTATCAGCGCACAGCTCATGCAGGCGCTGGACGGCGCACTGGATGACTTCATTATTGCTCGCGAAAGCGAAGGTACCGCACTCAAAGCGCTGATTGAACAGCGTCTGGACGGCGTTAGTGCCGAAGTGATCAAGGTTCGTGCCCAGATGCCAAACATTCTGCAATGGCAGCGTGAGCGTCTGGTCAGTAAGCTGGAAGAAGCTCAGGTACAGCTGGAAAATACCCGTCTGGAACAGGAACTGGTGTTGATGGCGCAGCGTGTTGACGTCGCCGAAGAGCTGGATCGCCTGGAAGCGCACGTAAAAGAAACGCACAACATCCTGAAGAAAAAAGAAGCCGTAGGTCGCCGCCTCGACTTTATGATGCAGGAGTTCAACCGCGAATCCAACACCCTGGCATCCAAGTCGATCAATGCCGAAGTCACCACCTCCGCCATCGAGCTGAAAGTGTTGATCGAGCAGATGCGCGAGCAGATCCAGAACATCGAGTAATTTATCAGCATGTATCATGCGATATAAAATATCTATAAAAGCCCGTTAGTTACGGGCTTTATTCATCTCACTCACTCCCACCTACTCAAATCTCATCGTTTTGATGCACCTTAGACGGTACCCACCATAAATATGGTACATACACTTTTGGTACAAGGTAGTCATTGAACGTGGGTATCAGCCAGGAAATAGAGAGAGCGGATCATATGAACGCGTTTCATAACGCAATGACCGCGCTCCAGTGCGATGCCTTGAATTCTCTTGTTTCAAGGTTATTTCGGCAATGCAAACGCCATCACCGCGTCGCCGCCTGAACTGCCAAGGCCGGTATGGCCGCCTGCGGCAATGACTATGTATTGGCGTCCATCCTTGCCTTCGTAGACGCTGGGGGTGGCAATACCGCCAAACGGCAGTGTGGCGTGCCACAACTCGCGCCCGGTACGCAGATCAAACGCCCGTAGCGTGCGGTCGGCGGTGGCAGCGATAAAGATCAGGCCGCTGCGGGTCACCACCGAGCCGCCCATGTTCGGCACGCCGACTTGCAGCGGCACGTGTGAAGAAATGCCGAAGGGGCCGTTATCGTAAGCGCTGCCCAGCGGATGGTGCCAGAGAAGCTTGCGGGTTTTCAGGTCGAGCGCGCTGAGCATGCCCCAGGGTGGCTGATTGCAAGGGATGGCCAATGGCGATAGGAACGGCGCGGCGCTGATGGCATAAGGTGTACCCAGCTGCGGGCCGCCGAAGTCACCGCCTTTGTTGCCTTGCTTACCGCTGGCTGAAACCTGGTCGCGCGGTGTCAGCTTGTTGATGATCGCCATGTAGTTGTTGTTCGCCACGACGATATGACGCAAAGGGTCGACCGACACGCCACCCCATTCGAAGACACCCGCCGAGCCGGGATACGCCAGTGAACCTTGCACCGATGGTGGCGTAAACGCGCCCTCGTAGCGCAACTCCTTGAAGCTGATGCGGCAATACAGCTGATCAAGCGGCGTAGCTCCCCACATGTCGCTTTCGCGCAACGTGGCTGGTGCAAACGTCGGCATGTCAGTCTGGAAGGGCTGGGTAGGTGACAGGTGTTCGCCTGGCACAGCCCCTTGCGGCACCGGCCGCTCCTCGATGTGAGTCAGCGGGGCACCCGTGCGCCGGTCGAGCATGAACAACTCGCCGCGCTTGGTCGGTACCAGTAAGGCGAGTACCGGCGGCTTGCCCTGTGCGCCAGGTAAATCGACCGTAGTCGGTTGCGCCGGGACATCGTAGTCCCAGATGTCGTGGTGAGTGGTCTGGAAGTGCCAGTGGATCTTTCCGCTATCCGCATCGACAGCAATCAGCGAACTGGCGTATTTTTCCGACACGGCTTGCCTGCCACCGCCGAAGAAATCTGGCGTTTCGTTACCGGTTGGCAGATAGACCAAACCCAACACCGGATCAGTGCTGATCGGCGCCCATACATTGGGCGTGCCGCGCGTGTAGAACTCGCCTTCGGGTGGAAGTGTCGTACGATCGGTGCGGCCCATGTCGAAAGCCCAGGCCAGTTTGCCGCTTCGGGTATCGAATGCGCGCACGACGCCGGAAGGTTCGCCGCGTTCCACGTTATCGTACACCCACCCACCGATTACCGCCTTGCCGTGCACGATCGAGGGCGGCGAGGTGACGTAGTAGAAACCCGGCTTGACCAGGCCCATGCCTGCGGTCAGGTCGATTTCGCCGTTCTGGCCGAACGCCGGGCAGCGCTGGCCGGTATCGGCATCCAGCGCGTACATCTTGGCATCCAGCGTGGCGGTGATAATCCGATGTGCGCAAAAGCCGGTGGCCATTGGCGTTTCGTCATAGGATACGCCACGGCAGGCAAGAAAGGGTACTGCTCTCAGATTCGCATGCGGGTTGAAGCGCCAAATCGATTTGCCTGTCTCCGGCGAAACGGCAATGACTTCATCATGTGGGGTGCAGAACACGAGTTTGTCACGCACCTTCAATGGCGTTGCCTCGAACATCAGCTCGCTCGCTTTATTGCCCTGGGGCAGGCCGGTTGCACCGGAGTGGAAACTCCAGGCCAGTGTGAGATCGGCAACGTTGGCCGGAGTGATTTGCTCCAGCGGCGAGTACCTCTGGCCACCGGGTGTTCGGCCGTAGTTCGGCCAATCGCCGGGGGCGATCAATGCCGAATCGACTGGCGTGTTTTCGGCGGGATATTGCTCCAATGCCGCAGCCAGATCGATGCCATGGAAAGGCTGCAAGCCGGCCACGAACAGGCTAAAGAGTAACAACGTCAACGCGCTGCCGACCAGCAGTGCCGGCCTGGTGCCGCGCACCCGTTTGCTATGGCGCGCAAAAAATGGACGGGCGAACCAGCGCCAGGTCAACAACATTACGATGAGCAACACCAGAAAGAACAGCACCCGCGGCAGTAGCGCAATGGGGTTCCAGCCGCATTCGTACAAAGCCCAGGCCAACGTTGCTGCGCAAAAACCGGCATAGAGCACGAAGCCGCTGCGGCGTGCCAGCAGCAATAGCGGTGCCGTTATCAGCAACACGATGCCTGCGATCGCGTAATACCAGGAGCCATCCAGCGTGATGAGGCGGATACCGCCGTACAGCATGGCAGCGCCGGTGAGTAGCAGGATAAGCCCCAGCAAGGCACTGACCCAGCGGTAAGAGCCGCCGGTCTTTGTATTGCTGGTTGTCATGACGCATTCCCCAGGTATTTAGCCACTGCTTTAACTTGGCGAAAGACCTCCTTCGCTTCCGGCAGGAAAGTGACAGCCATGAAGACGTGGAAACCACCTGGATACTCATGGTAATCGACTGTGACGCCTGCGACTTGCGCTTTTACTGCAAACTTTCGCGTATCAACAACAAATATATCGCGGTCGCCCTGGAATATGCTCATCGGCGGCATCCCCCGCAAGTCAGCGTAGAGCGGACTCATGGAGGGCGCAGAGGGGGAAATGTCTCCTGCCCACATTCTCCCGCATACCCGAAGGCCATCCACGGTAAGCATGATGTCCCTACTCTCCAGTTCTCTCATTTCGGCGTCCCTCATAGAGAGGTCCAACCAGGGGGCAAACAGGAAGAGATGGTCAGGGAGCGACAGCCCGTTATCGCGTCGACGAAGCGCAAGCGTAAGTGCAGCATTGCCCCCCGCACTGTCGCCCATCACGACGATTTGCTCACCCTTTCGGGCGGAAACGATGCTGTCAAAGATCGTATCGATCAAAGCGGTGCCAACGCGATAGTCATTTTCGGGAGCAAGGGCATACAGCGGAACAGTGACGGTAGCGCCGGTCGCTTTGATAACAGCGCTGATGATGCTCCAATGTACGCCAAGCAGTGGGTTCACGTAGGCGCCGCCGTGCAGATAGAGCACATGTAGATCGCGCTTTCCTGTCCGTGGCGTCAGAGTCACGACCCTTTGCTCTTGGTATATGCGCTCCTTGATATGGCATGAAGAACGAAGTGCACTTGGAATACGCGCGGCCTGAGGGGCGTCCCGATTTAGCAGGTACTTGTGCAACTTCGCGTCATCGCCAAGAATTTTTGGCGCAAGCCCCATCAAGTATCTTGCGCAGGTGAGAAACACGCTCATGTGAATTTTCCATAGAAGTAGTTGTCAATTTACGATACGATTCAGTATCGAAACTGTCAAGGTCCATAATTATGTCGAAAATAACGCCAACAGACGACCCCACTTTGCCCCCGGAAACCACCAAACCGGCCGTGGGGCGCCCCCGCGATGCTGAATTAGACTTGCGGATCATGCGAGCCGCGCTAGCGCAGGTAGCGGAGGGAGGCTTCCATTCACTTACAATGGATGCGGTAGCTAAACGGATTGGAGCAGGTAAAGCGTCACTGTATCGACGCTGGAAGTCTCGTGACGCCCTGTTGGCTGATGCGCTACTGGCCTTCTCACCCACCGATCTGCCCATCGATACGGGCACACTGCGTGGAGACCTCATCGCCGTTTATGAACACTTCTACGGCCTGAACGACCCTGACATTCGCGTCGCAGTTATTGAGTTTCTGGGAAACCATCGCATCATGAGCGGTTGGGTAGAACAGGAAATCCCTGGCTGGCTGAATAGTCGTCGTGTTCGAGTCCTGGAAATAATTGAACGTGCAATTGGCCGTGGTGAGCTGCGCGTTTCAGCCCAACTGAACCTGGATCTGCTCATCGACTTGTTGCCTGGTGTTATTCAATTCCGCCATACCGAGCGCAGCCAGATAGTCGACAACGAACTGATCGTTGAAGTGGTGGATCACGTTCTTCTCCCCTTGTTATCCCGGTAGCTATGGCCTGCTGCACATACACGGGCGACATAACTCTCGACGGTACGTTCCGCAAGGAATACGGCCCTGCTTGGGTTTCTCTACAGCTTCTGTCATCCAAAGAGCATGAAACTCTGTTGGGACACAGTGATCTGGGCCGTTGAATCTCATATGCGAATAATTGTAGCGATACGACAAGTGCAGCCTTCCAGTGATGAGCTAATGCTATGCCCGCAGTGCGATTTACTGGTGGCGTTACCGCCCTTAAGCACTGGCACCAAAGCGGTATGCTCACGTTGCAGTACGACTCTCAGCGCCCGCTGGGATGAACCGCGCAAGCGGCCGATAGGTTACGCCCTCAGTGCGCTGTTCATGCTGCTGCTGGCCAATATTTTCCCGTTTATCAATATGCGCGTTGCCGGCTTCGGTAACGAAATCAAGCTGATTAATATCCCTCAGGTGATGCTGGAAGAAAACTACACCAGCATGGCCACGCTGTTTATGCTGCTCGTACAACTGATCCCCGCATTCTGCATGCTGGCTATCATTCTGCTGTGTGCCAGGGTGCGTATGCCGCTGGTATTAAAAGAATGGATGGCCAAGATGCTGTTCCAGTTTAAAACCTGGTGCATGGTGGAGGTCTTCCTCGCTGGGGTGCTGGTCAGTTTCGTCAAGCTGATGGCCTATGGCGATATCGGTATCGGCAGCAGCTTTGTGCCTTATTGCCTGTTCTGTCTGTTGCAAGTACGTGCCTTTCAGTGCGTAGACCGCCGCTGGCTGTGGCAGGACATCGAACCGGCACCGCACCTGGATCGTCCTTTAACGGTAGGGCGCACCGGCATGCACCAGGGCGTGCGCTCTTGCCGCTGCTGCACGGCTATCCTGCCGGCCGATCTGACCCACTGCCCGCGCTGCCATACCAGTGGTTATGTACGCCGCCGCAATAGCCTGCAGTGGACGCTGGCGCTGCTGGCGACCTCGGTCATGCTGTATATCCCGGCGAACCTGATGCCGATCATGGTCACCGAGGCGCTGGGCAACAAAATGAATTCGACCATCATGGCCGGGGTGATCCTGCTGTGGGGAGAAGGCTCCTACCCGGTGGCGATGGTGATTTTCATCGCCAGCATCATGGTCCCGTCGCTGAAGATGCTGGCGATCGGCTGGCTGTGCTGGGACGCCAACGGCAAAGGGAAAAACCGCGCCGACAGCGAACGCATGCATCTGATTTATGAAGTGGTCGAATTCGTTGGCCGCTGGTCAATGATCGACGTGTTTGTCATCGCCGTACTGTCTGCTTTGGTACATATAGGCCTATTGATGAGCGTCTATCCTGCAACCGGTGCGCTGCTATTCGCTCTGGTGGTGATCCTCACCATGTTCGCCGCCATGGCGTTCGACCCCCGGCTGACCTGGGATCGCGTAAACGAAACAATAAAAAAGGAGCCGCAAGGTGACCGAAAACAATAATAACATCGCGGGTGTCGAGAAGATTACGCGCTGGTCGCCGGTGTGGATCGTCCCCATCGTCACCGCGCTGATCGGCGCCTGGATCCTGTTTTATCACTTCAGCCATCAGGGGCCGGTGGTAATGCTGGTTACCACTAACGCCGAAGGGCTGGAGGCGGGCAAAACCAAAATCAAAAGCCGCAGCGTCGACGTTGGCGTCGTCGAGACCGTGACGCTGAGCGACGACCTGAGCAAGGTGCGGGTGCAGGCGCGCCTTAACTCCGGCATGGATAAGCTGCTGCGGCAAGATACCGCCTTTTGGGTGGTGAAGCCGCAGATTGGCCGCGAAGGGGTTTCCGGCCTGGGCACGCTGTTATCCGGCGCTTATATCGAGCTGCAGCCGGGTACCAAGGGCAAGGACGGCAAGGACGCTTACCAACTGCTGGATGCGCCACCGCTGGCCTCACCGGACGCCAAAGGGCTGCGCATCGTGCTTGACAGCGAGAAATCGGGCCAGCTGAACGCCGGCGATCCGGTGCTATTTCACAACTACCGCGTCGGTTCGGTGGAAACCAGTTATTTCGATCCCAAGCAGCGCGCCATGCGCTATCAGCTGTTTATCTCGGCGCCTTACGATCAGCTGGTGACCAGCAACGTACGTTTCTGGAAAGACAGTGGCGTGACGTTCGACATGTCGGCACAGGGCATGCGCGTGGAAATGGGCTCGTTGGCGACCCTGTTCAGCGGCGGCGTGAGCTTTGACGTGCCGGATGGCTGGGATAGAGGCGAAAAGGCGAAAGAGAAGGCGGAGTACCGGCTGTTCGACAACCAACGCAGTATTCAGGATTCGTTGTATACCGTACATAAAGACTACCTGATGTTCTTCTCCGACTCAGTCCGCGGCCTGCAGCCAGGCGCGCCGGTGGAGTTCCGCGGCATTCGCCTCGGTACTGTGGCGCAGGTGCCGTTCTTTAAAGAAGGTATTGAGCATCGTTTGAAAAACGATTACCGCATTCCGGTGTTAATCCACATCGAGCCTGAACGCCTCAAGGCGTTAGGGAAGGACTTCGATTTTGATAGCAGCCTGAAAGACGCGGAGTCACGCGGCATACGCGCTTCCCTGAAGTCAGCCAACCTGCTGACCGGTTCACTCTATATCGATCTGGACTTTAACCCGCAGGACAAACCCTGGGATGGACCGCACGAGTTGTTCGGTTATCCGCTGATACCTACAACCAGCGGTGGTCTTGCGCAGATCCAGCAAAAACTGGTGCAGACGCTGGACAAGATCAACGCGATACCGCTCACTCCGATGATCAACGAAGCGACCAAAACGCTGGCGGAAAGCCAGAGGACCATGAAATCGACCCAGAAGACCATGAAGTCGTTGAACAACATCATCTCCAGTAAAGAGGTGAAGGCGCTGCCGCAGGAGATGCAGAAAACGCTGCAGGAACTCAATCGCAGCATGAAAGGGTTCCAACCGGGATCACCGGCCTACAACAAAATGGTAGGGGACATGCAACGTCTGGATCAGGTACTGCGTGAACTGCAGCCGGTGCTGCACACCCTGAATGAAAAGAGCAACGCGCTGGTATTTGAAGCCGCCGCCAGCAATGACCCTCAGCCTAAGAAGGCCAACAAATGATGAAATGGCTCCCGGTAGCCCTGGCGCTGTTGCTCAGCGCCTGTAGCAACACCCCCCAAAAAACCTACTATCAATTGCCGGCGTTGGGCACGCCAGCTCAGGTGAACAGCGGCGCGTCAACGCGCCAACTGTGGTTAGAGCATGTTTTCGTGGCCGATTATCTCATGCAAAATGGCGTGGTTTATCAGACTAACGGCGTACAGTACGCCATCGCCCAAAACAACCTGTGGGCCAGCCCGCTCGACCAGCAGCTGCAGCAGACGCTGGTCACCAACCTGAGCAGCGCGCTGCCGGGTTGGGTGGTCTCCTCCCAGCCGATGAGCAGCGATCAGGATGTGCTCAACGTCACCATCAGCGGTTTCCACGGCCGCTTTGACGGCAAGGCTGTCATCCGCGGCGAGTGGGTGCTGAATCACCAGGGCCGCCTTACCAAACGGCCGTTCAACCTGGAGTTGAAGCAGAGCGAAGACGGCTATGACGCACTGGTGCGTACCCTGGCAGAAGGATGGCAGAAGGAAGCGCAATCAATAGCCTTTCAGTTATAGATAATGGGCTTTGTTTTTCTTGGCGGAACATTAAAAAACATTGTGACAAACCAGAGTTAATACAATGCTCCCACCTTGAAACATACGGCTTAACATGAATCAATAATCAAATAAAAGGTCAGGAGTAATTTCCCTCCTGACCTTTAAAGCCATTGAAATAAGGAAGGTGAAAATAAATTTTTCCGACTCCGGAAATATATTAACCGTTACATGTGTTTTTATACTGCAATTGGGCCGAGAAATCATGTCTTCTGGATCTTCGTTTCATTTTTGAAACGCCGAGTTTCACTTTACTGACTGGTTGATTTTGTCATTTCGTTTAATAATGGAAGTGATACTTTCTAAAAAACGTCGGCAATTTCATATCCAGGTTTATTTTTAAACTACGCCAAGATCAGATCACTTCATTCCTCGTCATTTTCTACCGCAACCCTGGGTAGTTTATAGGTTGCTGAACACCTATCCAGAACTATGCGCCTGGCCAAGCAGTGCCCTGTAGAACTGTGTATGCCGTTGAATAGCAGAAACCTTGACAGCCACACACGGGACCTTAGTGGGCGAAAAGAGGACTCAATATGAGTAAGCGAATTTTAAATCAGAAGAAGTTTCTGGGCATTACGACCCTTAATTGGCTTCGAACGGATCTTGCAAGAGATGCGTGTTTTGCTTATTGGGGAGGGCCACATGCCGATCTGGTCTCTCGCAATGGATTCATCCGTGATTATAATCAGCATCACTTCAACGATGATGTAGCGGGTTTATGGCCCTTAACACCTGAAGTGGTAACGATTATTCCAACCGATAAACGGATCGATGGCGTTTCTGAAATAATTTTAGACTCTATCATTAAACTACCCCTGAGCATTCGCTCTAATCGACGTATTTTTAAAGACAAAGAGAATGCCTTCTGTCGCACAACTTTAAACATGACGACATTAGGTGGAGGAAGGGTTGTTAAAACCGGCGACTATAAAAATATTTATGCTCGATGCGTTGTTTTGATTCGTCGAAGGGAGAATGGCTCTCTAAGCGATTTCAAGCGCTTTATTCATAACGGCCTTGCTCATCAACTCGGCCTCAATGCCAATGTCATTGAAGTCCGCAGCCAGGTCTTTGTGCCATGGTTTAAGGCTTTGTGGAATGCACCCAGTGCTGCTCATAACGTGGCACCCGAGTATCAGTACCATGCATCAATTGTCATAGGTGCGAATGATAATGCCGGATTGCTGTCAGCTCTGGCTCAGGTAGCCAGCCTCAATAGTGAAATTGCATATCATTGTTCTGTAATACACGCTTATTCGGTCGCTAACACGTTGATCAATCGGGTTGACGGGCGGACAACAATACCGCAACTCAAACCTGGTGCGAAACCTCGATTAGAACCTGTACGACGTGTTCTTTCTCATCCCCCTGAGCGTACTTATCAACCCACAGGTACGACTCCATTCAAAATGCGTGGACTACTAAAAAGTGCAGTTAAAAGGCCAGAAGACGTTATCTCTGATATGGCAGGCAACATTTATTATGGAGGAAAAGGCGGAAAAATTTATCGGTATGATCCTGAAACTGAGAACGAAACCATTATAGCGGATACGGCCGGTAGACCGCTGGGTCTTGAATGGCTGAAATGCGGCTCTCTCTTGGTTTGTGATGCCCACCGCGGTTTGCTTAAGGTCAGATTAGACGGCCATATAGAAACATTGGTAGAACGAGTTCATGGCCTCCCATTACGGTTCTGCTCGAATGCCACCGCGAGCACTGATGGAACAATTTGGTTTACTCAATCGACGAATCGCTATGATTTCGAGCATTACCAAGGGGCAATGATTGAACACAGGGGGTCAGGGCAGCTTCTGCGACGTGATACGAATGGACAGGTTCATGTGCTATTGGACGGTCTGCATTTCCCTAATGGCATCACTTTAGATAGTTCGGAGAGATCTGTCATTTTTGCAGAAACAGATGCCTACCGCTTACGCAGGCTCTGGGTGAAAGGCCCGAAGGCTGGGTGTCTGGAGATTTTTGCAGATAATCTGCCGGGTTTCCCTGACAACATTTCGCGCATGCAAAATGGTTATTTTTGGGTGGCCATGGTTACGCCACGCAATAAACGCCTGGACCGCATGGGAACCATGCCGGGTTTCCTTCGTAAGCTCATTTGGCGTCTTCCAAAATTTATGCTGCCTAAAACGGCTCGAACAGTGTGGGCTATGGCCTTTAATGATGCTGGCGAAGTGTTAGCCGATATGCAAGGCAGCGCGGATAACTTCTTCGCAGCCACAGGAGTGGTGGAAACAAATGGTCGGCTGTATATGGCCTCTGTTGAGGCTGACGGTATTGCTGTCCTTGATATTACGTCGATGCCTAAACGATAGTGGCCAACAAAAACGGGTCATCGCATTAGAACATTAATCCGAGCCTTCGCTTTTATTGGTTTAATGTTAAATAGCACTCGAATTTCTTAATTAATGAGAATGTTACAGCCAGAGGATAAAAAATGGAGAAAAGCGATGCTTTCAAAATATTTGCAATGGTCGGTGATCGGGGATCTATTTCTGGCGCAGCGCGTGCACTGGGTGAGTCTAAAGTAACGGTAAGCCGGGCAGTATCTCGTTTGGAGTCCCTCTACAACGTCAGACTAGTCGAACGAACTACACGGCGGATAACACTCACCGAAGTGGGGAGTGTTTTACACGCACGTTGTATTCGCATACGAGAAGAAATGGAAGACGCTGACGCTGAGATTGCAACCTACAGGAGTAGTCCGGCCGGTATATTGCGCATAGGCTGTACCAGTGATGTCGCTAAAACGCTCCTCACTCCCAACTTACCCGAGTTTCTGGCTAACTATCCAGAGATTGATGTTCGTGTACGAGTGGGGGAAAGATTACTCCCAGAATCTAACATTCTCGATGTCGTTCTCCATTGCGGATGGTTGTCGGATTCTCGTTTGACTGCTCGAAAAATCGCAGAGGTAAAAAACATCCTGGTAGCAAGTCGAGAATACGTACAAGCCAACGGAATACCAACCTCTCCAGACGATCTCGAAGATCATGCCATCATCGGTAATTTCTACCTCGACGCAGCGGCGATTGAACCAGGCCCTTTGCCTGCTTATGTGCCCAGGCTTGAAATATCTCGGGGCCAGGAACGCTTTACGTTACCGACATACCGTAGATTTTTATCGACCGATCATTCGCAAATCCTCGAACTGGTGAAACATGGCCGCGTCATTGCACCCATTACCGGTATTTGGGCACTGCCAGGACTACTCTCAGGAGAGTTAGTTCGTATCTTACCCGATTATGAAATAAGCGAGTCGCCGCAACTTTATGCTTTATATCTCGATCGGCTGGCATCAATACCCAAGTTAAAAGTATTTCTAGATTTCATTGAGGAAGTCGTTAAGCGCCTTACAAAAGAGTGGCAACCCCAGGCCGATAAACTCTTTCCGAAACAGAACCTCGTCCTTTTCCCGTCTATAAACTTCCAAACCAGGAATGACTCCTGACGAGTGATTAAAACCTTAATGAATACTGGTTCTGTGATGTTGTTCATGCAAGAGAAATTATTAATGAATGGGGCAGGACTATAACGAATGTCGGCCCCATTCTTCGTTGAATTATCAATTACCTTCGGAATTTGCAGCAGGATGGCGAAACGGAAATTTGAGAGTTAAACAACTGAAGCGCTGCTCTCAATAGATTTCGAATAAACCCGCTGCCCCCATTCCCCCACCGATACACATCGTCACTACGGCGTAGCGTTCGCCTCTACGCTTTCCTTCTATCAGCGCATGGCCTGTCATACGGGCGCCGGACATGCCGTAGGGGTGCCCGATTGCAATTGCGCCGCCGTTCACGTTCAGCCTGTCGTCCGGAATGCCCAGTCGGTCTCGACAATAGAGTACTTGTACTGCAAATGCCTCATTGAGCTCCCATAATCCGATATCATCAATCTTTAGACCATTGCTATGCAGCAATTTAGGCACCGCCGCCACTGGGCCAATTCCCATCTCGTCCGGATCAACACCCGCTACGGCCATACCTACATAGCGACCTAACGGCTGCAGGCCCCTTCGTTCGGCCTCTTTGGCTTCCATCAGCACTAGCGCTGAGGCACCATCGGAGAGTTGACTGGCGTTGCCGGCGGTAACATTTTTGCCAGGTCCTTTGACGGAATAGAGAGCCTGCAAATCCTCAAGGGTACTTTGTGGGCGATTGCCTTCGTCACGCTCCAGCAATACCTCTTTATAAGCCAATACGCCGGTTTCCTGATCGTTGTAGGCCATCAAAGAACGCATAGGAACAATTTCCTTGTCGAACAGCCCTTCTAATTGTGCCGCTGCCGTTCGTTGCTGGGAGCGCAGCGAGTATTCGTCACAGGCTTCCCGGCTGATCTCATAGCGCTTTGCCACTATGTCAGCCGTATCCACCATTTGCATATATGCAGCTGGATACAGCGCGAAAAGCTCCATATCCGGCTCAATGCGTATCCGGTCAGTCTGCACCATCGAGATGGATTCCACACCTCCCGCAACGGCAATGCTCATACCATCGACAATGATTTGTTTGGCAGCCGTGGCAACAGCCATAAGACCCGAGGCGCACTGGCGATCCAACGACATACCTGAAACTGACGTGGGCAACCCGGCCCGCAATGCAGCCAGGCGGCCAATGTTCAAACCTTGCACACCTTGCTGCAAGGCTGAACCGAGTAACACATCATCCACTTCACTACCTAAAATTCCTGCTCGCTCGACAGCATGCTTAATTGCATGCCCAGCCAGTGTTGCAGATGGGGTGGCATTGAAAGCGCCACGATAGGCTTTGCCAATCGGAGTTCGGGCTGTAGAAACAATAACGGCATCACGCATAGTAGATTCTCACTGGTTATTTTCGGATTCTGAACGGAAAGCAGCGATGAGTTCTTGATGAACCTGCGCAGTGGCAGACTCAGGAACTTGCTCTGATTCGCGATCGCCGATCACTTGCCAGTCGGCGAAAATACGATTGATGGTATGTGCGTCGTTGCCCAAAAAGCGTCCACCGGTCAACGTTATGTAGGCGCGCGCAAAATTACCCGCACCAGCGCAAACAATAGCCCTGGTAGGAGCACACTGCGAAACCAGCGGCAACAGTGCCGGGCTCACTGCTTCAGGTTGTAATACACGCTTTGCTTGCGGCATCAAAAGCCCATCGCTCATAGCGGTCGCTGCAGTAGGCGCCAAACAATTCACCAAAATGTTACTCTTGGCTCCTTCGAGTGCCAGTGTTTGCATCAGCCCCACCAGCCCCATTTTCGCCGCTGCATAATTGGCCTGCCCGAAATTGCCATAAAGACCAGAAGAGGACGTCGTGAACACGATGCGCCCATACTTCTGGCGATGCATATGCTCCCATACGGCTTTGGTGCAAATCACTGCCCCCATTAGATGTACGTCCAACACAGAGCGAAAATCATCTAGCGTCATTTTGGCAAAAGTCTTGTCACGCAGGTTGCCTGCATTGTTGACCAGAATATCGACCCTTCCCCACCGTTCTATAGTTTCCGTGACCATGGCCTTTATTTTCTCTTCATCAGTCACAGAGGCTTGGAAACTAATGGCATCCCCTCCCGATGAGTTGATTTCTTCGGCAACCTTGTCGGCACCCAGCCCGATATCATTGATCACAACTTTCGCACCATAACGGGCTAGCAGATGTGCGTGTGCTCGGCCAAGCCCGCCTCCGGCTCCGGTAATAATCGCAACACGATCCTGCAGGTCGGGTTTCATAATTCAGTTCCTTATAATGCAAATGGGGTAGGGTGTTCGGTCAGAAAGAGTGCGCGCAGTTCACGTTTCAGTACTTTTCCCGTAGCGCTAAGTGGCAATTGAGCAATGGCCTGTGCGTCGGATAAACGCTGTGTCTTACCCATACGCTGATTAACCCAAGTGATGACTTCGTTAGGGCTGAGCGATTCGTTTTTGGGGACGTAGAAGGCGAAGGGAGTTTCCCCCCAGGTGACCGAGGGAATACCTATAACCGCGCAATCTGCAATGGAAGGATGTAACCGCAAAACTGCTTCTATATCTGATGGATATATATTAAAACCACCGCTAATGATCATGTCTTTAATGCGCCCAAGGAGTGTCAAAAAACCCTCTTCATCGAAACGCCCAAGGTCCCCGTGCCGTATATATCTATTGCCATTAGCATCAATCCAGGTGGCTTCACGGGTCGTGTCCGGGCGCCCATGATAACCAGTCATCATCATATTTGAGCGCCCCACGATCTCACCGATCTCGCCAGAATTGACTTCATTCCCTTGTGCATCAATCAAGCGAATTTCACAGCCAGGCACAGGCTGACCTACCGTGTGGAGTTTCTCAGGACATTCATTTGCCCTGAGAACACAGGTCCCCCCTCCTTCTGTCATCCCGTAAATTTCGAGCAAGGCTCCTGGCCAGCGACGGATTACATCGGCCTTCAACTCGGGAGAAAAAGGTGCGCCCGTGCATGATTTGAAAATGAAACTACTAAGATCAAAATCGTCGAATTTTGTTAAAGCCATAATACGTTGGTACTGCACAGGGACCATCAAGGTGTGGGTAGCCCGTGAATTCTGCGCTTCGACTAAATACTCATAAGCATCGAATTTACCCATCAGCACTGCAGTCCCTCCGTAGGCAAGCGACGGCAACAAACTGACTATTGTCGTATTGGAATAGATCGGCGTGGCGATCAAAGTGACGGCAGAGTCACATTGCGGAACAATCTGCCCATATGCCGCTATTTGACTCCAACGCATACCATGCGTATGGATAATTCCCTTTGGCGTACCCGTGGTCCCTGATGAATAGATAATGTTAAAGGGGTCTGCCGGCGACAGCTCAACATGCGTGGCAGCAAACCCCTCAGGTGCTAACCAGCTATCGAACTCGTCAAGATTAGCGACCCTGGCGCCAATCGATGGCAAACCCTCAAGAAACTCGCTATCCAAAAAGACCAAAGGAATACATGCATCTGCAATTACCGATGCTATTTGTTCGGGAGACGACGATAAAGCGACGGGTACAGCGACACAACCGGCACTAATAACGCCGAGAAGGGCCAAAGTGGATAGCAATGGATTGGACGAAGCAATAGCAATAGCCGTGCGCGGGGGGATATCATTATACTGTATCGCTGCCAAGATCTGTTCAGAATAACGCTGCAATTCTTTATAAGTAACAACTGTATCCCTGTACCGTAAAGCGACAGTGTCTGCACGTTCGATAGCATGAATCGAGATCAACTCAGATATAGATGAAAAATTACTTTTACCAAGATGAATTGTTTCCATGAAAAGAATCCTCATTATCAATTCACTCACTATCGACATGCATTTAAATCTTGACTAGCCACCGCAATGAAACCAGTCGTTTCAAAAATGAAACCATAAAAACAAAAGCACGTTAATTACATAAAAAACAACAACATTACGATTTACACATATAATCACAGAGGGAAATCATCCGTAAAAATAGACGATTTTAATTTTCAATGTGATTATTTGTGATCAACATCTCTTTCGGTTAATAACTATTTATTTTTTATCAAAAAAACAATAAAATTAATTTCCTACTGATGACAATAACGCATGTAATAAATAGCGTGCCAAATGTGGATAATTACAATAAAAAAACAATTAAATAAAAAAGAAAAACAACAAACCCAGAATATCGAGTGATATGTTCTTTCATTCGTTCAAGCCCGCGTCAGCGGGCTGAGTTTGATGACAAAGTGGTCTTTGAACCCGAGATACCCGGGCCTAGCGCACCGAGGGGCCATTATGGGACACGTCCATGTGTCCCACCCTGCGGGCCGACAAAGTCGTTCCAATTTGCTCCCGGCAAATTGGTCGGCGGGCAAGCCGCTACGACCCCTTCGGCACGCTCTCCCTAATAACGGAGTTTGTCAGTAGTCTGAGCCCGCGTCAGCGGGCTTTTTTACGGCTATGCTCTGGGTAAACCCGCAGCCTGCTCTTCGGTAATCAATCCCATTTTCTGCAGTTGAACGGCAATGCCCCAGGTTGAGCGTTCAAATTCGCTGCTCATTATCTCCAGCGTCATGCCGGCTGCGTGGCTTTCCTGCAACCGCTGCTTCTCTTCTTCATCCCACGGGAAATAAGATTTTGCCGGCCGCCCCTCGAAAATATTCTTCTGTCGCCGTTCCTCCGGCGTTAGCTTGGTTTTCTTCTGGCGCTCAGTTTCACTCTGAAACTCCTCGGCCAGAGCGAACAAAAGGCGTATCGCTTCCGGCGAACTGGCCATTGAGGCAGGTTTCAATAACTCGCCGGTATCGGGATTAACGCCGTTAGCTAATGCCCGCAATAAGGTACTGGTGTTCATCATCTGTATCCTCATCCTGAGAAAAAATCACTGATCTTCTACGACAAAATGTCAGAGTATCTTCCTGGTTACTCCTCAATAAACCAATCTATTAGCGCAACCCGTTGTGCATTCTGCGCTTTGGGTTCCAAGCCGTTATGCAACAACCATAGAAGAGGAGAACCTTTGCGCGCCATAACACAAAAATCACATCGGATACGGAACGGCGTGGGTTTATGAAAAACTGCGACCGAGCAGGCACGGATGCCAATGGGTAACTTATCTCGCTGACTGATAGTATTTTATTCCAATTATCACCTAAGGTAATGAAAGGTGGGCCAAGCTGTGGCTAAATGTGTTTTTTCATGCCCGCAAGCCGTACGGACTCTTTATGCCGCAAATTCTTCAATTTATTTTTGCCCTGGTGGTGATCATCGCCCTGGCGCTGCTGGTCAGCAACGATCGCAAAAAAATCCGCCTGCGTTATATTATTCAACTTTTGGTCATTGAAGGCGCACTCGCCTATTTCTTCCTGCATTCAGAAAGTGGCCTTAGCGTTATCAGGCACGTCGCCGGCTTCTTTGAAACGCTGCTGACATACGCTGCGCAAGGCTCCGACTTTGTGTTTGGCGGCATGAGCAAAGACGGGTTGGCGTTCATCTTCCTTGGGGTTTTGTGCCCGATTATCTTTATTTCCGCGCTAATCGGTATTTTGCAGCATTTCCGCATTCTGCCGCTGGTTATCCGTGTGGTCGGTACCCTGCTTTCCAAAGTTAACGGCATGGGCAAGCTGGAGTCGTTCAACGCCGTCAGCACGCTGGTGCTCGGACAATCGGAAAACTTCATCGCCTACAAGGGCATCATTGGTGATATCTCTCCGCGCCGCATGTACACCATGGCGGCAACCGCCATGTCGACAGTCTCCATGTCCATCGTTGGCGCCTATATGTCGATGATAGATGCGCAATACGTAGTCGCTGCGCTGATCCTGAATATGTTCAGTACCTTTATCATTTTGTCGATCATCAACCCCTATCAGTTGGACGATGAACCTGAGCTGAAGCTGAGCAAGCTGCATGAAGATCAGAGCTTCTTTGAAATGCTGGGCGAGTACATTTTGGCGGGCTTCAAAATTGCGATGATTATCGCTGCCATGCTGATCGGCTTTATTGCACTGATTTCTGCGGTAAACGCCCTGTTCTCCGCCGTGTTCGGTATCAGCTTCCAGCAGATCCTGGGCTACGTATTCTATCCGTTGGCCTGGTTAATCGGCATCCCGGCACCGGATGCGCTGCGAGCCGGCAGCATCATGGCGACCAAGCTGGTAGCCAATGAATTTGTGGCAATGATTGAATTGAAGAAAATTGCGGCGGAGCTAACACCACGCGGCCTGGGCATCCTGTCGGTATTCCTGGTGTCCTTCGCCAACTTTGCCTCTATCGGCATCGTGGCCGGGGCAATCAAAGGGCTTAACGAGCGACAGGGCAACGTGGTTTCTCGTTTTGGCCTGAAGCTGGTCTACGGCTCAACGCTGGTTAGCCTGCTGTCGGCGGCAATCGCCGGGTTGGTGCTATAAGCCAAACTCATATCCCGGCCTGCGGGCCGGGACTTCCTCAGAACGCGACACAGACAGGGGTATCAACCCGCATCACAGAATCCTGGGCAAACTGTTGCTTATAACTGCTGCGCAGCGCCTCGATATTGGTTTCACTTTCCTTGCCCGGTGCATGGATCAGCATCAGCGCTTTACTGTTCTCACGTGCCAGCTTGCCGTCATTACCCAGCCACTGCCCTTTGGCATCAAATACCGACAGCCCATCTTTAAAGCGCGGCGTCACTTGCCGATCCACAAAACTCTGCCACTCTGCTGCGCTAATCACCGGCCCCACGGGGCGATTCAGACCAAAATACAGCGTGGTTTGCGTCATGGGATCGCCTACGGAGCAAGTCGCCGTCTTTTGCTTCGCGGTGTTTGGAACCGGGGCAACACAACCGCTAGTCAGCAAGGCAGCGGTTAAAGCCGTCGCCAGCAGGAGAGTATTTTTCATTTATCTTTATGTTCCTTAGTGAATGCCATTATTCGTTGTCGACCAGCCGCCTCAGACCTACTGCAATAAATATAGTCAGCCATAGAAACTAACACTGAATTTCTAATGCATCGATTAGCAATAAAAGACTAAAAAAGGCAATAAACAAGTTAAAAAAACCACCAATGGATTAATTAAAGTAATCCGAAGCGTCACCGGTTAGAAAAACTCAGTAGCGATATATCCCGTCGGCGATTACCCTTCCACCATTACACCCATTCCCGCCCACCCTGTGAATACCTTATGTTACTGAGCATTCTTTATATCATTGGCATCACTGCCGAAGCCATGACCGGCGCACTGGCCGCAGGCCGTCGCCAGATGGATATGTTTGGCGTAATTATTATCGCTTCGGCCACCGCGATCGGTGGCGGTTCAGTGCGCGATATGCTGCTCGGGCATTTTCCATTGGGGTGGGTCAAACATCCTGAATATATCGTTATCGTCGCCATTGCCGCGATTGTTACCACCTGGCTGGCGCCACTGATGCGCCACCTGCGCCGTCTGTTTCTGGTTTTGGATGCCGTTGGCCTGATTGTGTTTTCAATCATCGGTGCGCAGGTCGCGCTGGATATGGGCCATGGCGCCATCATCGCTGCGATTGCCGCCGTGATCACCGGCGTGTTCGGCGGCGTACTGCGCGATATGCTCTGCAACCGCATTCCGCTGGTTTTCCAGAAGGAAATCTATGCCGGTATCTCCTTTGGCGCCGCCTGGTTGTATATCGGCCTGCAACACTTCAGCCTGCCGCATAACATGGTGGTGATCATCACGCTGGTCGTCGGCCTCAGCGCCCGCTTGCTCGCCCTGCGCTTTCGTCTGGGCCTGCCGGTATTTAATTACCAGCACCCGGATCATTAACAGGATCCGCCTCAGGGGCAAAACCGGTTATTTGCTGGGATGCCAGCGTGCTGACCAGGGCCAGCAGTGGCGGGTGTTGAAGAAAATCGACAACCTGCCGCGCCCTTTTGGTACCAATACCGGCCATTGTCCGCCACGCCTCGGTTGGCAATTGCTGGGCCTGATGCCAGTTTTTCAACGTCACCGCTTGCTGTGGGGACAGCGGCGCACCTAAAGCAATTAACCAGCGGGCGAATGGCTGCTGCCGTGCCAACTGAAATTGCCGGTAAATACTCTGCCCTCGCTTATCACCAATACCAGGGGCAGACATCAACTGTTCCGGCGTCAGCACCAGCCAGTCCAACAGATGCCGTACCAACCCCTGATCGATTAATGCCTGCCAGGTGGATTCACTGACGCCGTGCAGATTTAACCCCTGTCGGCCACTTAGCCATGCCAGCCGGGCAAGAAATTGCTGACGACAATCCGGCCGCCAACTAAAACAACTCAACGGATGATAATCTTCTGCGGATGGCGCACTGGGTACTGACCTTTCTTTTACCCGCCAGACCACTTTATTCAGATGTGGAATACCGTGCCCCTTCAGGCTGATCGCCACTTGATCTCCCGGCGCAACCGCCCACTGTCGCCAACGTGACAGCGAACCGAGATTAACCCGTGCCACCCATTTGTCGTCCAGTCTGACAGGCTCAAGCCTCAGTACCACGGCAATTTTCCCGGTACGGCCCACATTGAAATCGACCCCAATGACCTGCGTAACCTGCTGCACAGGCGGATATTTCCAGGCCACGGCCCAATCGCCGGGCTTCGCTTGCCAATACCGTCCCTGCGGTGAACGCGCCTGATGAATCACCACACCATCGGTAACAAAAGGCAAGGCCGCCTGGTACCAGTGCTCCCGCCATTGCTGCACTTCCGCCAATGATTTCACCGGTTGCGAGTAAGCCTGGGCCAGGGGGAACCCCATTGCGGCAAGCTGCTGCAAACGCTGCGGCATGGCCTGCGGACCGTCCGGCCAAGCCCAGACAAACAGGCCAATCTGTTGCAATAGCGGCGAAAGCTGCTTTTTCATTAATGCACCGGCAACCCTCGCCCGGGCATTGATGCCGCCGCTGATTTTCTGTTGATGACCGTTCACCATCAGGAACAGCTCACCTTGCAGAGTCAGCGTCTGTGGAGACCCCTTGATACTGGCGGGTACTGCCGGTATCGCACGTACTTTTTCCAGCCAATTCTCCCCCTTTAGCCCATTTCCCCGACTGATGGCCGCCACCAGTTCTCCGTCACGATAAACCAGCGTAATGGCCACGCCGTCCACCTTGGGTTGCACCCAAAGATCGCTACGGCCATGTAGCCATTGGGCCACAGCAGCCGTATCCGGCAATTTACGTAATCCGGTATGCGCAACCGGGTGCGACACCTTGCCCGCCGGTAAAAGCGGAACAGGTTCATCTGCCGGTGCCAGCCCGGCGCAACCTAGCCACAGCCGCAGCTTTTTCCGCAGGCTGTCGTACACTTCATCCTCAATTAAACTGTTTCCCTGTTGGTAATAAGCCACATCCCAGCGCTCAAGCTGGTTTTTTAACGTGGTTATCTCCAGTTGCAGCCGCTCAGGTCGCCATGTCGGGCAAGTCTCCGCCCATAGCGACCCACTAAACGCCAAACAACCCAGCAGGATCATCCCGATCCCCATAACACCCTTATGCATTGAGCACCTCCCTGATAACCGGCAGTAAATCCGGGAAGTGAAGGCACGGCAATGGCCAATGAGTCGTTATGCAAAACGGCTCGAGAAAAGCAGATCGCGTTGCAGAAAACCGCCAAAACTTAGCGATACGCTGCGCAAACCCGCCAGTTTGAGGTTTTTTCAGCACAAAGCGGCGGGCAAAATGCGAGCTAACGCTGCATCCGGCTCGTTAGCCGTGTATACTGTGCGGAGAAAATACACATCCGCTGTTATTGGCATATCAACCGCTATCAACGAACATCATCATGGCTCAAGGCACGCTTTATATTGTCTCTGCCCCCAGTGGCGCAGGGAAATCAAGTCTGATTCAGGCTTTGTTAAAGACGCAACCGCTGTACGACACGCAGGTTTCGGTTTCGCACACCACGCGCGACAGCCGCCCGGGTGAACAGCACGGCGATCATTATTTCTTCGTCTCAAAAGATGAATTCTGCCAAATGATTGAGCAGGATGCGTTTCTTGAGCACGCGGAAGTGTTCGGCAACTATTACGGGACCTCACGTGCCGCTATTGAGCAAGTGTTGTCGACCGGCGTAGACGTTTTCCTGGATATCGACTGGCAGGGCGCACAGCAAATTCGCGCCAAAATGCCACAGGCGCGCAGCATCTTTATTTTGCCGCCGTCGAAGGACGAACTTGGCCGTCGCCTGCGTGGCCGCGGGCAAGACTCGGATGAGGTGATCGCCAAACGCATGGCTCAGGCCGTGGCCGAAATGGCACACTACGCGGAGTATGATTATTTAATCGTGAACGATGATTTCGATCTGGCCCTGTCCGATCTGAAAACCATTATTCGCGCCGAACGCCTGCGTTTAGGCCGCCAATTACTGCGGCATGACGCTTTAATCAGCAAACTATTGGCAGACTGAAGACAGTTTCAGTATTATGCCCAGTCTTTTCGTCACCTGTGGAGTAGCACAAATATGGCACGCGTAACTGTTCAAGACGCTGTAGAGAAAATTGGTAACCGTTTTGACCTGGTGTTGGTCGCTGCTCGTCGGGCACGTCAAATCCAGACTGGCGGTAAAGATGCACTTGTTCCGGAAGAAAACGACAAGTACACCGTTATCGCGCTGCGCGAAATCGAAGAAGGCCTGATCACCAGCCAAATCCTCGATGTTCGTGATCGTCAGGAGCAGCAAGAGCAGGAAGCCGCAGAGATTCAAGCGGTTACCGCCATTGCTGAAGGTCGTCGTTAATTAGACTGCGAGTCTGCCTTTGTACCTGTTTGAAAGCCTGAATCTGCTGATTCAACGTTACCTGCCTGAGGAGCAGATTAAGCGCCTCAAACAGGCATACCTCGTTGCACGTGATGCTCACGAGGGACAGACACGCTCCAGCGGTGAGCCCTACATTACTCACCCGGTTGCCGTGGCCTGCATTCTGGCGGAAATGCGTCTCGATCATGAGACGCTGATGGCAGCACTGCTGCACGACGTCATCGAAGATACCCCGGCCACCTACCAGGATATGGAACAGCTATTCGGCAAAAGCGTTGCCGAACTGGTTGAAGGCGTATCCAAGCTCGACAAGCTGAAGTTCCAGGATAAAAAAGAAGCTCAGGCGGAAAACTTCCGCAAGATGATCATGGCGATGGTGCAGGATATCCGCGTCGTGCTGATCAAGCTGGCCGACCGTACGCACAACATGCGCACTCTCGGTTCGCTGCGTCCTGACAAACGGCGGCGTATTGCACGTGAAACCCTGGAAATCTACAGCCCCCTGGCCCATCGCCTGGGTATTCACCACCTGAAAACCGAGCTGGAAGAGCTGGGTTTTGAGGCGTTGTACCCGAACCGCTATCGCGTAATCAAAGAAGTGGTGAAAGCCGCACGCGGTAACCGTAAAGAGATGATCCAGAAGATTCTCTCCGAGATCGAAGGGCGACTGACCGAGGCTGGCATTCCCTGCCGCGTCAGCGGACGGGAAAAACATCTGTATTCCATCTACCTCAAGATGCACCTGAAAGAACAGCGTTTTCATTCGATTATGGATATCTACGCGTTCCGGGTGATCGTGAAGGAAGTCGACACCTGCTACCGCGTGCTGGGCCAGGCTCACAGCCTGTACAAACCGCGTCCGGGCAGGGTCAAAGACTATATCGCCATTCCCAAGGCCAACGGCTATCAATCGCTGCACACCTCACTGATCGGCCCACATGGCGTACCGGTTGAAGTGCAGATCCGTACCGAAGATATGGATCAGATGGCCGAAATGGGGGTCGCCGCGCACTGGGCTTATAAAGAAAAAGAACAGGGCGAAACCGGCACCACCGCACAAATCCGCGCTCAGCGCTGGATGCAGAGCTTGCTGGAGCTGCAACAAAGCGCCGGCAGTTCGTTTGAATTTATCGAGAGCGTAAAATCCGATCTGTTCCCGGATGAGATTTACGTTTTCACCCCGGAAGGCCGCATTGTTGAATTGCCTGCGGGCGCAACGCCGGTCGACTTCGCCTACGCGGTGCACACCGATATCGGCCATGCCTGCGTTGGCGCACGTGTTGATCGCCAGCCATACCCGCTGTCACAGTCCTTGACCAGCGGGCAAACGGTCGAAATCATCACGGCTCCTGGTGCACGGCCTAACGCCGCCTGGCTGAACTTTGTCGTCAGCTCAAAAGCGCGCGCAAAAATCCGCCAAATGCTGAAAAACCTCAAGCGCGATGATTCAGTCGGCCTCGGCCGCCGCTTGTTAAATCATGCATTGGGCGGCAGTCGCAAACTGGCAGAGGTTCCGGCAGAAAATATCCAACACGAGTTGGATCGCATGAAACTGGCGACGCTGGACGACCTGTTGGCTGAAATCGGCTTGGGCAATGCCATGAGCGTGGTGGTAGCGAAAAACCTGCAGGGTGACCAGTCTAATCTGGGGGCCTCCTCTGGGGTTCGTAATCTGGCGATCAAGGGCTCAGACGGCGTGCTGATCACCTTCGCTAAATGCTGCCGACCTATTCCAGGCGATCCGATCATCGCCCACGTCAGCCCAGGCAAAGGCCTGGTGATCCACCATGAGTCCTGCCGAAATATCCGCGGCTACCAGAAAGAACCTGAAAAGTTCATGGCGGTAGAATGGGATCAAGATATCGAACAGGAATTCATCGCCGAGATCAAAGTGGACATGTTTAATCATCAGGGGGCACTGGCCAACCTGACGGCAGCCATCAATGCGGCTGAGTCCAATATTCAAAGCCTGAATACCGAAGAAAAAGACGGCCGGGTTTATAGTGCATTTATCCGTTTGACCACCCGCGATCGTATCCATCTGGCAAATATTATGCGTAAAATCCGTATCATGCCGGATGTGATTAAAGTTAACCGTAACCGAAATTAGCGCTTATGAGTCCTGAACGCTATGCGCGGATTTGTGAAATGCTGGCCACCCGGCAGCCGGATTTAACCGTCTGCCTGGAACAGGTTCACAAACCGCATAACGTCTCCGCCATTATCCGCACCGCCGACGCCGTCGGTGTGCATCAGGTGCATGCCGTGTGGCCAACCCCACGCATGCGAACCCTGGTTTCCTCCGCCGCCGGCAGCAACAGTTGGGTGAATGTCAAAACCCATCCCACCATCGTCGACGCCGTGACCCATTTGAAAGATCAGGGTATGCAGATCCTGGCAACCAACCTATCCGCCCGCGCAGTAGACTTCCGCGAGGTGGATTACACCCGCCCGACCTGCGTGCTGCTGGGCCAGGAAAAAACCGGTATTACCGAAGAAGCCCTGCGGCTTGCCGATCAGGACATCATCATTCCAATGATCGGTATGGTGCAGTCACTCAACGTGTCGGTCGCCTCAGCATTGATCCTGTACGAAGCCCAACGCCAGCGGCAAAATGCCGGTCTGTATCGCCGTGAGCACAGCATGCTCGACCAGGAAGAACAACAGCGCCTGCTGTTTGAAGGTGGTTATCCGGTGCTGGCCAACGTGGCCAAACGTAAAAGACTGCCGCGTCCGCACATTGATGAACAGGGCCAGGTGGTCGCCGATGCCGAATGGTGGGCAGCCATGCAAGCGACGGTACGCAAATGAAAGGCCGCCTGCTGGATGCTGTCCCACTCACCACACTTTCCGGCGTGGGTGCCAGCCAGGCGGGGAAACTGGCTAAAATTGGCCTGGAAACCATTCAGGATTTGCTGCTGCACCTGCCACTGCGCTACGAAGACCGCACCCGCCTCTATCCAATAAACGACCTGCAGCCGGGCATTTTTGCCACGGTGGAAGGTGAAGTACTGCGTACGGACATCAGTTTTGGCCGTCGACGTATGCTGACCTGCCAGATCAGTGACGGTACCGGCCTGCTCACCATGCGCTTCTTCAACTTCAATGCGGCGATGAAAAACAGCCTGGCAACCGGCCGTCGCGTGACCGCCTATGGTGAAGTCAAACGCGGCAATCACGGCGCAGAAATTATTCACCCGGAATACCGCATTCAGGGAGAAAGCAGCGAGGTTGAGCTGCAAGAGTCACTGACCCCGGTCTACCCAACGACTGAAGGTATCCGGCAGGCTACGCTGCGCAAACTGACCGATCAGGCTCTGGAACTGTTGGATACCTGCGCCATCACCGAACTGCTGCCGTCGGAACTGAGCGGTGGTTTGATGAGTCTGCCACAGGCATTGCATACCCTGCACCGCCCGCCGCCGGATATCCAGTTGGTTGATTTGGAACAGGGTAAACACCCGGCGCAAAAACGACTGATCATGGAAGAGCTGCTGGCGCATAACCTCAGTATGCTGGCGGTACGCGCCGGCGCTCAGAGCTATCAGGCGCTGCCTCTGATGCCGGATGATCGGCTTAAAACACAATTTCTCGCCCAGTTACCCTTTACACCGACCGGCGCCCAAGACCGCGTGGTGGCAGATATTGAAGCCGATATGCAAAAAGGCTTCCCGATGATGCGCCTGGTACAGGGCGACGTCGGCTCAGGTAAAACGCTGGTGGCTGCACTGGCCGCGCTACGCGCTATCGCCCACGGCAAGCAGGTGGCATTGATGGCGCCTACGGAACTGCTGGCCGAACAGCATGCCAACAATTTCCGCCAGTGGTTTGAACCGCTGGGATTGGAAGTCGGCTGGCTGGCCGGCAAGCAAAAAGGCAAGGCGCGTATCGCACAGCAAGAGGCTATTGCCAGTGGTCAGGTGTCGATGGTGGTCGGCACGCACGCCATCTTCCAGGAACAGGTGAAATTTTCCGGCCTGGCACTGGTGATCATCGACGAGCAGCACCGTTTTGGCGTCCACCAGCGACTGGCACTGTGGGAAAAGGGGGAGGAGCAAGGCTTCCATGCCCATCAGTTGATCATGACCGCCACACCCATCCCACGCACGCTGGCAATGACCGCCTATGCCGATCTCGACACCTCGGTGATCGACGAGCTGCCCCCGGGCAGAACGCCGGTCACTACCGTCGCGATACCCGATACCCGGCGCGCCGATATAATCCAGCGGGTGAAAAGCGCCTGCCTGGAAGAAGGCCGGCAAGCATATTGGGTCTGTACGCTGATCGAAGAGTCTGAACTACTCGAAGCCCAGGCCGCAGAAGCCACCTGGGAAGAACTGAAAACCGCGCTGCCGGAGCTGAAAGTCGCGTTAATACATGGCCGAATGAAAGCGCAAGAGAAGCAGGCGGTGATGCAGGCCTTTAAACAAGGCGAGCTCCAGCTGTTGGTGGCGACAACGGTGATCGAAGTCGGTGTCGACGTGCCGAATGCCAGCCTGATGATCATCGAAAACCCGGAGCGGTTAGGACTGGCACAGTTGCATCAGCTGCGTGGCCGCGTGGGCCGTGGTGCCGTGGCGTCACATTGCGTGTTGCTGTACAAAACGCCACTGAGCAAAACCGCACAGAAGCGGCTGCAGGTGCTGCGTGACAGCAATGACGGCTTCGTCATTGCCCAGCAGGATCTGGAGATCCGTGGCCCCGGGGAGCTGCTTGGCACACGCCAAACCGGCAGCGCCGAGTTTAAGGTAGCCGATTTACTACGCGATCAGGCGATGATCCCGGAAGTACAACGCGTCGCTCGTCATATCCATCAGCAATATCCGCAACATGCCCACGCCCTGATTGAACGCTGGTTACCGGAAAAAGCGCGTTACTCAAACGCCTAATTCCCTGCCAAAACAAAGGGCGCCAATCGGCGCCCTTCTGGTTTATTGCAATCTGCTAATCAACCTATCGCCGGGAACACCGGCAACAGCAGATACAGCTTAATCACAATCGCGTTGGCGATATCAATAAAGAACGCCCCCACCATCGGCACCACCAGAAACGCCAGGTGCGATGGGCCGAAGCGATCGGTAATCGCCTGCATATTGGCAATCGCCGTTGGCGTCGCACCCATGCCGAAGCCACAGTGGCCAGCAGCCAGAACCGCCGCATCGTAGTTTTTGCCCATCACCCGGTAGGTGACGAAAATCGCGTACAGCGCCATCACCAGCGTTTGCACCGCCAGGATCGCCAACATCGGCAGCGCCAACGAAGCCAGCTCCCATAGCCGCAGGCTCATCAACGCCATGGCCAGGAACAGCGACAGGCTGACGTTACCCAGCACCGATACCGCGCGTTCAAACACGGTATAAAAGCCGGTAAAGGCCAGGGTGTTGCTCAGGATCACGCCAACAAACAGCACGCAGACGAAGTTTGGCAGTTCAAACACCGTACCATTCAACAGGCCGGCGATAAGCTGCCCCAGACTCAGACAGATGGCGATCATGGCGATGGTTTCAATCATGACCAGCGAGGTGATCAAACGACCGCTCTCCGGCTTTTCAAAACCGCTTGGCTGGACGCTGTCATCCGGCGTGCCTTCCGGCGTGGACGAGTGCTTCACCAGATAACGCGCAACCGGGCCGCCGATCAGGCCACCCAGTACCAGCCCGAAGGTGGCACAGGCCATCGCCACTTCCGTGGCGTTTTCAAACCCGTAGCGTTCAATAAACAGCTTGCTCCAGGCCGCCCCGGTGCCATGGCCACCGGACAAGGTGATGGAGCCGGCAATCAGACCCATCAGCGGATCCAGACCCAGCATTTTTGCCATGCCGATGCCGATGGCGTTCTGCACCAGCAGCAGGCCCAGCACCACAAACAGGAACACCATTAATGCCTTGCCGCCCGCACGCAATCGCGCCAGGTTGGCATTCAGACCGATGGTGGCGAAGAAGGCCAGCATCAACGGGTCTTTCAGCGACATATCGAAGCTGATTTCCCAGTTAACCAGCTTTTTCAGGGCTAACAACAGGAGCGCCACCAGCAAACCACCGGCGACAGGGGCGGGGATAGTGTATTTTCTCAACAGGGGAATGCTGGTGACACATTTGCCCCCGAGGAGCAAAACCAATGTTGCCGCGACTAACGTGCCATAAGTATCAAGATGAAACATCCAGGTACTCCATGTAAGGGGAAAGATCCAATTAAGAAATAATAAGTTATAGAAAACCGCTTAGTTTTTAAAACTTGATGAGTGCGGGATTAGAAGTAAAAAACGCTGATAACACAAGAAAAAATGAACGAAAATGCGACATAACCGGCGATAAAGCTAACATAACTTTAACGCGCAACCGTTTGCTTTTGTAGGTCAAATCATTAAAATGCCTGCTTTGCCGTTTCTGGAAATGCCACACCATGACCATGCCATCCGCCGAGCTCGATGCCGCGCAAAAAACCTCTGCCACACCCCGTAACAGCGAGCTGATTTATCGTCTTGAAGACCGCCCACCTCTGCCGCAAACGCTGTTTGCCGCCGGTCAGCACCTGTTGGCAATGTTTGTTGCGGTGATCACCCCGGCGCTGTTGATTTGTCAGGCGTTAGGGTTACCGGCACAAGATACTCAGCACATTATCAGCATGTCGCTGTTTGCCTCCGGTCTGGCCTCGATCCTGCAAATTAAAACCTGGGGACCGGTCGGTTGTGGCCTGCTGTCCATTCAGGGCACCAGCTTTAACTTTGTCTCGCCGCTGATTATGGGCGGTCTGGCGCTGAAAAACGGCGGTGCCGATGTTCCCACCATGATGGCAGCGCTATTTGGCACGCTAATGGTCGCCTCCTGCACCGAAATCCTGTTGTCGCGCGTCCTTCACCTGGCACGCCGTATTATCACCCCGCTGGTCTCCGGCATTGTGGTGATGATTATCGGTTTATCGCTGATCCAGGTCGGGCTGACCTCCATCGGCGGCGGTTATGCCGCGATGAACGGAGGCAGCTTCGGTGCCCCTAAAAACCTGCTGCTGGCCGGTGCGGTATTATTGGTTATCATTCTGCTTAACCGTCAGCGCAACCCCTACCTGCGCGTTGCCTCACTGGTGATTGCCATGGCGGTCGGCTATCTGCTGGCCTGGGCCATGGATATGTTGCCGCAAAGCCAACCGGCTCTCGAGACGGCAGCCATAGTCATCCCAACGCCGCTCTATTACGGTCTGGGTTTTGACTGGAACCTGCTGTTACCTCTGATGTTGATCTTTATGGTCACCTCACTGGAAACCATCGGCGATATTACCGCCACCTCGGACGTGTCAGAACAGCCTGTCAGCGGTCCGCTGTATATGAAGCGCCTGAAGGGCGGTGTGTTGGCTAACGGCCTGAACTCGATGTTGTCGGCAGTATTCAACACCTTCCCCAACTCCTGCTTTGGTCAGAACAATGGCGTGATCCAACTGACCGGCGTTGCCAGCCGCTATGTCGGTTTCGTGGTGGCGCTGATGCTGATCGTACTGGGGCTGTTCCCGGCGGTGGCCGGTTTCGTGCAACATATTCCCGAACCGGTTCTGGGCGGTGCAACCCTGGTGATGTTCGGCACCATCGCCGCATCTGGCGTGCGTATCGTGTCTCGCGAACGACTGAATCGCCGCGCAATCATGATCATGGCGCTGTCTCTGGCGGTGGGTATGGGCGTTTCCCAGCAGCCGCTGATCCTGCAGTTCGCGCCGGACTGGCTGAAAACCCTGCTTTCCTCCGGTATTGCTGCCGGTGGCATCACCGCTATCGTGCTGAACCTGGTGTTCCCACACGAACACGAAAAGCCATAATCGGCCACGCTGACAGTCAAACGGCCGCTCGCGGCCGTTTTTTTATTGCCTATCAGACCATTGCACTTGAGATGCCCGGCCAATTGCGGCATAAACAGGGTATCTTTTTTGACCGACGCGGATGTAGACGATGAAATTTATCGGGAAACTGTTGCTGACGTTGCTGCTGCTGGTAGTGCTTGCCATTGCGCTGTTGTACGTCATTGGGCAAACCCGTTGGGCCGCGGGCTACTTGAGCCGCTGGATCAGCGATAACAGTGAATATCGCCTGTCGGTAGCGAAGATCTCGCACTCGTGGGACCAACCAGGTCAAATCAGCCTGGAAGACGTTCAATTAGCGACAAAGAATCAGCCACCCTCGCTGGTCGCCAAGCGACTGGATTTAGGCCTCAGCCTGCGCCAACTTACCGAGCCGCGTTATTTCCATAGCGTCACGCTACGCGAGGGTACGCTTAAGCTACCTCAGCAAAATGCTGTATTGCCGATTCAGGCCGATGTGCTGCAACTGAGCAATATGGCACTGCAAGCCAACGATGAAACCTGGCAGCTCAATGCGCAACGGGTCAATGCCGGTATTACGCCATGGCAACCGAAAGCCGGTCATCCCTTGGGTGAGAACCATCAATTCCAGTTCAGCGCCGGTTCCATGACGCTGAACGGCATCCCCTCCTCTCAGGTATTGGTACAGGGCGAACTCAAACAAAACCAGTTGCTGCTCAGCAACTTCGGCGCCGACCTGGCGCAAGGTGATTTGACTGGCGTAGCCACCCGCGCCGCTAATGGCAGTTGGCAGGTAGAACGCCTGCGGCTGAGTGGCGTACGTATGCAGACACCACTGACGCTGGAACAGTTCTGGCAGCGCTTTACTGCCCTGCCGCCGATCACACTCAAACGTTTTGATCTGATCGATGCGCGGCTGGAAGGCAAAGAATGGGCATTCAACGATCTCGATCTGTCGCTGCAAAACGTCACCTTCCAGCAGGGCGACTGGAGCAGTCCGGACGGTTCACTGAACTTCAACGCCAGCGATTTGATCAACGGCGGCTTCCACCTGATTGATCCAATCATGAATATGCGCCTCTCGCCGGCCGGCATTGCCATTCAACAGTTCACCACCCGCTGGGAAGGCGGGCTGTTGCGCACTTCCGGCAACTGGCTGCGCGCCAATAACCGCCTGCAACTCGATGAGGTGGCGGTCGCCGCGTTGGAATACACCTTGCCGAGCAACTGGCGCGGGCTGTGGCTACAAACGCTGCCACACTGGTTGGCGGAGGTATACGTCAACAAGCTGACCACCAACCGCAACCTGATCATCGATATCAATCCGGCCTTCCCGTTCCAGGTAACCGCGCTGGACGGCTACGGCAGTAACCTGCTGCTGGCACGCGACCACCAATGGGGCATCTGGTCCGGTACGCTGAACCTCAATGGCAGCGAAGCCACCTTCAACAAGATAGACGTTCGCCGCCCATCGCTGGCGCTGAACGCCAATGACGGGCAGATCAACGTCACAGATCTCAGTGCTTTTATGCCGCAGGGATTACTGGAAGCCAAAGCCACCATTGAGCAATTGCCGGGCAAACCCTTTACGCTGTCGCTAAACGGGCGCTCGGTACCGGTGAACACCCTGCAACAATGGGGATGGCAGCAGGTACCACTGGAAGGTGACGGTAACCTGCAATTACAGTTGAAAGGTCTACTGAACAGCGACGGGCCGTTTAAGTCTTCTTTGCAGGGCCGGCTGCAGGCCACCAGCAAAAACGGGCAAACACTGGAACAACAACTGCCTTAATGCAAAGGGCGGCCTACCCGCGTGATTTAGCGTGGTAAGCCGCCCTATGATGACCTGAACCGCGAATAAACTCACAACCTGCCTCTCAAATTCCCTTATATCTCTTAAAACCGCTTTTCTTAGATATATTTTATACCTATGACCTTATGCTCTCCCGTTACCAACCCTATATTAAAATAATGAATTTTGATGGTTTTTAATAAACAGACCATTTTATTGGTCGTTTTTTCAACGTATACCTTACTCTCATTGAATTTTATCCCTCTCAAGGATTATCTATTTTTAATGGAGTAATGATTTTTATTATAAATAGATATTCTGATGGATTTTTAATACGGAAAAAACCAATTTAGAGGCCATTATGAGAAAGTCATTACTCCTTACCCTGCTCGCCATCTATTCTGTTAATGCCATGGCCAAGGCCGACTTCTATGCCACTGAAAATATTGAGTATAACTCAGTAGTGTTGAAGTTAAGCGATAAGGGGGTGAAGAATATAGGCGAAAGCATACAGAGCAGGAATGGCGGGCAAAGTTTATCCCTGTACGGCAGTGATGGGGTGGAGATGAACTTTGAAAAATTATTTAAAGAAACTCAACGCAGCTCACTGATTAGCCAGGCCAGTAAAAAAAATGGATTAAACAAGTATTACGCAGTGAAAATACCTGAAGGAAAAACTCATGATGTCGAATACATTAATAACATCGTAAGAATGTTTGAAAATGATAAAGATATCGATGTCATTTATCCTGCAGCCAAACCAATATCAATGGATGAGTACGTCACCGCATCTGGAGAGGTTCGCCACTTCTCATTAGATGAGAATAAATTTTCATTACCCGAGCGCAACACCCGCCACGTTCCCTCCTTTGTCGATATGCAAGACTATCTTAAATCACCGGATGAACAGCGAACCGGTTATGTTCTGGGGGGCGTCAATGCGTTAAATGCACACAAGCATTATCCTGGCGCTAAAGGTGAAGGGGTAACGGTGATGTCCAGCGAAAATGGGCGTTGGAATAACGATCATATAGACCTGCCAAGAGCCATTTTCTCAATCGGGAACGATTATCCCCCCTCTCGTTATCACGATACGATGTCACTCGGTGTTATGGCCGGAAAAGACAATGACTTCGGCGTATTGGGCATAGCCCATCAGGCTCGATTTGCCTACGCAGCCTGGCCGGTATCTGATTTCATCAAAGGGATCAATTTGCTAAAAACCGGCGATGTAGTGCAACTGGGCCAGCAAGGAAGGACTCCTCTTCTCCCTGCTTCCGAATGCCGGTCCGGCAACTGCTTTGTGCCGGTAGAACATGAACAAGCCTGGTTTGATGCAATTAAAACGGCCACTGACAGCGGGATTCACGTCATCATGGCGGCAGGCAATGGTAACGTAAATCTCGATCATCCCAACTTCTCCGGGAAATTCGATCGTAACGTCAGGGATTCTGGCGCCATTATCGCCGGAGCCGTATGTGGCAATAATGGCAAAAAGGCGGTCTTCAGTACCTATGGTTCCCGTATCGATAGTGCAAGTTGGGGTTGCTGGGACATTGTCACCACCACGCTGGATATTGAGGCAAACTTGTGGAAAGAAACTAATGCGCAATATACCCAAACATTCTCAGGCACTTCATCCGCCAACCCGATTATCGCCGGTGTTGCCGCCAGTCTGTCGGGGATAGCGAAACAACACGGCAAGTTAATTACCCCCAAGCAGCTGCGTAAGTTGCTGACGGAAACCGGCACCCCGTTGGTGGATACCCATCAGCCGATTGGCACCCAGCCTGATGTGATGAAAGCGGCGGAAAAAATGCTGAACGAAACCCCGGCGAATGAAGACCTGACCATTTCTAATTTGCGGACGGAAATCATCCAACAAGGGCGTTCAATCCTGAGTTTTGGCGCCCAGGCGGAAGGAAGCATGACGCTGGAAGCTGAAGTCACGGATCAACAAGGTAATAAAAAAGGCGTTGTTAAACAGAAAATTGAAAATGACAGCGTCACCGTGCAAATCCCTCTGACCGACGTTACCGCGGGTAAGTATTCATTAAGATATAAGGCCGGCAATGAGAAAGGGGAGACGGTTAAACAGGAAACGCTGAGCTTTACACTGGCTGATGCCTCATCGGCAGCGCCCTGGGACAGTAACAAGGCCTATGACAAGCTCTGCAGTACCGTGGCCTATGACGGCAAAGAGTGGCAGAACGGTTGGTGGACCCGGGGCGATGTGCCTGGCGCGACGGGTGAATGGGGCGTGTGGCGTATAAAAGGCGCGGCTAATATGCATCCCGGCTGTTAACACGCTGTCGCGCTCGCTGAGCTAACGCATGGGAGTTACCCTTTTGTTTTGAGGTCTGGACCTCATACAAAAATGGGTAACTCTCATACTTATCCGTCAAGATTGGCAAGACTCACGGCATCAAACTATCGCCTCTGACCCACCCTGGTCCAGCGGCACTTCCGGCTCGGCCGGCAGCACCATATAAGTCCCTTCAAACACCGCACCTCTGTCATCGTCTCCGAACAGGTGGACTTCCGCCTGGACACGCGCACGTCGGCCGCGTGCCAGACGCGCCAAATCACCGCTCAACGAACTGAGATCCGCCACTGCCCGCGGTCGGCCGGTGATCGGCTTGCTGTAACGGATATGCGCATCGGCCAGAATAATGGTGCCGCCCAAATGGCGCTCACGCAGCAACAGCCAGATTAATCCCCAGGCGGTCAAGGTCGCCAGCGAGAACAGGCTACCGGCAAACAGCGTATGGTGTGGGTTCTGGTTGCCGATCTCCGGCATGGTGGTGACAAAGCGTTGACCAGTGTATTGGCTGATACGCACACCCATTTTCTCACTGAGCGGGATATGATCGTACCAGGCCTGCTGCAGCTGGCCGCACCAGTCGGGGCGATGCAGAATGTCGTCCAGCGTTGCCACGGGTTTGATCATCAGGAAGTGACGAATCGGCGTGGTCTGCGGCGCGGTGATCTCACCCTGATTGACGAAGCCCAGTTTGGCAAAGAAATCCACCGCATCTTCACGGGCGCTACACACCACCCGCTTTACGCTTTCCTGGCGTGCCACGGACTCCAGAGTCATGGCCACCAGCGTACCCAGGCCCTTGTCCTGCACCGTCGGGTCTACCGCCAGAAAACGAATCGCCGCCTCGTTGTCCGCATTAATATACAGCCGCCCAATAGCGACAATTTTCCCGCCCTCGTCCACCACCATTTGGTGATGCGCCATGGCGTCATAGGCATCCTTTTCCGACCCCACCGGCTGGTGCAGCGGCTTGCGCAGCATTTCCCAGCGGAACTGGTAATAATCCTTCAGTTCTTGTTCTGTTACCGGTACTCGTAGGTGATACATAGACGCTTTCTCTCTCAGAATACTTAGACTTGAAGCCAAAACGTCACTGGCCCGTCGTTCACCAGCGCGACTTTCATATCGGCCGCAAACTCACCGGTTTGGGTTTCTATGCCGCGCTCGCGGCACTGGCCAACAAAATATTGGTACAACCGGTCGGCCTCCTGCGGTACCGCACCGCGAGAGAAGCTCGGACGCATCCCTTTTTGCGTGTCGGCCACCAGCGTGAACTGCGAGACCACCAGCAGGCTGCCCCCTGCCTGTTGGACATTGAGATTCATCTTGTCGTTCTCATCGCCAAAGATGCGGTATCCCAATACACGCTCACACAGGCGAACGGCCTTCTGCTCGTTATCGTCCTGTTCCACGCCCAATAACACTAACAAACCGGGACCGATGTTGCCTACCGTTTGCCCTTCAACCGTAACGCTGGCATTTAATACCCGCTGAATTAACGCAATCATAACTGCCCTTCTGGTGGCTGATCCTGTTGTTCCGCCTTCTGTTGGCGGTAGTCGCGGTATTCCCCAATGGTCACCGTGATTTCCGCACCGAGTAACACGATACACCAGCTCCAGTAGACCCAGAGGAATAAAATGGGGATCACCGCCAGCACGCCGTAAATCAGCTGGTAAGACGGGAACATGGTGATGTACAAGGCAAAACCCTTCTTGCCCAGCTCAAACAGCACCCCGGCCACCAGCGCACCGATCAGTGCATCCTTGGGTGGCACCCGCACCGTCGGAACAATGCAATACAGCAGCCAGAAGGATATCCATGACAGGATCAGCGGAAATATACGCAGTACCTGATCCACCAGGCTGTTGACACCGCTCTGCGCCAACCAGTTGAGCGACAGCAAATAGGAGCTGATCGCCATGCTGGCACCGACCAACAGCGGCCCCAGGGTCAGTACCATCCAGTACACCGCGAAAGAAAACACGATTGGACGCTTATTTTTGCTGCGCCAGATGGTATTGAGCACGCTGTCCACCGAGGAGATCAACAACAGCGCGGTGACAATCAGCCCGCAGGTGCCGACGGCAGTCATCTTGTTGGAGTTGGCGACAAACTGCTCCAGATAACTCTGGATCACGTTGCCGGCGGCCGGCATGAAGTTGGAGAAGATGAAGCTTTTCAGTTGGACGCTGATATCGGAGAACATCGGGAACGCAGCAAACAGCGCGAACACCACGGTCACCAGTGGCACCAGCGACAGTAGGGAAACGTAAGCCAAATGGCCTGCCAACATAGTCAGGCCATCGCTATCGACGCGTTTGATCAGCAGCCGCCCAAAGGTGACGCCGGGTTTGATCGCAGAAGGCAGCTTCTTGCGGCGGAAAAATGACATATCCACTCCTTGATGTCAGTTTGTACGCCTTAAGCTTAACCCTTTGCGGTCATTGGGCAAAATAAGCCGGCACCACGTCAGGATCGGTCACGTGCACCCCTTTAATCCCCAGAGCTTCAGCCGCGGCTACATTGGCCGCCACATCATCAAAAAACACGGCCTGGTCCGGCGGGGTATTTTCTGCGTTAAGAACGTGCTGATAGATGTTGGCGTCCGGTTTGCGCATACCGATGTCCTGAGACAGGTACAGATGATCGGCGGCTTCCGCCACTTGCGGGTAGTGCTGCGGCCAGTAATTGCAGTGCAGGCGGTTGGTGTTCGACAGCACCACGACACGGTGACCTTCGCTACGCAGACGTTTCATGATGTCGATCACTTCCGGGCGCAGGGCGACAAACACCGCCTGCCAACCGGTAGCGAACTGTTCGAAACTCAGAGCGATGCCCATCTCTTCACTCAGTTGCCCGGCAAAATCTTCATCGCTGATTTCACCGCGCTCATGCTGTTGGAACAATTCGCCCATGGTGAAACGTTCGGACAAGACCGCCAGCGGCGTACCGCTTAAATTGCTCCATACACCCAGTACACGTTTGAAATCGATATCGACGATCACATTACCTAAATCAAAGATATACAGCATAGTCCTCTCCTGATGGGCCGGTGAGATTTTACTGTAGCGGGAAAAACAGAGGCTGAATAGGGAGCAGGTGGAAAAGCGTATAGCACGCGGCAGAAATGGGAAAAGACAGAGGAAAAAACTCAGGGCGCTGGACGCGCCCTAAGTGTTGCAGACTAAATCAGCGATTAAGCTTCTTTAGGACCGCGGCTTGCACGCTTACGATCGTTTTCAGTCAGGTGACGTTTACGAATACGTACGGACGTTGGCGTAACTTCTACCAGTTCGTCATCATCGATGAATTCCAGAGCTTGCTCCAGGGACATCTTGATAGCAGGAACCAGGGTAGTCGCTTCGTCAGTACCGGAAGCACGCATGTTGGTCAGCTTCTTACCGGTCAGGCAGTTCACGGTCAGGTCGTTAGAACGTGAGTGAATACCGATGATCTGGCCTTCATACACTTCTGCACCGTGACCCAGGAACAGCTTGCCGCGATCTTGCAGACCGAACAGGGCGAATGCTACTGCCTTGCCCTGGCCGTTAGAGATCAGCACGCCGTTCTGGCGCTGGCCGATTTCACCCTGGCGCACGTCATCGTAGTGGCTGAAGGTGGAGTACAGCAGACCGGTACCGGAAGTCATGGTCATGAACTCGGTACGGAAACCGATCAGGCCACGCGCAGGGATCAGGTAATCCAGGCGAATACGACCTTTGCCGTCTGGGATCATGTCCTTAACGTCACCTTTGCGCTCACCCATGGCTTGCATGACTGAACCCTGGTGCTGTTCTTCGATATCCAGCGTCACGTTTTCGAATGGCTCTTGCATGCGGCCATCGATTTTACGGTTGATAACTTTAGGACGGGAAACCGCCAGCTCGAAACCTTCACGACGCATGTTTTCGATCAGAACCGACAGGTGAAGTTCACCACGGCCAGATACGCGGAATGCATCAGCATCTTCGGTTTCTTCAACGCGCAGTGCCACGTTGTGCACCAGCTCTTTGTTCAGACGGTCGAGGATCTGACGTGAAGTCACGTACTTGCCTTCTTTACCACAGAACGGAGAGGTGTTGACGTTGAAGTACATGGTTACCGTCGGTTCATCAACAGACAGTGCCGGCAGCGCTTCAACCGCGTTCACATCACAGATGGTGTCAGAGATGTTCAGCTCGCCCAGACCGGTGATAGCGATGATGTCACCCGCTTCAGCGATAGGCGCTTCGATACGCTCCAGACCCATGTGGGTCAGAACCTTGGCAACTTTACCGTTACGGGTTTTGCCTTCGCTATCAATGATAGTGATCTGTTGGTTCGGCTTGACCTTACCACGCTTGATACGGCCGATGCCGATAACGCCCACGTAGTTGTTGTAGTCCAGCTGAGAGATCTGCATCTGGAACGGTGCTTCGAGCTCAACCTGCGGTGCAGACACGTGGTCTACGATCGCCTGATACAGCGGGGTCATGTCTTCCGCCATCTCGTTGTGGTCAGTACCCGCGATCCCCATCAGTGCAGAAGCATAGATGATTGGGAAGTCGAGCTGCTCGTCGGTCGCGTCGAGGTTAACGAACAGGTCGAAGACCTGATCAACAACCCAATCAGGACGTGCGCCTGGACGGTCAACCTTGTTGATTACCACGATCGGCTTCAGACCATTAGCAAACGCTTTTTTGGTCACGAAACGGGTTTGCGGCATTGGGCCATCCATTGCATCCACAACCAGCAGCACCGAGTCAACCATTGACATCACACGCTCAACCTCACCGCCGAAGTCGGCGTGTCCTGGGGTATCCACGATGTTGATGCGGTAGTCTTTCCAATTAATGGCGGTGTTTTTAGCGAGGATGGTAATCCCACGCTCTTTCTCCAAATCGTTGGAGTCCATTACGCGTTCGGTGGCTTCTACACGCTCTCCGAAAGTACCGGATTGTTGCAGCAGCTTATCAACCAGGGTGGTCTTACCATGGTCAACGTGGGCAATAATGGCGATGTTACGCAAATTTTCGATCACAGCTTTGCCTCAGGCATTAGAAATAGCGCGCTATTGTACACGTATTAAGCGAGGGACTAAACAAGATCACAACAGTCTCTTATAAACAACTGTGTACAGGTCAGTATGTGATCCCTTTCACGGTGCAAAAAGCAGCATCTGGTGCACTTTTGCACCATTACAGTGCTCCATCCCGCATTGATTGCACCATTTAGGTGCAAACCGTCACTGATGGTGCATACTGATTCTGTGCAAAAGCCGCGCAGAAAGGCGATTAAAGCGCTTTCGCAAAGTTGGCACAGTTTTCGCTTTAGTCTTTTCAAGACAAAAAAAGCCAGTTCCACAGATTCGTTCCACGACGAAGACAATGACAAATCCGGGAGAGTTAAGTATGTCCGCTGAACACGTTTTGACGATGCTGAATGAGCATGAAGTGAAATTCGTAGACCTGCGTTTCACTGACACCAAGGGTAAGGAACAGCACGTTACCATCCCTTCTCATCAGGTAAATGCCGACTTCTTCGAAGAAGGTAAAATGTTTGACGGCTCCTCGATCGGTGGTTGGAAGGGCATCAACGAATCTGACATGGTGCTGATGCCAGACGCCAGCACGGCGGTATTGGATCCGTTCTTCGAAGAATCCACTCTGATCATTCGCTGCGATATCCTCGAGCCAGGCACCATGCAGGGCTACGACCGTGACCCGCGTTCAATCTCCAAGCGTGCAGAAGACTTCCTGCGTTCTTCCGGCATCGCGGACACCGTGCTGTTCGGGCCTGAGCCAGAATTCTTCCTGTTCGATGATATTCGTTTCGGCAGCAGCATCCGTGGTTCCCACGTAGCTATCGACGATATCGAAGGCGCATGGAACTCCGGCACCAAATACGATGGCGGCAACAAAGGTCACCGTCCGGCAGTCAAAGGCGGTTACTTCCCGGTTCCTCCGGTCGACTCGTCACAGGACATCCGTTCTACCATGTGTTTGACCATGGAAGAAATGGGCCTGGTGGTTGAAGCTCACCACCACGAAGTGGCAACTGCAGGTCAGAACGAAGTGGCAACCCGCTTCAACACCATGACCAAGAAAGCCGACGAAATCCAAATCTACAAATACGTGGTTCACAACGTGGCTCACGCATTTGGTAAAACCGCGACCTTCATGCCGAAACCTATGTTCGGTGATAACGGCTCCGGTATGCACTGCCACATGTCACTGTCCAAGAACGGGACTAACCTGTTCGCCGGCGACAAATACGGTGGCCTGTCTGAAACTGCCCTGTTCTACATCGGCGGCATCATCAAGCACGCCAAAGCGATCAACGCCCTGGCCAACCCGACCACCAACTCTTACAAGCGTCTGGTCCCAGGTTACGAAGCACCGGTGATGCTGGCTTACTCAGCCCGTAACCGTTCTGCTTCCATCCGTATCCCAGTGGTAGCCAGCCCGAAAGCGCGCCGTATCGAAGCCCGTTTCCCGGATCCAGCGGCCAACCCATACCTGTGCTTCGCAGCTCTGCTGATGGCAGGCCTGGACGGTGTGATTAACAAAATCCACCCTGGCGATGCCATGGACAAAAACCTGTATGACCTGCCACCGGAAGAAGAAGCTGAAATTCCAAAAGTTGCAGGCTCTCTGGATGAAGCGCTGGCTGCACTGAGCGAAGACCGCGAATTCCTGACCCGCGGTGGCGTATTCACCGACGACGCGATCGACGCTTACATCGATCTGCGTAAAGAAGAAATGGACCGCGTTCGCATGACGCCACACCCGGTTGAGTTCGAACTGTACTACAGCGTTTAAGTTTTACCGCGCCGTCTGCGGACGGCGCTCAGATTTAGTTGTCTTTTTTTGTTGCCGTGGAAACTTTCTGCCCATCTTCGGATGGGTTTTTTTCTCCACCGTATTTTCTGCAAAACTATTCCGTGCCGCACGCAGGGCGGATGGAGTAGGATAGATGCACTAAAAAGGTGCAGGAGTCTGCTATATGGCAACTGGCAAGCTGCCCGATGCTGGGCAGATCCTCAATTCTCTCATCAACAGCATCCTGCTGTTGGATGACTCGCTGGCGGTTCATTACGCCAATCCGGCGGCACAACAACTGCTGGCACAAAGTTCCCGTAAACTTTTCGGTACACCGTTACCCGATCTGCTCGGCTATTTTTCGCTGAATGTCGATCTGATGCGTGAGAGCCTGCGCGCCGGCCAGGGCTTTACCGATAGCGAAGTGACCCTGGTGGTTGACGGGCGCGCGCATATCCTCTCCCTGACCGCCCAGACGCTGTCTGAAGGCTATATCCTGATCGAACTGGCGCCGATGGATAACCAACGCCGCCTGAGCCAGGAACAGCTGCAGCACGCTCAGCAGGTTGCCGCCCGCGATCTGGTTCGTGGCCTGGCGCATGAGATTAAAAATCCGCTTGGCGGGCTGCGCGGTGCGGCACAGTTGCTGGCCAAGGCTCTGCCCGATCCGTCGCTGACCGAATACACCAAGGTGATCATTGAACAGGCCGACCGCCTGCGCAATCTGGTCGATCGCCTGCTGGGCCCGCAACGGCCAGGCCAGCACATTACTCAAAGTATTCATCAGGTGGCGGAGCGAGTCTGCCAACTGGTGTCGCTGGAGAAGCCGGATAACGTAACGCTGGTACGCGACTACGACCCGAGCCTGCCGGAGTTGGCGCACGACCCGGATCAAATCGAACAGGTGTTGCTGAACATCACTCGCAATGCGCTGCAGGCGCTGGGTGAAGCCGGTGGCACCATTACGCTGCGCACCCGAACCGCATTCCAGATCACCCTGCACGGCACCCGCTACCGGTTAGCGGCACGTATCGATATTGAAGATGACGGCCCCGGCGTACCGGCGCAGTTGCAGGACACGCTGTTTTACCCAATGGTCAGCGGCCGCGAAGGCGGAACCGGCCTGGGTTTATCCATCGCCCGTAATCTTATCGATCAGCATTGCGGAAAAATTGAATTTAACAGTTGGCCAGGACATACCGAATTCTCGGTTTACCTGCCTATTCGCCAGTGAGGTTTTCTATGCAACGAGGGATAGTCTGGATCGTCGATGACGATAGCTCCATCCGCTGGGTGCTTGAACGCGCGCTCACTGGAGCGGGTGTGAGTTGCGTGACCTTTGAAAATGGCAATGCGGTACTGGAAGCCCTGGCCACGCAAACTCCTGACGTGTTGCTGTCTGACATCCGCATGCCGGGTATGGATGGTCTGGCGTTGCTCAAGCAGATCAAGCAGCGTCACCCCATGCTTCCGGTCATCATAATGACGGCACATTCGGATTTGGACGCCGCGGTCAGCGCCTACCAGCAAGGAGCGTTCGATTACCTGCCAAAACCCTTTGATATCGATGAAGCGGTCGCACTGGTAGAGCGCGCCATCAGCCATTATCAGGAACAGCAACAACCGGCACGCAGCCAGCCGGCCAACGACCCGGTGGCGGACATTATCGGCGAAGCCCCGGCGATGCAGGACGTGTTCCGCATCATTGGCCGTCTGTCGCGTTCATCGATCAGCGTGCTGATCAACGGCGAATCCGGCACCGGTAAAGAGCTGGTGGCCCATGCCCTGCATCGCCACAGCCCGCGAGCCAAATCTCCGTTTATCGCGTTGAATATGGCGGCGATCCCTAAAGACCTGATCGAATCCGAGCTGTTCGGCCACGAGAAAGGGGCTTTTACCGGCGCCAATCAGATCCGTCAGGGCCGTTTTGAGCAGGCCGACGGCGGAACGCTGTTCCTGGATGAAATCGGCGATATGCCGCTGGATGTTCAAACCCGTTTACTGCGGGTGCTGGCCGATGGTCAATTCTACCGGGTCGGTGGATACGCGCCGGTGAAGGTGGACGTGCGCATTATCGCCGCCACCCATCAGAACCTGGAGCTGCGGGTACAGGAAGGTAAATTCCGTGAAGATCTGTTCCATCGCCTGAACGTCATTCGCGTACATCTGCCACCGTTGCGTGAACGTCGTGAGGACATACCTCGTCTGGCGCGCTACTTCCTGCAAGTGGCGGCAAAAGAGCTGGGCGTTGAGGCGAAGAATCTGCATCCGGAAACCGAAACCGCCCTGACCCGCCTGCCGTGGCCAGGTAACGTGCGTCAGTTGGAAAACACCTGTCGCTGGTTAACCGTGATGGCCGCCGGGCAGGAAGTGCTGATTCAGGATCTGCCGAGTGAGCTGTTTGAAACCGCTGCGCCGGAAACGGCCGGCCACAGCTTGCCGGACAGTTGGGCTACGCTACTGGCGCAGTGGGCCGACCGGGCACTGCGTTCCGGTCATCAAAACTTGCTGTCGGAAGCGCAACCGGAAATGGAGCGCACTTTGCTCACTACCGCTCTGCGCCATACCCAGGGGCATAAGCAGGAAGCCGCTCGCTTGCTGGGTTGGGGCCGCAATACGTTAACGCGCAAGTTGAAAGAGTTGGGAATGGAATAGTTTGCGTTGTTGATTATAGAAAACATAATCAAGCGCACAAAAAATCGACGACTTCAGGCTTTACAGCCGCTCTGCCGGCAGTATGATCGGGGCGCACACTCTGGAGGCTCTCGATGCTGGACTCATTGGTCGCATTCATTTCCCAAGGCGCGGAGCTTGGCTCTGCCGCCAGCCACACACCGCAGGCAGCCGTTGCTGCGGTGTTGTGCGCCGCACTGATTAATTTCTTCAGTTAAATTTCTAATTAAAAAAATGGCCGCTAATGCGGCCGTTTCTTTATCGATCAAATAACCCGAGAGAATTGCTGAGTGCGCGCCTGTTGTCGCAGGTAGATATCAAAACACATGCAAATATTGCGGATCAGCAACCGACCGCGCGGTGTAACGCGAATACCCTGCTCGTCACGCTCCACCAGCCCATCACGTTCAAACGGTGCCAGCAGTTGCAGGTCTTCGGCAAAATAGCCGGCGAAGTCGATAGCGAACTGTTGCTCTATTGCCAGATAGTCCAGTTTGAAATTGCAGATCAGCGTTTTGATCACCTCACGCCGCAGACAGTCGTCCTCCGTCATCGCCAGGCCGCGCCACAAGGCATGCCCCTGCGCCTCAACGCTACTGTAATAGGTCTTCAGCTCTTTCTGGTTCTGGGCATAGCTGTCCCCCAGCATGCTGATGGCGGACACTCCCAGCCCCAGCAAATCGCTGTCACCCTGAGTGGTGTACCCCTGGAAGTTGCGGTGCAGTTTCCCTTCGCGCTGTGCCACGGCCAGTTCATCATCCGGGCGGGCAAAGTGGTCCATGCCGATAAACTGATAGCCGGACTCAGTCAGCGAGGCGATGGTCTGCTGCAGGATATCCAGTTTCTGCTGCGCGCTCGGCAAATCCGCATCTTTGATTTTGCGTTGGGCTGCAAACAGGTTCGGCATATGGGCGTAGTTGAATACGCTGAGGCGATCCGGGTTGAGTTCCGCCACCCGCTGCAGGGTGTAAGCAAAGCTCTCCGGCGTCTGCTTTGGCAGACCGTAGATCAAATCAATATTGGTGGAGTTAAAGCCCAAAGCCTTGGCGCGAGCGATCAGAGCGAAGATAAAGGTTTCATCCTGCTCACGGTTCACCAGCCGCTGCACTTCTTTATTGAAATCCTGCACCCCCATGCTCAGGCGATTAAAGCCTTCGCTGCGTAAATGATCGAGCACATCCAGCTCAATCTCGCGCGGATCGACTTCGATCGACATTTCCAAATCGGGTAGGAAATCAAAGTGTTGGCGCAGCATTGCCACCAGCTTGCTGATTTGCGACTTGCTCAGGTAGGTCGGCGTGCCGCCACCCCAATGCAACTGACCAACTTTACGCCCGGCAAACAGAGGCGCGCGCTGGGCGATTTCCTGTGCCAGCACCGCCAGATATTCATCGGCCTTGTGCGTCTGACGCGTCACCAGTTTATTGCAGCCACAGAAATAGCAGAGTTTGTGGCAGAAAGGGATATGCACATACAGCGACAGCGGACGTTCTGGATAGCGCGCAGCAGCGCGTTGAAACGCCGCTTCGTCATAGCCCTGGTTGAACTCCAGCGCTGTGGGGTATGAGGTATAACGCGGCCCTGAATAGTTATATTTCTGGATCAGGGCCAGATCCCAGACAATTGCCTGCTCTGACATGCTCACTCCTTCCGATATTTTTTTCTACCGGGCCGGGAAATGGGCAGTTGTCTACGCTGTCTGGCCGCGGAAGCGCTGCGAAAACGCGTTTTGCGTTTAGACAGCCGCCATAGTTTACCGAATAACCACAGCAGATAACACATCAAGAGTAGGGCTATTGTCAGGATCAGCCACATGACGCGTTAAATTACGTCTTTTGGGTTACCGCCTTTCAGCAGCTTCAGGATATCTTCCCGCTTCTCTTCTTCTTCTTCGTCGTCATCACCCAATTCAATGCCCAATTGCTCCATCAGGGCATCGATACGATCCAGCGTCTGATCAACATATTTCTGATCTTCGGCGCTCAGAGTCTCACCGTCATCAATGCGATCCAGCAGTGCGTCCAGACGCTCATCGTTTTCCAGCTTGGCCAGTTCTTCTTCCGGCGTCAGACGTGGCTTAGGCTTGGCTTCAGCTTTCGGCTTGGGTTGCGGTTTGGCTTTTGGCTTATCTTCAACCACCAGCGCTACCGGCACTTTGCTGCCGATACGCGGATCTTTGGCCTGAGCCGCCGCTTTATTTTTTTGATTGGTGGACTCAACCTGGGTGCGAGAACCGGAAGCGAGACCACGGCGTTTTTTCGCACGCTTGTGTTCACGGGCTTCCTGATCGAGCTCCGCGCGGCTTTTCTTTTTGTTTTTCGGCGTCGCCGCGCTGCTGCGTGGGGCGCGAGGTGCTTTTGATGGCTGGTTCATAGCGTATGCTCTTAGGTATGTAGATTCAGTATAGAGATAGATGCTATACGATTGCGGCGGAATCTAGCAGAAAGCGGACAAAGAAAAAAGGCGGCAGGTTAAACCTGCCGCCTATTTGCACCCTCTTTCGAAGGATATTCCTGCTACGCGTTCCGTGCGCACACTCAACATCCTGGTTTTTCCTTTTGCTATAAACGCATTCCCTGCCGCACTACGTCCTTCATCCTGAAAGAAAAATCGTCCCTGGCACAATCCCTGCACATCCACTCTTCCTGAGCGCGCTTCCTGCGGGCATCCAAATTGCAGTGACTTCACCATCCTTGTGCTATTCGCAAATTCAGATGCAAATAGGTCAATTCCTTCTGGGTTCATCCTGGCACTCCAGCACTTCCTGTGCACTCCATGAGATTTATCACCCTTCCCGGATGTTCCTTAATCCTGCACAGCCTTGTGCTGCAACCTACTTTACGCTATCAGGAGTTAGGCTCAAGGTAGCTGCCGGGCAATTGGCATAACAAAAAACACATCGGAGAATTAACATTCTGTTTTTAAAGGTAAAGAATAAAAATAGCTTTCGAATAAAGCGACATTGCCCCCTATTCGAATGGCGAATGTCTCACAAGCTCGCTGAGGTCTGACTGCCACGCCCTGCTGGCCCGATGCTTAAAAACAGAGAAACACACCATTTTTACCGCTGATGCAGTTATAATCGCCAACCAGTTAGCCATCCTTGCGGAGACGAAAAATTTTGACCAGCAAGAATTACAATTATCATGTGACCCATTTCGTCACCAGTGCGCCCGATATTCGCCATCTTCCGGGGGATGAAGGTATTGAAGTTGCGTTCGCCGGTCGCTCTAATGCCGGTAAGTCCAGCGCGTTAAATACCCTGACCAACCAGAAAGGTCTGGCGCGTACCAGTAAAACGCCGGGCCGTACCCAGCTGATTAACCTGTTTGAAGTGGAAGAAGGCATTCGCCTCGTCGACCTGCCAGGTTATGGCTACGCCGAAGTTCCTGAAGAGATGAAACGCAAATGGCAGCGTGCGCTGGGTGAATACCTGCAAATGCGTAACTGCCTGAAAGGCCTGGTGGTGCTGATGGATATCCGCCATCCGTTGAAAGATCTCGACCAACAGATGATTCAGTGGGCCGTCGAAGTCGGTACGCCGGTCCTGCTCCTGCTGACCAAAGCGGACAAGCTGGCATCTGGCGCGCGCAAGGCGCAGCTCAATATGGTGCGTGAAGCGGTAGTGCCGTTTATGGGCGATATCCAGGTTGAAGCCTTCTCCTCACCGAAAAAAATCGGCGTCGACAAGCTGAGCCAGAAACTGAACACCTGGTTTAACGAGATCCCACCGGAAGTACTGCCGGAAGATGACGACACCGCCGGCGAATAACAACGCCCCAGGTGCCGCAGTAGCCGATGTGGAAACGCATCGGCTTTTTTACGTCTGCGATCCGCGAAATCAGGCCTTTTTCGTTATCTAATTACAGTTTTGACTGAAAATCATCATAAATTCTTATGACCATTTAACGATGAGAACTCGGCGGATGAGCAAATTCAGGGGATCAAACGAGGAAAAAACGTTTCGGAGAAAATAGGAAAAACTTATGGCTTGGCTTTGTTTTTACAATAAAAAACGCCCCAGTCAATACTGACTGGGGCGGCTAAATATTCAGCCAAATCCGATTACGTGAAGTAAAAGGTCTGAAAGATAGAACATCTTACCTCTGTACCCTACGCGAGTAACTTTACATGATTTTTTCGCAGTGCAAAAGAATTTTTTGTAGTTTACTTACACAGTTTAGAGCGTAATAACGGCGAGGTTGCGGAAACAATCGCCGTATCTTGTAGCTTAATTACAAAAACTGCTTAGGTTATCGCCAGTTAGCTCTGCCATTGAAGGGCTGGCTGACGAACTACGGCATTATCAGTGCGCTTCATCCCAATTGGCACCCACGCCAACGTCGACTTTCAGCGGCACGGCCAGCGCCATACTGTTTTCCATCAGCTCACGAATACGCTGGTTGGATTCCTCAAGCACCGACTCATGTACCTCGAACACCAGTTCATCGTGTACCTGCATAATCATCCGCACCAGTGGCTTTTCCTGAGCTTGCAGCCAGGCGTCCACCTCGATCATCGCACGCTTGATGATGTCGGCTGCCGTCCCCTGCATTGGGGCATTAATCGCCGCTCGCTCGGCCGCCTTACGACGCATGCCATTACTGGAACTGACATCCGGCAGATACAGACGGCGGCCATCCAGCGTGCTGACGTAGCCCTGGCTGGCGGCCTGCTGACGGGTGCGCTCCATATACTCCAGCACGCCCGGATAACGTTCGAAGTAAAGATCCATGTAACGCTGCGCTTCACCGCGTGGGATCCCTAACTGGCGCGCCAGACCAAATGCGCTCATGCCATAAATCAGGCCGAAGTTAATCGCCTTGGCGCTGCGGCGCTGCTCGTTAGTCACCTTATCGAGCGGCAGGCCAAACACCTCGGCCGCCGTGGCGCGGTGAATATCCTCACCAGCCGCAAAGGCTTTCAGCAACCCCTCATCCTGTGACAGGTGAGCCATGATACGCAGTTCAATTTGCGAATAGTCGGCAGCAACAATGCGGTAGCCTTCAGGAGCAATAAATGCCTGACGGATACGGCGCCCTTCGTCGTTACGCACCGGAATATTCTGCAGGTTGGGATCGCTGGAAGAGAGACGCCCGGTAGCCGTCACCGCCTGGTGATAGGAGGTATGCACCCGACCACTCACCGGGTTAATCATCAGCGGCAGCTTGTCGGTATAGGTGGTTTTCAGCTTCGCCAGGCCACGGTATTCCAGAATTACTTTCGGTAATGGGTAATCCAGCGCCAACTCAGCCAGCACTTCTTCATTAGTCGAAGGCGCACCGCCCGGAGTTTTCTTCAGTATTGGCAACTTTTGTTTTTCGTACAGGATCGCCTGCAACTGTTTGGTCGACGCCAGGTTGAAAGGCTCTTCCGCCAGTTCATGGGCCTGAATTTCCAACTCAGCCAGGCGCTTGGTCAATTCAATAGAGTGGGTGGCCAAAATGCTTTGATCAATCAGCACCCCGGTTCGCTCGATATGCGACAACACCGGCAACAGCGGCATTTCAATCTGATTGAAAACCGTCAACAGCTCAGCGCTTTCCTTCAATTGCGGCCACATCGCCAAATGTAATTGCAGCGTCACGTCAGCATCTTCAGCGGCGTAAGGTGCTGCCTGCTCCAGTGCAATCTGGTTGAAGGTGAGCTGCTTTTTACCCTTACCGGCAATCTCTTCGAAGGTCACGGTTTTATGACCAAGGTAACGATCGGACAAGCTGTCCATATCGTGACGGCCGCCCACGCTGTCCAGCACATAGGACTCCAGCATGGTATCAAAGGCAATACCGCGCAGCGTAATGTCGTAACGCGCCAGCAGGCTCATATCAAACTTCAGGTTTTGCCCGACCTTCAACGCTTTCTCGTCTTCCAGCAGCGGCTTCAGCGTAGCCAGGACATGAGCGCGATCCAACTGCGTTGGCGCATCAAGATAGTCATGTGCCACCGGCAGATAAGCGGCTTCACCCGGAGCAATGGCAAATGACAGACCGATCAGGTTAGCGGTCAGAGTATCCAGGCCGTCGGTTTCGGTATCAAACGCGAACACTTCGGCTTTTTTCAGTTTTTCCAGCCACTCAGTGAAGGTGTCTTCATCCAGAATGGTGACGTAACCCTCTTGCGATAGCGTTGCTTCTGCCGGGGCTTTTCCGGTTTCTGCCACTGCACTGGCAGAAGATTTCGCCGCGCTGGTTGCTTTCACACCGGCACCTTTCTTGCCTTCCAGCCAAACGCCGGCTTCGACATCTGCCAGCCAGCGCTTAAATTCATACTGTTTGAACAACTGTTGCAACGTATCGACGTCCAGCGGAGACACCTGGAGATCGGCGCAGGTAATATCCAGCTCAACGTCAGTTTTGATAGTGGCCAGCTTGTAAGAGAGGTATGCCATCTCTTTGTTCTGCTCCAGTTTGGCCGCCATGGTCTTGGCTCCACGGAAGCTGAGCGTGGCGATACTGTCCAGATTCGCATAGAGCACATCCAGCCCACCCAGGCCCTGTAACAGCCCCTGCGCGGTCTTCTCACCCACGCCTGGTACGCCTGGGATGTTATCCGAGGCATCCCCCATCAGCGCCAGGAAGTCGATAATCAGCTCCGGCGGAATACCGTATTTGTCGCACACTTCCTGCGGGCCGAGAATGGTGTTGTTCATGGTGTTGATCAAGGTGACGTTCGGCGTGACCAACTGCGCCATGTCTTTATCGCCGGTGCTGATCAGCACCGCATGACCGGCCTTTTCAGCTTCCAGCGCCAGCGTGCCTATGACGTCGTCGGCTTCGACGCCGGGCGTGACCAACAGCGGCAGGCCCATGGCCTTGACCATTTTGTGCAACGGCTCGATTTGCGCGCGCAGATCGTCCGGCATAGGTGGCCGGTGTGATTTGTATTCTGCGAACAGCTCATCACGGAAGGTTTTTCCTTTGGCATCAAACACCACCGCAACATGGCTTGGCTGGTACTGCAGCAATAGGCTACGCAGCATATTCAGCACGCCGTACATTGCCCCGGTCGGTTCACCCGCGGAGTTGGTCAGCGGAGGGAAGGCGTGATAAGCGCGGTAGAGGTAAGAGGAACCGTCAACCAGGATTAGTGGGTTTTCTGCAATTTGAGCCATAGCGTTACTTTATCTTTATCGTGATCGGACATGGCGGTAAGCATGCCATAGCTGGCCGCTGGAGACGAACCTTAGAGTGCACTGAAGATGAAAATCATGCGATCTTGCGAAGCGATCCGCAAGATCCTGCCTGTGGATAACTTTGTGCATAGAAAAGACAGCAAATTATAACGATGCATTTATCGTTATAAGCGCAAATAAAATTCCTATTGAAATCACTGCGTTAAATTGCGTTATTTTAATTGAGGGTATTTATCGACTTTTACACAATTTGTGGATATATCTTGCACCCAATTTTAATAGCACTATTTATCAAATTTAGTGCCTCAATTACCATAGCACAAGATGAGCAAGTTGCACGAAAACGCAGCAAATGCCTATTTCCTCCTCTTTAAAACAGTTACTGTTAACGGGCGCTTTCCCCCTATGGTTTCTGTTAAAATATTTTTTTTGTTCATGCATACCGGCATGTAACGCTGTTACCAACAACCGTCAGCCCATAACCATGCCAAGATTGTTATCCCCTGTTATTTTTATACTTTCTGCCCTGCTCGCCATTTTGGTGACCGTACTCTGTTCAGTCCCCATCACGCTGGCCGGTATCATTAAGCTACTGGTGCCCTTTCCTGCCGTCTGGCGACGTATCTCAGCCTTTGCCGATTTTATGATGTGGTGCTGGTGCGTAGGGTTGGCACTGCTATTACGCATTAACAGGCAATTGCGTTGGGATATTGAAGGGCTGGAAGGGCTGGAACGAAAAAACTGGTATCTGCTGATCAGCAATCACGAAAGTTGGTCGGATATTGTGGTGCTGTGCGTGTTGTTCCGTAACCATATTCCAATGAATAAATACTTTCTTAAGCAACAGCTAGCCTGGGTGCCCTTTGTCGGCCTGGCCTGCTGGGCGCTGGATATGCCGTTCATGAAACGTTATTCACGTGCCTATTTGCTTAAACACCCAGAAAAGCGCGGTAATGACATCGAAACCACCCGCCGTTCCTGCGAAAAATTCCGTAAGCGTCCAACCACCATCGTCAATTTTGTGGAAGGATCGCGCTTTACTGAAGCCAAGAAAATTAAAACCAACTCGCCCTACCGCAATTTACTGGCCCCAAAAGCCGCCGGCATTGCTTTTACACTCAGTGCATTAGGTAAGCAGTTCGATAAAGTGTTAAACGTCACCCTGCTTTATCCTGAAAATACCGAGCGGCCTTTTCTGGATATGCTGTGCGGACGATTGAAACGCGTGGTGGTAAGAATTGAGCTGCTGCCAGTCGATGAAACCATGCATGGCGATTACTTTAACGATAAGCAGTTTAAGCGGCGCTTCCAGCTTTGGCTGAATACGCTGTGGCAGGATAAAGACCGGCTACTGGATAAGTTGAAGCAATCGTAGAGTAAAAAAAGCCGGCTAAGCCGGCTTTTTAACTTTAAATTTCGGTTACTTCTGCTCGCTGAGGAATTTAACCACTTCGGCGAATTGCTTCACGTAAGCATCCATCGAGCTGGTATCCAGGCCATCGTTTTTAACCATGTATTTGCCGTTAACAAATACCGCCGGCACACCACGCAGTTGCAGATCTTCTGCAGCTTTCTCTTGTTGAACCACCAGGGATTTAACCACGAAGCTGTTCAAGGCCCCATCATAATCAGCTGCACTCACGCCAGCCTTCACAAACACATTGCGGATATCATCCGGAGTTTGCACGGTCTGGGTTTTCTGCACCGCTTCAAACATCAGCGGGCTAACTTTATCTTCCACGCCCAGCGCCATTGCCACAGCCCAGGCCTGAGTCAGTTGTTTACCCAACGGCCCCAGGAATTCAACGTGGTACTTGGTCATTTTAGTGCCCGCAGGCAGCGCTTTTTTCACATTTTCGGAAACGTGATACACCTGCTCGAACTGATAGCAGTGCGGGCAATAGAAGGAAAAGAACTCCAGTACCTGAGGTTCACCGGTCACCGGCTTATCCAGGGTTACGTACTGAGCACCATCGCTAAATTGCGCAGCCGAGGCACTGAATGCCATTACCATGCCAACGAGTGCCAACCATATTTTCTTCATAAGACTAAACTCTCCATTGTGTTAAAGCTTCAATACATTGGCATCAGCTGCAGAGGGGGTTCCTGCAACAGCTTAACCTGCTCGGTGAATGCCGCCGTCTGAGATAACCAAAAATCAGACTCCGCCATCCACGGAAAACTTTTAGGAAACGCGGGATCTTGCCAACGGCGAGCAACCCATGCCAGGTAGTACACCATGCGCATGGCCCGCAGCGGCTCGATCAACGCTAATTCACTTTGATCAAACTCGGCAAACTCGGAGTAAGCTTCCAGCAGAATATCTAACTGCATCAAGCGATCGCGACGTTCACCATGCAACAGCATCCACAGATCCTGTATTGCCGGCCCATTTCGCGCGTCATCCAGATCAACAAACAGCGGACCATCACGCCACAGGATATTGCCTGGGTGACAATCACCGTGCAAACGTCGCGGCTGCCAGTCCAGATGCCAATGTTGCTTAATCGCCTCAATCAACCTGTCGGTCGCATTCAGGAAATTTTCGCGTTGGGCCTTCGGCAACAGTTCACAGCTAGCCAATACCTGACGTGGCGCAGTGAGATATTCCTCAATGCCCATTGTCGGGCGTTCCACAAACAGGCTTTCACTGCCTACCTGATGAATACGCCCCAGGAAACGCCCCACCCACTCCAGTTGATCGAGATTATCGATCTCATATTGCCGCCCGCCAACGCTGGGAAAAACAGTAAAAAAGAAACCGCTGTGTGTATGCAGCGTTTGACCCTGCAGGGCCAGTGGCGCAACTGCCGGGATCTCTGCCAGGGCAAGATCATGAGAGAACTGATGTTCTTCACCAATTTGCTCTGCACTCCAGCGTTCAGGCCGATAAAACTTCACCACGTAACGCTTACGATCTTCATCCATAAACTGATAGACGCGGTTCTCATAGCTGTTAAGCGCTGTCAGCCCGGAATCTACACGCAGACCAACCCCCTCCAACGCGTCCATAATCAGGTCGGGCGACAGGGTCTGAAAATTAAAAGCTGAGTTGTTCATAACAACATTCGGTTTCGGTTGGTGACATCACTGTGCCGGGAATGAGAAATAGTAGCATTAATGGCAGGTTTCACGAGTAACTGGTTCACCTTAGCGCACGAATGCTAATCCTTGATCACCCCACGGGCACGAAGCAATGCCGTTTTGAAGTCTTCTTCGTAATCCTTTTTCAGGCCAGGGATCTGTTCGGTGCCGGCGCTACCACGCATTTTCAGATGGTAGATCAGGATATCATCGCTCAGGTCAGCCAGATTGCCCTGAAAACCGGCTTCCTGTGCCAGCTTTTGCAAAAACGGGATCAGGTTAAGATCCGGATCTTCCTGCCAGGCCGGCTGTAACAGCTCAATCAGCTCGTTTACACGGTGCGTTTTCATCGCAATATCATCCAATAGAATCAATAAACACACAAAGTAACAGGCTTAACAACGCAGTGAAAGAAGCAGCTTGTCAATAAAGGTAAATCCTGATGTCGCACCCTCTTTAGCGCTACAATCAGGGCGTTAGCCATAAATTCGGGATGATAGATATGCATGAGGAGATTACCGGCATTATTTTAGCCGGTGGGCGCGCCACACGTATGGGCGGGGAAGATAAAGGCCTGATTCAGATTGCCGGCATACCTCTGTATCAGTACGTACTTTCTCGGTTACGCCCGCAGGTAAGCCTAATTGCCATCAGTGCCAATCGCAATCAGGCACGCTATGGTGAAAGCGGTCTGCCAATCGTCAGCGATCTGACGCCAGACTTTTCTGGCCCGCTAGCAGGTATGCTGGCCGGATTGAAACACGCGACCACCGAATGGGTCGTTTTTGTCCCCTGCGACGTCCCCGATTTTCCTGCTACGCTGGTTGATCAACTCTGGCAACAGAAAGGCAGCTCTCTGGCCGCCTATGCCAGCGATGGAGAGCGGGCGCACCCTACACTGGCACTGTTGCATACCAGCCTGGCACCTCAGTTAAAAGAGTATCTGGCCCGTGGGGAACGCAAGTTGATGTTGTTCCTGGATGCGGCAGGTGCGCGACAAATAGCGTTCAGTGGTCAACAAGCAGCATTCCATAATCTTAATACCCGGGAAGACTGCCTGCGCTGGCAGCAGGAAAAAGGACTCACCAATGCATAATGCTCTTCCCCCCTTGCTGGCGATTGCCGCCTATAGCGGAACGGGTAAAACCACGCTGCTTAAGCAATTAATTCCTTTATTAAAGCAGCGGGAAGTCCGCGTAGGACTGATCAAACATACGCATCATGATATGGATGTGGATACACCAGGCAAAGACAGTTATGAACTGCGCAAAGCGGGCGCCGACCAAACCTTGGTCGCCAGCGATTGTCGCTGGGCCTTAATGACTGAAACGCCGGAACAGCAACCTTTGGATCTTCAGTATCTGGCCAGTCGTTTTGATCGTAGCAAGGTGGATATGATTTTAGTCGAGGGGTTTAAACATGAGCCCATAAGTAAAATCATTCTCTATCGTGAAGAGATAGGCAGGCCGCTTGAAGATATGTTGGATGAGTTCGTTATCGCCGTTGCCAGCGATAAATCGATAGCGGTCAAGACAAGATCCCTGGATCTCAACCAGCCGGAGAGCATCGCCGATTTCATCACCGAATGGCTGAAAGGCGCAGCGTAGCTGCGTCTTTTTTGTCTTTCGCACACAGCAAAAAGGCCATCCTTGCGGATGGCCTCTTGGCTTAATTGATGCCTGGCAGTGTCCTACAATACTCGTCTCATCCTGAGACTCACCCCTTTGGGGCCGCCGCAAGCGGCGTTAAAGCCCGTTCCCGACGGGCTTTTCGCATGTCCATGCTCGAGCTGAACACCAAATAACTGACAAAGTAAAAAGCCCCATGCTTTCGCATGAGGCTTTGTACTTTGTTTGATGCCTGGCAGTGTCCTACTCTCGCATGGGGAGACCCCACACTACCATCGGCGCTACGGCGTTTCACTTCTGAGTTCGGCATGGGATCAGGTGGGACCACCGCGCTATTGCCGCCAGGCAAATTCTGTTTCATTCCAGCCGTCATTCTCATGACCACCAGAACCAATCTCGGAACTCGCTGAAAATCTCTCAAATCAAAACACTTTTGGTGTTGTAAGGTTAAGTCTCACGGATCATTAGTACTGGTTAGCTCAATGCATCGCTGCACTTACACACCCAGCCTATCAACGTCTTAGTCTTAAACGTTCCTTCAGGGGGCTCAAGGCCCCAGGGAAGACTCATCTCGAGGCAAGTTTCGCGCTTAGATGCTTTCAGCGCTTATCTTTTCCGCACTTAGCTACCGGGCAATGCCATTGGCATGACAACCCGAACACCAGTGGTGCGTTCACTCCGGTCCTCTCGTACTAGGAGCAACCCCTCTCAATCTTCCAACGCCCACGGCAGATAGGGACCGAACTGTCTCACGACGTTCTAAACCCAGCTCGCGTACCACTTTAAATGGCGAACAGCCATACCCTTGGGACCTACTTCAGCCCCAGGATGTGATGAGCCGACATCGAGGTGCCAAACACCGCCGTCGATATGAACTCTTGGGCGGTATCAGCCTGTTATCCCCGGAGTACCTTTTATCCGTTGAGCGATGGCCCTTCCATTCAGAACCACCGGATCACTAAGACCTACTTTCGTACCTGCTCGAGCCGTCACTCTCGCAGTCAAGCTAGCTTATGCCTTTGCACTAACCTCACGATGTCCGACCGTGATTAGCTAACCTTCGTGCTCCTCCGTTACTCTTTGGGAGGAGACCGCCCCAGTCAAACTACCCACCAGACACTGTCCTCACCCCGGATCACGGGGCCGAGTTAGAACATCAAACATTAAAGGGTGGTATTTCAAGGTTGGCTCCACGCAGACTGGCGTCCACGCTTCAAAGCCTCCCACCTATCCTACACATCAAGGCTCAATGTTCAGTGTCAAGCTATAGTAAAGGTTCACGGGGTCTTTCCGTCTTGCCGCGGGTACACTGCATCTTCACAGCGAGTTCAATTTCACTGAGTCTCGGGTGGAGACAGCCTGGCCATCATTACGCCATTCGTGCAGGTCGGAACTTACCCGACAAGGAATTTCGCTACCTTAGGACCGTTATAGTTACGGCCGCCGTTTACTGGGGCTTCGATCAAGAGCTTCGCCTTGCGGCTGACCCCATCAATTAACCTTCCAGCACCGGGCAGGCGTCACACCGTATACGTCCACTTTCGTGTTTGCACAGTGCTGTGTTTTTATTAAACAGTTGCAGCCAGCTGGTATCTGCGACTGGCTTCGGCTCCGAGAGCAAGTCTCTTCACCTACGCGCCAGCGTGCCTTCTCCCGAAGTTACGGCACCATTTTGCCTAGTTCCTTCACCCGAGTTCTCTCAAGCGCCTTGGTATTCTCTACCTGACCACCTGTGTCGGTTTGGGGTACGATTCTGTGTTACCTGATGCTTAGAGGCTTTTCCTGGAAGCTTGGCATCAACTACTTCTGCACCGTAGTGCATCGTCATCACGCCTCAGGGTTGAATAAGCAACCGGATTTACCAGGTCACTCCCCCTACACGCTTAAACCGGGACAACCGTCGCCCGGCTAGCCTAGCCTTCTCCGTCCCCCCTTCGCAGTAACACCGAGTACAGGAATATTAACCTGTTTCCCATCGACTACGCCTTTCGGCCTCGCCTTAGGGGTCGACTCACCCTGCCCCGATTAACGTTGGACAGGAACCCTTGGTCTTCCGGCGAGCGGGTTTTTCACCCGCTTTATCGTTACTTATGTCAGCATTCGCACTTCTGATACCTCCAGCAACCCTCACAGGCCACCTTCAACGGCTTACAGAACGCTCCCCTACCCAACAACGCCTAAGCGTCGCTGCCGCAGCTTCGGTGCATGGTTTAGCCCCGTTACATCTTCCGCGCAGGCCGACTCGACCAGTGAGCTATTACGCTTTCTTTAAATGATGGCTGCTTCTAAGCCAACATCCTGGCTGTCTATGCCTTCCCACATCGTTTCCCACTTAACCATGACTTTGGGACCTTAGCTGGCGGTCTGGGTTGTTTCCCTCTTCACGACGGACGTTAGCACCCGCCGTGTGTCTCCCGTGATAACATTCTTCGGTATTCGGAGTTTGCATCGGTTTGGTAAGCCGGGATGGCCCCCTAGCCGAAACAGTGCTCTACCCCCGAAGATGAGTTCACGAGGCGCTACCTAAATAGCTTTCGGGGAGAACCAGCTATCTCCCGGTTTGATTGGCCTTTCACCCCCAGCCACAAGTCATCCGCTAATTTTTCAACATTAGTCGGTTCGGTCCTCCAGTTAGTGTTACCCAACCTTCAACCTGCCCATGGCTAGATCACCGGGTTTCGGGTCTATACCTTGCAACTATTCGCCCAGTTAAGACTCGGTTTCCCTACGGCTCCCCTATACGGTTAACCTTGCTACAAAATATAAGTCGCTGACCCATTATACAAAAGGTACGCAGTCACCCAACAAAGTAGGCTCCCACTGCTTGTACGTACACGGTTTCAGGTTCTATTTCACTCCCCTCGCCGGGGTTCTTTTCGCCTTTCCCTCACGGTACTGGTTCACTATCGGTCAGTCAGGAGTATTTAGCCTTGGAGGATGGTCCCCCCATATTCAGACAGGATGTCACGTGTCCCGCCCTACTCATCGAACTCACAGTTAATGCATTTTAGTGTACGGGACTATCACCCTTTACTGTGCGACTTTCCAGACGCTTCCACTAACACAAGAACTGATTCAGGTTCTGGGCTCCTCCCCGTTCGCTCGCCGCTACTGGGGGAATCTCGGTTGATTTCTTTTCCTCGGGGTACTTAGATGTTTCAGTTCCCCCGGTTCGCCTCATACGACTATGTATTCATCGTATGATAGTGCAACGAATTGCACTGGGTTTCCCCATTCGGGTATCGCCGGTTATAACGGTTTATATCACCTTACCGACGCTTATCGCAGATTAACACGCCCTTCATCGCCTCTGACTGCCTAGGCATCCACCGTGTACGCTTAGTCACTTAACCTCACAACCCAAAAGTGTTTCCACATTTGCATTGCTACATTTGAGAGACTCTATGACAGGGTACTCCTTACTCCAGTACTTCTACGGAGGAGTAAGTTTCAGCTGTCATGTTTCAATTTTCAGCTTGTTCCAGATTGTTAAAGAGCAATATCTTAAACACGACTCGTTAAAGTCATCTTTAAGATGTTTTCGGCGCAGCAAGCACCGGTGATAATGTCTTTCACTCATTATCGGAATGGCGTCCCCAAGGGGATTCGAACCCCTGTTACAGCCGTGAAAGGGCAGTGTCCTAGGCCTCTAGACGATGGGGACACGAAATTCCGATTAGACTCTCGTCTTAATCGGTTCGTATCAGCATGAGTCAGAGACTCATTACATCAACAGGTAGCGCTTTTGCTCATTACTTTTCTATCAGACAATCTGTGTGAGCACTTCACGCAATCAATATCATTAGGTAAGGAGGTGATCCAACCGCAGGTTCCCCTACGGTTACCTTGTTACGACTTCACCCCAGTCATGAATCACAAAGTGGTAAGCGCCCTCCCGAAGGTTAAGCTACCTACTTCTTTTGCAACCCACTCCCATGGTGTGACGGGCGGTGTGTACAAGGCCCGGGAACGTATTCACCGTAGCATTCTGATCTACGATTACTAGCGATTCCGACTTCACGGAGTCGAGTTGCAGACTCCGATCCGGACTACGACGTACTTTATGAGGTCCGCTGGCTCTCGCGAGTTCGCTTCTCTTTGTATACGCCATTGTAGCACGTGTGTAGCCCTACTCGTAAGGGCCATGATGACTTGACGTCATCCCCACCTTCCTCCGGTTTATCACCGGCAGTCTCCTTTGAGTTCCCACCATTACGTGCTGGCAACAAAGGATAAGGGTTGCGCTCGTTGCGGGACTTAACCCAACATTTCACAACACGAGCTGACGACAGCCATGCAGCACCTGTCTCAGAGTTCCCGAAGGCACTAAGCTATCTCTAGCGAATTCTCTGGATGTCAAGAGTAGGTAAGGTTCTTCGCGTTGCATCGAATTAAACCACATGCTCCACCGCTTGTGCGGGCCCCCGTCAATTCATTTGAGTTTTAACCTTGCGGCCGTACTCCCCAGGCGGTCGACTTAACGCGTTAGCTCCGGAAGCCACGCCTCAAGGGCACAACCTCCAAGTCGACATCGTTTACAGCGTGGACTACCAGGGTATCTAATCCTGTTTGCTCCCCACGCTTTCGCACCTGAGCGTCAGTCTTTGTCCAGGGGGCCGCCTTCGCCACCGGTATTCCTCCAGATCTCTACGCATTTCACCGCTACACCTGGAATTCTACCCCCCTCTACAAGACTCTAGCTTGCCAGTTTCAAATGCAGTTCCCACGTTAAGCGCGGGGATTTCACATCTGACTAACAAACCGCCTGCGTGCGCTTTACGCCCAGTAATTCCGATTAACGCTTGCACCCTCCGTATTACCGCGGCTGCTGGCACGGAGTTAGCCGGTGCTTCTTCTGCGAGTAACGTCAATGAACAGTGCTATTAACACTGAACCCTTCCTCCTCGCTGAAAGTGCTTTACAACCCGAAGGCCTTCTTCACACACGCGGCATGGCTGCATCAGGCTTGCGCCCATTGTGCAATATTCCCCACTGCTGCCTCCCGTAGGAGTCTGGACCGTGTCTCAGTTCCAGTGTGGCTGGTCATCCTCTCAGACCAGCTAGGGATCGTCGCCTAGGTGAGCCATTACCCCACCTACTAGCTAATCCCATCTGGGCACATCTGATGGCGTGAGGCCCGAAGGTCCCCCACTTTGGTCCGAAGACGTTATGCGGTATTAGCTACCGTTTCCAGTAGTTATCCCCCTCCATCAGGCAGTTTCCCAGACATTACTCACCCGTCCGCCGCTCGTCACCCAGAGAGCAAGCTCTCTTGTGCTACCGCTCGACTTGCATGTGTTAGGCCTGCCGCCAGCGTTCAATCTGAGCCATGATCAAACTCTTCAATTAAAAGCTTGATTTGCTTCAACTCGTGAAGCGATGCTCGAAAATAACTTTCGTAATAGTCATTCAGTTGGACAAGCCAACAAAACAACTTATTGCTTGGTCACTCTTCAAGACTTGATATTTTTTCGAACCCGAAGGTTCTGGATATCGTCTTGTGGAGTGCCCACACAGATTGTCTGATAAATTGTTAAAGAGCAGTGAGTTAGCCGCCGTAGCTTGCTATCTCGAGGTGGCGTATATTACGCTTTTCACCCGAAGAGTCAAGCGTTTATTTCGCTTTTCTCTTTCCGACTGGGCGACTTGGTTCTCGTTAGAGGAGTCGTTGTTCCCGGTCAGTGGAGGCGCATTATAGGGAGTTCTCAGAAGGCCGCAACCCCTAAATGCAAAAAACTTTTCAAGCGCGGATTATTTCAACAAAGCGCTGCACAAGTCAGCGTTTTCGTCACTTTTTCCGGTAAACAGCCACAAAAGCTGGCGATCCGTAGAGTAAAATAAGAGTAACAATGTCAGTTAAGGACTCGCAGCCATGCAATTTAATGCTCAACAACAGGCCGCCCAACGCAATCTTTCTTATCTACTTGCAGAAAAACTCGGCCAACAAATTCTGGCAGGCGATTATCAGGCCGGCAGCATCCTGCCCGGAGAGATGGAACTGGGCGAACAATTCGGCGTTAGCCGCACGGCGGTACGCGAAGCGGTGAAGATGCTGGCAGCCAAAGGCATGTTATTGCCCCGACCACGCATTGGGACCCGGGTGATGCCGCAAAGCCAGTGGAACTTTCTCGATCAGGATTTGCTGACCTGGTGGATGACCAAGGAAAACTTCGATCAGGTCATGCAGCACTTCCTTATATTGCGCACCTCTCTGGAACCTCAGGCCTGCTCGCTGGCGGCGGCCAATGCCAGCCATCAGCAAACCGCACGACTGGCTGAACTGATGGCGGAAATGCGCGCCCTGCATATCCAGTTCGACCGAGAGCACTGGATCCAGGTGGATACCCAATTCCACCAGCTCATCTATGAAGCCAGCGGCAACCCATTTCTGACCTCATTTGCCAATCTGTTCAGTTCGGTATATCAAAGTTACTTCCGCGCCATCACCGGCAACGAAGTGATTAAGCTCCAGCACCACCAGGCCATCGTCGATGCGATACTCGCCGGTGACAGCGCGGAGGCATTAACCGCCTGCCAGGTTTTGCTCAGAGAGAAAGACTAACGCCCCTACTTATATATAGAAGAAGATGAAAGGGACGAAGACGACAGTTAACCGGGACTCACAATGACCAAATCCGCGCGCAGTATGGCAGGACTACCCTGGATCGCCGCCATGGCGTTCTTTATGCAGGCACTGGATGCCACCATCCTCAATACGGCGTTGCCGGCGATAGCTCAAAGTCTTGAGCGCTCGCCGTTGGCGATGCAGTCGGCGGTTATCAGCTATACCCTGACGGTAGCGATGCTGATCCCGGTCAGCGGCTGGCTGGCGGATCGCTTCGGTACCCGCCGGGTGTTTATCATCGCCGTTTCTCTGTTTACTCTCGGTTCGCTGCTGTGTGCGCTTTCTCCGACGTTAAGCCTGTTGGTAACTTCACGAGTCATTCAGGGTGTCGGCGGTGCGATGATGATGCCGGTGGCGCGCCTGGCTCTGCTGCGCGCCTACCCACGCAGCGAGCTGTTACCGGTGCTGAACTTCGTGACCATGCCGGGGCTGGTTGGGCCGATCATGGGGCCGATGCTGGGCGGTTGGCTGGTGACCTACGCCACCTGGCACTGGATTTTCCTTATCAATATCCCGATTGGCCTGCTCGGCATCTTCTATGCGCGTAAATATATGCCGGACTTTACCACCCCCAAGCGCCGCTTCGACTTCATTGGCTTTATGCTGTTTGGCCTGAGCCTGGTGTTGGTTTCTACCGGGCTGGAACTGTTTGGTGAGCAGGTGCTGGCCAGCTATATCTCATTGGGCATTCTGCTCAGCGGCGTGGTGATGCTGTTCGGCTATATCGCCCATGCCCGCAGGCACCCTCAACCGCTGATTGGCCTGGACCTGTTCCAAACCCGAACCTTCTCGGTGGGAATTGCCGGTAACGTCGCCTCACGGCTGGGCACCGGCTGTGTACCCTTCCTGATGCCACTGATGTTGCAGGTGGGTTTCGGTTACTCGGCGATTATTGCCGGTTGCATGATGGCCCCGACCGCGGTCGGATCATTGATGGCGAAATCCACCGTCACTCAGGTGCTGCGCTGGTTCGGTTATCGTAAAACGCTGGTCGGCATCACCGTCATTATTGGCGTGCTGATTGCTCAGTTCGCGCTGCAAAGCCCGGGGATGCCGTTATGGTTGATGATCCTGCCGTTGTTCGTGCTGGGGATGGCGATGTCTACGCAATTCACCGCCATGAATACCATCAGCCTGGCAGATTTGAATGACGCCAACGCCAGCTCCGGCAATAGCGTGCTGGCAGTAACTCAACAGCTTTCCATCAGCTTCGGGGTGGCGATCAGCGCGGCGGTACTGCGTTTCTATCAAACCATGTCGCTGGGGACCATGGTCGATCACTTCCACTACACCTTTATTACCATGGGGATTGTCACCGTGGCCTCGGCGTTTGTGTTTATGTTACTGAGAAGAAAGGACGGCCGTAACCTGATCAGCGGCCAGGACCCGAAGAAACCGGTTAAAACCGCGGGTTAACGGTAACCGACCGAAGCACGCTCTACCAGCTCAGGGGTCAACACCAGAACCTGGGCTTCGCGGTCCGGGTTCTGCAGGCGGTTAATCAGCGTATCAATCGCCAACTCCCCCAGTGAATCTTTCGGTTGGTGAATAGTACTTAACGGTGGGGCCAGATATTTGGCCAGCTCTATATCATCGTAGCCCATCACCGCCATGTCTTGCGGCACCGACAATCCGGCCTGATACAACGCCTGATAGGCACCTACGGCTACCGCATCGTTACCGGCGAATACCGCATGCGGGGGTTCAGCCAGCGCCAGCAGTTGCTTCATGGCATCCACGCCGCCTTCAAATTCAAAATCGCAGTGCACTTCGTACCCCGGCAAGACTGCCAATCCGGCGCGCTGCATGGCGCGACGGTAGCCTTCCAGCCGATGGCGCGCGGTAGTTTTATCCTGTGGGCCGGCGATGCAGGCAATCTTGCGATACCCACGGGCGATCAGGTGATCGGTCGCCATCTCACCGCCCAGCAGCGAGTTGTCCTGAATGATATCGTTGGCCCCTTCGAACGGCGCCCAATCCATCATGACGATCGGCAACGAAGGATAGCGACTCAGCGCGTCCTGCGATGGCCGATGATTTTCGGTGCACATTAATAGCAAGCCATCGACGCGTTTTTGCAACAGCGTCTCCATGTTGCGATTCATGCGTGCGGCATCTTCTTCGGTATTGCACAGGATCAGACTGTAGCCACGTTCATAGCAACTGCGCTCAACGCCGCGCACGACTTCGGCATAAAACGGGTTATTGCTGGAGGTAACCAGCATACCGATGGTACGCGTCTGGTTTAGTTTGAGGCTGCGCGCCAGCGCAGAAGGCGCATAGTTCAGTTGTTCAACGGCCGCCATGACTTTGGCCCGCACGCTGTCGCTGACAAAGCGATTGTCATTAATGACGTGCGAGACCGTCGAGGTTGAAACGCCCGCCAGGCGGGCGACGTCTTTCATGGTGGCCAAGGGGATTACTCCTGCTGCTGCAAGAAGATGTCGATCTCTTCGCGCCAGGGTACGGAAGGCTGAGCTCCTGGACGGGTCACCGCAATGGCCGCCGCCGCATGGGCAAAACGCACCGCATCCGCCATGGTTTTGCCTTCCAGCAGCGCCGTGACCAGCGCCCCGTTGAAGGTATCACCGGCAGCAATGGTGTCTACGGCTTTAACCCTGAAGCCGGGCACCAGCTTACCCTTGCCGTTTTCACTCAGCCAAACGCCACGGCTGCCGAGGGTGATGATCACAGTGGCAATGCCTTTATCATGCAAAGCCTGTGCGGCACGCGCGGCATCATCATCATTATTGACCGCAATACCGGTCAGGCGCTGGGCTTCGGTTTCGTTTGGCGTAATCATATCGATCATTGCCAATAATTCGTCCGGCAGTTCACGTGCCGGCGCAGGATTGAGGATCACCTGAGTCTGATGCTGTTTCGCCAGGCCGGCGGCGGCGATAACCGTCTCCAGCGGCGACTCGAGCTGCATCAACAGTGCGTCGGCATCAATCACTTTTTGCTGATAGCGAGCCAGATAGTCAGGAGTCACTGCCGCATTGGCGCCGGCATCAATGCCGATCACGTTCTCGCCTTCAGCATTAACAAAAATCAGCGCTACGCCGGTCGTGTTTTCGGCAATCGCCTCTATCGGTTGGGTATCAATGCGATCGGTAGCCAGTTGCTGACGAATGCGTTCGCCGATGTCATCAGCGCCCACGCAGGCGATAAAAGCGATATCCGCGCCGCTGCGCCCTGCCGCCACCGCCTGGTTGGCGCCTTTGCCGCCAAACGCCACTTTATACTGCTTCCCGATCACCGTTTCACCCGGACGGGGAAACTGCTCAATATTAAGGATATGGTCGGCATTGATACTGCCCAAAACCACCAGCTTACCTGTTGCCATCGCATTGATTCCTGAATTGTGCGCCATCATAAACGCCCCGTTTTGATGGCGCTGGTGCTACAGAATGTTATTTAGTGACCAGTTTCAGATCAACCGGGATAGTGGCCGGCACTTTTTCGCCTTTCAACACTTTATCCGCCGTTTCCACACCAATCACGCCGATCTGATCCGGGCGCTGCGCCACGGTCGCAGCCAGTTTGCCGCCTTCAACCGCTTTCACGCCGTCAGCGGTGCCGTCGAAGCCTACCACGACCACGTCTGTTTTACCGGCGGTTTGCAACGCACGCAGCGCACCCAGCGCCATTTCATCATTCTGGGCAAATACCGCCTGCACGTCCGGATGAGCGGTCAGCAGGTTCTGCATCACGTTCAGGCCCTTGGTACGGTCAAAGTCTGCCGGCTGGCTGGCCAGCAGTTTGAATTTGTTCTGATCCAGCGACTGTTTAAAGCCTTCGCCACGTTCACGGGCGGCGGAAGTACCGGCGATCCCTTCCAGCTGGATCACTTTAGCGTCCGTACCCACTTTTTTAGCGATAAAGTCACCGGCCATTTTACCGCCGACGCGGTTATCAGAAGCGATATGGCTGACCACTTCACCTTTGCTCGCCACACGGTCCAGGGTGATGACCGGGATCTTGGCCTGGTTGGCCATCTTGATAGCGTTGCCGACCGCATCGGAGTCGGTTGGGTTAATCAGCAGCAGCTTGGGCGCCTGCACCATCAGATCCTGTACGTTCGCCAGTTCCTTCGCCGGGTTATTTTGCGAGTCCAGCACCACCAGGTTGTAACCCAGCTTATTGGCTTCCTGCTGTGCGCCCTCTTTCATTGACACAAAGAACGGGTTATTCAGGGTAGAAACCACCAGCGCTATGGTGTCTTTAGCCAGCGCGTTAGCACTAAGGGTGGCGCTCAGCGCGAAGGCTGAAGCCAGAATTGCCAATTTTTTCATTTTCATCATCGTGATTCCTGTAGGGGGAGGTTATTTGTTGCTTTTGTTCTCTACCAGAACCGCCAGCAGTATCACCACTGCCTTCACGATCATTTGGTAGTAGGAAGAAACACCCAGTAAATTCAGGCCGTTGTTCAGGAAGCCAAGGATCAGTGCCCCGATCAACGTACCAACAATACGGCCCTTGCCACCGGCCAGGCTGGTACCACCCAGCACCACCGCGGCAATGGCGTCCAACTCATACCCGGTACCGGCGGTTGGCTGCGCGGAAGACAGGCGTGCCACTTCGATCACCCCCGCCAACGCCGCCAGCAGCCCACAAAGCGAATAAACGATAATCTTCACTTTATCGACGCTGATGCCGGACAGGCGGGTCGCCGCTTCGTTACCGCCCAGAGCATAAATATAACGGCCCAGACGAGTATGGTGCAGCATGTACCAGGCGGCGATAAACACGATCGCCATAATCCAGATTGGCGTGGGAACGCCCAGCGGACGGCCGATGCCGAACCAGCCGAAGGTATCGGCCACGTCGGTAAAGCCGGTATTCACCGGGCTGCCGTTGGTGTAGACCATGGTGACGCCGCGCAACAACAGCATCATCACCAGAGTGGCGATAAACGCCTGCACCTTGCCTTTGGCCACGATCACCCCGGTACAGGCGCCGACTGCCGCCCCCAATGCCAGCGCTGCCGCCACGGCCACCACCGCGTTAACTTCAAAACCGACGATCGACGCCGCCACCGCACCGGTCAGCGCCAGCAGCGATCCCACCGACAGATCGATGCCGGAAGTGAGGATCACCAAGGTCATCCCCACCGCCATAATGGCGTTCACCGAGGTTTGCTGCAGAATATTGAACAGGTTGTTTACGGTGAAGAAATTCGGGCTCATTGAAGAGACCACGGCGATCAGCACCAGCAGAGCAATCAGTGATTTTTGCTCTAACAGCCACTCTTTACTGAACCAGCGTTTTGCCGCACTCTGGGAACTCATATCTGATTACTCCTGCTTTACGCCGTATTGCTTGCCAACGGCCGCAGCCATCAACGCTTCCTGGGTGGCCTGTTCAATCGGGAATTCACCGCTGAGATGTCCTTCGTGCATCACCAGGATGCGGTCGCTCATGCCCAGCACCTCCGGCATTTCCGAAGACACCAGAATGATGCTTAGCCCTTCCTGCTTGAACTGGTTGATTAACTGATAGATTTCTTTTTTTGCACCGACGTCGACACCGCGCGTCGGCTCATCGAGGATCAGCACCTTTGGCCGCGTCATCAGGCCACGGGCGATCGCCACTTTCTGTTGATTACCACCGGAGAGCAGGCCAATCGGCTGTTCCATCGACGGCGTCTTGATATTGAACAAACGGATGAAGTCACCCACGGCCTGTTGCTCTTCTGCCTGTTTCAGGCTGCCACCGGCACGGCTGAAATAGCGCAGTGCCGTCAGCGACATATTTTCCTTCACCGACATCCCCAGCACCAGACCATCTCGCTTGCGGTCTTCGGAGATATACACAATGCCGTTCGCCAGACCGTCCTGCGGAGAATGGGTCACCACCGGGCGGCCATCGAGGCTGACGGTACCGGATTTGCGCGGTGCGGCACCGTAGAGAATTTTCATCAGCTCGGTACGCCCGGCGCCCATCAGCCCGGCGACGCCAAGAATTTCGCCCCGGTACAGGGTAAAACTGACGTCATCCACTCCCGGACCGGAAACCTGGCTGACCTCCAGCCGTTTTTCGCCGCGCGGCAGATTCAGGCGTGGGTACTGTTCTTCCAGCTTGCGGCCGACCATCATTTCTATCAGCGAATCTTCCTGCAGCTCGCTGACCGGACGCTCGGCAATAAACTGCCCGTCACGAAACACCGTGACGTCGTCGCAAATTTCAAAGATCTCTTTCAGCCGGTGCGAAATATAAACAATGCCGCGCCCTTCGGCCTTCAGCTCGTTGATCACTTTAAATAAAGAGGCGGTTTCAGTGTCGGTCAGCGCATCCGTCGGTTCATCCATAATGATTACTTTGGATTCGAAGCTCAGCACCTTGGCGATTTCCACCATCTGCTGATCGCCGATCGACAGCTCGCCCACCAGCCGGTGGCTGCTGTAACTCAGGTTTAACCGCGCCAACAGCTTGTCGGCTTCGGCATACATGCGCTTCCAGTCGATGCGGCCAATACGGTTCACAAATTCGCGGCCGAGGAAGATATTTTCCGCGATCGTCAACTGCGGGATCAGGTTCAGTTCCTGATGGATAATGCCAATACCCGCTTCTTGCGAATCCTTTGGCCCAGTGAATGCCACCTCTTTACCGAGAAAATACTGACTGCCGGCGTCTTTGTTATAAATACCGGTCAGCACTTTCATCATGGTGGATTTCCCGGCACCGTTTTCCCCCACCAGCGCCATCACCTTGCCGGGATAAACGCTGAGTGCGGCGCCGGAAAGCGCCTTCACGCCGGGAAAGGCTTTATCGATCCCTTTCAGTTGCAGTAAAAGTTGCATAAATGCCTCAGAAAGTTACGCCGGCGCAGAGGATGACATTCGCATACGGCGAACATTCCCCGCTGCGGATCACTGCCCGGCTATGTTCAGTTTGCGCTTTGAACGCACTGTGGCTGATATAGCTCACGCTGATGGTATTGCCCTGGTGTTGGCCAAGTTCGGTCAGTTGAGCCAACAACGCACGATGGAGCTGCGGATTTTGTTTAACTATCTCTTCCGCCAGAATGGCGCTCTCTACCTGCATTTCCTGCGTCACTACCCCGAGCACCTGCAAAAACGTCGGTACACCCTGGGTCAGCGCCAGATCGATACGCTGCGCTGCCGCCGGAATAGGCAACCCCGCATCACAGATGACGATCTGGTCGGTATGGCCGAGGCGGGAAACCACGGCAGAAACATCAGCATTCAGCAGCACGCCTTTTTTCATTTTTTCTTCTCACTCCACCAGCGAAACGTTTCGCTTGTGTCTGGAGTTTAAAAAAACGCCAACAGAAGGCAACCGGGACAGTGCAGAAATGTGATCGCTATCGAAACGTTTCGCTGGTGTTACCGAGAACATAGTTACCGAGAACATAAACAGAAAGGGCCCAGCGGTTGCTGAGCCCTTGAGGGGGAAGTTAAATCTCGACCTGGGTTCCCAGCTCGATCACCCTATTGGGTGGGATCTCAAACTGGTCCGGCGCACGCAGCGCGTTTCGGCTCAGCGCGATAAACAGCTTGCCGCGCAGGAACAGGTACCACGGCCGTTTGGTCAGGATTAACGACTCATGCGACATAAAGAACGAGGTTTCCGTCATCCGACACGGCAACCCTTCCAGCCCACAGCGGTGGAACACTTCCTCCACGTTCGGCGTTTCACGCCAGCCGTAGCTGGCCACCACCCGCCAGAAGGTTGGCGAAAGTTGTTCGATGGTCACCCGCCGCACGTTGTGGACGTAAGGTGCGTCTTCAGTGCGCAGCGTCAACAGCACCACTCGCTCATGCAGCACCTTATTGTGTTTAAGGTTATGCAGCAGCGCAAAAGGGATCACGTTGATGGCGCGCGACATAAAGACCGCAGTTCCGGGCACCCGTACCGGCGGTGATTTTTCCAGCGAGGCAATCATTGCCTCGAGGGAATTGCCATGTTCGTGCATGCGGCGCAACAGGCGGAAACGCTCGCTTTTCCAGGTGGTCATGATGATGAACATCACCAGTGCCAGCAGCAACGGCAGCCAACCGCCAGAGAACAGCTTCAGGGCGTTGGCGGAGAACATCGGCACATCGATAATCAGCAAGATAACCAGAATGCCAACGGCGAAGAAGCGGTTCCAGTGCCAATTTTTGATCGCCACCGAGGTCACCAGAATACTGGTCAATACCATGGTGCCGGTCACCGCAATACCGTATGCCGCCGCCAGATTGCTGGAATGTTCGAAACCAATAATCACCAGCACGACTGCGATATACAGCGTCCAGTTGATCACCGGGATGTAGATTTGACCGGATTCCATCTCCGAAGTATGGATGATGCGCATCGGCGACAGATATCCCAGACGCACCGCCTGGCGGGTCAGCGAGAACACGCCGGAGATCACCGCCTGTGAGGCGATAACCGTAGCCAGCGTCGCCAGAATCAACAGCGGGATCAGCGCCCAGTCCGGTGCCAGCAGGAAGAACGGGTTTTTAATTGCCTCAGGATTTTTCAGCAGCAAGGCACCCTGGCCGAAATAATTCAGCACCAGCGAAGGCAGCACCACGGTGAACCAGGCCAGACGAATAGGGAATTTGCCAAAGTGACCCATGTCGGCGTACAGCGCCTCAACGCCGGTGATCGACAGCACTACCGCACCCAGCGCAAAGAACGAAACCTTCTTATATTCGATAAAGAAGTTCAGCGCCCATTTCGGGTTCAGCGCCTGCAGCACCTCCGGGTTGGCCATGATGCTACGAGCACCCAGCACCGCCAGAACGATAAACCACAGCAGCATGACCGGCGCAAACAGCTTGCCGACGCTGCCGGTGCCGTGCTTTTGAATAGCGAACAACAGGGTCAATACCAGAATCGACAGCGGGACTATATAGCCATCCAGCGACGGCGCGGCAATTTCCAAACCTTCTATCGCCGACATCACCGATATCGCCGGGGTGATCACCACCTCGCCATAGAAGAAGCTGCCGCCAATCAGACCCAGGATCACCAATATGGACGTTGTCCGCGCCGAAGTATGGCGCCCGGCCAGCGACATCAGCGTCAGTATCCCCCCCTCACCGGCGTTATCCGCCCGCATGACGTAGGTGAGGTACTTGAGGGAAACAATGATGATTAACATCCAGAAGATCAGCGAAAGAAAACCGAAAACCACGTCTGGACGAACATCGAAGCCGTAATGGCCGGAGAAACACTCTCGGAGAGTATAGAGAGGGCTGGTGCCGATATCACCGTAAACCACCCCAATTGCCGCCAGGGTTACCGCCGATAAGGACTGTTTATGCTCTGTGCTCATAATTCGTTTCTTTATTAGAACATCCGTTAGCGATGCATCCGCATCCGCCAGAGATACGGGCTCTAAGATCCGTTACGCCCACTAAAAGGCGCACAGTATGCACGATTTATACTGCTTGCCTATCCTTATATCAGAGCTTAAAAATAAACAAAATGTGAACCAGCCACCCTTTTGATAATAGAAAGATTTTACTAATCAACAAGCTATACCATTAAAAATAATGGTGGTTTATCATCGGATTATCCACCAAGATTGGCTAACCCTCGGACAACACGACAATAATATGGCGTCATCATCACTTCTGGCAGAACGGATTTCCCGCCTCAGCAGCGCGCTGGAGAGCGGTCTTTATGAACGGCAGGAAGCAATTCGCCTGTGTTTGCTGGCGGCGCTCAGCGGTGAAAGCGTGTTTCTGCTTGGCCCACCGGGCATTGCCAAAAGCCTGATTGCACGCCGGCTAAAATTCGCCTTTCGCAACGCGCGTTCATTTGAATACCTGATGACGCGCTTTTCAACGCCGGAAGAAGTGTTCGGCCCCTTGTCGATCCAGGCGTTAAAGGATGAAGGGCGCTACCAACGTCTGACCACCGGCTACCTGCCCGAAGCGGAAATCGTGTTTCTGGATGAGATCTGGAAGGCTGGCCCGGCGATCCTCAATACCCTGCTCACAGCGATCAACGAACGTCGTTTCCGCAACGGCAACACGGAAGAACCTATCCCGCTGCGGCTGCTGGTCACCGCCTCCAACGAACTGCCGGAAGCCGACAACAGTCTGGAAGCCTTGTATGACCGCATGTTGATACGTCTGTGGTTGGATAAAGTGCAGGACAAACAGAATTTCCGTTCACTGCTGGTCAGCCGCCAGAACGAGAATGAAAACCCGGTGCCCGAAGCACTGAGCATCAGTGACGAGGAATATCACCAGTGGCAACCGCAGATCGATAAAATCAAACTGCCTGAGAATTGCTTTGAACTGATATTCCAACTACGTCAGCGGCTGGATGCACTGGAAAGTGCCCCTTACGTTTCCGATCGCCGCTGGAAAAAAGCGCTGCGGCTGTTGCAGGCCTGCGCTTTTTTCAGTGGTCGCGACGCCGTGGCCCCAATCGATCTGCTGCTGCTGAAAGACTGCCTGTGGCACGACCTCAGCTCACTGAAACTGCTGCAACAGCAAGTTGAGCAGTTGCTGAACGAGTCTGCCTATCAACAGCAAACGTTGCTGATCCAACTGCAACAGATCCATACCCGCTGGCTACAGCATCAGCAACAGCAGAGCGACAGTCAGGCTATTACATTGGTAAAAAAGGGCGGCATGTTCAGCAGAAAGCCCCAGTTTTCCCTGGCCACGCCGCTCGGTACCGGTACCCTGACCCTGCTGCTGCAAAAACCGCTGCAACTGCATGATATTCAGGTCAACCATCTGAGTATTGAAAACAGCGCGCTGGAAAACTGGCTGCAAAAAGGCGGCGATGTGCGCGCCAAGCTGAACGGCATTGGCTTTGCCCAGCAGATTGACCTGGAAGTCGACGAGCAACTGCATCTGACGGTTCTGGACGTCAGCCGCCAGCCCTCTTTACTGGCCCAGCCCGGCAAGCAGACCAGCGGCACGCCGCAGGCAATGCTGGACGAAATGGACCTGTTGGCGCAGCGCCTGGCAGAACAGCGTCGTTTATTCAGTCAGCATCAGCCCTGCCTGTTTACCCCTGCCGCCAGGCTGGCAAAAATTGAGGCCAGCCTGCTGCAGGTGGCGGAACAAATCAAACAGCAGCACCAGCAAATGCGCGGCCAGTAATTATGCTCAGCCTGGAAACACTCGATCTGCTGCTGGCGATCACCGAAGGTGAACTGATCGAGGAGATGATCATCGGCATGCTGGCGGCACCGCAGCTGTCGATTTTCTTCAAAAAGTTTCCGGCGATCCGCCGGGCGCTGGATCGCGACCTGCCACGCTGGAAGCTACAACTGAAAGAACGCCTGCATGAAGCCATGGTGCCGCCCGCGCTGGCACAGGAATTCTATCGTTATCAACAGTGCCAGCTAGAGAACAACACCCAGTTCTTCCATAACCTTAATGACACCCTGGATCTGCTGCGTCAGCTGGTTTCTCCCTTTTATGAGCAGGCGCGCTCACTGGTGGACGCCGCCGATCTGCCCAATCATCCACTGGATGACAGCTTCCAAACCCTGTTTCTGCAGCGCTGGCGCATCAGCCTGACGCTGCAAGCCACCATGATGCATCACCAACTGCTGGAACAGGAACGCGAACAGCTGATGGCGGAGCTGCAGGAACGTCTGGCGCTGAGTGGCGCCCTAGAGCCGCTGCTGTCGGAAAACGACACCGCTGCCGGGCGGCTTTGGGATATGAGTAAAGGCCATCTGCAACGGGGTGATTACCAACGGCTGGTGGAATACGGCAATTTCTTGCAGCAGCAACCGGAACTGAAAAAGCTGGCACAGCAGCTTGGGCGCAGCTATCAGGCCAAGGCGGTGCAACAGCAGGACGCGTTGCCGGAGCCTTTCCGCGTGATGGTGCAGGTACCGGCCACGCTGCCGGAAGAGGTCAGCGGCATTCACCAGAGCGACGATATTCTGCGCCTGCTGCCGCCCGAGTTGGTCACGCTGGGCATTGAAGAGCTGGAGTTTGAGTTTTACCGCCGCCTGCTGGAAAAACGGCTCTTGAGCTATCGTCTGCAGGGCGATGTCTGGCAGGAACAGATCCATATCCGTCAGGTCACTCACCAGCAGCAGGATCAACAACCTCGCGGGCCGTTTATTGTCTGCGTGGATACCTCAGGTTCGATGGGCGGTTTCAACGAGCAGTGCGCCAAGGCTTTCTGTCTGGCGCTGTTGCGCATTGCGCTGGCGGATAACCGCCGCTGCTACATCATGCTGTTCGCCAACCAGATAGTGCATTACGAACTGACCGCCGCCAGCGGTATTGAGCAGGCGGTTCGCTTTCTCGGTCAGCATTTTCGCGGCGGCACCGATCTGGCAGCCTGCCTGAATGCCACGGTGAGCAAAATGACGGAAAGCGGCTGGTTCGACGCCGACGCGGTGATCATTTCTGACTTTATTGCCCAGCGATTGCCGGAGGAGATAATAAAGAAGGTTAAACAACAGCAGCAAAACCACCAACAGCGCTTTCACGCAGTGGCGATGTCCAACTACGGCAAGCCCGGTATCATGCGCATCTTCGATCATATCTGGCGCTTTGATACCGGGTTAAAAAGCCGCTTAATGCGCCGCTGGCGGCGCTGAGTATTACAGCAGCCCTTCTACCGCCTCACGTACCTGAGGTGACCACACGCCGCACTGTACCTGCCCGATGTGCGACAGTTGCAGCAATAGCATCACCAGGCGCGACTGACCGATACCGCCACCGATGGTTTGTGGCATCTCGCCACGCAGCAATGACTGATGCCATTCCAGCGCCAGGCGATCTTCATCACCGGTCTGTGCCAATTGGCGTTTCAGCGCGCTGGCGTCAACGCGGATCCCCATAGAAGAAAGTTCGAAGGCGTCCTGCAGCACCGGGTTCCATACCAGGATGTCACCGTTCAGGCCGGCCAGCCCTTCAGCTGCTGGGGTGGTCCAGTCATCATAATCCGGCGCACGTACATCGTGTGATTTGCCGTGTGACAATTTGCCACCAATACCGATCAGAAATACCGCGCCCAGCTCTTTGGCAATCGCCCGTTCACGGCCTTTGGCATCCAGTTCAGGGTAGCGTTGCAGCAGGGTTTCGCTGTGCACAAAATGGATTTGCTCCGGCAGGAACGGCGTTAAACCGTATTCGCGATTCACTTCCCCTTCGGTGGCCTTAATCGCCGCATAAATACTGCGCACGGTGCTTTCGAGGTAATCCTGGCTGCGTTCGCCATCGCCCATCACCCGCTCCCAGTCCCATTGATCAACGTAGACCGAATGGATGGCGCTCAGACGATCTTCGTCCGGACGCAGTGCTTTCATATGGGTATACAGGCCTTCACCGGCGCCAAAGTCGTAGCTGCCCAGCGTTTTACGCTTCCATTTGGCCAGCGAGTGCACCACTTCGAAGGTGGCGTCCGGCAGGGTTTTCACCTTTACCTGTACCGCTTTCTCGCTACCGGACAGGTTGTCCTGGGTGCCGTCACCCAGACGGCTGAGGATCGGCGCCTGTACTTCGATCAGGCCAAGCTGTTGTTCCAACTGGCGGGAGAAAAAGGATTTAACCAGGCTGATTTGTTGTTGTTTTTGAATAAACTGTTTTTTCATTGCCGTATCTCTTATAAACCTGTCTCTGTTGCCAACGATTAAGCAACAGAACGGCACCACAATTCAATATCCGCTAATCAATATTGCCTTTTCACTTTTAATCGTTCATTTTGATGCGGTAATAATTCAACAATCAGCAATTAGTGGGGGATTAAATGGCTGAAAATTATCAGATCGATAATCTCGATCGCGGCATTCTTAATGCCTTGATGGAAAACGCGCGCACGCCTTATGCCGAACTGGCGAAGAATTTTGCCGTCAGTCCCGGAACCATTCACGTGCGAGTAGAGAAGATGAAGCAAGCCGGTATCATCACCGGAGCACGGGTAGACGTGAATCCCAAACGCCTGGGCTACGACGTCTGCTGTTTTATCGGCATTATATTAAAGAGTGCCAAAGACTATCCTTCTGCACTGAAAAAGCTCGAAAGCCTGGAGGAAGTGGTCGAGGCCTATTACACCACTGGCCACTACAGCGTGTTTATCAAAGTGATGTGCCGCTCGATAGATGCGCTGCAACAAGTACTTATCAACAAGATCCAGACTATCGACGAGATCCAGTCTACGGAAACCCTGATCTCGCTGCAGAACCCCATCATGCGTACCATCACTCCCTAGCCAACTATTTACTATACCCATATTATCCACAGGTAGATCCCAGCCGATTCACAGCGTACAATGCTGCCACTTTGAGAAGGTTGGGATCATTCATTTCATGGCAGACATTACTCTGATCAGTGGCAGTACGCTTGGCAGTGCCGAGTACGTAGCCGAGCACCTGGCTGAAAAGCTGGAAGCGGCAGGCTTTACTACCGAGACCCTGCATGGCCCTGAATTGGATGAACTGACCCTGTCCGGACGCTGGCTGGTGGTGTCTTCGACCCATGGCGCCGGGGATTTACCGGATAACCTGCAACCGCTGCTGGAACAAATAGAAGAACAGCTTCCTGACTTGTCTCAGGTGCAGTTCGGTGCAGTCGGTTTGGGCAGCTCTGAATACGATACTTTCTGTGGTGCGATCCAACGGATCGACGATCTTCTGATTGCCCGTGGAGCGAAAAGGATCGGCGATCGGCTTGAGATCGACGTGACTGAACACGAAATTCCTGAGGATCCAGCAGAGGAATGGGTGAAAAATTGGATTAATTTACTCTAATTTGTTCAAAGATCACCCGAACGATTGTGGATAACTATGCTTAAAAGCAGGGTAAAACCGGTAGTTATCCCAATAACAACCTTAGGTCGCTTTTTGTCCTGTGCATAACATGCCATTTAGATCCCAGCTTATAAGCCATAGGATCACCGATCATTCACAGCTAACGATCCTCCTTAATTAGCTGATCTCAATCGCGAATAATCACTTATCCACAGAAGATCGCGATCCTAATAAGAGATCTAATAAAGAGATCTTTAAATAAAAAGATCTTCTTTTAATTACTCAAGGATCCTGACCACTTGGTCGATCGACTAAACTTGAGTAGAATCCACCACCCCAGGGCAAACAACGATCGTTCGCAATACGACGAGGTGCAGTTCCATGTTTTATCCAGAGCAATTTGACGTCATCATCATCGGTGGTGGCCATGCCGGTACCGAAGCCGCTATGGCTGCGGCACGTATGGGACGTCAGACTTTATTACTGACTCACAATATCGATACGCTGGGGCAAATGTCTTGCAACCCGGCGATTGGCGGTATTGGTAAAGGGCATCTGGTTAAGGAAATTGATGCACTTGGCGGCCTGATGGCCACGGCGATCGACCATGCCGGTATCCAGTTTAGGATACTAAACGCCAGCAAAGGCCCTGCGGTACGAGCCACCCGGGCTCAGGCTGACCGAGTACTGTATCGTCAAGCGGTACGTACTGCCCTGGAGAACCAGCCCAATCTGATGATCTTCCAGCAACCGGTCGAAGATCTGATCGTGGAAAACGATCGCGTTGTCGGTGCCGTGACCCAAATGGGGCTAAAATTCCGCGCCAAGGCGGTAGTACTGACCGTAGGTACCTTCCTGGACGGCAAGATCCACATTGGTCTGGAAAACTACAGCGGTGGCCGTGCCGGAGATCCGCCATCGATCTCACTGTCACAGCGACTGCGTGAATTGCCTTTGCGTGTTAACCGACTGAAAACCGGCACACCGCCGCGTATCGATGCCCGCAGCATAGATTTCAGCGTATTGGCACCTCAACACGGTGATACACCGATCCCGGTGTTCTCGTTCATGGGCAACGCTGGGCAACACCCTGAACAAATGGCGTGTTACATCACCTACACCAATGAAAAAACCCATGATGTGATCCGTAATAACCTCGATCGCAGCCCGATGTATGCCGGGATCATCGAAGGGATCGGCCCGCGTTACTGCCCGTCGATCGAAGACAAGGTGATGCGTTTTGCCGATCGTAACGCGCACCAGATCTTCCTTGAGCCGGAAGGCCTGACCAGCAATGAAATTTATCCAAACGGCATCTCCACCAGCCTGCCGTTTGACGTACAGATGCAGATCGTCCGTTCGATGGAAGGGATGCAAAATGCCCGGATCATTCGACCAGGCTATGCCATCGAGTATGATTTCTTCGATCCTCGCGATCTGAAGCCGACGCTGGAAAGCAAATTTATTCAGGGCCTGTTCTTCGCCGGCCAGATCAACGGCACCACCGGTTACGAAGAGGCTGCAGCGCAAGGCCTGTTGGCCGGCCTGAATGCCGGGCGCTACGCCAATGAAGACGAAGGCTGGTCACCACGCCGCGATCAGGCTTATCTGGGCGTGCTGGTGGACGACCTCAGCACCCTGGGCACCAAAGAGCCGTACCGCATGTTCACATCACGTGCCGAATACCGCCTGATGTTACGTGAAGACAATGCCGATCTGCGCCTGACGGAAAAAGGCCGCGAACTGGGCCTGGTGGACGATGCCCGCTGGGCACGCTTTAGCGAAAAACTCGAGCACATCGAACAGGAGCGTCAGCGCCTGCGCGACATCTGGATGCACCCGCACGCCGAAAACGTCGAGCAGGTGAACGCGCTGCTGAAAGCACCGCTGTCGCGTGAGGCCAACGGTGAAGAACTGCTGCGCCGCCCGGAAATGGATTACACCCAATTGACCTCCGTCGCGGCATTTGCGCCGCCGCTGGCCGATACTCAGGCCGCCGAGCAGGTTGAGATCCAGGTAAAATACGAAGGTTATATTGCTCGCCAGCAGGAAGAGATCGAAAAACAGCAGCGCAATGAGAACACCGTGCTGCCGTTGGATCTCGATTACCAGCAGGTTTCTGGCCTGTCGAATGAAGTGATCGCCAAGTTGAATGACCACAAGCCGAATTCGATCGGCCAGGCTTCACGCATTTCTGGCATTACACCGGCGGCGATCTCAATTCTACTGATTTGGTTGAAAAAGCAGGGGCTGCTGCGCCGCAGCGCATAAATCCTGTTTTTGGGCGGCCGTTTGATTATTTGATCGGCAAACGGCCGCTGACATCGTTTCTGGCCTGAATTATTATGGTCACCTTCTTGGGCAGCCCCTACCTGGCTTGCCGTTGTGCGCCAGTCTAAGGACTCATTGTGCAGAAAAAATTAGATTCGTTGCTCAAAGCGGCAGGCATTACGCTTCCCGATCGGCAAAAACAGCAGTTGCTGGGCTATGTCGGCATGCTGGATAAGTGGAACAAGGCGTATAACCTCACTTCGGTGCGCGATCCGCAGCAAATGCTGGTTCGCCATATTCTCGACAGCATCGTAGTTAACCCGCATCTGCAGGGTAAGCGTTTTATCGACGTGGGCACCGGCCCCGGCTTGCCAGGCATTCCGCTGGCCATTGTTCGCCCCGATTCCCATTTCACCTTGCTCGACAGCCTGGGCAAGCGTGTACGCTTCCTGCGTCAGGTGCAGCATGAACTGGGTTTGACCAACGTTGAGCCGGTTCAGAGCCGCGTTGAGGAGTTTCCTGCGGAGCCGCCGTTTGACGGCGTCATCAGCCGCGCCTTCGCCTCATTGCAGGATATGCTGTCCTGGTGTCATCATTTGCCGGCAAAAGGGCAGGGGCGTTTCTACGCGCTGAAAGGAGTACGCCCAGACGAAGAGCTTACGCAGTTGCCGCCGGGCATTGAGTTGGAATCGGTCGTACGTCTGCAGGTACCGGAACTCGAAGGTGAACGTCATCTGGTTATCCTTAAGGCAAACTGAGTTTGTTTTTGATCAAGTAAGCGCGAATTAAAAGATAGTGCCCATGGTTAAAGTAAGCAGACTAATTAATGGGTGGTTTTTTTAGTTAATTTACTTTTTATTAACACAAAAATAGCCACCAATTGGTGACAATAGGGTAATTGCAGATCGTAATAGTTGCGTTAGCAACCATAAGTGAAGGATCTTGCTTTGCTGCTAATGTTAATTAGCTGTTGGAATATTATCCCTGAAGCTGTCAATAAAAGGTTTTTAGCGGGTAGACGGATTGTTTTTGAACAGTTAACTTGTAATATTCTGATTTATAATATCTTTTTGATCGCCCGATTTGCTAAAGACGCTTTGGTTGGCCGTGGGCTATAAATCAGAAATAGGTATTATTGTGAGCAACTACACGTTTCTTGCTGTAACACTGGAATAATCAGACAATTAAATGAGCCCTATTATTCCGACCGTTTTCTTGTGAAAATAGCCTGAAATGGGGGAATTTAAATAATTGTTCACCTTTTCGCTACTTATCGATTGAATTCGTTGGTATGCCCCGTATAATTTGCTCGTTTTTTGCTGCTTGACTCAGAGCAGTAAAGAAAGTTTTATACGTCACTCAGCATACCTCCTCAGGGGTACGGAGAGAACAAACGTCATGTCTGTGTCCCTTTACAGCGGAAAAGTTGCTCGCAAATTGCTGTTTCTGCAGTTAATGACTTTTGTTCTGATCAGCGCTGCTTTCGGTCTGAAAAGCCTGGAATGGAGCGGTTCGGCATTGGCGGGCGGTCTCGCTGCCTGGTTGCCGAGCACCATGTTTATGCTGTTTGCCTTGCGCCATCAGGCGCAGACGCCGGCACCCGGTCGGGTTGCCTGGTCGTTCGCCATCGGCGAGGGATTAAAGGTCCTGATCACCATAGTTTTGTTGATCGTGGCGCTTGGGGTGTTTAAAGCGGCGTTTGTACCGCTTGGCCTGACCTATTTAGCGGTGTTAGTGGTGCAGATAGTGGCACCGGCCGTGATTAACAGTTACCGAACTTAACTAAAAGGGTAAGAGGCATCATGTCTGCATCTGGAGAAAATGGGACTGCAAAGGACTATATCAGCCACCATCTGAATAACCTTCAGTTGGATCTGCGTACTTTTCAGTTAGTTGAACCACACTCTGGTACCCCGACATTCTGGACGTTGAACATTGACTCATTGTTCTTCTCTGTGGTGTTGGGCGCGCTGTTCTTGTTTATCTTCAAGAAAGTAGCCAATACAGCCACCAGCGGTGTACCGGGGAAACTTCAAACTGCCGTCGAACTTATCATGGGCTTCGTCGACAGTAGCGTTCGTGATATGTATCACGGCAAGAGCAAGGTTATTGCTCCGCTGGCGCTGACCGTGTTTGTCTGGGTATTCCTGATGAACATGATGGATCTGCTGCCAATCGATCTGCTGCCGTTTATTGGCGAACATGTGTTTGGTTTGCCGGCACTGCGTGTCGTCCCTACCGCAGATGTGAGTATTACACTGTCGATGGCGTTGGGCGTATTTATCCTGATTCTGTTCTATAGCATCAAAATGAAAGGCGTTGGTGGGTTCGTTAAAGAGTTAACCATGCAGCCGTTCAACCATCCGTTATTCATTCCAATCAACCTGATTCTTGAAGGTGTCAGCCTGCTGTCCAAGCCTGTTTCACTGGGCCTGCGACTGTTCGGCAACATGTATGCGGGTGAGTTGATCTTCATCCTGATTGCCGGTTTGTTGCCGTGGTGGTCACAGTGGCTTCTGAATGTGCCTTGGGCTATTTTCCACATCCTGATCATTACGCTTCAAGCCTTTATTTTCATGGTTCTGACGATTGTCTATCTCTCGATGGCATCTGAAGAGCACTGATTTTCTTAAAACACTTGTACTTTTAAACTGAAACAAACTGGAGACTGTCATGGAAAACCTGAGTATGGATCTGCTGTACATGGCTGCCGCTGTGATGATGGGTTTAGCGGCAATCGGTGCTGCGATCGGTATCGGCATCCTGGGTGGTAAATTCTTGGAAGGCGCTGCACGTCAGCCTGACCTGATTCCTTTGCTGCGTACACAGTTCTTTATCGTTATGGGTCTGGTTGACGCCATCCCGATGATCGCTGTTGGTCTGGGTCTGTACGTGATGTTTGCTGTCGCGTAAGTAGAGAACTTCTCTACACTGAAACCACACTATTAACTTTTAAAGAGGCATTGTGCTGTGAATCTTAACGCAACAATCCTCGGCCAGGCCATCGCGTTCGTTCTGTTTGTCTGGTTCTGCATGAAGTACGTATGGCCGCCGATCATGGCAGCCATCGAGAAGCGTCAGGGAGAAATTGCTGACGGTCTCGCTTCTGCAGAACGTGCCAAAAAAGATTTGGACTTAGCGCAAGCCAATGCGACCGACCAGCTGAAAACTGCCAAGGCAGAAGCTCAGGTGATCATCGAGCAAGCAAACAAACGCAAAGCTCAGATCATGGATGAAGCGAAAGCCGAAGCCGAGCAGGAACGTAACAAAATCGTGGCGCAGGCTCAGGCTGAGATCGAAGCCGAACGTAAGCGCGCTCGTGAAGAGTTGCGTAAGCAAGTCGCGATGCTGGCAATTGCCGGCGCCGAGAAGATCATCGAACGTTCCGTGGATGAAGCTGCTAACAGCGACATCGTTGATAAACTGGTCGCTGAACTGTAAGGAGGGAGGGGCTGATGTCTGAATTTGTAACTGTAGCTCGCCCCTACGCCAAAGCAGCTTTTGACTTTGCCGTTGAGCATCAAAGCTTGGATCGCTGGCAGGATATGCTGGCGTTTGCGGCTGATGTCACTCGCAATGAACAGATTTCTGAACTGCTGGCTGGTGCTGTCGCACCGGAGACGCTGTCCAGAACGTTCATCGCGGTATGTGGCGAACAACTCGACGAACATGGCCAGAACTTTATCCGTGTAATGGCCGAAAATGGACGTTTACTGGTTCTTCCTGCGGTGCTGCAGCAGTTCATCGAACTGCGCGCTTTGCTGGAATCCACCGTCGAAGTCGAGGTGCTCTCTGCGAGCGCACTGAACGACAAACAGCTGGCTAATATTGCCGCTGCGATGGAAAAGCGTCTGTCACGCAAAGTTAAGCTGAATTGCAAAATTGACAAGTCTGTACTGGCCGGCGTAATTATCCGTGCTGGCGATATGGTGATTGATGGCAGCGTTCGCGGTCGTCTTGAACGCCTGACAGACGTCTTGCAGTCTTAAGGGGACTGGAGCATGCAACTGAATTCCACCGAAATCAGCGAACTGATCAAGCAGCGCATTGCTCAGTTCAATGTGGTGAGCGAAGCTCACAATGAAGGTACTATTGTTTCCGTCAGTGACGGGATCATCCGCGTACACGGTCTGGCCGAAGTTATGCAGGGCGAAATGATCGCACTGCCAGGCAACCGTTACGCAATCGCATTGAACCTGGAGCGCGACTCCGTAGGTGCTGTGGTTATGGGTCCGTACGCGGATCTGGCCGAAGGCATGAAGGTAAAATGTACCGGCCGTATTCTGGAAGTTCCGGTTGGCCGTGGCCTGCTGGGCCGTGTAGTTAACACCCTGGGCGCACCTATTGACGGTAAAGGCCCGGTTGATAACGACGGTTTCTCCCCGGTTGAAGCTATTGCCCCTGGTGTTATCGAGCGTCAGTCCGTAGATCAGCCTGTTCAAACTGGCTATAAATCTGTTGACGCCATGATCCCAATCGGCCGTGGCCAGCGTGAGCTGGTGATCGGTGACCGTCAGACAGGTAAAACTGCCCTGGCGATCGATGCGATCATCAACCAACGCGATTCCGGCATCAAATGTGTTTACGTGGCTATCGGCCAGAAAGCGTCCACCATCGCTAACGTGGTGCGCAAACTGGAAGAGCACGGCGCACTGGCAAACACCATCGTTGTGGTTGCTACCGCGTCTGAATCCGCTGCATTGCAATACCTGGCGCCATATGCCGGTTGTGCGATGGGTGAATACTTCCGTGACCGCGGTGAAGATGCGCTGATTGTTTATGATGACCTGTCCAAACAGGCCGTTGCATACCGTCAGATCTCCCTGCTGCTTCGTCGTCCACCAGGTCGTGAAGCTTACCCAGGCGACGTATTCTATCTCCACTCCCGTTTGCTGGAGCGTGCTGCGCGTGTTAACGCCGAATACGTTGAAGCCTTCACCAAAGGTGAAGTCAAAGGCCAAACCGGTTCACTGACTGCTCTGCCGATCATTGAAACCCAGGCGGGTGACGTTTCCGCGTTCGTTCCGACCAACGTAATCTCGATTACCGATGGTCAGATCTTCCTGGAATCCAACCTGTTTAACTCCGGTATTCGTCCGGCAGTTAACCCGGGTATCTCCGTATCCCGTGTGGGCGGTGCAGCGCAAACCAAGATCATGAAAAAACTGTCCGGTGGTATTCGTACCGCGCTGGCACAGTATCGTGAACTGGCTGCGTTCTCTCAGTTCGCTTCCGATCTGGATGATGCGACCCGCAAACAGCTGAGCCACGGTCAGAAAGTGACCGAGCTGCTGAAACAGAAACAGTATGCGCCGATGTCCGTCGCACAACAGTCTCTGGTGCTGTTTGCCGCAGAACGTGGCTTCCTGAACGACGTTGAAGTCGCGAAAGTCGTGAGCTTCGAAGCCGCGCTGGTTGCTTACGCAGACCGCGAGCATGCCGAGTTGCTGAACCACATCAACCAAACTGGCAATTTCAACGATGAGATCGAGGGCAAGCTGAAAGGCATCCTCGAGACCTTCAAGAAAACCCAGTCCTGGTAACGCTCAGCGGCCTGCAGTTGTAAAACAGCAGGCCGTCTGGCAATGAGGAGAAGCAGACATGGCCGGCGCAAAAGAGATACGTAGTAAGATCGCGAGCGTGCAAAACACGCAAAAGATCACTAAAGCGATGGAAATGGTCGCCGCCTCCAAAATGCGTAAATCGCAGGAACGCATGGCGGCCAGCCGTCCTTATGCAGAGACCATGCGCAAAGTGATTGGTCACCTTGCGTTGGGTAATCTGGAATATAAGCACCCGTACCTGGATGAGCGTGATGTTAAGCGCGTCGGGTATCTGGTGGTGTCTACTGACCGCGGTCTCTGTGGTGGCTTGAACATTAACCTGTTCAAGCGCCTGTTGGCAGAGATGAAAGGCTGGTCCGAAAAAGGTGTCGAAACAGATTTGGCACTGATTGGCTCTAAAGCGGCTTCTTTCTTTGGCTCCGTGGGCGGCAACGTGGTTGCCCAGGTCACCGGCATGGGGGATAACCCTTCCCTGTCGGAGTTGATCGGACCGGTGAAAGTGATGCTGCAAGCCTACGACGAAGGTCGTTTGGACAAGCTGTACATTGTCAGTAACAAATTTATCAATACGATGTCCCAAGAACCACAGATCGTTCAGCTGCTGCCGTTGCCGCCTGCCGAAGACGGTGAGCTGAAGAAAAAATCTTGGGATTACCTGTATGAACCCGATCCAAAAGTGCTGCTTGATACCTTGCTGCGTCGCTATGTGGAATCTCAGGTTTATCAGGGCGTCGTGGAAAACCTGGCCAGCGAGCAGGCCGCACGAATGGTAGCGATGAAAGCCGCAACCGATAACGGCGGTAGCCTGATCAAAGAGCTGCAGTTGGTATACAACAAGGCTCGTCAGGCCAGCATCACTCAGGAACTCACCGAGATCGTTTCGGGAGCCTCCGCGGTTTAAGCTAGGTTTACGAATTACGTAGAGGATTCAAGATGGCTACTGGAAAGATTATCCAGGTAATCGGCGCCGTAGTGGACGTCGAGTTCCCTCAGGATGCCGTACCAAAAGTGTACAACGCTCTTGAGGTAGAAAACGGTGCCAATAAGCTGGTGCTGGAAGTTCAGCAACAGTTGGGCGGTGGCGTGGTTCGCTGTATCGCAATGGGGACCTCTGATGGTCTGCGTCGCGGTCTGAAAGTCACTGACCTGGACCACCCAATTGAAGTACCGGTAGGTAAAGCTACCCTGGGCCGTATCATGAACGTATTGGGTGAACCAATCGACATGAAGGGCGATATCGGCGAAGAAGAACGTTGGGCGATTCACCGTCCGGCGCCAAGCTACGAAGATTTGGCCAACTCCCAGGATCTGCTGGAAACCGGTATCAAGGTAATGGACCTGATCTGCCCGTTCGCCAAGGGTGGTAAAGTCGGTCTGTTCGGTGGTGCGGGTGTTGGTAAAACCGTAAACATGATGGAGCTGATCCGTAACATCGCGATCGAGCACTCCGGTTATTCTGTGTTTGCGGGCGTGGGTGAGCGTACTCGTGAGGGTAACGACTTCTACCACGAAATGAACGACTCCAACGTACTGGATAAAGTATCCCTGGTTTACGGCCAGATGAACGAGCCACCGGGTAACCGTCTGCGCGTTGCTCTGACCGGTCTGACCATGGCGGAGAAATTCCGTGACGAAGGCCGTGACGTTCTGCTGTTCGTTGATAACATCTACCGTTATACCCTGGCCGGTACCGAAGTGTCCGCACTTCTGGGCCGTATGCCATCGGCGGTAGGTTATCAGCCAACGCTGGCGGAAGAGATGGGTGTTCTGCAAGAACGTATCACCTCTACCAAGACTGGTTCAATCACCTCCGTACAGGCCGTTTACGTCCCTGCGGATGACTTGACTGACCCGTCACCAGCCACCACCTTTGCTCACTTGGATGCAACTGTGGTACTGAGCCGTAATATCGCTTCTCTGGGTATCTACCCGGCCGTTGACCCGCTGGATTCTACCAGCCGTCAGCTGGATCCGCTGGTAGTTGGCCAGGAGCACTACGATGTAGCGCGTGGCGTGCAGTCCATTCTGCAACGCTATCAGGAACTGAAAGATATTATCGCAATCCTGGGTATGGACGAGCTGTCTGAAGAAGACAAACTGGTCGTATCCCGTGCGCGTAAAATCCAACGCTTCCTGTCTCAGCCGTTCTTCGTGGCAGAAGTCTTCACCGGTTCTCCGGGCAAGTTCGTATCGCTGAAAGACACCATTCGTGGTTTCAAAGGCATTATGGACGGCGACTATGACCACCTGCCTGAACAAGCGTTCTACATGGTTGGCACCATTGAAGAAGCAGTGGAAAAAGCCAAGAAACTGTAACGTCTTGAGAGGAGGGTGATATGGCTATGACTTACCATCTGGATGTAGTCAGCGCGGAAAAACATATGTTTTCCGGCCTGGTGCAAAAGATCCAGGTGACAGGTAGCGAAGGCGAACTGGGGATTTTCCCTGGTCATGCGCCGCTGCTGACTGCCATCAAGCCTGGCATGGTGCGTATTGTTAAACAACACGGTGAAGAAGAGTTCATCTACCTGTCCGGCGGTATCCTTGAGGTACAACCGAGCGTGGTCACCGTGCTGGCTGACACTGCTATCCGTGGAACGGACCTCGACGAAGCGAGAGCGCTGGAAGCCAAGCGTAAAGCTGAAGAACATATCAGTAGCTCTCATGGCGATGTCGACTATGCTCAGGCATCTGCAGAACTGGCGAAAGCGATCGCGAAACTTCGCGTTATCGAGCTCACCAGAAGATCGATGTAATATTTTGGCGCGTGCATAACGCAGCCAAAATTAAGAAAGCGGCCTATTGGGTCGCTTTTTTTTTGTTTTAAAATAAGCCTGATACCCCGGCAGGCATTGTGAGGTATAACCTTCAATAGAGGCTGGAAATGTCGCCGATCGCCGACAGTTATCCCCAGCGTCGGGTTACTGGATCCTTGACTTCGGCGTGCTTAGTGCCCCAAGGCCTGAGCTGGGTTCGTGCAGAGAAATATGTAGTAATATCGTCACTAAAGAGTTCTACTTTCGTCTATTAAAATGGAGTTATCAGGTTGCTTATGTCGAACAGCGCAATGAGTGTGGTGATCCTCGCCGCGGGCAAGGGAACACGCATGTATTCCGATCTTCCCAAGGTGTTACATCCGTTGGCCGGCAAGCCGATGGTGCAGCACGTCATTGATGTCGCGATGAAACTGGGCGCGAAAAACGTCCATCTGGTGTACGGCCATGGCGGCGACTTGCTGAAAAACACCCTGACCGACGGCGCACTGAACTGGGTGCTGCAGGCCGAGCAATTGGGTACCGGCCATGCCATGCAGCAAGCGGCCCCGCATTTTGCTGATGATGAAGACGTGCTGATGCTGTACGGCGACGTCCCGCTGATTTCTGTCGATACTTTGCAGCGTCTGATGGCCGCGAAACCCCAGGGCGGCATTGGCCTGCTGACGGTGAAGCTGGCAGACCCTAGTGGTTACGGACGCATCGTGCGTGAAAACGACCAGGTGGTGGGGATTGTTGAGCACAAGGATGCCAATGAAGCTCAGCGCCAAATCAATGAAATCAACACCGGCATCCTGGTGGCCAACGGCCGCGATCTCAAGCGCTGGTTGGGAATGTTGAACAACGACAACGCACAGGGTGAATTCTACATCACCGATATCATTGCGCTGGCCCATGCCGATGGCAAGAAAATTGAAGCCGTGCATCCGTCACGCCTGAGTGAAGTGGAAGGCGTGAATAACCGTCTGCAACTGTCGCGGCTTGAGCGTATCTACCAGGCAGAACAGTCTGAAAAATTACTGTTGGCCGGCGTAATGCTGCTGGATCCGGCGCGTTTTGACCTGCGCGGGGAACTTGTGCACGGTCGCGACATCTCTATTGATGCCAACGTGATTATTGAAGGCACGGTCAAGCTCGGGGATAGAGTGAAAATCGGTGCCGGCTGCGTGTTGAAAAACTGCGTGATCGGCGATGACTGCGAAATCAGCCCGTACAGCGTGCTGGAAGATGCCGTGCTGGCAGCGGAATGCACCGTGGGTCCCTTTGCCCGCTTGCGTCCAGGCGCTGAGCTGGCGGTGGGTGCCCATGTTGGCAACTTCGTCGAAATGAAAAAGGCGCGTTTGGGCAAAGGCTCAAAAGCGGGCCATCTGAGCTACCTGGGTGATGCCGAGATTGGCGACGATGTGAATATTGGTGCCGGTACCATCACCTGTAACTATGATGGCGCCAATAAGCATAAAACCATTATCGGCGACGGCGTGTTCGTCGGTTCCGATACCCAGCTGGTGGCCCCTGTCTCTGTAGGTAAGGGTTCTACCATTGCCGCAGGCACTACGGTGACCCGTGATATCGGCGAAGATGAACTGGTGCTGAGCCGTGTCAAGCAGGTGCATATCCAGGGCTGGCAGCGTCCGGTCAAGAAGAAGTAACAACTTAGACTCCCTCTCCTTTTGGGAGAGGGCCGGGGTGAGGGGGTTGACGGCTCCTCACCCTGTTTTGCCCTGTGCTTTGGTGCAGAGTGCAGGGCAAAACATAATAATCCCCATTCTCTACAGGCTCGGGGACGCACGGTAAAAACCGGCAAAATCAGGTCAAGACATCGAAAGCGCCCCGAAAGGCGTTTAATTAGGAATACAACTGATGTGTGGAATTGTAGGCGCAGTAGCGCAACGTGATATTGCAGAGATTCTGTTGGAAGGGTTACGCCGCCTTGAGTACCGTGGCTACGACTCCGCCGGTTTGGCGGTGGTGGATGCCGAAGGCAACGTCAACCGTTTACGCCGCGTGGGCAAGGTTAACAAACTGACCGAAGCCGCTGAACAACATGAATTGCATGGGGGCACCGGTATTGCTCACACCCGCTGGGCAACGCACGGTGAACCTACCGAAGCTAACGCGCACCCGCATGTTTCTGATTACATTACTGTGGTGCATAACGGCATCATCGAAAACCACGAACCGCTGCGTGAACTGCTGATCGAACGCGGCTATCACTTCAGCTCTGAAACCGATACCGAGGTGATTGCTCACCTGGTGCATTGGGAACAGCGCCAGGGGGGCACCTTGCTGGAAGTGGTTCAGCGCGTGATCCCTCAGTTGCGTGGTGCATACGGCACTGTGGTGATGGACAGCCGCGACCCTAGCGTGCTGGTGGCAGCGCGCTCCGGCAGCCCACTGGTTATCGGCCGTGGCGTGGGTGAAAACTTCCTGGCTTCCGATCAACTGGCGCTGTTGCCGGTAACCCGCCGCTTTATCTTCCTGGAAGAAGGTGACGTGGTGGAGATGACTCGCCGCACCGTCAACATTTTCGATAAGCAGGGCAACGCCGTTGAGCGTCCTGAAATCGAATCCCAGGTACAGTACGACGCCGGTGACAAAGGTGCTTACCGTCACTACATGCAAAAAGAGATCTACGAACAGCCACTGGCGCTGAAGAACACCCTGGAAGGGCGTTTCAGCCAGGGCAAAATCAACCTGAGCGAGCTGGGCCCGCGTGCCGATGAACTGTTGGCGAAGGTGCAGCACGTGCAAATCATTGCCTGTGGGACGTCTTACCACTCCGGCATGGTTGCCCGCTATTGGTTCGAATCGCTGGCCGGCGTGCCTTGCGACGTGGAAATCGCGTCAGAATTCCGCTATCGCAAATCTGCCGTGCGTCCGGGCAGTCTGATCATTACCTTGTCGCAGTCCGGTGAAACTGCCGATACGCTGGCGGCACTGCGCCTGTCGAAGGAGCTGGGTTACCTCGGTTCACTGGCGGTGTGCAACGTGGCCGGTTCTTCACTGGTGCGTGAATCCGATCTGGCGCTGATGACCAAGGCCGGTACCGAAATCGGTGTCGCCTCCACCAAGGCCTTTACCACCCAGCTTGCGGTGCTGTTGATGCTGGTGGCACGTTTGGGCCGGCTGAAAGGCATGGCGGAAAGCGTTGAGCATGAAATCGTGCACGGCCTGCAGGCATTGCCGGCGCGTATTGAGCAGATGCTGTCGCTGGACAAAAACATTGAAGCGCTGGCGGAAGGCTTCTCCGACAAGCATCACGCGCTGTTCCTCGGCCGTGGCGATCAGTACCCGATCGCGATGGAAGGTGCGCTGAAGCTCAAAGAGATCTCCTATATTCACGCGGAAGCCTATGCGGCCGGTGAGTTGAAACACGGCCCGTTGGCGTTGATCGATGCTGATATGCCGGTGATCGTGGTGGCGCCGAACAACGAACTGTTGGAAAAGCTGAAGTCAAACATTGAAGAAGTGCGCGCGCGCGGCGGCCAGCTGTACGTGTTCGCCGATCAGGATGCCGGTTTCGTCAGCAGCGAGGGTATGACTATCATCCCATTGCCGCACGTCGAAGAAATCGTGGCCCCGATCTTCTACACCGTGCCGTTGCAGTTGCTGTCTTACCACGTGGCGCTGATCAAAGGCACCGACGTTGACCAGCCGCGTAACCTGGCGAAGTCTGTCACGGTAGAGTAACTCGCTGCTGTTAACCTCTAAAAGCCGGCCACTGTGCCGGCTTTTTCATGATTGGATCAAATATGACAATGGTGCGACAGCAGGGATAAAAGTTGTCATATTCAAGCGGATAGGTGAGGTGGGACGGGTTTTTTTATTGATTAATCACTGAGTGTTTTATTATTTAACTGACTGATTTTAAATGAGTAGATAGCATAGTGCCCTCACTGTAATATAACTGTCATATTTCGTACATTTTACTGTCACTAAACTGTCCTATTTTCCCTCCTGCAGCAATACTTACTCAAAACGACCTAGATCGATTTTTGAATACCCCATTAGGAGTGATTATGAAACTGATGCGTACCACCGTCGCCAGTATTGTGGCAGCGACTTTCTCCCTGACCGCCGTGTCCGCGTTCGCTGCTGCTAGCCTGACCGGTGCAGGTGCGACATTCCCCGCTCCGGTTTATGCCAAGTGGGCAGATTCTTATCAGAAAGAAACCGGCAACAAAGTTAACTATCAGGGCATCGGCTCTTCTGGTGGCGTGAAGCAAATCATCGCCAACACCGTTGACTTTGGTGCTTCCGATGCGCCTTTGAGTGACGAAAAACTGGCTGCTGATGGCCTGTTCCAGTTCCCTACCGTGATCGGTGGCGTGGTGCTGGCAGTAAACATCCCGGGCATCAAATCCGGTGAGCTGACCCTGGACGGTAAAACTCTGGGCGATATCTATCTGGGTAACGTGAAAAAATGGAACGACCCGGCGATCACCAAGCTCAACCCAGGCGTTAAGCTGCCGGATCAGAACATCGCCGTTGTGCGTCGTGCTGATGGTTCAGGCACCTCGTTCGTGTTCACCAGCTACCTGTCTAAAGCCAACGCGCAGTGGAAAGAGAAAATCGGCGCAGGCTCTACCGTTAACTGGCCAACCGGTCTGGGCGGCAAGGGTAACGACGGTATCGCAGCCTTCGTACAGCGTCTGCCAGGTTCTATCGGCTACGTTGAATACGCTTACGCCAAGCAGAACAACCTGGCTTACACCAAGCTGATTTCTGCCGATGGCAAAGCGGTTAGCCCGACGGAAGAGAGCTTCAGCGCCGCTGCCAAAGGCGTGGACTGGAGCAAGACCTTCGCACAGGACCTGACTGACCAGAAAGGCGACAACGCCTGGCCAATCACTTCCACCACCTTCATCCTGGTGCACAAAGAGCAGAAAAACCCGGCTCAGGGCACCGAAGTCCTGAAGTTCTTTGACTGGGCGTACAAAACGGGCGCCAAGCAGGCTAATGACCTGGATTACGCCACTCTGCCGAATGAAGTGATCGAGCAGGTGCGTGCAGCATGGAAAACCAACGTAAAAGACAGTTCCGGTAAAGCGCTGTACTAACAACGCAGGGGCGCGTGATTCGGCGCGCCCCACTCAGTTTTTCAGGGCCTGACCCATGTTGGGCCTGCCAGGGTTAAAACAGAGAGTGATCTATGGCTGAGTACAAGCCGACCATGAAAGCACCGAGTAAAAATGGTGACGTCATCTTCAGCGCGCTGGTTAAACTGGCAGCGCTGATTACCCTATTGTTGCTGGGCGGCATTATTGTTTCGCTGATCTTCGCCTCCTGGCCGAGCATCCAGAAATTCGGTTTCTCCTTCCTGTGGACCAAAGAGTGGGACGCGCCTGCCGAACAGTTCGGTGCGCTGGTGCCGATTTACGGCACCGTAGTGACCTCGTTGATCGCACTGATTATCGCCGTCCCCGTCAGTTTTGGTATTGCCCTGTTCCTGACCGAGCTGGCGCCAAACTGGCTGCGCCGCCCACTGGGTATCGCCATTGAACTGCTGGCGGCAATTCCAAGTATCGTTTACGGCATGTGGGGCCTGTTCGTGTTTGCTCCGCTGTTTGCCGAATATTTCCAGACTCCGGTTGGCGACGTGCTGTCCGGCATTCCGATTGTCGGTGAACTGTTCTCTGGCCCGGCGTTCGGTATCGGTATTCTGGCTGCCGGGGTGATCCTGGCGATTATGATTATTCCTTACATCGCCGCCGTGATGCGCGATGTATTCGAACAGACCCCGGTGATGATGAAAGAGTCGGCCTATGGCATCGGCTGCACCACCTGGGAAGTGATCTGGCGTATCGTGCTGCCGTTTACCAAGAATGGCGTGATTGGCGGTGTAATGCTGGGGTTGGGCCGCGCGCTGGGGGAAACCATGGCGGTGACCTTTATCATCGGTAACACCTACCAGCTCGACAGCGCCTCACTGTATATGCCGGGCAACAGTATTACCTCTGCGCTGGCCAACGAATTCGCCGAAGCGGAATCGGGCGTGCATACCGCCGCGTTGATGGAGCTGGGCCTGATCCTGTTTGTTATCACCTTTATCGTCCTGGCGCTGTCGAAGTTGATGGTCATGCGTCTGGCCAAGAAGGAGGGACGCTAACGTGGCGACTATGGAAATGCAAAACAACCTGGCGCTGTTGGAAAGCCGTCGCAAAATGCAGGCCTGGCGCCGTCAGAAAAACCGCCTGGCACTGTTCTTGTCGATGGCGACCATGGCGTTTGGCCTGTTCTGGCTGGTGTGGATCCTGTTTTCCACCGTGACCAAAGGCATCGACGGCATGTCGCTGGCGCTGTTCACCGAAATGACCCCGCCGCCGAACACTGCGGGCGGCGGCCTGGCTAACGCCATCGCCGGTAGCGGGCTGTTGATCATGTGGGCGACGGTATTCGGTACGCCGCTGGGCATTATGGCCGGTATTTACCTGGCGGAATACGGCCGTAAATCCTGGCTGGCGGAAGTCATCCGCTTTATTAACGACATCCTGTTATCGGCACCGTCGATCGTCGTGGGCCTGTTCGTCTACACCATCGTGGTGGCGAAGATGCAGCACTTCTCCGGTTGGGCCGGGATAATCGCACTGGCGCTGTTACAGGTGCCGATCGTGATTCGAACCACTGAAAACATGCTGAAACTGGTGCCGGATACGCTGCGTGAGGCGGCTTACGCGCTGGGTACACCGAAATGGCGCATGATTTCCGCCATTACGCTGAAAGCCTCGGTCTCCGGCATTATCACCGGTGTGCTGCTGGCAATTGCGCGTATCGCCGGGGAAACCGCACCGCTGCTGTTTACCTCGCTGTCGAATCAGTTCTGGAGCACCGACCTGATGCAGCCGATCGCCAACCTGCCGGTGACCATTTTCAAATTCGCCATGAGCCCGTTCGCCGAATGGCAAGAGCTGGCCTGGGCCGGGGTGCTGTTGATTACCCTGTGTGTACTGGTACTGAATATCTTGGCGCGCGTAGTTTTCGCCAAGCAAAAGCATTCATAAAATTTTGAGCGCGGCCCTGGCGGCGCTGATGAAAAGAGAGAAGTCTTGATGAGTATGGTTAACGACGCTTCCAGCAGCAAAATTCAGGTACGCGATCTGAACTTCTACTATGGCAAATTCCATGCGCTGAAAAACATCACGCTGGATATCGCCAAGAACAAGGTTACCGCGTTTATCGGCCCATCCGGTTGTGGCAAATCAACCCTGCTGCGCACTTTCAACAAGATGTATCAGTTATACCCTGAGCAGCGTGCAGAAGGCGGCATCCTGCTGGATGGGCAGAACATTCTGACCGACAACTCGGATATCGCCCTGCTGCGTGCCAAGGTCGGCATGGTGTTCCAGAAGCCGACGCCGTTCCCGATGTCGATTTACGACAATATCGCCTTCGGTGTACGTCTGTTTGAAAAGCTGTCGCGTGCCGACATGGATGAGCGCGTGCAGTGGGCTTTGACCAAGGCCGCGCTGTGGAACGAAACCAAGGACAAGCTGCACCAGAGCGGTTACAGCCTGTCCGGTGGCCAGCAGCAGCGCCTGTGTATCGCCCGCGGCATCGCCATTCGTCCGGACGTCTTGTTGCTCGATGAGCCCTGCTCGGCGCTGGATCCGATTTCCACCGGTAAAATTGAAGAGCTGATCAGCGAACTGAAGTCTGACTACACCGTGGTGATCGTCACCCACAACATGCAGCAGGCCGCACGTTGCTCTGACTCCACGGCATTTATGTATCTGGGCGAACTGATCGAGTTCAGTGATACTGATACCCTGTTCACCGCGCCACAGAAAAAACAGACCGAAGACTACATCACTGGCCGTTATGGTTGATAGGATGCATCATGGATAACCTGAATTTAAATAAACACATTTCCGGCCAGTTCAACGCAGAACTTGAGCACATCCGCACCCAGGTGTTGACCATGGGCGGGCTGGTGGAGCAGCAATTGACCGACGCCATTACCGCGATGCACAACCAGGACGGTGAGTTGGCCAAGCGGGTGATCGAAGGCGACGCCAAGGTCAATATGATGGAAGTGGCGATCGACGAGGCCTGCGTGCGCATCATTGCCAAACGCCAGCCGACCGCCAGCGACCTGCGCCTGGTGATGGCGATCATCAAAACCATCTCCGAGCTGGAGCGTATCGGCGACGTGGCGGACAAAATCTGCCGCACCGCGCTGGAAAAGTTCTCGCACCAGCACCAGCCTCTGTTGGTCAGCCTGGAGTCGCTGGGCCGCCACACCGTGCAGATGCTGCATGATGTGCTGGACGCCTTCGCGCGTATGGATCTGGATGAAGCGATCCGAATTTACCGCGAAGACAGGAAGGTCGATCAGGAATATGAAGGCATTGTGCGTCAGTTGATGACTTACATGATGGAAGACACACGCACCATTCCCAGCGTGCTGACTGCGTTGTTCTGCGCCCGTTCAATCGAGCGTATCGGTGACCGTTGCCAGAACATCTGCGAATTTATCTTCTATTTCGTGAAAGGCCAGGACTTCCGTCATATTGGTGGTGATGCGCTGGAAAAACTGTTGTCCTCCGACGGTAAAGACGAGGAAAAAGAGTAATATCCCCTCGAGTCAGCTCTTAAAAGGCGCAGAAAACTGCGCCTTTATGCCGTTTAAAACCCCTAAAGACAAAATGGTTATAAATATAGCTTTTTATATTATTTCCTGACCTAAGTGGGTCTTGCTAGCGTAGCAGCCAGCAGGACATCAACCCCTTAGGAGCAACTCATGAAACATCGCGTTTTGGCCTTAACTTTGTTAGCCAGCCTGACCAGCCTCGCCACCGGTGCCGCGCACGCGGACAAACTCGACGACATCAAGAAAGCCGGCGTAGTGCGTATCGCGGTGTTCGACAGCAACCCTCCGTTCGGTTATATCGATCCGCAAAGCAAAAAGCTGGTGGGTTATGACGTTGATGTGGCCGATGCGATCGGCAAGGCGCTGGGGGTGAAGGTGGAGCTGCGTGCCACTAACCCGGCCAACCGCATTCCTTTGCTGGTGTCGAAAAAGGTCGATTTGATCGCCGCCAACTTCACCATTACTGACGAGCGCGCCAAGGAAGTGAACTTCAGCGTGCCGTACTTTGCTACCGGCCAGAAATTTATCGCCCATAAAGGCGTGCTGAAAACCCCGGAAGATATCAAAAAACTGCGTATTGGCGCGGACAAAGGCACGGTGCAGGAGATTACCCTGCGTGAACATTACCCGACGGCCAAAGTGATCTCTTACGACGACACTCCGCTGGCGTTCGTCGCCCTGCGCAACGGCAACGTACAGGCGATCACCCAGGATGATGCCAAGCTGGTGGGCCTGCTGGGTAACCTGCCGGCGGCACAAAAGGCAGATTTCGAGATCTCGCCGTTCAGCATTACCAAAGAATACCAGGGGGTTGGCATTCCTAAAGGCGAAGACCGCCTGACCGCCAGTGTTAACGACACGCTGATCAAGCTGGAAAAAGACGGCGAAGCGGCGAAGATCTACGATCGCTGGTTTGGCCCGGAAACCAAAACCGCGCAGCCACGCGGCGACTTCAAAATCGCGCCTTTGGATCAACAGCCGAAGGCCTGATTTTCACGGGCTGAAATCTGTTTGGAGGGGCGCAGCTTGCTGCGCCCCTGACGCATTTTGCAAGACAAGGATTGACCATGAATCTGGACTGGCTGCTGGCGCCGGAGTATCTGAGCTGGCTGTGGCGGGGTTTCCTGCTGACGCTGTGGCTTTCCGTCTGCGCGAGCCTGGCCGCCACGCTGTTGGGGTTTTTACTGACCGCGATGCGTGACAGCCGCCTGCGGGCACTGCGTTGGCTGGCGGTGGGTTACAGTTCGTTGTTTCGCAATACGCCGTTGCTGGTACAGCTGTTCTTCTGGTATTTCGCCGCCGGGCAGATCCTGCCGTCCGCCGCCATGCAGTGGCTGAATACTTCACATCAAATCGGCCCGCTTGAGTGGCCGTCGTTTGAATTTCTCGCCGGTTTCTTCGGCCTGACGCTGTACTCCAGCGCTTTTATCGCCGAAGAGATCCGTTCCGGCATCCGTGGTGTCGCCGGTGGGCAAAAATATGCGGCTAACGCGCTGGGATTAACCGGCTGGCAGGCGATGCGCTACGTGGTGCTGCCGCAGGCGCTGAAAATCGCCATGCCGCCGCTGCTGGGCCAGTACATGAACGTGATAAAAAACTCCTCGCTGACCATGGCGATCGGCGTTGCCGAACTGTCCTATGCTTCGCGTCAGGTGGAAACCGAGACGCTGCGCACCTTCCAGGCGTTTGGCGTGGCGACGGTGCTGTACATCGCCATCATTGCGCTGTTGGAAGGCTGGGGTATGTGGCGACAGCAGCGTAAACCGCTGAGAGGGCATTAAGATGGATTTCAGCGTCATTTACGACAATCTGGGTTATCTGCTGTGGGGCACCTGGCCGGACGGCCCGCTGGGCGGCGCAGCGCTGACGTTGGCGATCAGCCTGATGGCCGGTGTGGCTTCGGCCATTATCGGCACGCTGTTGGGGGTGGCACTGGCGATGTCACGTGGCGTAGCGGCCGGGTTACTGGCCATGCTGCTGGGATTTTTCCGCGCCATCCCGGTGATCATGCTGATTTTCTGGACCTATTTCCTGTTACCGATCGTTTTTGGTGTGGATATTCCGGAAATCACCACCGTGGTTTGCGCCCTGGCGCTGATCGCCTCGGCCTATCTGGCTCACGCGGTGAAGGCGGGGATCGCCGCCATCGGTCCGGGGCAGTGGCAGGCGGGTTTATCGCTAGGATTGACTCGCTGGCAAACGCTACGGATGATCGTGTTGCCACAGGCGTTGCGGATGATGGTGCCTTCGTTTATCAACCAGTGGATTTCGTTGATCAAGGACACTTCGCTGGCCTATATCGTCGGCGTCGGTGAGCTCACCTTCCTGGCGACCCAGGTCAACAACCGCAGCATGGTGTACCCGATGGAAGTCTTCCTGTTTATCGCCCTGGTGTACTTTGTGTTTTGTCTGGCGCTGGATCTGCTGGCCAATGCGGTCAACCGCCGCTTTAGCCCGCAGACCCGGGCGTTGAAACGCTCATGGCGCTGGTGGCGCAATAAGCCGCCGTTGCCGGCTAGCTAGTCAACTGCCAGCCGCGTTCACGCCACAGCGCTGGTAATTGCGCCAAATCGTCGAATGCGGTGACCAGCGGATGGTCGATCGGTTGGTTGTGCGGATCGGCGCAGAAGTAAAACACCGGGATCCCGGCGGCGATCCCCGCCTGCGCACCGGCAGCGGAGTCGTCCACCAGGATGCAACGCTCCACGGGAACCTGCATTTTTTCGGCGGCGTGAAACACGATTGCCGGGTCCGGTTTCCAGCGCTGAATGTCATAGCCGCTGAACAACCGGTCATCAAAATAGTGCAGCATGTCGGTCAGGCCGAGCGAGTGCTGCATTTTGCTGACCGGGCCGTTAGACACGGTACACATTGGTACTGTCACCTGCGCCAGCAGCTCGCGCGCACCGGCAATCTGCTGCAGTTCGCTGTCAAACAGACGGGCCACTTCCTGACGGTATAAAGGCTCCAGTTCTTCCTTCGGCAAGGCGACGCCGTGCTCCGCATTAATCTGTTCGATAATCTCGTACAGCTTTACCCCTTTGTACTTCCTGAATACCTCGTCCAGCGAAAGGTGAATGCCATAGTGGGCAAACATGTGCACATAGGCTTTGCTGCACAGCACTTCGCTGTCCACCAGCGTGCCGTCGCAATCAAACAAAATACAGTCAATTTGGTTCATCAGGGGCCGTGTCCTTCGGTTATGCGGTGATAATGCCACTTTAACCGCATCAGGCAGGATTGCGACCCCAGAATCACGGATTGCCGATCAATCTCAGGAAATACAATCTGTTGAAGCTTTTAGCCGTAAAGACGGCGAAAAAAAGCTGTGAGCGGCGTCAAAACCCTGACTTTTTGTTATAGGATAGCCGGCGACGGTCCATTCCCTTCTTCGGAATTTCTGAAAATGAACAAACAAGTCACTGGCCTTGACGTTGAGCAAGGCTTGCTTGGGCGCGTGTTTAAGCTCAAGCAACATGGCACCACGGCGCGTACGGAAACGATTGCCGGTATTACTACCTTCCTGACCATGGTGTATATCGTGTTCGTTAACCCCCAAATTCTGGGTGCGGCGGGCATGGATACGCAGGCGGTGTTCGTAACCACCTGCCTGATTGCCGCTTTCGGCAGTATTTTTATGGGCCTGCTGGCTAATCTGCCGGTGGCGCTGGCGCCGGCTATGGGTCTCAATGCGTTCTTCGCCTTTGTGGTCGTGGGCGCAATGGGCATTTCATGGCAGGTCGGCATGGGTGCCATCTTCTGGGGCGCGGTCGGTTTGTTACTGCTGACCATTTTCCGCGTCCGCTACTGGATGATTGCCAATATTCCCATGAGCCTGCGGGTGGGGATCACCAGCGGTATCGGCCTGTTTATCGGCATGATGGGGCTGAAAAATGCCGGTATCGTGGTGGCCAACCCGGATACGCTGGTAACCATAGGTAGCCTGACCTCGCACAACGTGCTGCTGGGTGCGCTGGGCTTCTTTATTATTGCCGTGCTGTCCTCACGTAATTTCCATGCGGCGGTGCTGGTTTCCATTGTGGTAACCACCCTGATCGGCTGGGCGCTGGGCGATGTGAAATACGGCGGCGTGTTCTCCATGCCTCCGAACATTACTTCGGTGGTGGGTCAGGTTGATTTGGCGGGGGCGCTGAACATTGGCCTGGCAGGGGTGATTTTCTCCTTTATGTTGGTGAATCTGTTCGACTCCTCCGGCACTTTGATTGGCGTGACCGACAAGGCGGGTCTGACCGACGACAAAGGCAAGTTCCCGCGCATGAAGCAGGCGCTGTACGTGGACAGCATCAGTTCGGTGGCCGGTTCGTTTGTCGGCACCTCTTCCGTTACCGCCTACATTGAAAGTTCCGCCGGGGTTTCCGTCGGCGGCCGTACCGGTCTGACCGCGGTGGTTACCGGTATTCTGTTCCTGTTGGTGATTTTCCTGTCGCCATTGGCAGGCATGGTTCCGGCTTATGCGGCTGCCGGCGCGTTGATCTACGTGGGCGTGCTGATGACATCCAGCCTGGCGCGGGTGAAGTGGGATGACCTGACCGAAGCGGTTCCGGCGTTTGTGACCGCGGTGATGATGCCGTTCAGTTTCTCAATTACCGAAGGTATCGCGCTCGGCTTTATTTCTTACTGCGTAATGAAGTTGGGTACCGGCCGCTGGCGTGAAATCAGCCCATGCGTGGTAGTGGTAGCGCTGCTGTTTGTGCTGAAGATTGTTTTTGTCGACGGTCACTGATACGAAAGAACAGGGCCGACAAATGTCGGCCTGAGGTTTGCTTTTAGCCTGAGATACTCGGGCCTAGCGCACCGAGGGGCGCTCCGGCAGCTGAAGCTGCTACGACCCCTTCGGCACGCTCTCCCTAATAACTAACTTTCTCCGTAGCCTGCAAGCCAATGCGTGTAGTTATCTTAGGCGCCCGGCGTTGCGTCGGGTGCCTGATGCAACATCCACTGCAACGGCCGTTTAAAACGCGCCCGCCAGCCGCCATCGGGGCTCTCGCCCTGGGCAAAATGCAAAACCTTCACCTGATTATTCTCACCGAACAGATTGGCAAAGTGCATTGCCAGTGCCTGATCGCTGAAGTTTTGCCGTTCGTAGTAGGCCACCACCAGCCGCTTATGGGTCGCCAGTGATTGCTGTGCCTGTTTGATCCCGCCATTTGGGGCAATCAGCAGCGCACCGGCATAAAGTTGCGGGTATTTGGCCAACAGGTTGGCGGCATGCAGCGCCCCCTGTCCGCGGGCGGCAAGGTAGATTTTCTGCGGATTGAGCTTTAATTCTTCGGTGGATGGCTGCAGAACCCGCTGGATCGCGCTCTGGGTGCTTTCGTCACTGTAATTTGACCAGCGGAAACTGTTTTCCGACAGCATCTGGGTGCCGTTGATCTCTATATAGGCGACGCCGATCTCACTAAAAAACAAGCGTTCTTCCGGTGTGATACCGGCGCTTTTGCCATAGGCGTGCAGGTACACCACCGTTGGCCAGCCTCCGGGCGGCGGTGGGCCGTCAGGAATGGCATAGCTGGCTTTGCCTTCGAACCAATGAGCATGTTGCAGATAACGGGCTTTGGTTGCCGCCAGAATCGACTGGTAGGCACTGCCGTGCTGGATGTTGTTGAAGGCGTCGTCCTCCAGCAGATTATAGTAATACCATAACCCGCGATCGGCACTCAGTTGCAGATAGCGCTCTGCCAGTTCGGTCTGGCCCTTTTCCGCTGAGGAAGCCGCCAGTTGATAAGGTGCCCATATGTTACGGCCGTCTTCACGCATCAGCGTCAGATACAACGACATGGCTGCGATCTTTTTATCTTCCTGGCTCTGGGTGGTGCGTGGCAGTTGGGTGCTGAGTGGGCTATGTACCGGTAGCTCTATCGGCTCTTCTCCGGCGGGATAACGCATTTCTGTGGCTAATAGTGGTCTGGTGGTGAAAGCCAGCAAGATGGCTAAAATAAAAAAATACATAATTTTATGACTTTATTTTTAATGGGTTGGTAGTAACTCTCTGATTGAAATGACGCCTTCAATCGAATTTTTTATGAAGGCGTCAAAAAAGACATTTATTTCAGACGGCGAATATAATCGCTGAAGGCAGACAGTTGGCCGGTCAGGAAATCCAGCGTTCCCTGGTCAATGAGTTCCTCGGCCTGCGCATCCACTTTGTTCTGGATCACGCCGCCCATAAACTCCGGCTTATTCATCACCATCGCATCGAGGAACACCAGGATCTGGCGCAGATGGTACTGGCAGCGCGCGCCGCCAATCGGCCCCATGGAACTGGTCTGGATCGCCACCGGTTTACCGGCTAACGGCTGATTCGGCAGGCGGGACAGCCAGTCGATGGCATTTTTTAACCCACCGGGTACCGAATAGTTATATTCCGGGGTCACGATGATCACACCGTCGGCCTGGCGGATTTGCTCGGCAATGGCTTCCACCGTGGCGGGGAAGCCCTCTTCTTGTTGTACATCGGCATCGTACAGCGGGATATCACGGATAGAGGGAAGTGCTTCGATGGTGACACCCTGTGGCGCGAGGCCTGGCAGGGCGCGGGCTACCATCGCGTTGTAAGAGCCTTTACGCAGGCTGCCGAGCAGAGTGACGATTTTTAATGCTTGGTCTGACATGGTGATTCTCCCTTTCGAATGAACAGATTCAGCTTGGAACACCCAAAGATAGTAGGGCAAGAAGGGCGGGGAGAATAGATGATTGCTGAATAATTGGCTGACTTTGCAGTTTTATGCAGAAATTTATCCGTTAAAGAAAGTTTTATCTTACAGATTAGCCATAAATCGTCGATGTCAGCGGTGGAGCGCCAGACTGGTTAATTTCACAAAGCGGGTAGAGAGCGCAGGGGCTCGCGGGGAGATTTCGCCGTGCTTGTGCAGGCCTTTACCCGCTTCGTATTGCCAGCAGATTAAGCGCTCCAGGTTGGGTTCACGTGCGCAAGCCCAACTCAGGTATTCGTCGGCATCGCTCATCACATGAACCTGGGGGGTGATACTGGAGCGCAAATGGCCGGAAAAAGGGTGCAGCAGCAGCGTCGATTGTCCACTGTTACCCAGGCCAGAAAGCTTCAGCACGCTCTGGCGAATACTCCACAGTTGGGTTTCCGCCTCCAGCCGGTCGTACTGTGCGCTGATCCAGGCGTTTTCTGCCGGCGTTTGGTATTGGTGTTGCAGCTCTCTATGTTGCCCGGCACGGGCACGCATGACTTCGATATCCAGGCCTACCTTGCCTTCCTGGCTGAGCAAAACCCCCACCGTATCGCTGGCATAGGCCAGGCTGAAATCGGGCAGGTGATTATCGACGAAACAGGGGCGTCCGGTGGGGGTGGTGGCGAGAGCCGGCAATGTCGACAAGCCATAAAGATAAAACATCATTTCTGCGAGCAGGATGCGCCCCTGCAGGAAGCGCTGGCGGCGTTTAACGGAAAAAGCAGCGGTTGCAGCAACGACCTCGGCGGATAATCTCCGGGTATCCAGTGCGCTGGATGTGGGGATCCATCGGGCAAAATGACATGCCATTATTCACTCCGTGACAGAGGGGGCGCTGAAAACGCTGGGGAGTTAGATTAAGCATAAGTCGAGGATTTATCATTAAAAAACAGTATGCGTTTTATCCTATTTATCTGGATAAGCAATATCATTGTCCGGAGGAGCATCACTCCACCATTGGATCATCGATGCGTTCGGCGTCAGATCAAAATGGGGTTTGCCGAGCAGATGATTGAGGATGCGGGCCGAGCGCCAGGCCATCAGGCTGAGTCCTCCTTCTGCGCTGCCGTGGCTATGTATGCCGGCATTCACCGCATAAATACGATTCTGTTCAGGCCCCTGCCACTCAAGGTTAAAATCCGGCTGTAGCGGCAAGCGTTGTTTGTTGTCGAAAGGAATGCGTGACAGCAGCGGTTTTAGGCATGACGGCAGCGAAGGGCGGTAACCTGTCGCTAAAATGACGACGTCGGCGTGAAACCCTTCCTGGCGGTTTTCCAAACCGTGACGGGTACGTAATTGATAGCCTTTGTCCGTCGGTTCGATCGCCAGCAGCGTACGATGTGGTAAAAGACGGACATTTCGCGGCTGGTGCATTACGTCGAAACGCAGGTACAACTCGCGGTACAGCGTACGCAGCGTATGATTACTGATGCCGTCTGCAGGTAACTTCTGAGCCTTGATTTCGCGTTCGCGGATTTCCTGCGGCAGCGTATAAAAATAATCAACGTATTCCGGGGTGAAATATTCATTGGTGAAGGCGGACTCGTCCAGCGGTTGGAAGTTAGGCCGGCGGGAAATCCAGTCCAGCTGTGCGGCTTCTCCCCAATGGCCGCGTAGCGCGTTCAGGAAAATATCTGCACCACTTTGGCCTCCCCCGACAACGGTTACCCGCTTACCGGTCAGATCCGGGTTGCGAATGGCAATTTCGGCGGCATGCAGGCAGTTTTCGCCCAGCGCAGGGTAAAACTCCTCCGGCAGCCAGGGGTCGTGGCCGGTACCCAGGCAGATATTCTTTGCCCACAAAGTCTGGTTGATGGTGCGGACTTCGAACAGCTGCTTGTCATCGTCAAAATCAAGACTTTCAACCGACTGTGAAAACTGTAGTCCATCTAATCTATCGCAGGCCCAACTCAGGTAGTCAGAGAACTCTTCACGGCTGATAATTTGCTGTTCGGTGATCAAAAATCGATAGATTTTTTTCTGCTCGACCAGGTAATTGATAAAGGAGAATTGGCTACGGGGTGTTACCGCCGTAACCAGGTCCTGCAGTACATAGGTCTGCATATAGGCGGAGGGCAGCAGCATGCCGGGGTGCCAGCGGAAGCTGGCGTTTCGATCGAGAAAGGTGTAATTGAGGACGCCACTTTCATAGGCCAGCGCGGCCAGACTGAGGTTGAAGGGGCCAAGGCCGACACCCAGTAAATCCAGTGGTTCATTCATTTTTTCTTATATCTCCCGCCAAAAATCGCTGAGATAAGCTTAGGTGATTTTTGGCAAGCCAGGGGAGATAGCGATTGTTGTTCAGTGCTATGGCGGTAAAAACTAATGTGCTTATTAGCGTTTTATTCCAGAACGAAAGTGTCCCCCGTCGCCGGTGATATCATCTCCGGTAACCACAGCAGCCCCCATGCACCGGTACAATGACATCCCATGAGCTTATCGGGTTTTTGCTGATTCAGAAATTGCCTGACCTGCCATATCAGGTGCGGTGATGCGCAGCGTAGGTGGAAACCGCCGATCAACGCATGGATCTTATTGACCCCGGTGATCTTTTGGCAGTGGCGCACGATGTTAATGATCCCGCGATGCCCGCAGCCGGTAATAATCACCAGCCCGCGATCGGACTTATAAATCAGTACGCCTTCGTCGATAACGTAATCCACAGCCTCAGTTTTTCCGCCGATCACGCCATAGGCCTTCGGCTCGGCCACCGCGATCTCCCCTGACCACATAAAGCGTTCACTGATATGCAGTGGCTCACGGCTGTATTCCATACGATGGCGGCAGTAATCGATATCCAGCGATAGTTTTTTGATTTTCCGGCTATGGCCAAGCAGTTTTACCGCCGAATAGCGTTCATCGGCTATTTGCGGATGGCAAATGATGCGGCTGTTATCGGGTAACCAGGGGACACCGCCGCAGTGGTCATAATGGCCGTGTGACAGTACGGTAGCGGTTAGCACTGACAGGTCAATGCCCATCAGCGCTGCGTTATCCAGAAAACTGCCATCGGGGCCGGTATCGAACAAAATCGAGTCCGTTTCATCCTGAATCAACAGGCTGAGCCCGGCTTTCACCCGCAGCGATTTGTCCGCGCCGGTGGCGCGGCGGTTTTCCAGTAACACCTTGAGCGTTAATGTCATGCTTGCTCTTTCCTTAGAGGGGTGAGGGTTTACTTGCCGATGCAGAAGCTGGAGAAGATGCGTCCCAGCAGGTCATCGGAGGTAAATTCACCGGTAATTTCACTCAGCGCTTGCTGTGCCAGACGCAATTCTTCGGCCAGCAGCTCCCCCGCGTAAGCGCTCACTAACTGTTCTTTGCCCTCGACCAGATGCTGGGCCGCTTGCTCAAGCGCCTGCAGATGGCGACGGCGCGCCAGGAAGCCACCTTCCATATTGCTGGTGAAGCCCATGCTCTGCTTCAGGTGGTCGCGTAGCAGATCTATGCCTTCGCCGGTACGCGCCGACAGGCGAATAAGTGAGTGGCCATTTACTTCTGTCATGCCCAGCGTTTCACCGGTGATGTCGGCTTTATTGCGCACCACGGTGATTGGCAACCGGTGCGGCAGACGTGCCATAAACTCTGGCCAAATCTCCGCCGGCTCGGTGGCCGCGGTGGTGGTGCCATCGACCATAAACAGCACGCGATCTGCCTGTTCGATCTCGTTCCATGCACGTTCGATACCGATGCGCTCAACTTCGTCGCTGGCTTCACGCAGACCGGCGGTGTCGATGATGTGCAATGGCATGCCGTCGATATGAATATGTTCGCGTAAAACGTCGCGGGTGGTGCCGGCAATATCGGTAACAATCGCCGCCTCACGGCCGGCCAATGCGTTCAGCAAGCTGGATTTGCCGGCGTTTGGCCGCCCGGCGATCACCACCTTCATCCCTTCACGCAGCAGGCTGCCCTGGCGCGCTTCGGCGCGTACGCTGTCCAGATCGGCCATAACGCCGTTGAGCTGCGCTTCGATTTTACCGTCAGACAGGAAGTCGATTTCCTCATCGGGGAAGTCGATGGCCGCTTCCACATAGATCCGCAGGTGAGTAAGTGCTTCCACAAGCTGGTGGATGCGGGTGGAAAAAGCCCCCTGCAGCGAGTTCATGGCTGAGCGTGCCGCCTGCTCGGAACTGGCATCGATCAGGTCGGCAATCGCCTCGGCCTGCGCCAGATCCAGCTTGTCGTTGAGGAATGCGCGTTCGGAAAACTCGCCGGGCCGTGCGATACGCATGCCTGGCAGCGCCAACACGCGTTTGAGCAGCAAATCGAGGATCACCGGCCCGCCGTGGCCCTGCAGCTCCAGCACGTCTTCGCCGGTAAACGAATTAGGGCCTGGGAACCACAGTGCGATGCCCTGATCCAGGGTGGCACCTGCGGCATCCCGGAATGGCAGGTAATCGGCGTAACGCGGCTTGGGTAGCTTGCCGAGCAGGGCCTGGGCGACATCTTTGGCGCCACGGCCGGAAATACGCAGAATGCCGACGCCGCCGCGTCCCGGCGGGGTGGCTTGGGCTACGATGGTATCGGTGGTGCTCATAGTGGTTCTCTTCTCTGACAATTCAATATGCAAAAAGGCGGTCTAATGACCGCCTCTTGGTGTTACTGCAAGGGTTCAGCGCGCCGAACCCCTACAATACGCTTAGGTTTTTTTCTTGTCGCGGCTGTGTAAGCCACGTTTTTCCAGGCCGCGGTAAATCAACTGCTGCTGGAGGATGGTCACCAGGTTACTGACGATGTAGTACAGCACCAGACCGGACGGGAACCACAGGAAGAACACTGTGAAGATCACCGGCATGAAGGTCATGATTTTCTGCTGCATCGGATCAGTCACGGTGGTCGGCGACATCTTCTGAATGAAGAACATCGTCACGCCCATCAGGATTGGCAAGATGTAGTACGGGTCTTGCGCCGACAGGTCGTGGATCCACAGAGCGAACGGCGCGTGGCGCAGCTCAACCGAGCCCATCAACATGTAGTACAGCGCCAGGAAGATTGGCATCTGGATAACCAGCGGCAGACAACCCCCCAACGGATTCACTTTCTCAGACTTGTACAGCGCCATCATTTCCTGGCTCATGCGCTGTTTGTCATCACCGATACGCTCACGCATCGCCTGCAGTTTTGGCTGCAGCATGCGCATTTTCGCCATCGAGGTGTACTGCGCTTTGGTCAGCGGGTACATGATGCCGCGCACGATGAAGGTGATGATGATAATTGAGAAGCCCCAGTTACCGATAAAGCCGTGGATGAACTTCAGCAGTTTGAACAGCGGTTGGGAGATGAACCACAACCAACCGTAATCCACGGTCAGGTCCAGGTGCGGCGCCAGTTGGGCCATCTGATCCTGCAGTTCCGGGCCTACCCACAGGGTGGCGTTCAGTTGCTGCTGCGCACCAGGCTGCACCACTACCGGAGTAGATTTGAAGCCGATGGTAGACAGGTTGTCGCCAGGCTTGGCGGTATAGAAGGTATTGCTACCCTGAGTGGCCGGTACCCACGCGGTGGCGAAGTATTGTTGCAGCATTGCAACCCAACCGCCCTGGGTAGTCACACTCAGGTTCTCGTCCTTATCGAACGCATACTTCTGATATTTGTCATCGCTGGAAGAGTACGCCGCGCCACGGAAGGTGTGCAGGGCAAAGTTGTTGCTGCCGGTGTCACGGTGCTTAGGCAGCTCGGTGGTCTGCTTCAGTTGGCCGAACAGGGTCAGTTCCAGCGGAGTGGTGCTCTTGTTGTCGACGTTGTAGTCAACGGCAACCGCGTAATGATTGCGTTTGAGCACGAAAGTCTTGGTGTAGATAGCGCCATCTTTACCGGTAAAGGTCAGCGGGATGCGCAACTCTTCCTGGCCTTCCGGCAGGGTGTAGCTGTCCTGCGCCGCCTGGAACAGAGGACGTTCGCCATTTGCCGGGTTATCCGGGCCGTTTCTGCCGGTCAGGCCGCTTTGCGCCTGATAAACAAATGCCGGTGTGGTTTCCAGCAGCTGGAATGGCGTCGATGAACCCAGAGTGTCAGGGTAGGCCAACAGTTTAGCCTGCTCGATATCACCACCACGGGTGTTGATGGTCAGCGACAGCACGTCAGTGTTTACGGTAATCAGTTTACCTTGGCCACTGGCTGGAACTGCTGAGCTTGCGGCATCACCGGTAGCTGGGTTCGAAGTCTGTTGCGTGGTCTGCGCGACTGGTTGCGGAGCATTGTCCGTTTGCCAGGCTTGCCAGATCATGAAAGACACGAACAGCAGAGCGATGAGGAGAAGATTGCGTTGCGAATCCATCGTTAGTGTTCTCTGTTATCGTCGGGTTTCGGCGGCACGGGATCATCGCCACCTGGGTTCAAGGGGTGGCATTTTAATACGCGTTTCAATGCTAACCAACTGCCTTTTATCATGCCAAACCTGCTTAATGCCTCAATTGCGTAATGAGAGCATGTCGGCTGGAAGCGACAACGAGGCCCAAGCAGCGGACTGATGACGAGCTGGTAAGCCCGCACCAGCCCGATCAGGATGCGGGAGCCTGGCGACAGTGGCGACGCCATAATTTTTCCAAAGCTTCCGTCAGTGCACGGTTATCCAAATCCGCTATCCCTTTTTTGGCCACCACGACAAAATCCATCGCCGGTAACTCGTGCTGACGTAAACGGAAGCTTTCGCGGGTTAGGCGTTTGATCCGGTTGCGTTCATGCGCGCGTTTGACGTGTTTTTTGGCGACGGTAAGACCGATGCGGGGATGCCCCAGCTGGTTCAGGCGGCCGAGGATGGTGATTTGCGGCGTGCCAGCCCGTTGTGGCTGCTGGAAGACGAAAGTGAAGTGAGTGGGAGTTAACAAACGTAACTCCCTGGGAAAAGCGAGCTTAACCACTCAGCGGGTTAGCTTTTATTACTTAGAAACAGTCAGACGAGAACGGCCTTTCGCACGACGGCGGGCCAGAACTTGACGACCATTTTTGGTGGCCATACGAGCACGGAAACCGTGGCTACGGTTACGCTTCAATACGGACGGTTGGAAAGTGCGTTTCATGGCGATTTCTACCTAAACTTAAAATAATTACTGATCAGTAAACGCGTTTGGCTATTCGGCGTGAAGACGACCGACGCCTCAATCGCAATATATAAAGAGGCGGGATTGTAATAATTGTACAGTCCTGAGTCAATTCACATTGCGCTAGCCTACCTGGTTGTCTGCCAATTCGGAGTAAAATCCGGTCTTGGCTCG